>NZ_JBEXLS010000068.1:0-1154 GCF_040610055.1 Streptomyces sp. NPDC004539 | reverse complement strand
TACTGAGCTTGAACTCATGATGTCGTTGGGGTGAGGGATAGTCCGGTTCCGGCGAGGCATCCGTCGATGAGGTGGGGGCGGTACTGGATCTTTCGCATGCCGTGGCGGATGGTCTGTATGAGGTGTTCGGGGGTGGTGAAGGCGGTGTTGGAGAGCCAGCCGCGCCGCAGCAGGGACCAGATGCCCTCGACGGGGTTGAGGTCGGGGGCGTAGGCGGGCAGCTGGTAGACGGTCAGCCAGTCCTGCCGGGCGATGAACTGCCGCATACCGTGGGCGAGATGGACGTTGAGGTTGTCCCAGACCAGCACGATCGGCCCGCCGAGCTGGGTATGAGCGGTGATGAGCAGGTCGCGGTAGTCGGTCCAGGCGAAGCTCTTGCGTCCGTCGCGCCGGCCGTCGTCACGGCGCGGCCGGTAGATCAGCCGGGAGCGTTCACCGGGCTTGTAGCAGGTCAGGGCGGCGATGGAGATACGGCGCCGCGAGCGGCCGCGCACCCGGATGACGGGGGTGTGGCCACGCCGGGCCCAGGTGCGGGCGGTCGGCGGCGTCATCGAGAAGCCGGACTCGTCCTCGAAGACGATCCATGCCCCGAGCGCCGCCGCGGTGCTTCCACCTGCGGCCAGGTCTCCTTCACCCAGCCACAGATCGCCTCCTCATCCCGTTCGATCGCTCTCCTTGCTGGGATCTGGCAGGAGAAGCCGTGCCGGATCAGCAGCTTGCGCACCCCTTGCAGGGTGTAGCTCTTGTGGAACCGACGGCCGATCACCGTCTTGACCCTCGACAGCGTCCACCGCTGATCCGGCCAGCCGTGCGCGACCGGCCCCTTGGCCAACTCCGCCTCCAGCTGCGCGAACTGGACCTCACTCAGCCGCGGTGGCGAGGCCGAACCCGCCGACCGGAGCGCCCGCGGGCCGCCCTTGTCCCAGGACCTGCGCCACCGCTGCACCGACCGGACGCTGACGCGTAACTCCTTCGCGATCACCGAACTCGGCTCACCCACAGCGAACCGCTCGGCCGCCCTCAACCTGATCCCCTCACGGAACTGCCGGCGCTCATCCGACAGACCACCGCCCTGCGCATACCTCATAACAGACGGCGTACCGCGAGGATCAAGCTCTGTCAGCAGCTACGACAACCCGAGTTCAAACTCAGTA
>NZ_JBEXLS010000066.1:0-1465 GCF_040610055.1 Streptomyces sp. NPDC004539 | reverse complement strand
CACGGCAGCTGTAGTTCCGTCGTCTTCGCTGTTCAGCGGCTTGCCGGGGTGTGTGCGGGCACAGGTACGGCCACCGCGATCATGAACGTTTGTGACGACGTATCAAGACACGGTGGCCGTAGAGGCCACGATAGCCGAGCGGGCGTGGGGCCAGACGTTCGGGAGGGCGATGACAGTGGTCTCGGGCTGCTTCGCGCGACGTGAGGCGCGCAGGACAGCGGCGGAGTTGATCGCTGGACTGTTGCTGGAAGTGGACACGCGGAACTGCTGGACGCTCGCGCAGGCGCTGGGACACCCGGGCCCGCACCGGCTGCAGCACCTGCTGTCCCGCGCCCGGTTCGACCACGAGGAGGCCCGGAAGGAGATCACCCGCCTGGTGATCGGTGAACTCGGCGGGCAGGACGTGGTGTTGGTCGTGGACGAGACGGGAGATGCGAAGTCGTCCACGGACTGCGTGGGAGCCGGCCGGCAGTACTCCGGTGCGCTCGGCGGCGTGGGACTGTGCCAGGTGGCGGTACATCTGGCGGTGGTCACTGCGACGACGAAGGTGATCATCGATCGGGCCCTGTATCTCCCGGCGGACTGGGCTGCCGACGAGGAGCGCCGCGGGGTGACCGGGGTGCCGGAGGAGATCGTCTTCGCGACGAAGCCGCAGCAGGCGTTGGCCATGGTCGCCGATGCGCTCGCGGCCGGGGCCGAGGCGCGCTGGTTCGCGGGTGACGAGGTGTACTGCGGACGCGAACTGCGTCGTGGGATAAGGGCGTTGGGACTCGGCTACACGGTCGGAATCTCCGCTACGCATCAGGTGACCGACGGGTCCGGCCGCCGGTGGGAGGCCCGCAAGCTGATCAACAAGGTGCGGCCCGGGCAGTGGATGCGCCGACAGACCGGCCACGGCACGAAGGGGACCCGCGAGTACGACTGGGCCTGGCTCGATGTCCGCCCCGACGACGCTCCCGACGAGAACCGGAACGAGAAGGAGGCCGGGACGAGTGTGCTGGTGGCGCGGCGGCACCGCTACACCGGCGAGGTGTCCTACTTCCGCGGCTGGTCACCGGGCGACGTCTCGCTCGGCACTCTCGTGGAAGTGATCTGTCGCAGGTGGCGGATCGAGGAGACCTTCCAGCTTGCCAAGGGCTTCACCGGACTCGACCAGGGTCAGGTGACCTGTTGGAACTCCTGGATGCGCTGGTCACTGTTCTCCCTGATCGCCGCCGCCGTCCTTGCCCTCACGGCCACCGCCGTCCACGACGCCGCCGAGGACGAGCCCGCGCTCGTCCCGCTGAGCTGCCCCGAACTCATCCGGCTCCTGCGAGCCCTCGTGCTGCCGCCACCCGTCCGCGACCGCGAGCACGTCCTGCACTGGACCGCCTGGCGACGCCGTCACCAAGCCGTCGCAACCGCCTGCCACCAGCAACGACACCACCGTCACGACCAACCGTGATCAAGAACTACAGCTGCCGTG
>NZ_JBEXLS010000065.1:0-1503 GCF_040610055.1 Streptomyces sp. NPDC004539 | reverse complement strand
GGCCACTGATTCCCAATCAGGTTGTCAAGTGGCTGTGGTGACATGCGGTGAAGGCGTCATGTCGCTGCGGCACCGGCGCGGGCAGCGGCGGTCTCGAAGTACCTGTGGTCTCGTATGAGGGCCCATAGGACGTTGAGACGGCGCCGGGCAAGCGCGAGGACGGCTTGCTTGTGGGACTTCCCCTCAGCGCGTTTTCGCTGGTAGTACCGCTTGGACTCAGGACAGCACACGGCGGCCACCTGGGCGGAGAGGTAGAACATTCGCAGGAGCCGTCGGTTGTAGCGGCGGGGTCTGCGAAGGTTGCCGCTGATCTTGCCTGAGTCTCGGGGGACCGGTGCCAGCCCGGCGACGCCGGCGAGCCGGTCTGGACTGCCGAAGGCGGACATGTCGCCGCCGGTCGTGGCGATGAACTCCGCGCCGAGCAGGTATCCGATGCCGGGCATGCTGGTGATCACGGCGGCGTCGGGATGCTTCCGGAAACAGCCCACGATCAGGGCTTCCAGTTCCTCGATCTCCCGGTCGAGGGCCATGACATCCCGCGCCAGAGCGTGGACCATCTTCGCGGCGGTCCTCTCCCCACGGACGGCCGCGTGTTGAGTGTCGGCGGCGGTCACCGCGGTGTCTGCGGCATTCCTGGCGTGGTCGGTGCGGACGCCGTGGTTGTTCAGCCAGGTGGCCAGCCGGGACCGGCCGGCGCGTCGCAGGGCGGCCGGGGTCTGGTAACCGGTCAGCAGGACCAACGCGCTCTTCGAAGTGCTGTAGTCGAAGGCTCGCTCCAGGGCGGGGAAGTACTCCAGCATCTGCTCACGGAGCCGGTTGATCGCACGGGTGCGATCGGCCGACAGGTCCGTGCGGCGAGCGGTCAGGATTCGCAGGTCAATGGCGATCTCGCTAGTCTCCTGCAAGGGTTGCAGGTCGTGGCGCATACGGGCGGTGTCCGCGATGATGAACGCGTCCTTCGCGTCCGTTTTCCCGCTGCCGCGATACGCGGCCGAGGCGTGATGCACAGTACGGCCAGGGATGTAGAGCAGCTTCTGGCCGTGGCCGACCAGGAGCGCGATCCACAGCGCGGCCCCGCCGGAGTTGAGGTCCACCGCCCAGGTGACCGGGGCACTGTCGGCCAGTTCCAGGACGTCACCCAACAGTTCCAGAAGTTCGGACTCACTGTTCGGCACGCGCCGCGACAGCATCGTCACCCCGTCGGCGTCGATCACCGTGCAGTGGTGCTCGGCCTTACCGGCATCTGTTCCGGCCCACAGTTCGGGCACGAGGTCCTCCTTCGTCGTGCGTGTACATACCTCCCAGCAGACGGCCTCGCCGACGTATCCATACGAGCGATCCAGTTCGCGCATCCCAATCAGCGGCCGAGCCGTCGCGGAGCGCCGGGCGGCCAATCAGTGGAAGCCACATCATCGGCTCTCGGGTGACAGCCACACCCGGCACTCCTGGGTGTCCCGATCCTACGAATGACCCGGATCAACCCACGAAGAAAGGTATGGATCG
>NZ_JBEXLS010000064.1:0-4537 GCF_040610055.1 Streptomyces sp. NPDC004539 | reverse complement strand
CAACTGTTCTTGGGATATCCCAGGGGCAATTGACGAGTCCTCGGCTGATCTTCGGATCGGCCGAGGCTTTCGTCGTTTCTGGGGTGTGTTCGAGCCTGTTCGGGGTCGTGGATGGCAGCGGGTCTTGGTGAAGGCCGTGTGGGTGTGCTGCTGCGGGCGGTTGAGGGCATGGCTGTCGGCCCCGGGGGTCCGGGGCTGGTGGGGGTCGGGTGTGGAGTTTGTTCTTCGGGTGGTTCTTCACTCAGGCGGTGGGGGTGGTCGTCCGATGCCTGTGGGCCGGGTGTCGTCCGGTGGTGCGGGTTGTTGGGGGGTGGGGTCGGTGTAGTCGAGGCCGGTGTCGGTGAGTTGGGTTCCGGTGCGCTGGTAGAGCCAGGTTTCGAGGATGTCGAGGTTGCCGGCGGTGACCATGAGGGCGACCAGGAGGCTCTGGGCGACCTGTCCTCGTGCCTGGCGGTGTCGGGGGTTGCCGATGTCGAGCTCGCTGCCCTTGAGGCGTCCGTGTATGCCTTCGTTGTGGGACCGGATGGGTTTGTAGGTGGCGGTCCAGTCGTCGGACAGATAGTGACTGTCCTGCCGGAACTTCGCGGTCTTGAGGTCACCGGATGCGTCGGCGGGGATCGTGATGTCCGACTTGCGGCAGACCGGGGGGAGTTCGTCTGCGGGTGGCGGGTCGAGCCGTTCGTCCGGCGGAAGTTGGACGGTGGGCCGGGCCGCGGGGTGCGCGGCGAGCTTGCGGCGGTCGCTGAAGTCGATGACCGCGGTGGGCGGACCCGGGACGCGGGGTGTGCGGGGGCGGAGCCGGTCACGGCGGGCGCAGTTCACCGACGGCGACGGTCCGGCGGCAGGACACTGGAGCCGGATGGCACCTCGGGTGTCAGGTCCCTGTTTGGTTTTGAGGTAGAGCGGTTCGCGTGCAGCGATACGGTCGGTGAGCTGCTGGTTGTCCCGGATCTCGCGTACGGCCTTGTCGTCCAGGCCGCAGGTGGCGTGGACGAGTGCGCTGGGCATGTGTGGGCAGGCGAGGGAGCCGTCGACGAGCAGGGCTCCCTGCCAGCTTCCCTGCCGGCCGCGGTCTTCGACCTTGTAGTCGAGGGCGAGGCGGTAGCCGAGGCGGCGTACCGGGATCTGGAAGTTCTCCGGGGAACAGCCTGTGTAGGCACGGTCGGCCGCGCAGGTTCCCGTGGGCAGGCCGAGCCGGGCGAGGTCCTCCAGGGCGAGGACGGCGTTGCGGCCGGTGCGGACGGTGGGGGTGTCCAGGATCATGCCGACGCACATCTGCGGGTAGGCGGTCGGCTTCCCGGGAGGCTCGCCGGGCCGGCGGCGGTGCGCGGCGACGGCGAACGTGGCGCTGTAGCCGAAGGTGCCTTCGTCCGAACCCGCGCTGTAGTGCCAGCCCGCCGTGATCTCCACCGACGCGGTCTGTGTGCGTTCGCTGGCGGGATCGGCCAGAACGGGGATCGAGGTGCCGTCGACCCCCACGTCCCCTCGCCAGCCGCGCAGGTGTCCGCGGTCTTGTGCGAGACGGACCGGGGTGAGGACCAGCTGGTTGGCCAGCAGCTGGAGCCGTTCGGCGGCCTGCCTGCCCGCGGGGACGTTCCAGGCGTGCGCGTAGGCGTCGGCGACGTCCTGGGGCAGGCGGGAACGCCGGTCGCAGCGGGCCGGGTCGAGCACGGTGGTGATGCGGTCGAAACCCCGGTAGAGACGGCGGCTCGCGGCGATGCACTCCCGCGCCGACCGCGGAGTCTCCTGGGGAATGCCCAGCCAGGTGCGGGCCTTGGGGCCGAGGCGGAAGTGAAGGATGCGCCAGGCTTCGGCGACGGTGGCCCGGCCGGTGAAGTAGGCGGAAAGCAGCAGCCCGGCCAGCACCGTGCGCGGACGCACCCCCGCCGGTCCCGGCCGCCCCGCCAGGAGTTCCTCCAGCTGCTGGGGGACACCGGAACGGTCGAGCAGGGTCAGCAGCTGGCCGACCTTGGAGTCCTCGATCCTGGTGATCTTCCCGGGGCGGACCCGGGGCCGCAGGGCGCGGGCCGCCGTCTCGTCCGCCGCACGCCGGGCCATCATCGGCGGTGGCCGTGCAACAGCCGCAGAACCTCCGTCCGAGGCAGCGGCGGGACCCACCGGTGGTAGGGGGCGAGCCCGGCCGGCGACGTCATCCCCGCGGCTGCGGCGACGACGGCCGGGCTGATGCCCTCGGCCAGCAGCCCGACGATCCACGTCGAACGCAGGCGGCGGGCCGACAGCGGCGGCAGTCCGTTGGGCGGCCGGTGGCGGGCCGGCCACGAGGACACCAGGTTCTTCGCCGCCGCGGTCTTGCGGCCCGGCCGGAACAGATAGATGTCTCCAGCAGCCTGGGCCAGCTCGGTCAGGACCGTGCTCCAGTCCGCCCGGCAGGCCACGAGCCGGCCCAGCAGGCTCTCGTCCAGTACCGGAACCCCGCTGGCGGTGTCGATGTGATGACCCCGGACCTGACGGAGTTCCCCCGGTGCGAGACCGCAGCCCGCACCGAGCGCCATCAGCGCCAGCCCGTCCAGCCGCGCCCGCCCCGGCAGATGCCCGGCCCAGTCCCGCAGCCTGGCCAACTCGCCTTTCCCATAGGGAGGTTGCGGGTTGCGCGGAGAAGCGATCCGCACGGGCGGCGCCTCGCCGCGCTCCACCCAGACGAGTGCTTCCCGGGTGCGGCGAAGCCAGGTCCGGCAGGTCTGTACCGTCGAGCCCTCCAGTCCCGGGCAGCCCGACAGCACGAACGCGTCGATCGTCTCCGTCCGCAGCCACAGTCCCGGATCGCGCGGCAGTCCGCCGCTGTCGGCCCAGACTGCCAGCCGGCCGACGGCATACAGAAGCCGCCGTGCTTCGTAACAGGTGGCCGGAGCGGCAGCCGCCACCGTCGCCCGTACCTGGTCGGCGACCGGAAGCCACCGCGCGTGGGGCAGTCTCGGCCGGTAGTCGCGGATCCGGCCGGAGACCTCCGAGTTCAACGTCACGGACCAACTCCACCGGCTGGTCAAGCAGCCGGTGAAGGGGTTGAAGCCGATCTTCACGGAAAGGAGTGCATCCGCATGGTCGGAGGCATGAAACGCCGAAGGCCGCCGCGTGAGCTTGCCCGCGATCCGGAAACCTGGACCGAGGCCGACCTCTCCGACCCCGCCGCCCGCGCCGTCCAGCACATCGCCCGCACCCTGGCCTCGGCGATGTCCGGGCGCGGACTGAGCCTGCGCGGCCTCGCCGAGACCTCCGGGGTGAACCGGCAGGCCATCGCCGACCTCCTGGCCGGACGGTCCTGGCCCGACGTCGCGACCGTCGCCCGGCTCGGCGCCGCCCTCGGAACCCCGCTGTGGCCCCGAACCGCCAGAAACGAAAGAAATAGGTGACACAAACGCCTCGATCCGCGCCCGGCCGAACGCGAGAAGCGTTCGAACACGACGATTTCGTGGCTCCGGTCACCTGCCGGCGGGCATCTCGCCTACGCTCGCAGTGCGTGGAGCCACCTCATGGCAGCTCGCGTGCCGGCACCGCCGATTTGCTTCCTACGGCTGCGGCGGTGCCGACCCACCCCGCACCGGCCCACAGGGCCGACGCGGGAGACTCCGTCACTCCTCCCTCGGACGGCCGGCTCCTTCCGGCCCGGACCCGCTGTCGCCCAGGCGCCCGGAGACAGCGATGAAGAACACCCCGGGCGGCTCCTCCTCCAACGCGCCCTCGGCCACCAGCGTCTTCAGACGGCCCCGCGTGGTCTCCACCCGCGCCGGCCGCGACACGTCCTCACCGATGGCCTCCGCGATGGCGCGGGCGCGCATCTTCTGCCCGGACGTCGCCAGCAGACTCACCGCCCTGCGCCGGGCCTCCTCCATCTCGACAGGACTCTGCGCGGCGCGGTCCGGCTCTTGTGCCACAGATGCCCGGGGTTCCGTCCGGGGGCCGGGCGCGTCACCGGCGTCCTCGTCACCGGCCTCCGGCGCGTCGCTGTCCTCCTCGCCCTCTCGAACGGTCCCGGGGCCGTCCGCGAGGAGTTCCCGCAAGTCCGCGCGGACGGCCGCGATCCGCCGCAACTTGCCCATGATGGTCTCGCGCCGCCGGCCGATCTCCTCGAACTCCTTGTCCAGGACATCCGCTTCGGCGCGCAACAGGCTCTCTTTCCGGTCGAGCAACTCGAACTCGGACACCTCAGCCGCCTCCCGCCGACAGGCACCCCGTCACGCCCGGCGGACAGAACACCCACCGAACCCCCATCACACAGTAAGGACCCCGGACACGGCAGCCCACGCCGAGTTCAGAGGTGACCGCAAACGCCGCAACAAGCCAGTACTTGGACGCTCAATGCGCGTGTAATGAACGGTATGTGCCGTCATGAAGCTCACGGCGGCACACTCCTCATCGGTGCGACCGGAAGACCGGCCGCCTTCTGTACTCGACACATCCACCGAGGCCCCACCCGCTCCGGTAACGAGAAGCCCACCGACGGGGAACGATCACCTCGCCCAAGGGAAAAGATCTTCGAACGGGCTCAGAACTGCACGTCAACCCCACTCGTGAACAGCCC
>NZ_JBEXLS010000063.1:0-5825 GCF_040610055.1 Streptomyces sp. NPDC004539 | reverse complement strand
CCTGGCGACGCCGTCACCAAGCCGTCGCAACCGCCTGCCACCAGCAACGACACCACCGTCACGACCAACCGTGATCAAGAACTACAGCTGCCGTGACAGAGGCTTATCGACTCTTCAGAGAGGATTCACTCCTCGTAAATCGACGATATCAACGAAAGCTCGTCTGGTCAGTTGCCGAGAAGCAACTCCTGATCGATAGCATTCTAGACGGTTATCCAATCCCCCTGATTCTCCTAGCTGAAAGGCCTGAGATTCACGGGAGCGGCAAGTATGAGATTATCGACGGAATGCAGCGCCTCGATGCCATTTTTTCATTTATTGAGCAAAAGTTCGACTACGATGGCATGTATTTCGATCTAGGGCAAAGCGCTAGGGCGCGTCAGGCGGCTGCAGCCGGTGCGTTCAATCCTGTCGATAGTCAGAGTCTACTTCCTGCCGATAAATGTGCGAACCTGGTTGATTATCAGTTGGCTGTCACGATTTTTCCAACTCAGACCGAGGGGCAAATTACTGACGTATTTAGTCGAATTAACTCGAACGGGCGTCAATTGAGCGCCCAAGAGAAGCGGCAAGCAGGAATGCTTAACTCATTCTCGGAGCTTGTGCGAACAGTGGCGAGTTCCTTGCGGGGTGACGTCTCGGATGACGTGCTTCTGCTGCACGATATGCCGAGCATTTCTATCGAATCCTCTCGGGAGAGCCAGCGGTACGGGGTGCGAGCAGAGGATACGGTGTGGATCAGGCATGGAATTCTTAATGTGAAGCAGTTGCGGGAGGGGGATGACGAGCAAATGGTGGCAGACATTTCTGCCTCCATCTTGTTCAATAGCCCTTTCCCTGCGAGCAAAGAAGAGTTCGATGAGATCTATGACTCGCAAAGCGAAAAGCATAAGCGTCTAGAAATGGCTCTAGCCGCCTATGGGTCAAAGCGACTTCAAGCGGAGATCCAGTCGACGTTTTCTGTACTCACGGAGGTGATTGACTCTCGGCTTGCTGGACCAAATGGCCTACGGAACTTGGTTCGCCCTGGCGGTAGAAACCCAATCCGCACATCTTTCTATGCGATTTTCATGTCCTTCTTCGAACTCATCGTCCGCCAACAAAAGTCGCCTGCCGACAACGAGGCGATCGTGGCAGCCCTCAGGAACGTAGGGCCTCGCCTTAAGACTGCTCGGCATTACACTTCGGCAGAGGATCGCATATCCAATATTGACACGATCACGGGGCTAATTCAGAGGTATTTTGTAACCAAGGTGCCGCCAGTTTTTGGACACGGCCCCGGCTTGGCTCTAGATTTCGAAAACTCTCTACGTAGATCCAAGATCGAAACTAGTCGATACGAGTTCAAGCAGGGGGTTCTCAGGCTAGATGGCCGTAGGACGAGGGATGATGGGCTCTTCGTTCGGCTAGCGGAAACCATTTGTGGAATTGCTAACGTCCAGCGAGGACATGAGGGTTATCTATTCATCGGCGTTGCAGACAAAGAAGCTGATGCGAAGAGGATCGAAACGCTTGACTCTGTGACTCCCGTATTGGTCGGCCGTTATCATCATGTTGTGGGCGTGGACAGAGAAGCGAAGTCCCTTAAGATGTCGCTGGATGCCTACGTGCAGCGATTCGTGACGAAACTATCCCAGCAGCCAATCAGCGATCCCCTGGCAACCCAGATTCTGAGTGGCGTGGATACAATCGAATACAAGGGCCTGTCGGTCATCCGAGTCCTGATTCCTGGCCAAAGCGATATCTCCTATTGCGGAGATCGTGTTTTCATTAGGCGAGGCTCTTCCACAGAAGAAGTCGCTGAGGTTCGGAAGATCGCGGCGCTAGCAAAGGGATTCAGCTAACAGCAGGCGCCCTGCAAGCAGGTCGGCGGAGCGGCTTTGGGGTGGCGCTGCTTTGGCGCGAGTGATCATGGTTCCGTAAGCTTCCGGCGCGTCGGGCAGTCTGTGGACCTGCCTGGTAAAGCACGACGTTGGGGCCATGATCTTCGAGGCTCGCGCCAAAGTGGCTCCGTAAAGCCGTGGAGCCGACCGCCCCAGCCACGACGTACCCCTTCTCTGGCATCAGGCGGCTGCATGCTTTGAGCGCGGTACGGGCGTCGGCCGGGCTGGAGCGGGGCGGAGACAGGAGCGCAGGCCCGGCCGGGGCCGTGCCGCGCGCGGGGAGCGGAGCGAGCCGCCTTGAACCAGTAGAGAAAGTTGTAACGCACCTTCGTACAGGGCTACGCGGAGAACCCCCGCGCCACGATGACCATGATGGTGACGATCCACAGAACCGCGCTGACGGTGATGGCGATCGCCCGCGCTCTGTTCATGCGGGCTCCAGCTCGGCAGGATCGGCTGAGCACTCGACCCCGCCGTTCACGGTTCGTACGAACGCCCTGGTCTGCGCATGGCGGTCCCCGATGGGGCTGGCCGGGTCCACCCAATCGGCGATCACGTCCGTCAGAATTCAGCTGCGGACACCATCGGTGACCTTCTGACCGATGAGCTGTGCCGTGACCATCACTGCCCCCTCTCCGTCGCACAGTCCGGACATGCCTCGAAAGGACACTGAGTGTAGACGGGCACGGGCAGTTCGACCCTCCCGCTCCCGGGATCGGCCGTTGCGCCGTATGCGGTCCGCCAGTCCCTCTCCGGTTCCTCCGGGCCGTCCATGAGCCGAACGACCTGAAGCAGACCTACCGCATTCACACGGCCCTCGGCGGCCTTGTCGGACGGCTTCACCGGGAACCCTTCGCGCGCTTCTTCGGCCGGTAGCAGGCGTAGTGCCGATAGTCAGGTACGGCCTGCCCGTCCCCGATGTGGTCGGTGGCCAGCCGCACCGCCTTCTCCTCGGTGCCGATCGACTCCTTGCAGTCGGCGCAGACGTACCTGGAAGGCGCGTAGGTCATGTACGCGATCGGCGGCACCTGCTCGCCTCCGCGCCAGCTGTCGTTCCCGCTGCTCCTGTCAGACGCTTTCCTCAACTCCCTTTGATCTTCGACTCACTTGAGTGGCCATTGAGGTGGCCGACAGACACCGACCGTGCGAGGTGTTCAGAGCGGGGCGCCGCATACAGCTCGGCAGTGACCGTGTGCCCCTGCCCGCTCCGATGCACAACGACCCGATGAGCGATGGCGCTGACCATCTCCAGCCCCCGCCCGTGCTCGGCGTCCTGCTCCTGGCGCTCGGCCTTCGGCGCCGTCCCGGTCTTGCCGTGGTCGGTCATGGAGACCGCGACGACCTGATCCGAGACCGCGAGCGCGAGATGGAAACTCCCGGCCTCCAGCCCGCTGGCGGTGTGCAGGATCGCGTTCGCGCTCAGCTCGCTCACGATCAGCTCGGCGTCGTCGACGAACGCCGATCCGCGCAGAACATCCCGAGTCCACCGCCGAGCGCGACCAACTTCCTCAGGGAAACCTGGGCAACTGAGCCCCCAGACCCCACCTAACTCATGTACTCGTGCATATAAGTTCCTTTGCGCTGGTAGGCCGCCATGTGCAGCGGGTCAGAGCTAGGGCGTTTCGTTTAGATCATCAGATCGTTGGTCCGGTGTGTCGTTGAGTGATGCACAGTGGGCGCGGATCGAGCCGTTGCTTCCGGACCGGACGCCGAGGCGGGGTGGCCGCTGGAGGGATCATCGGGAGGTGATCGACGCGGTCGCCTTCAAGTTCCGGACCGGGACACAGTGGGTGCATCTGCCGGAGAAGCACGGCAACTGGCGTGGTGTCTACAACCGGTTGCGGATGTGGGCCGTGGACGGCACCTGGGAGCGGGTGTTCACCGCCCTGATGGCCCGGGCCGACGCCGACGAGGATCTCGACCGGGCGGTCTCGGTGGACTCCACGATCGTTCGGGCCCACCAGCATGCGGCCGGGGCCCACAGAAAGGGGCCCCGGCCGGCGAACCCGACGACCATGCCATCGGACGGTCCCGTGGCGGACTGACCACGAAGATCCACCTGGCTGCCGATGCCCGTTGCCGGCCTCTGGCGTTCGTCCTCACCGCCGGCCAGGCCGGTGACGCACCGGCCTTCACCGAAGTCATGGCCCGCCTGCGGGTTCCCCGACGTCGTGGCCGGCCGCGCACCAGACCGGACCTGGTCCTTGCGGACAAGGCGTATTCGTCCCGCACGATCCGTGAACACCTGCGCCGACGCGGCATCCGGGCCGTGATTCCCGTCCCGGCAGACCAGCGCGGCCACCGAATGCGGCGCGGCAGCCGGGGCGGCAGACCACCACTCTTCGACCGCGAGACCTACAAGCAGCGCAACACCGTCGAGCGGTGCATCAACCGCCTCAAGCAGTGGCGAGGCATCGCCACCCGCTACGAGAAGACAGCCACCATCTACCTGGCCGGACTACACATCGCAGGCATCTTCCTCTGGTCCGCCCGATGATCCAAACGAAACCGCCTAGACGAGTTTCACGCCGTCATGGGCGCGAACAGTAGGCGGAGACGCCAAGTCCAACACGTCCAGAACACGGATCGCGTACGCCTCATCGGCAAGCTCAGCGACTTCCTCGCGAGTGGCCCACCGCAGCGCGCGGGTCTCACTCCCGGTCGTAGGGGTACCGTCATCCGCCTCACACCGGAACACCAGCGAGACGATCAGCCCGGTCATGTTCTTGTAGACACCAGTCAGCGTCGCGGGAAGAGCGATCTTGATGCCGGTCTCTTCGAGAACCTCACGCTGAAGAGCCTCCGGAATCGTCTCCTCGCGTTCGAGGACACCCCCCGGCGGCTCCCACTTCCCGTTGTCCCGCCGCTGGATCAGGAGAGCCCGGCCCTGGTCGTCGACGACGACCCCGGCCACGCTCACGGAGTGCGGACGTTCGGTGCTCACGTACCTCGACCCTCTCGGCTGACCAGGCTCTCCACGGTAGCGACACAGCCAGCCCGCTCATCTAGATATCTATAAGGAGTACACATGAGCCCTTCCCTCCCTTCGGGCCTCCTCGGCACCCTCGATCCGACGAGTGACCGCGCGGTCTTCCGCCAGATCGCCGACCAACTTCGGGAGGCCATCGACCGTGGCCGCTTCAGCGAGGGGGAGAAGCTCCCGTCTGAAGCCGAGCTGGTCGACCACTACGGCGTCTCGCGGATGACGGTCCGCAACTCGTTCTCGATCCTCCAAGGGGAGGGCCTGGTCCACGCGGAACACGGCAAGGGCGTCTTCGTCCGCCCCCGTCCACCCGTACGACGCTTGGCCTCCGACCGCTTCGCCCGCCGTCACCGCGAACAGGAGAAGTCGGCGTTCGTCGTCGAGGCGGACACCGCCGGCGGCCAACTCCAGGTCGACAGCCTCGAAGTGAAGGAGGTCAAGGCCGGCCCAGACATCTCGGCCCGCCTCGGCTCCGTACGCCGCGTGCTCTCCCGCTACCGCCGCTACCTCCTCGACGGCCGCCCGGTCGAGTTCGCGACGTCGTACATCCCCCTCGACATCGCGCGCGGTACTCAGATCGCCGAACCCAACCCCGGCCCCGGCGGCATCTACGCCCGCCTCGAAGACCTCGGCCACCGCCTGGACCACTTCGACGAGGAGATCCGCTCCCGCATGCCCTCGCCCGCCGAGGTCAAGACCCTCAACCTCGCCGTCGGCGTCCCGGTGTTCCACCTGGTCCGCACCGCGTACGACACCGAAGGCCGCGCGGTGGAGGTCTGCGACACTGTCATGGCGGCCGACGCGTACGTCCTCGCCTACCAACTCCCGGCGACATGAAAGGAACGGCCAAAAGCCGCCGCCGATTACTGAGTTTGAACTCGGGTTGTCGTAGCTGCTGACAGAGCTTGATCCTCGCGGTACGCCGTCTGTTATGAGGTATGCGCAGGGCGGTGGTCTGT
>NZ_JBEXLS010000062.1:0-7118 GCF_040610055.1 Streptomyces sp. NPDC004539 | reverse complement strand
GGAGCATGGCGTACTTGCCGAGGTGGTCCTGGTACTCGCCGACCTTGTCGGTGGCGGGGTCGTAGTAGAGGGTTCCCGGTTCCATCGGTTATCGGCCCTTTCGACCAACATCTATACGGAATGCGGCAGTTGTACTACTCTGCGTGTTCCTGGGTAAGAAGAGGATGGCCCAGGTTCGGGTGTCGGTGCAGCCGGAACAGGCGTTGGTTCCGGATGAGGCGGCCAAATTCCAAAAACGCCGGGAGGGGACGAGGTGCCACAGCGGAATGCGGTCACGGGACGCAGCCAGGAGCCGAGGAAGAGGTTCGCGCAGGAGCTGAGGAGGCTGCGGGAGGAGAAGGGGGAGACGCTTCAGCAGCTCGCGGACCAACTCGGGTGGGACGCATCGACGTTCGGAAAGCTGGAGAGCGGGCGGAACCTGGGGAGCCCGGAGATCGTCGAGGCGCTGGACCAGCACTACGGAACCACGCCGTTGCTGATGGCGTTGTGGGAGTTGGCGATCCTGGACATGAAGCAGTTCAAGGCGGAGTTTCGGCCGTACATGGTGTGGGAGGCCAAGGCGGTCAGCATGTGGCACTACGGCGCCGAAAACCTTCACGGTCTGCTTCAAACTCCCGCGTACGCACGGGAGTTCCTGGCGGCAGGCGGCATGACGGGTGACGAACTTGCCTCTCAGGTCGATGCGCGTATGAGCCGACGTGACCTCCTGGTCGGGGAGGACGCACCGACCTTCCGCTCGATCCTCTCGGAGGTCTCGCTGCGGACCCCGCTGGCCGACCTCGACGAATGGTGCATCCAACTCCAGCAACTGCTGGACCTGTCGGAGCTCAGCAACGTCACCATCCAGGTACTCCCGGCGTCCGTCGGTCTTCACGCCCTGACGAACACGGACACCATGTTCCTCCAGGACGCCTCCGCTCAGACCGTCGCCTGGGTAGAGACCGGTTACGACGGCGAGCTGTTCGAAGAAACTGATGACGTCCGGCGGCTTCAGCTCCGATACGATCGGGTTCGCGATTTGGCCCTATCCCCGGACGAATCGCGCGAGTTCATCCGGCGGCTGTTGGAGGAAGCACGGTGCGCGAAATCGACTTGAGAAGCGTCTCGTGGCGCAAGAGCAGCTACAGCAACCAGTCCGGCGGCGCCTGCCTCGAATTCGCCCCCAACCTCCCCTCCCTCGTCCCCGTCCGCGACAGCAAAACCCCCACCCTCGGCGCCCTCCTCTTCACCCCCGCCGCCTGGAACACCTTCGTCGACTCCGTCAAGGAATCGCGCTGACCTCACGCCGAGGCCCCGCCCAGGAGACGTTCCCGGGCGGGGCCTGTCGCGTGTTCCGCGAGGTCAGCGGATCGCGTGCTCTACAAACCTCGCCGCAGTCTCCGCGAGGAGTTCACGGCCGTCGCGGGCCCACAGGTCGTCGTTGAACAACTCGACCTCGATGGGGCCGGTGTACCCGGCCTCCTCGACATACCGCTTCCACTCGCGCATGTCGATCGCACCGTCACCGATCTGGCCCCGGCCGTTGAGCACCCCCTCGGGCAACGGGGTGATCCAGTCGGCGAGTTGGAAGGTGTGGATACGGCCGGAGGCCCCCGCGCGAGCGATCTGCGCGGGCGCGGTGTCGTCCCACCAGATGTGGTACGTGTCGACGGTGACGCCGACCTGGTGGGCCGGGAAGCGCTCGGCGATGTCGAGGGCCTGGGCCAGCGTGGAGACGACGCAGCGGTCCGAGGCGAACATCGGGTGGAGCGGCTCGATGGCGAGGCGGACGCCGTGCTGCTCGGCGTAGGGGCCCAACTCCCCCAGCGCGTCGGCGATTCGCTCGCGGGCGCCGTACAGGTCCTTGGAGCCCGCTGGGAGGCCGCCGGAGACCAGGACGAGCGTGTCGGTGCCGAGGGTGGCGGCCTCGTCGATGGCGCGACGGTTGTCGTCGAGGGCCGCAGCGCGCTCGGCGGGGTCGATGGCCGTGAAGAAGCCGCCCCGGCACAGAGTGGTGACCGTCAGGCCCGCGTCGCGGACCAGCTTCGCGGTCGCGTCGAGGCCGTACGTCTGGACGGGGTCTCGCCACAGGCCCACGCCGGGGATGCCCAACTCGACGCAGGCGGCGACGAGTTCGGGCAGCGAGAGCTGCTTGACCGTCATCTGGTTGATGGAGAACCGCGCGAGGTCGCTCACTGGGTCACCCCGTAGACCGCCAGCAGGCTCTTCATGCGCTCTTCCGCGAGCTTCGGGTCCGGGAACAGGCCGAGGCCGTCGGCGAGTTCGTAGGCGCGGGCGAAGTGCGGGAGGGAGCGGGCGGACTGGAGGCCGCCGACCATCGTGAAGTGGGACTGGTGGCCCGCGAGCCAGGCGAGGAAGACGACGCCCGTCTTGTAGAAGCGGGTCGGGGTCTGGAAGAGGTGGCGGGACAGCTCGACGGTCGGGTCCAGCAACGTACGGAAACCGTTTGTGTCGCCCGTGTCGAGGACGCGCACCGCCTCCGCCGCGAGCGGGCCCAGCGGGTCGAAGATGCCGAGCAGGGCGTGGCTGAAGCCCTTCTCGTCGCCCGCGATCAGCTCGGGGTAGTTGAAGTCGTCGCCGGTGTAGCAGCGGACGCCCTGCGGGAGCCGACGGCGCAGGTCGACCTCGCGCTGGGCGTCGAGGAGGGAGACCTTGATGCCGTCGACCTTGTCGGGGTGGGCGGCGATGACGTCGAGGAACGTGTCGGTCGCCGCGTCGAGGTCGGAGGAACCCCAGTAGCCGTCGAGTGCCGGGTCGAACATGGGGCCCAGCCAGTGCAGGACGACCGGCTCGGTGGCCTGGCGCAGGAGGTGGCCGTACACCTCCAGGTAGTCCTCGGGGCCGGTGGCCGCCGCCGCGAGGGCCCTGGACGCCATCAGGATGGCCTGCGCGCCGGACTCCTCGACGAGGGCGAGCTGCTCCTCGTAGGCCGCTCGGATCGCCGCGAGGGACCCGTCGGCCGTGGTGAGCTGGTCGGTGCCGACGCCGCACGCGATGCGACCGCCAACGGCCTTTGCCTCGGCGGCACTTCGGCGGATCAGCTCCGCCGCGCCGGCCCAGTCGAGGCCCATGCCGCGCTGGGCGGTGTCCATCGCCTCGGCGACCCCGAGGCCGTGGGACCAGAGGTGGCGGCGGAAGGCGAGGGTGGCGTCCCAGTCGACGGCGGCCGGGGAGTCGGGCGACACGTCGGCGTACGGGTCCGCGACGACGTGGGCCGCCGAGAAGACCGTACGGGAGGTGAAGGGGACGCCGGTGGTGACGGCGAGGGGTTCGGCGCGCGGCTCGTACGCGCGCAACCCGCCGTCCGGGGAGGGGAGTTGGATCGTCACAGCGAGATCTCCGGGACGTCGAGGCGGCGGCCCTCGGTGGACGACTTCAGCCCCAGCTCGGCGAGTTGGACGCCGCGCGCGCCGGCGAGGAGGTCCCAGTGGTAGGGGGCGTCGGCGTAGACGTGCTTGAGGAACAGCTCCCACTGCGCCTTGAAGCCGTTGTCGAACTCGCCGTTGTCCGGGACCTCCTGCCACTGGTCGCGGAACACCTCGGTGGCCGGGATGTCCGGGTTCCAGACCGGCTTGGGGGTCGAACTGCGGTGCTGGGCGCGGCAGTTGCGGAGCCCTGCGACGGCGGAGCCCTCGGTGCCGTCCACCTGGAACTCGACGAGTTCGTCGCGGTTGACGCGCACGGCCCAGGACGAGTTGATCTGGGCGATGGCGCCGCCGTCGAGCTCGAAGACGCCGTACGCGGCGTCGTCCGCCGTCGCGTCGTACGGCTTGCCGTTCTCGTCCCAGCGCTGCGGGATGTGGGTCGTCGCGAGGGCCTGGACGGACTTCACGCGGCCGAACAGCTCGTGCAGGACGTACTCCCAGTGCGGGAACATGTCGACAACGATGCCGCCGCCGTCCTCCGTGCGGTAGTTCCACGACGGGCGCTGGGCGGGCTGCCAGTCGCCCTCGAAGACCCAGTAGCCGAACTCGCCCCGGATGGAGAGGATGCGGCCGAAGAAGCCGCCGTCGATGAGGCGCTTCAGCTTGAGCAGGCCGGGGAGGAAGATCTTGTCCTGGACGACGCCGTGCTTGATGCCCTTGGCGTTCGCGAGGCGGGCCAGCTCCAGGGCGCCGTCGAGGCCGGTCGCGGTCGGCTTCTCGGTGTAGATGTGCTTACCCGCAGCAATCGCTTTCTTGATCGCGTCTTCGCGGGCCGAGGTGACCTGGGCGTCGAAGTAGATGTCGACGGTCGGGTCGGCGAGGACCGCGTCGACGTCCGTCGAGACGTGCTCCAGACCGTGCTCGTCGGCCATCGCGCGCAGGACGTGCTCGCGGCGGCCGACGAGGATCGGCTCGGGCCACAGCACGGTGCCGTCGCCGAGGTCGAGGCCGCCCTGCTCACGGATGGCGAGGATGGAGCGGACGAGGTGCTGGCGGTAGCCCATCCGTCCAGTGACGCCGTTCATGGCGATACGCACCGTTTTGCGTGTCACGTCGGTCCCTTCGGAGAAGTCGTACGCGGTGAGTGTGCGCCGCACGCACGCCTCTACCTGATCAGCGTCACAGCAAGCGCTTTCTATTACTCCTGGCAAGCTAGCCTCTGACCAGTGGTCCGGACAAGACCGTGTCCAGTTCGAGATGTTCGGGTTGTTCGAGGGGGCGAACGGGGCGGGGCTTCGGCCGTAGGGTCTGATCCTGCGGGTTCGGGGCTCTGATCCCGTGGATTCACAGGGCCTGGTTCCTCAGGCTTTCGCAGTGCCTGGCCACTCGGGCTTTCCCGGGGCCCGGCCACTGGGGCTTTCGCAGGGCCTGGTTTCTCAGGCCGGGGGACGTACGACGATGTACGACAAGATGTACGACCGGAGGACTACGAGATGACGGTGACCCTGGCGGACGTGGCGGCCCGCGCACAGGTCTCCCCCGCGACGGTGTCGCGCGTGCTGAACGGGAACTACCCCGTCGCGGCCTCGACCCGGGAGCGGGTACTGCGCGCGGTGGACGAGCTGGACTACGTCCTGAACGGGCCCGCGAGCGCGCTCGCCGCCGCCACCTCCGACCTCGTCGGCATCCTGGTGAACGACATCGCCGACCCCTTCTTCGGGATCATGGCCGGTGCCGTGCAGTCCGAGATCGGCGGGACCGGGGGGCGGGCCGGCGGGGAGCGGCTCGCGGTCGTCTGCAACACCGGGGGCGATCCCGAGCGCGAGCTGACCTACCTCACGCTGCTCCAGCGGCAGCGGGCCGCCGCCGTGATCCTGACCGGCGGCGCGATGGAGAACGAACCCCATGCCGCCGCCGTGGCCTCGAAGTTGCGCAAACTGGAGGGGGCGGGCACCCGGATCGTGCTGTGCGGACGGCCGCCGGCGCAGGACACCGGGGCGATCGCGCTCACCTTCGACAACCGGGGCGGGGGACGGGAGTTGACCGAACACCTCATCGGGCTGGGCCATCGGCGCCTCGGCTACATCGCCGGCCCCGAGGAGCGGACGACCACCCGGCACCGGCTCGAAGGGCATCGGGCGGCCCTGGAGGCGGCCGGGATCGAGGAGTTGGCCGGCTGGACCGTCCACGGGCCTTACGACCGGCGGGCGGGGTACGAGGCGACACTCGAACTCCTGCGCCGGGACCCGTCGTTGACCGCCGTCGTCGCCGCGAACGACTCCGTCGCGCTGGGGGCGTGCGCGGCACTTCGGGATTCGGGGCGGAGGATTCCGGACGACGTCTCCGTCGCCGGGTTCGACGATCTGCCGTTCAGCATCGACGCGGTGCCCTCCTTGACGACGGTGCGGTTGCCGTTGGCGGAGGCGGGGGCTCGGGCGGGGCGGATCGCGATGGGGCGGGAGGAGCCGCCGCCGGGGGGGATTGCCGTTATTCGGGGGGAGTTGATGGTGCGGGGGTCTTCTGGGGTTCCTCGGGGGTGAACGGGGGGGCTCGGGGCGAGCGGGGTGGTTCCTCGGGGTGAGCGGGGGTTTCTCGGGGTAATCGAATAAATCAGCGGAACCCTCTTTTTCTCGCATTTCGCTTGCCGTGTCATGAGTTCCCGAGGATGCTCTCATTCAGTCGGGGGTGCGTCTTCGGGCGTCGGTTCGGGGGACCGTCATGGCCAAGCGTGAAGTCATCAACATCCGGGTCAGCAGGCGAATCCTGTGGGTGGGCGCGGAGGCGTATCCACTGCACAACATCGCGCGGGCGACGACCGTCCGAATAGAGCCACGCCGGATGGCCGCCGTGGGGGAATTCCTCGGGTACGCACTGCTCCTGCTGATCGTCTCGGGGGTGATCGTGGGGGCCGCCGGGCACGGGGAGCTGAACGACTCGGACAGCGAGACCGTCCGGCAGCTCGCCACCTTCCTCTGTGTCGGGATCGGGCTCCTTCTCATCGCCCGGCTGGCGTCCGTGCTAGTCAAGCCGGTCTATCACGCGCTCGTCATCGAGACCGCCGGAGCGCCGTACACCGCGCT
The DNA here is from genome assembly GCF_040610055.1 of Streptomyces sp. NPDC004539. NCBI lineage: Bacteria > Bacillati > Actinomycetota > Actinomycetes > Kitasatosporales > Streptomycetaceae > Streptomyces > Streptomyces sp. NPDC004539. Next base: position 673 of record NZ_JBEXLS010000062.1, on the reverse strand, counting down.
CGTCGGCACGGACAAGGCGGTCGTGTCGGGGCTCGTCTTCCAGATCATGGACGCCATCGACAATCCCGAGGCGGAATTCCAGGTGTCGGTCGAGAACTATCACATCGGCGACAAGATCAATATGGTCGGCGGCAACAATAACGTGGGGAAGCGGGAGAATTGAACACTGACGAGAGTGGACGCCGTAATTTTCATGTGGGCGACGTGGTGAACATGCACGGGGGTTCGGGGAACGTCGGAAAGATACAGAACACGTATCAGTCGTCGGGGGATGCGCGGGGGGAGTTTCGGGAGCTGCTCGATGCTGTTCGGGTGTTGCGGGAGCGGGTGTCGGGGGCGGATCGGGAGACGATCGACGAGTCGTTGCGAGTGATCGGGGATGGGGGTGGAGGCGGGGGTGAGGCCGGGTTGCGGCGGGCGTTGACCGCGATCATGGGGGTGGCTGTGGTGGTCGGGGAGGTGGGGGCGCCGGTGGTGGAAGCGGTGCGGAGGGTGTTGGGCGGGTGAGGTGGGGGGTGATCGGTGGTGAGGGTGACCGGTGGCGGGTGAGTGACAGGCGGTGGGTGGGTGGGTGAGTGAGTGAGCCTTTTCAGCGGTGCCGCTCCAGGGTGAGGATGGCGGCTGCGATTGACGACATGCGGTTGGGACTGCACCGGGCCTTGCGGAAGATCCG
>NZ_JBEXLS010000061.1:0-10855 GCF_040610055.1 Streptomyces sp. NPDC004539 | reverse complement strand
GCGATGAGCTGCGGGGTGTAGCCCTCGTCGACGAAGACCGTCTCGGCGTCCCCGAGGAGGGTGGCCGCGGGGGCACAAGGAATGTTCCTTGTGCCCCCACCGCCCTTCGGCACGTGCAGCATCAGGTCCAGACACGGGCGGGATCGCGAGGGATCAACCCGAACCGACCACGGCTTCCCGGCAATCGGTCCGCTCTGGCTGGCACCCTGCTGGTGCAGCAGGGTCAGTTGAAGTAGATCCCGGCGAACTCGCCCCCGAAGCCGAGGTCCGTCAGCGCCTGTTCGGCGTCACCCCAGGACCGGTCCGCGTACGAGAAGTTCGCCTCGAAGAAGTCGATGTCCAGCTCGCTCTCCTCCCACTCGTAGCCGCACCGGCAGCGTACGAAGACGCGCTGGCGGGTCTCCAGGAGCAGCCAGTCGCGGTTCGCGCGGCACGAGGAGCAGAGGACGAGGGTGCCCCGCGGGTTCAGTTCGCCGGGGTACTCGACGACGCGGATCACGGCACCACCCGGAGCGGGCTCGGGCAATATCACGGGGTAGTCCGGGATGTGCAGGTCGGCGTCGGAGAGCGGAGGGAGGTTCGAGGGGTCGTTCGGGTTCAGATCGCGTCTCGGCGAGTCCGACAAGCTGCAAGCCCTTTCGTCAGAGAGATGGTCGCTTAAACCCGGGCAGAGGCTGGAGTATTCCTCAAAGCAGCGACCGATACCCGATCGTGATCTTTTCCTGTGCGGGGGCCTTCGGCCCGTGCCGGGTACGCCGAGTTCTCCGGAGATCAGGCGGCCTCGGACACCTCAACGTCGAGCAGGTTGGTGACCTGCTCTAGGCGGGCGTGGACCTGGTCGGTGTCGGTACCGGTGACGACGAAGTGCGCGAGTCGGCCGGTGTACAGATTGCCGCCCTGATCAGGGAGGAGGATCTGCGCGCCGGCCTCGTGCTCGAAGCGCAGCCGCTCCAGCCAGTCGGGGGCACCGAGTTCCGTGCGGGCTTGGGCCCGACGGACGGTGCCTGAGGCGGAGGGCGAGAGAAAGCGGACCCCGGCGGCCTCTCGCCGGGTGGCGGTGAGGTCGGGCTCGCGGCCCAACGCGATGTCAACGGCGACCGCGGGCAGGTCGATGCCCGTGGCCAGCTGGACCAGGCGGCCGATGAGGCCACCGCCGAGGCGGGCATCGACCTCGATCAGACGCGGGCCACTGCTGGTGAGCCGTATCTCGACGTGGGACACACCGGTGTTGACGCCGAGGGCGTCCAGCGCGGCCTCGGCGACGGGCCCGACCTGCGCGAGGAGCGGGTCGCCGGCGAGGACGGTGTGGCCGACCTCCTGGAAGAGCGGCTCGGGACCAAGGGTCTTGCGGGTGACGGCGACCGGGGTGGTGATGCCGTGCGCGGTCACGCACTCCACCGAGATCTCGGGCCCATCCAGGTACTCCTCCACGAGCACGCCGGAACCCTCCTCGCCCTGGCCGACAGCCTGTTCGGAGACGTAGGCGAAAGCGACCGGAAGGTCTGCGGCCTGCTCGACCTTGATCACGCCGATGCCGGCGGCGTGCGCGGCGGGCTTGAGGACGACCGGGTATCCGATGCGGCGCGCGGCGGTACTCGCGGTGACGAGCGAGGTGGCCCGGATCGACTGCGCGGACGGCACGCCCACAGTTGCCCAGATGGCGCGTGCGGCGCTCTTGTTACGGCAGGCCGCGGCTGTCGCGGACGACTGGCCGGGAAGGCCGAGGTCGGTGGCGATCTGTGCGGCGGGCAGCAGACAGTACTCGTCCCAGGTGAGCACGCCGGCGATGGTGTGGCGGTCGGTGAGGCGGGCGACTGCGGCGCGCAGGGCGGCCAGGTCGCGCGGGTCGGCGACCTCGTGGTCGACGATGTGCGCCAGTTCCCAGGTCGGCGCGGTGGAGTCGACCAGGACGACCCGGTGGCGGCGCGCGGCGCTTTCGAGACAGTAGGCGCTGTAGGCGGGGTTGCCCATGGAGATGACGAGCAGGACGGTGTCGTCGGCGTGGGGCATGCGAACTTTCCGGTCGGGGCCGTAAGGCTCAGGCGGTTGGTGCGGTGGGGCGGTCATGCGCCGACCGGGCGGCGACCGGCGGCTTGGAGAGCGAGGGCAGCGGCGCAGAGCGAAGCGAGGACGGCGCTGCCCGCCCACAGCCAGTCGGAGCCCCGGTTGAGGGCGACGGCGCCGATCAGCGGCGCGACCAGGGCCGAGCCGCCGAACGCGGCGCCCCAGACTCCGAGGTAGCGACCACGCGCGCCGACGGGGGCAAGGCCAGCGACGTACGCGGCGGCGCCGACGCAGAAGGCCATCTCGCCGAGGGTCCACACGACGGTGGAGGCGATGAACGCGGCGGCACCGTGGGCGAGGCCGTTGGCGCCCATGCCGAGGCCGATGGCCAGCGCTCCGACCGCGCTGGCCCGCAGCGGCGGGGTGCGGTCCATTAGCGGCTGCAGCAGTGGCTGCAACGCCAGGACCGTGACCGCGTTGGCGACGTTGACCGCGCCGTAGACGGCGGGCGAGAGGCCGTCGGCGTGGATGGCCAGCGGGAGGCCGTACACCATCTGCTGATACACGGTGAGTGTGGCCAGCGAGATGCCGGTGAACGACAGCAGGCGCCGGTCGGACAGGACGCTGCGGTATCCGACCGGGTCAGGCGTGTTGGTCAGTCGGTCGGGGGTGGCCGGCAGGGCGAGGACGACCAGGGCGAAGGCGAGGCAGGTCAGCGCGTCGATGGTGCAGAGCCAGCCCATGTGGGAGCTGGCGAGGTACCCGCCGATGATGCCGGAGCCGGCTGCGCCCGCGTTGATCATCCAGTACTGCAGGCCGTAGCTGCGGGAGCGCTGCTGCTCGGTCAGGATGTCGGCGACCCAGGCGCTGATCGCGGTGCGGGGGGCGTCGAAGACCATGCCGATTGCGGCGGCGAGGGCTACCAGTTCGGGGACGGTGGTGGCGCGGGCGAGCAGTCCGTAAGCCGTGGCGGTCAGGGTGAGGGAGACGACGATGGTGCTCTTGCGGCCGATCCGGTCGGCGGCGGCTCCGGAGAGCGGCTGGCCGAGTACCCATCCGGCCCCGAACGCGGCCAGGACCTGGCCGGCGGTGTCGACGGAGAGGTGGAGCTGGGTGACCAGGTAGAGGGTGAGGTACGGGACGAGGACGGCGCCGATGCGGCTGGCGCCGTATCCGATCACCAGGACCCAGTACGTGGCGGGGAAGCGCGTGGCAAATGGCGCTGTCGCCGGTCCGGCTTCGGCGGCGGCTTTCGACAAGGGGCTGCTCCAGCAGGGGAGTTCGGGTGACGACCGTCAGGGTGCGGCGTACGGCTCGACACGGATGGCCAGGGCCTCGCGCAGGTCGGCGACCTCCTGGTCGAGCGTGTCGAGATTGTCGGGGACGTAGAGGATGCGGCCGGCGCGTGTGACGGTGCCGACGCCCATCGGTGCGGGCTGGCCGACCGTGAGGCGGATGTCCGCGTGGAGCACTCCGGGCAGCGCTTCGATGACGTCCGGGTCGGCGACGTGGGTCACCGTCCCCGCAGGGGCGGGGATCATGACGGCGGTGAGCGCGGGGAAGTGTGGGGCTCCGTCGAGGTCAGGGACTTCGTCGACGGCGAGGGCGGCCAGGGTTGCGGGCAGGTCGAAGGCGTACATTGCGGATGCGAGTTCGGTGATGCTGCCGCCGCCCGGGCGTGCTCCGGCCTCGCCGACGAACAGGCCCTTGGTGCGGTCGCGCAGGATCTCGCAGTGCACCACTCCGGTGTGCGCGCCGAGTGCGGCTGCGGCCTTGCGGGCCAGGTCGGCGACGTCCTGGGCGTCGGTGTGCCCGAGGGGCAGGACGGTGTCGACGGAGGCGTCGCCGACGCTCTGCAGGAGCGGGGCGTCGTAGCGGCCCGGCACCGCGAGGAGCACGGTCCCGCGGTGGACATACAGGTCGCAGAAGAACTCGGTCTCGACGTCGAGGAACTGTTCAACGAGGAATCCGTCGCGGGCCCCGTGCAGGGAGTCCAGGACGTGGCCGGCGGCGAGGCGGCCGGTGGGGTCGGTGATCCGGGCGTCGAACGCCCCGGCGTCAACCAGCTCGTTCAGGTGGTCCCGGTCGCGCACGACGAAGGTGTTCAGTGTGGCCAGCCCGGCGCGGGGCTTGATCAGGACGGGCCAGCCCAACTCGCCTGCGGCGGTGGCGACCTCGTCGGCGTGGTGGACCACCCGGTGCCGGGCGACGGGTAGCCCGGCGGCGGCGAGGGCGGTCTTCATGGCGGCCTTGTCGGTGTAGGCGATGGCGGCCTCCACCGTCAGGCCGGGCAGCGCCCGCAGTCGGCGGAGGTGCGCAGCGGCGACGATGGCCTGTTCGTCGATCGTGGCGATGGCATCGACCTGAGGCAGGCGGGGTTCCAAGGCCGTCAGGGCGTCCAGGTCGTCCCAGTGTTCGACCGTGTGCTGCTCGACGCCGGGAAGGACAGTGGTACCGGCAGGCTGGAGGACAGCGATGGTGTGGCCAGCGGCCAGAAGGGCGTTTTCCAGCAGGGGATTGCCGGTGGACAGGACGAGGACGTGCTTCAGGGGGCGCTCCGGTATAGGGAAGGTGGGGGTGGGAGCCGTGCTGGGCCTGCTCGACGCTTGGCTCCTAGCGGACCGGTGGGGCTTCGTGCGGCGGCCGGTCGCTGGTGGTGATCTGCCAAGCGGTGGCGGCCTGGCGGGCGCGGGCCTCGGCATGCCCCGCGGTGTCGCCGACGGCGAAGACATGGCCGGCGGGGGTGAGCGTGCCAACGCGCGTGGGGTTCTGCTGGCCGACGTGGACAAGCTGGTGCACGTCGATGACACCGGGCTTCTTCCGCAGCTCGTCGGCGCTGTCCATGCCGGTGATCCAGCCGGGTGGGGCGATCGGGGCGGCCCAGGCCACGGTCGGGCCGCCGCTGCGCAGGGCCACCTGCGGGATGAGGTCCATGGCCAGGTCGGCGGACAGGGCCCAGGGGTTGATGCCGTGCTGGAGCTTGAGCAGGTGGGGCAGCATGGCGCCGCCGGGGCGCAGGCCGATCTCCCCGACCAGCAGGTCGCCGGAGCGTGCGAGCAGGATCTCGACGTGGGCGAAGCCGGTGACCAGCTGGAGGGCGTCGGCGGCGTCGCGGGCCAGGTCGATGACCTGCTGGGTGTGGTCGTCGTCCCGGCCCAGCAGCACGGAGCCCAGCACGGCGGTGCCCAGCAGCGGCCCGGGATACCGGCCCGGCACGGCGTAGACCTCCCGGCCTTGGTGGCGCAGGATCTCGCAGTGGAACTCGGCGAGCACATCGATTCCCTCCTCGGCCATCAGGCCGCCGCTGGCGTGGTCCAGTCCCCTGTGGATGCCGGAGGCGTGAAGGCTGGCGGGCAGGGTCTGGGGGCCGAAGGCGCCGCTGGCACGCAAGCGGTCGAGGTGGGCCTGGTCGTGGACGAGGAGGGTGCCGATCGCGGCAAATCCCCTGCGGGGCTTCACGACGACCGGCCAGCCGAGCAGTTCGGCAGCGCTCTCGATGTCGGCGACGCTGTCCAGAGGGACGTGCCCAGCGACGGGGACGCCGGCGGCGGTGAGCACGTCCTTCTGGATGTGCTTGTCCGTTCCGGCTGTTGCGGACTCCCTGGACTGGCCGGGCAGGCCGAGCCGTTCGCGCAGGAATGCGGCGGCCCGCAAACAGGGCTCGTCGGTGGTGAGCACCGACTCGACGGGCAGCGCGGCCAGTTCGTCGGCGAGGGCGGACAGCTGACGCCGGTCGTCCCACGCGGCGACGGTCAGCATCGGGTAAGGGACACCGCGGGCCTCACGGTCGCTCTGGGCGGCGGGCGATACGACGACGAGGATCTGCTGCCCGCGCTCGGTGAGCAGGTCTTCAAGGTCGGAACGGAGGGCGGAGAGCACGACGAGCATGCTCACGCTCCTTTCTTTCTGATCGGGTGTGGGCGCAGCCCGGCATCCCTTTGCGGCGGTACGGGCACAGTGGCGGTGCGGTGCATCCGGTGTCCGCTAGCGCTGGCGGGCGACCTGTTGGTGGGGCTGGCCACTGGTCCACTCGCGGGGTTCGGTCGACTCCAGCGCGACGGGGGGCAAGGCCGCCGAGGTAACGCGGGCGGCCGAGTCGCGGCTGGACGAAGGCATCGCTGGGGGCGCAGCCTGGACGACCTCGCCGAGGAGGTCGGCGGGGCAGGCGTAGCCGATGCCCTCGCTCTGGAAGGCCCGGACTGCGCGGGTGACTGCGGCGCTTCGCGCGGCGAGCCCAGTCCCGTCGGGGGGCAGTTGGAACTGAATGTCCGTGGTGGTGGAGCGGTCCACGAAACCCGCCTCGCGCAGCAGCTGCTCGGCACGCGCCTGGGTGGCCAGCAGTTCTTCGCGGCCGGGGACGCCCAGCTGTGCCAGGCGCTGGTACACGACCGCGAGCATCGCTGGGACGCTGCCCCGGTTGTGTTCATGCGGGCCGCCGGGCTCACTGTTGTAGATCACCTCGAACTGGTCGTCGTCCTCCGGGTGGTTCCGGGTGACGTGCCAGCTGTCGGGGAAGCCGGGGATGGCGGGGTGGGCGTCGTCGGTCTCCTGCGGCGGCGCGATGCTCAGGTGCCCGCCGTCGGGCAGCAGGGCATGAACGACGTAGTCGCTCAGTCCGAAGTCCTCGACGCACTCCAGCCCGCGGTGTTCGAGCGGGCCGGTGATGTGCGGGTACCGGAGACTGATCCGCTCCGCGTCGAGGGGCCTCGGCGTGAACGGCCCGTGCACGTAGGCGTTCACCTCGTGGGGCTTCTCGATGAACAGGACCGTCACCTGGGGCTCGGACTCCACGGTCACTCTCCTCTGCTGCGCGGGACGGGGGTGGTGCGCCCCGACGCGGCGTTGATCGCGTCTGTAGGCGGGCGGATCACCAGATTCCGTGCAGCGCGGCCGGATGCATCCGGCCGATCTTGTGCTAGTGCCTCCTTCGACGGGCTGGAGCCTGCCGTTTCTGGAGCAATTCGTTCCGCGCTCGGCAATCGCGATGAGAGGCTTTACTCCGTGGATTCGAGGAGATATCTCGGGCAGGCCGGCATGGAGGCAGCCGTCCTCCCCTCCCGGGCGGCGTACCTGATCGCGAGCGGAAGCGAGGCCGGGTTCCGAGCGGCAGTAACGCAGGCCAGCGGCCGGTGGGGCGGTATGACCGAGCCCATCGTCGAAGCCCTGGCTTCGGGTCTGTCCCAGCTGCACGAGCAGACCGTCCGCGTCGCCAAGGTCGAGGCGCTCGTCAACATCGACGCCGACCCCCTGGCCGCCAAGGAGATCGCGGCGCGCCTGGGGCTGCCCGTCATCGCGCTTGCGGACAGGCAGAGGTACGGCGCGGTGTTCAACTGTTCCCCGGACGAGGTCAGGGAGTTCACGGACCCGGCGTACCCGCCGATCGCAGCGAGCCCGACCGGGCCGCTGTGGCAGCTGGCTGTGGCCGGCTGCGTGGAGCCGGGTCTTCGCGAGCACGCGCGGGTGGGCGAGCAGGAGGACGAGTTCGGCTGGTACCAGCTGCGGGAAGACACCCGGATCCAGGGCACGGTCGCGCAGTTCGGTGAGTACCAGAGCACTACCCCGGGGCACACCTCGATGGTTCTGTGGGTCGTCGAGGGCGAGGGTTTCGCCGACAGCCTCGACTTCTGGAACACCAGGGCGCTGCGGCCGGTCAACACGATCGACATGCCGATGCTGCTGCTGCCGGGCGCCGACGCGGTCAAACACTGGATCGGCTTCCCGAAGCAGGTGGCTCATCTGCTCGGCTCTCGCCCCGGCCAGTTCGCGCCCGACGTGGCTCTCGTCAGCCGCTCGGCGTCGCCCGAGCAGTTGCTGGAACTCGCTTCGGTGCTCGGACTGGAGCCCACCGAGGAGGAACCGCGGGCAGGAGCACGGCTCCCCGTGCCCCCGGCCCGGACCGCCCCGTTCACCTTCCGGACGGACCTGGACCCCACAGCCTGGGTGACCCTCGAACGCCACTACGGCGTGCCGACGTCCTTCGATGTCCAGGTCTTCGCCGACGGACCGAGCACCCTGCGCTTCACCCAGCCCGTCCGGTTCAACGGGCAGGCCGGCGCCCTCGTGAAGTTCTGGGGCGAGCCCCTGCTCGGTCTCCCGGCCCGCCCGTCCATCGCCCGGCTCGTCCACCCCGGTGCCCAGTGGCGGGACGGCAAGCTGCAGCTCGCGTTCCTGCCGATGCCCCATCAGCTCGCCGTTCAGCTGACGTTCCCCCTGCTGCCGCAGGCCACGCAGCAGCTTCTGGACGATGTCGCCACTGAGCACCAGCTGTCCTCCGCAGGACGGCTGGGCACCGCCCTGGCCGAGCGCGCCGACAGCACCGTGCTCCTCGAACCCGGTGTCTACGAGGCGGCCATCGCCTTGACCACGCCGCGGTCCAAGGAACTGTTGAAGCGGCTGCGGGAGCTTCGGGCGGACGGCGATCCGGACGCCGACCTCGCCGAGCTGGCCGCCACGTGGGGCGGCCGGTCCGAGCGCCGCTATCTGCCCGCCGATAAACTGCCGAACGTCAGGGCGGAGGACCGGGCGGCGGCGCTGGAGCGGCTGTGCGCGTTGGGCTGGGCCGAACGCGGGTTGGAGAGCCTCTGCCCCTCGTGCACCAGCCGGTCGTTCGTGCCGCTCGGCCAGACCAGCGGTTCCCCGCAGTGCCCCGGGTGCGGCGCCGTGTCCGCCTACCAGTCCGGCGGCGCGCCGACCGCCGTGCACTACCGGCTCGACAGCTTCACCGACCGGGCCAGCGACAACGGCCTGCTGCCGCATCTGCTCGTCGTCGCCGAGCTCTGCCGGCGCAAGCCGCGCTCCCACTTCCTCCCCGGCACCGACGTCACCTTCGACGATGGTACCCAGGAGGAAGTGGACATCTTCGGTGTCTGGGACGGGAAAGTCCTCTCCGGGGAGGTGAAGACCTCAGCCTCGGAGTTCGACGAGGCCCAGCTCCGGCGCGATGTCGCCCTGAGCAAACGGCTCGGGGCGGACGTGCACCTGCTCGCCTCGGTCACCCCAGTCTCCGAGGCTGTCCGGAACACCGCGCGGGAGCTGTGCGACGCGGCCGGGCTGGAGCTGGAGGTCCTGGACCAAGCCGACCTTCGCCCAGCCGCGCACAAGCCGGTCCCTGCGACTGCGGCCGACGGCCTCGGCTGGCTGCGTGCCGCGACGGCCGACCTGGCTGCGCTGGTCGAGAAGGGCAAGCCCGTCAGCCACGGCCAGGTAGCACGGATCTTGAAGACCGCAGGCGGTGGCGCCGCCCCGGTCCCCGGACACATCGCGGCTCTTTCCTGGGCACTGACCGAGCACCGGGACGATGCCGCAGACCTTCTGCTCCGTCTTCTCGGAGCCCTCGACACTGCGATCCGTGAGCACGGCGCCGCAGAACAGGAGGCATAGACGCTGCTCGGCTGCTACCAGCTGCCGAGCAGCCGCAGACCTCCGAGAGGTGCCAGTCCACGCTTGGGCTTCATCGAGCCGGAAGGATACGAAGCATCCATCAGAGTCCCGCAGCTACTGCACTCGATCGAACAGCCAGCCTTCAGCAGAGACCTCTTCAAGACTTCCCATCCGGGGCTGACACCCCATATTGGAATGATACGGAACCAACAGGGCCCCTCGGTCGCCGGTGTGATGAGTGAGATCACCACGCCAACGGCGAGTGGCCCTGTCCTGTCACGTCCCTGTCCACCAGCCCACTTACACCCACGAGACAGGATGAAAGAGGTTCAATGACACAGACCTACCCTGAGGACTGTTCGAGATTTAGGCAGGGGCGGCCCGGTTATGTGGCCGATCTGAAGGGGGGAAGCAATGCCGAACAACACACCGTCTGCCCCGTCTGACCCTGTCGAGCAACAAACGGCGCCTGCCCCGAAGGAGCGGCACGTGTTGCTTAGCGCGTGGGGAACGCTCCTAGCCGGAGTAGCCGCCCTGATGACCGTAGCGACTGCTATTGCGACCTCGTACGTAGCAGTCGCAACCTATCGGGATCAAAGAGACGAAGAAAAACAAAAAGCCGAGAGCGAATCAAGAAATTTCGCCGAACGTGTCGAATTTACGATGACGGGTGAGGGTGTCGCAATTATCGATAACCCCAATCAGTTTCCTCTGAGCAGAGTAACGTTGAGATCTTCCGTCAGCCCGGACGGCCTCTCTTACAATATCATGGCAAACATGAGCCCCACGTTGATACCTGCATGTACCCGACTGACTGTAAGATTCGACAAGGTTTTCTCAGGAAGACTAGGAGAGTTGACGGTCAAAGATTCGACGCCAACCTTCGGGCCCACTGAAGCACGCTTTCAGGACCGGAATAGGGATGAATGGGCAGCAAACGGCAGCTCTTCCTTTGCTCGACTACCCAACGGTGAAAGCTACACAGGGCCCACATACCGCTACGGCTCGGACTCATGGTGGGACAAAGGGTCCGACACGGGGGCCGAAATCCGCCAAGTTTCATTCGGAGCGAACCGTAAAGTAGCGGTACGCGATAAGTCGCCACGCTGTAAATAGAAGTCGCCTACGCGGCTTCAGTGAATCTCTTTCATCCTGAATACGTGCAGGTCACCAGGGCGTGGACGGCTTGGACGATGGCGCCGATGCGCATCCTCAGGGACTGGTTCTCACTGTAGAGATTCACGGTCACCGTGGCGAGGGCGTCGAGCTTGCCGTTCAGTTCGGTGATCTCGGACTTGCTCGCTCGTAGTTGTTTGCGGAGCTCGGCGATTGTCTCGTCGCGGGCGACCTCGCCGGGGGTGCGGAGGACGGGCCACGCGACCGTCCATCGCGCCGAGGACGTCCTCGGCGAGATCGCCATTGACCTGCGAATCCTGACCGCTCGCCGCACGGACCTGTCGGCCGATCGCAC
>NZ_JBEXLS010000060.1:0-16745 GCF_040610055.1 Streptomyces sp. NPDC004539 | reverse complement strand
GAGAAGCCCACCGACGGGGAACGATCACCTCGCCCAAGGGAAAAGATCTTCGAACGGGCTCAGAACTGCACGTCAACCCCACTCGTGAACAGCCCACCAGCAACGACTGTTCTTGAGTTAGCTCGGGTTCAGTTGACGAGATCCCGTCCGATCTGTTGATCGGGCGGGATCTTTGCATTTCCTGGGCTTGTTCTATGGGTGCTTGAACGCCGGTGGGGCCGAGGCCGGCCCTTGAACAGGCCGTGGCGGTGGGCGAGTTCGGGGACGCCGAGCCAGGCGCGAGCCTGTGGCCGCAGTTCGCCGGTCAGGACGCGGAAGACTGCGGCGAGGCCGGCGGTGTGGTGGTAGTGCGGCGACAGAAGCAGCCCGACCGGCACAGTGCGCACCGGCAGTCCGGCAGGTCCCGGACGGCCCGTGAGTTCACGGTCGATCAGTTCCAGCGCGCCGGAGTGTGTCGAGCTGGCCGACCTTCAGGGGAGGCACGTGGTGTTGGTAGCGGGTCAGGGAAGCGGCCGAGGCGAGGCCGGCGGCCTTCGCGATCAGGTCGTGGTCGATGTGGGCGGCCATCAGCTCCACGATCCACGTCGCCCGCAAGTCGGCTCAAGACTGGTTGACGAGATCCCGTCCGATCGATTGATCGGTCAGGATTTCGTCGCCACTTCCGGGGGTGTCGCTACGCCCGGCCGAGGCGGGTGATGAAAGGCCGGAGGGACCAACCGGTGCGGCGCAGGCCGCCCCAGAGGCAGCAGGTGGCCGTGATGAGCGCGAGCAGGGCGGCGCCGGTGGCGGACGGCATCCCGTTCATGACGAGGACGCCGGCCACGACGATGACGAGCCCGTCGAACTGCCAGACGAAGACGCGGAGGGCGGAGAGGTCGCCCAGCGGCGTGATGATGGGGAGCAGCAGTTCGACGGGCAGGTTCATCTTCATCTCGCGCAGGAACCTGGCACCCAGCACGAGCACCACCGATCCCGCCGTGAGCAGCACCGCGTCGGCCGGTCCGCCCTGGAGCGGCCGCCGGGTCATGGCGGTGACACTGCTCGCGAGTCCCACGGTGACGACCACTGCGACGACGGGCCAGGCCAACGTGCGGGCGAGCAGCCCACCCCACCATTCGCCGAGCAGCGTGGCGAGAGCGAGCTCGTCGCGCAGCCCGCGCCAGCTCTCACCGACCCATCCGGACCCCAGGTACACCCCGACCGCGCCGGCCGCCCAGGACAGCGTCGCCGGCCGGGCGTCCGGCTCGGCGACTCCGAGCGTCAGCAGGACGCCGCCGGTCGGCAGGAACGCCGCCGCCGCGATGGCGCGGCCCCGAGTACGGACCGCCCGGACCGCACCTTGGACGAGGTGGCCGCGCAGCCGCCCGTCCCGGCGCGTCAGGGCGGAGGTGAGCCCGCGCGGTTGGGGGCGGTACAGGTCGAGCGCGTGGTGGAGCGTGCCGGTCCAGGCGAAGGTCTGGGCTTCGGCGGCGCGCGCCGATTCCCGGGTGAGCCGGGCGAGATCGACCGTACGGACGGACCGGAAGGCGGACCGGCCGAGGACGGCGGCGGCGACCGCGAGCACACCGGTGACGAGCCACAGGCCGCCCCCGCCCAGGAGGGCGGACCGGCCGAGCAGCGCGATGGCGGTCGCCGCGACGGCCACGGCGCCGGCGAACAGAACGTTCTCGCGGACCGTACGGATCTGGCTCCACAACCAGGCCACGGGGGCGACGGCGCCGATGCCGACCGCGACGGCGACGCCCTGCGGCAGCAGCGTGCTTCCCGGGTCGTCGAACAGGTCGGTCGCGAGGAACGCCGCCGTACAGACTGTCAGGAACGTGCCGAGCCCCGCGTACGCGAGCCGGCGGCGGGCGATCGTGTTGAGGTAGTCCGCCGGGGACAGGTCCGTCGTCGTGAAAACGTGCAGCACGAACGGCTTGAGCACCAGAGGTCCCCAGAACCGGCTGGTGAGCTGGGCCCCCCAGACAGCCACGGCCGCGACCAGGCAGGCCGCGGATGTCGCCGGCCCGGCGGAGGGCAGGGGGACGAGCGCCTCCGTGGTGCGCATCAGGTGGACGACGGGTGCCACGTAGACGGCGCCGAGGATGACGCTGAGGTAGACGGTGTACGCCCAGTCCTGCACCGTGGCGCGTCCGCCGCGGTGGGCGTACCGGTGCCGTACGGCGTGGACGCGGTCCCTGGGGTCGGCCTCGATCGTGGTGGCGCTGTCCGTGGTCATCCCAGCTCCATGACGCCGTCGCAGGCGTCCACCATGGCGGCCTCGTGGGTGGCGACCAGGAACGACGTCCCCTGCTCCGCCCGCTCGGCGAGCAGGGCGGCGACGAGGTCGACGCGACCGGCGTCGAGGTGCCGCTCGGGTTCGTCGAGGAGGATGACGTCGGCCGGGCGGACCAGGGTCAGGGCCAGGTTGAAGAGCTGGAGTTGGCCGGAGGAGAGCTGGGAGGGGAAGCGGGTGCCCAGCGCGGTGAGCCCCAGCCGCCCGATGATCTCGTCGGCGCGGTCGGCGGTCTCCGTGGTGTTGCCGAACCAGGAGGCGGCGACCATGGTCACCTGCTCGCGGAGCGTCATGTCACGGGCGACGGGGATCGGTTCGACGAGCGAGGCCATCAGGCGCCGGTGCCGTGGCCTGGCCATGTCGACGGTCTCGCCGCGCACGAGCACGGCGCCGCCCGTCAGCCTCCGGCTCCCCAGGAAGGCACGCAGGAGCGTCGTCTTTCCGGAGCCGTTGCTTCCGGTGAGGCACCAGAACGCGCCGGGCATCACCGCGAACGTCGTCGGGGCGAGGAGAGTGGTCCCGTCCAGGACGACCGTGGCGTCCTCCGCGGCGATCGCCGGCACTTCGCTCACTGCCGCTCCAGAACGACCAGCATCTCCCGCGAGCGGGCGGTGTAGGGCTCTCCCGCGTACGACCCGTCGACGCCCGTCACCTCCAGCCCCGCGATCCGTGCCATCAGCCGGATCTCCGCCACCGTGGCCCAGGTGGCGTGCTCGTGGAACACGGTGAGAGTGGACGCGCCCTGCACCTGGAAGATGCTCAGCACCATCTGGGCGGCGCGGTCCGAGGTCTGCGTCACCGTCACCATCCGCTCCCGGCCCAGCGGGTAGGTGACCGACCGCGCGTCGCCGCCCGCGCGCTGGAACTCGGACGGGTCGGTGCAGTCCAGGAAGGCCGCGCCGCCCGGCTTCAGGTGCCGGGCGATGCCCCGCAGGAGATCGATCTTCTCCTCCTGCTCCTGGGCGAGGAAGAAGGTGTTCCGGGACATCGTGACGACGTCGAACGCGGAGTCGACCCGGAGGTCGCGGAAATCGCCCTCCACCGCCTCGATGTCGCGGTCGAGGCGCCTTTTCTCCAGCACGTCCAGCGACGGCCGGGAGGCGTCGACGGCCACGACCCGCGCACCGGCCTCGGCGAGCGCGAACGAGGACACGCCCGTGCCGCACCCCAGGTCGAGGACGGTCGTCCCGTCCAGGGACCGGTGGGACGACACCCAGGCCACCAGCCCGGCCCCCGGGGAGAGCCTGGACGACACCAGGTCGTACGCCTCGATCGCCGCCTCGTCGTACACGCTCGGTTCACTCACCGGAACGCCCCTTCTTCCGCATCCTGTTGGCCACAGCCAGGGCACCCGGCAGGTTGAAACCCACCTCTGCCGTCTGCCGGTCGCTCGCGCGTACGCCGTTGACCCGCGGCGCGAACTCGACGTTCGGGCGCAGCTTCAGTCTCCGCACGTTGTCCTCGACGATCTCGTTGGACCCCGGGAACGTGTCCGCGATCACCAGGGGCGCGTCGGTCAGCTGGAGCATCATGAGGGCGGGCGAGTCCGCGCGTCCCTGAGCCAGGCGCATGACGGTGTCCAGCGTGGCGGGGAAGACGAGGAAGCACTCGGAGGAGCCGCTCTTCCCCGAGTTGACCTCGCGCGGTACGTCGGGGTCGTCCCAGGAGTCGACCCACACCGCGCCGTTGGCCAGGTGGCGCAGCGCCCGGACCGCCAGGAACCGCGACGCGGCGGGCGTCACCGACACGTTCACGGCCAGCTCCGGCTGGAACTCCCGCAGCCAGTGGAGCCACCACGGCACGAGCGCGGCGCTGATGGAGCCCGTGACATGGACGTGCAGCTCCGCCCCCTCGAACCTCTCCATGGTCACGCGGCGGCTCCCGCCGGGCGGCGGGTGGCGTCCAAGGTGATCCACTCGGAGGTGAGGACCGGCTTCATCCGCTGCTCCTCGGGCGCACTGGGGAACACGTTCATCAGCAGGAATTGCAGCGCCCGAGCCTCGTCGGTCACCGCGGCCCGGCTCGCCGCGAGCACCAGGTCGTACGGCAGGCTCCGGGTGACCCACGAGAAGTCGGCCTGATTCGCGCTCATGACGGAGAGCTGCTGCATGGCGTCGAAGAGCGCCTTGGGCCCGCGGCTTTGAGGGTTGTACAGCACCTGTGTCCATCCGTGCGGTACGACGGGCGTCACGTCGCGCCACGGCGTCGGGCCCTCGTCGGTGGTCTCCCGTACCAGCAGGTGCACGTTCTGCACGCCCGGGTTCGGTGCGAAGAATCGCCAGCCGGGAATGGGCCAGCCGCCCGTGAACATGCGCATGTCCTGGTTGTACGAGTCGGGGGTGTTCTGGAGCACGGTCGCCACCAGGTGCGCCGCGAGCGCCCCGACCGCGACGGCGGCCACCCCGCCCTTGAGCCGGTCAGCAGACATCGATGAACCTTCTGATAGCGCCCTCGACCAGTTCGGCGTGCTCCCGGTACCCGATGATCGACCGGTGCGCCGAGCCGCGTACCACCTCGTACTCCGCCCCGAGCTTCTCGGCCAGCACCGCCTGCTGGTCGGCGTACTCGTCCGAGGCGACGACCAGGACGGAGCCGACCGCGCCGAGGCGCTCCACGGCGCCCTGGGTCTTCATACCGCGGTACTCGCGGACCGAGTTGACGATGTTTCTCGGCGAGAACACGAACTGCACGTGGCTGTACTGGACGTCGGGCGTGTAGCCCGCCTGTCGCTCCACCGCGTTGGGAGCCCACTCGTAGATCCCGGTGAGCGCCGCCACGAGCGTGTAGACCTGCGCCTGGAGGAAGCGGCCGAGCCGCCTGCGGTCCGTGCGGTCCTCGTCCAGCAGCACCGGGTCGGTGCCGTCGACGACGATCAGTTTCTCGACCCGGCCGGCGAGGGGCCCTTCACCCAGGTAGGAGGCGGCGCTCAGCGACCCGATCGAGTGGGTGGCCACCACGATCCGGCCCTCGACACCGACCTCGTCGAGCACGGCGGCGAGGAGGTCGCCGTTCGCCGCCCGGGACGTCGTGAGCCCGTATCCGGAGCGGTGGTAGCGGATGACCGTATGGTCCTCGGCCAGGCTCTCCGCGACCCATTCCCACGATTCGAAGGACTGCCCGAGGCCGCACTCCAGGATGATCACCGCGCCGGAGGGGGTCCCCTGTGCGGGGCGGTCCACTCGGTACTCGATGTCGCCGTGGGCGTGGCGGAGCCGTGCGGCGCCCTTGGGGCCGAGGCGGCGCTGCTCGGCGATCCGGCGCTTTTCGCGGGCGATCAGCGCGCTCGTGAGGACGGCGCCGGCGGCGATGCCGAACACGGCCTTCTCGAACGTCCGGGAGGTGCCCCGGGTGTCCAGAACGTAGCCGACGGCTCCATGCGATCCGAAGAACCCCCAGACGAAGCGCGGCAGTTCCATGGCGGTCGCCACGCCGACGTGGAATGCCTTGACGGCCGTGAGCGCGTGGGAGGCATGCTCGCGCGGCAACAGGTAGACGAGCGGGAAGGACGTCTCCCACACCACCGTCCCGACAGTCAGGGCCCGGCAGAGGCGCGGGTACTCGCGCAGGATCGTCGCGGCGGGGCCCCGGCCGTACGCCTCTGTCCGGAGGACCTCGAGCAGCGCGTCGCCCTGGACCCAACTGCTGCCGAATGCCTTGGAGATCCCCGAGACCGCGTAGCTCAGTCCGGCCTGGAGGTTGACCGCGCGCAGGAAGAGGTCGTCGGAGAGCCGCTGGTCGGGAATCAGCCCGGTGAGGGCCCGGTACTGGGTGATGACCGCTGTCATCTGGTCCGCGCCGTCCCGTCCGTACGGAGTACGGATCTCACTCAGCCGGTTGCACGTCGCGATGACCGCCGCGGCGGCGATCTGCGCGTTCCGGTTGCCACGGGCAAGCACCAGCCCCGCCGATGCGGCCAGGGTGACTCCCGCGAGTAATCGGGGGGTGCGCGGATGGTCGAGTACACGGCCCAACCGGTGTCTCAATGTGCCTTCCGGATACTGCTGGGCCGATGTGCCCCTCAGATATCCGTCCTTTTCGAATTCCTCGCGGAGAAAAAGGGTTTCCGCAGCCGCCAGAGCCTGACCGATCCCTATCGGAAGAAATGTGCGATCCGCCGCTTCCTGGGCGACTGTAGAATTCGATTTGCGCTGCCCCCGCCACTTCCATTTCACCAGACTGTCCGTCTCCCCCGTCGCATACCTGGCCGTTGTCGTGAGTATCGCGGAACCGCGCGCCGGAGAGGCCCGGACATGACGGGCCTCTCCGGCGGCAGGCTCAGTCCTGTGTCAGCAGACCAGGCAGATCGTGCTGCCCTGGATCACGAATTGGGCAGCGGCCGGCGTGGCCGGTGTGGCCATGGCCGGCGTCTCGCAGTCCGCGTGGAAGCCCGGGACCGCCAAGCTGAGAACGCTGTTCGCGAACTCCTGCGCCGCCAGAGCCTCGGCGGAATTCGAGCCCGTGAGAGTCATTTCGGATCGCACTTCACTAACCTTTCGCCAATGGACATGCGAGCGAATGGTCTCGGCGCATCGAACGTTGCCACCCCCGTCGCCCGCTCTGAGTGAACGTGCTGTACAACGTTTGCAACTCAAGGTCGCGGGCCGATCTTAGGCGGACCTTAAAGGAATCGTCAAGGCGACTGTCCCGTCGGTCGCTGAATGGTGTGGGGCGCGGAAAGCGACAGAATTAGCGACTCTTTTCGGTCATCCAGATAAAATCTTTACAAGGGGCGACTCGGAAGGCTGGGGCGGTGATTTCGTTGGCGGTGACGGGTTCCTGCGGGCCTGGGGAGCTCGGACCGGTCGGCGCCGTCCGGATCGAGGCCGGGCCGACTGCTGGGCGCGTGGTGGTCCTGCTGATGCGGATCGGCATCTGCCATGTCAGGGCGTGTACCCACCGTCCGCTCAGGATGGGCTCTTCTGCTGACGGGGTGTCCGGGGGAGGGCGCCGGAGACCGGGGTGGGGCCGGGTGGGGTTTCGTTGTCCGGGTGGCGCAGGACCCAGTCGTCGAGGTCGAGGGCGGCTTCCAGGGGCTCCTGGAGGACGTAGGACGGGAGTTGGGCGGCCGTGGCCGGGTCGGGGGCTGTGGGGCGGCGCAGTTGGTCGTGGAAGGCCGCCTCGGCGAGGGCGAAGCGGACGCGGGCGGCGCGGGGGGAGATGTTCAGGGTGGTGCCGATGGTGTCCCAGTCGGTGCCCGCGAGGCGTTCGTGGACGGCCGCGGCCTCCAGGAGTCGGTGGGCGGCGGTGAGGATGGCGGCGGCCTCGGACAGGAGGGCGCCGGGGGTGGGGGAGGACTCGGGGATCGGGACGGCCGTCCGGGCGAGGTCGGACAGGAGGCACGCGCGGTAGGAGACGGCCACGCGCGCGTGGAGCGGCGCGGGGATCTGTTCGGTCATGGGGGGGCTCCTCGGCGTCAGCCGCGTAGGAAGTACAGGACCGTCATCGCCGCCGCCGTCGCCAGGACGATGCCCTGGAGCAGCCGGGCGGGCATCCGGCGGCCCAGGTGGGCGCCCGCGAAGCCGCCGACGACCGCGCCCGCCAGGAGGGCCGTCAGGTGACGCGGGGCGCTCAGCGCGTCGGAGGCCGCGAGGAACAGGACCGTCGCGCTCAGATAGACGGCCGTCACCTGCGCCGTGCGCATCGGATTGCCCGTCGCCGCGTCGAGACCCGTACCGACGCTCCACAGGGCCATCATCAGGATGCCTACGGCTCCGCCGAAGTATCCGCCGTACACGCCCAGCACGAACTGGCTCGTCAGGAGGGCGGGCGGGGACAGCAGGGCGGTGCGTCCCCGGGAGGCGGCGAGCGCCCGGGAGAGACGGGGACCGCAGGCCAGGGCCACCGTCGCGAACGCCAGCAGCCAGGGGACCGCCGCGTCGAAGGACGACGCCGGGAGGGCCAGCAGGAGCGCCGCGCCGACCGCGCCGCCCAGCACGCTGATCGCCGTCAGGGTCCGCGTCGAAACCGCTCCGACCTGCTTGATCTCCCGCCGGTACACCCACGCGCTCGCCACCGAACCGGGCACCAGCGCGACCCGGGACACCGCGTTCGCGGTGACCGGGGGCACGCCGAGGGCGACGAGGGCGGGCAGCGCGACGAACGTACCGCCGCCCCCGATGGCGTTCAGGGCGCCGGAGGCGACACCGGCCAGCAGGACGATCAGCAACTCGGACACCCGTCGAGCATCCCGGTACCACCGGCGCGCCCACAATGCGCGATCGACGCATCCTGCCTAAGGCCCGGCCGTAGGCTGAGGACGTGCGCTACGACCTGGACGACCTGCGGCTCTTCCTCCACGTCGTGACGGAGGGGTCCATCACAGCCGGCGCCCGCAGGATGCACCTCAGCCTCCCGTCGGCCAGCGCACGCGTACGCGCGCTGGAGCGCCAGGCGGACGTCGCCCTCCTGGTCCGCGAACGACGCGGCGTACGGCCCACCCCGGCCGGCACGACCCTCGCCCGGCACGCGCGCGACGTGCTCGACCGCACCGCCCGCCTGGAGGGCGCCGTCGCCAGCTACAGCCGCTCTCCCACGGCCCCGCTCGTCCTGCTGGGCGGCGGCTCCGCCATGCACCGGCTCGTGCCGCGGGCCCTGGTGACGTTCCTCGGCGCGCACCCGGACGTCGATGTCACGGTCGGCGAGAGCCCCACCCCCAGGACCGTGCGTAGACTCGCCGACGGCGAGGCGGACCTGGGCGTCGTCATGGAGGCGGAGGCGCACGACTGCGGCCTGCGGACGGAACCCCTGGGCGACGACTCCCTCGTCGTGGTCGGACAGGCCGGGGGGATTCTCTCCGGGCGGACGTCCGTGTCGTACGCGGAGGCCGCCGAGCATCCGCTCGTCGGGCTCGACGAGAGTTCCTCGCTGCGCCGCTGGATCGACCGCTGCCTCGGGGAGCGCGCCCCGGTGGCGCGGTACCGGACGACCGTCGTGAGCCTGAACGTCCTGGTGGCGCTCGCGACGGCCGGGGTCGGCCTCGCGGTCGTCCCGCGCCGGGCCCTCGATCCGGGGCAGCCGCTCGACGTGTGCGAACTCCAGGACGCCTGGGCACACCGCCGGCACCTGCTGGCCTGGGGCGTCAGGGACAGCCCCAGGACGGCCGTCACGGCCCTCGCGGACCACTTGAGGCGGGCGGGGCTCGCGGAGCCGGTCTCCGGGGCCTCAGGGGCCGTCGAGGGCGTTTGAGGAGCGCCGGGGGAACGCGGCGGGAGAGGGGGGCGGGGGAGGGCTTCCCGCCGCGTGGCTCCGGCCCGTCACGCCTTGCGCCCCGCACGCGCGCCGAGCGCGGCTGCCGACGCGAGGACCGCGAGCAGCGCGCACACGGCCGTGACCGCGCCCAGGGCCGCCCAGGGCGGCGACAGGGCCGGGGGCGCCGACAGGAGGTGCAGGGCCGCGCTCATCCCGGAGAGCTCGGCGAACGTCACCAGCAGGCCCAGGCACGCGCCCGCGCCCACGACGACGAGGGCCTCCAGGGCGGTGAGGCGCAGGAGTTGGGCGCGGGTCGCGCCGGCCAGCCGCAGGGACGTCAGCTCGCGGCCCCTGTCGGACGCGGCGATCAGCAGGGTGTTGACCAGGGCGAGGGCTGTGTAGAGCACGGCGATGCCCAGGACGAGGAAGACACCCACGCGCGCGGCACGGTTCGAGGCGGGACGGGTGGCCGACGCCCACTGGGCCGTGGTGAGCGTCCGCACCCCGCCCACCGCGCGGAGCGCCGCCTCCACCGCCGTACGGTCGGCGCCCGCGCGTACGCGTACGTCGACGCGGTCGACCGTCGCCCCGGGGGCGTTCGCCGGGGTGACGTACGCGCCGCCCGCGCCCGTGCCGACGGCGAGGACGGCGGCGATCCGCAGGGTCCGGGGCGTGCCGTCCGCGAGCCACACGCCGACCTTCTCGCCGACCCTGTGCCGCGCCCATTCCTCCGTGACGACGATCGAACCGTCGTCGAGGTCAGTGAGGCTCCCGGCCGTCACCGGGAGCCGCGAGACGGCCTCCAGCAGAGCCGGATCGACCGCGCGGGCCTCGGACTTCACCAGGGCGACGCCGTCCTCCAGGGTGTGCAGGACCGTGGGGGCGGAGGCCGACACGACGGCTCCCGGGAGGTGCTTGAGGCGTTCGGCCGAGGCCGGGTCCGACGGCAGGGCGACGAAGTCCGCGGCCGTCTGCTGACGTGCTTCACGCACGCGTGCCTCCGCGAGCGTCGCGGGGGCGCCCAGGAGCGACCCGGAGAGGGCGACGGTGACGAGGACGGGCGCCGCCAGGGAGGCCGTGCGGCGCAGGGCGGCGGAGGCGTTCTCGCGCGCGAGGAGACCCACCGCGCCCCGGAAGCGGGTGGCCGGCCAGGAGAGCAGCCGGACCAGAGGGCGGATCAGGACGGGCGACAGCAGGGCCACCGCCGTGATCAGCAGCATCGGGCGGCTGATGTACGTCTTGCGGTGCAGGAGGTCGCCCGGGTCGCTCAGCAGGCCGTACGCCAGGGTCGCGACCGCCGTCAGCAGGAGGGCGGCGCCGCACCACCGGCGCCCCCGGGGCAGCGTGTCCGTGTCGACGGACGCCTCGCGCAGGGCCTGCGTCGGGGCGGTGCGGCCCGCGCGCCAGGACGCGGCCACCGCGCCGCTCAGGGCGACCGTCAGGCCCGTCCAGAAGGCCGCGTGGTACGGCCAGGACCGGCCGCCGACGGTGAACCAGGAGGGGGCGAGACCGGCGTCCACGACCAGGTCCGCCGCGTACGGTGCCGCGTACGCGCCGAGCACGCAGCCCGCCGCCGACGCCAGGACACCGATCAGCAGGGCCTCCGCGAGAACCGTCCGCCGGACCTGTCCCGGCGTCGCGCCCGCCATCCGCAGCAGGCCGAACTCGCGGCGCCGCTGGGCGACCGTGAACGCGAACGTGGAGGCCACGACGGCGATCGAGACGAACCCGGTGACCCCGCCGGCCGTCCCGAACAGGGCGTTCAGCCCGGTCAGTTGCTCCGCCTGACGGTCCGGACGCGCGTCGGCGTCCGCGCGGGCGGCACCGGTCAGGACCTTCGCGTCCGTGCCCGCCAGCGTGGCGCGGACGGCCGCCGCGTCGGCCTCGACCACCGCCTGGACCGTCCGCGGGGCGAGGGCGGCGGCCTGGGCGTCCGTGAAGAAGAGCGCGCGCTCGAAACCGAGGTCGTCCGCGCGGCCGACGACCGTGAACGTGCCCTGGGACGTCCGGAGTTGAGCGCCCAGTGCTGCCCAGGTCCCGGTCGCCACGACCTCGTGGGAACTTTGCGGCGGACGTCCCGCGTTGAGGCGGTACGGGGCGAAACGCGCCGTCGACCACGGGTGGCCGATGACGTCGCCGCCTAGGCCGACCGGGAAGGCCCGGTCCTCGGTGACGCGGCCCGTGGCGCGCAGGGCGGTGAGGGTCTCGGCGGAGAGGGGGTGCGGGATGGCGAGTTCGGCGGTGCGGACACCGGTCGGGGTGGGCACCCTCAGGGTGTCCTCGGCGCGGACGACGACGGGCGCCGCCGCGAACCGCTCCGGGACGCGCGGGGGCGCCTGGAGCGTGGCGGCCAGTGCCTGCCCCATGACGACGAGCAGGGCCACCGCGGGCGCGAGGGCGACGAACGCGCCGAGGAACGTCACCCAGCGCGTACGCAGGCCCGCCAGAGTGAAGCTCAGCACGGCAGCGCCTCCTGTCGGGCACCGGGAGCGGCGGGAAGGCACGCGTGCGTGCCGGGGGCGCTGCGAGCGCCCGGCCCCCCTGCCGACAGCCCCGCCATCCGCGCGGCGATCGTCTCCGCCCCCGCTCCCGCCAGCTCGCCCTGCACCCGCCCGTCGACGAGGAACAGCACCCGGTCCGCGTACGACGCGGCCAGCGGATCGTGGGTCACCATGACGACCGTCTGGCCCTCGGTGTCGACCATCCCGCGCAGCAGCCGCAGCACCTCGCGGCCGGTCGACGAGTCCAGGGCGCCGGTCGGCTCGTCGCCGAACAGCACACGCGGACGGGTGATCAACGCCCGCGCGAGGGCGACGCGTTGCTGCTGGCCGCCCGACAGCTCGCCGGGACGCCGGCCCGCGCGGTCGGCGAGTCCGACCCGGGCGAGCACCTCACGCACCCGCGCGGGCGCCGGACGACGGCCGGCCAGCCGCAGCGGAAGGGCCACGTTCTGGGCGGCCGTCAGGGACGGCAGCAGGTTGAACGACTGGAACACGAAGCCGATGTGCGCGCGCCGCAGCAGCGTGAGCCGGCGCTCGCTCAGCCCGGTCAGCTCGACGCCGTCGATCCGCACCGAACCGGACGTCGGCCGGTCCAGGCCCGCGGCGCACTGGAGCAGCGTCGACTTGCCGGAGCCGGACGGTCCCATCACGGCGGTGAAGGACCCGGCGGGGAAGGTCACGGAGAGGTCGTCGAGGGCGGTCACGCCGGCGTCGTACCGCCTGGTCACGGAGGTCAGTCGGACGGCGGGACGGGGTGTGTCGCCGGGTGTGGCCGGAGCTGTCGAGGTCATGGAGCCAGCGAACCGTCCGCAGGCCCGCGCGGTCGTTGGGGCAGGGGCGACACCTGGGGTGGGGCCAGGCATACCCCCGGGGGTGGGCTTCGCCGTATGGCCTGGTCCGCGCGGTGCTTCTACGGTGATCCGCATGGGGCGGGACGAGAGCGCGCGGAACGTGTGGGAGGGCCTGGCCGGGCGGGGGTACCTACTGTCGCCGTGGCCCTGGCGGGCGGTGCTGTATCTGCTGACGGGCGCGCTGACCGGGGCGTTCGTCCTGGTGGGGCTGGTCCTGCTGACGGTCGCGGGGGGCGCGCTGGCCGTCGTCCTCGTCGGGCTGCCGCTGCTCGGGTGCCTCGCGTTCGCCGGGCTGCCCGTGGCCGCGCTGGAACGGCGCCGGCTGCGGCTCGTCGACCGGGAGGAGGCGCCCGGGGCGCACGCCGAGCCCGTCGTACCGGGGCTGCGGGGCTGGCTGGCCGTACGGGTCCGGGAGCGGGCCACCTGGCGGGAACTGGGGCACGCCGTGCTGACGGCCTGCCTGTGGTGGCCGGCCGAGGTGCTGCTGCTCGCCGTCGCGCTGGGCGGGCCGCTGGCGGCGATCGCGACGCCGGTGCTGTTCGGCACGGTCGGCGGCGGGCGCGAGACCAAGGTGCTCAAGGTGTGGACGGTCACCGGGTGGCCCGCCGCCTGCGCGGCCTGCCTGGGCGGGATGCTGCTGCTGGCCGCCGGGCTCTACGTCCTCGGCGTCGCCGCGGGCGCGCGCGGTGCGCTGACCCGGCTTCTCGTCGCCCCGCGCGGGAGCGACCTCGGCGCACGGGTCGTCGAACTCACCCGCTCCCGGGCCCGTCTGGTCGACGCCTTCGAGGCCGAGCGGCGGCGCATCGAACGCGATCTGCACGACGGCGCCCAGCAACGGCTCGTCGCCCTCTCGATGGCCCTCGGCCTCGCCCGTCTCGACGCGCCGCCGGGCAGCGCGCTCGCCGGGCAACTGGCGCGCGCGCACGAGGAGGCGGGCGCGGCGCTCGCGGAACTCCGGGAGCTGATCCAGGGCATCCACCCCCGGGTCCTCGTCGACCACGGGCTCCCCGCGGCCGTCGCCGACGTCGCCGACCGCTCGCCCGTCCCCGTCGAGACGCGCTGCGCGCTCCCGGGGCGGCTGCCGGACGCCGTCGAGGCAGCCGCGTACTTCGTGGTCCGGGAGGCGCTCGCCAACGTCGCCAAGCACAGCGGCGCCGGGCGGGCCTGGGTGCGGGTCGCGCTGCGGGAGGGGCGGCTGGTGGCCGAGGTCGGCGACGACGGGCGCGGCGGGGCGGACGCCGCCCGGGGGAGCGGGATCACCGGGCTCGCCGACCGGGTGTCGGTGGTGGGTGGAAGACTGGCGCTGAGCAGTCCGGTGGGCGGGCCGACCGTGCTGCGGGTGGAGATGCCCTGCGCTGCCGGGCGTTGACGGGGGAGAGGGAGCGCCGGTGGGGCTGAGGGTCGTCCTGGCCGAGGACGGGGTGCTGCTGCGCGACGGGCTGTGCGCGCTGCTCGACCGGTTCGGGCACGAGGTCGTCGCGGCCGTCGGGGACGCGGACGGGCTGCTCGCGGCGGTGCGGGAGCAGGCGCCGGACGTCGTCGTCACCGATGTCCGCATGCCGCCCGGGTTCCAGGACGAGGGGCTGCGTGCCGCCGTCCTGCTGCGGGAGGAGCGGCCCGGGCTGCCGGTGCTCGTGCTCAGCCAGTACGTGCAGCACGCCTACGCCGCCGATCTGCTCGACTCCGGGGACGGCGCCGGCGTCGGCTACCTCCTCAAGGACCGGGTCGGGCAGGTCGAGGAGTTCGTCGCCGCGCTGACCGAGGTCGCGGGCGGCGGGACGGTCGTCGATCCCGAGGTCGTACGGCAGTTGCTGCGCCGCCGCCGGGACCCGCTCGCGCGGCTCACCGCACGGGAGCGGGAGGTGCTGGCGCTGGTCGCCGAGGGGCGGTCCAATGCGGCGGTCGCCCGGGAGCTGGTGGTGTCGGAGGCGGCGGTGGGGAAGCACATCGGGTCGATCCTGGTGAAGCTGGATCTGCCGCCGGAGGGGGAGGGGCATCGGAGGGTGTTGGCGGTGTTGGCGTTCTTGCGGGGGTGAGGGGCGGGGTGGGAATGGGGTGGTGGGGCGGGGTGGGCGGGGTGCGGAAAAAAGTTTTGGGAAATCTGCGGATTCGTGAACCGGGTGGCGGGGCCGGAACGATGAAGGGGTACGGGCGGGGAAGGCGGGAGGGGACGGGAGAGAGGGGCTGAGGAGGTGAGGGGTTACAGCGGTTTCGCGTAGCAGAGGCTCGACTGGTAATCGCGGTAGTAGCCGAACTTCGGGCACGGCTCGTAGCCGCTGGAGAGGTAGAGGGCGATGGCCTCGGGCTGCTCGGTGCCGGTCTCCAGGACCATGCGGGTGCGGCCGGCGGCGCGGGCGTCGTCCTCCAGGGCGGCGAGGATGCGGCGGGCCAGGCCGACGCCGCGCATCTCGCGGACGACGAACATGCGCTTCAGTTCGGCGTCGCCGTCCGAGTAGCCCTCGTCGTTCTGGTCCTGGCTGCGCCAGCCGCCGGTGGCGACGGGGCGGTCGGAGTCGTCGTAGGCGATGAGGTAGAGGCCCCGGGGCGGCTGGAAGTCGGAGGGTGCCAGGTGGGTGGCGTCGCCGCCGTCGCCGTAGCGCTCGTGGTACTCGGCCTGGACCTCGTCGTTGAGCTTGACGGCGTCGGGGTGGTCGAAGGGGAGGTTGCGTATGTTCATGCGTTTCACTGTACTTCTATGCAGGAGGGGAGGCGGGTGGTTGTCCGGGCTTGGTCCAGTGTGCCGGTATCGTTCCCGCGGGCTGACGGTGACCAGGGAAAAAGGGTGTCACGTGGCCGCGAGCTGAGAGGCGAGTGTTGTGTTCACCGTGACGACCGTGAACGTGAACGGGCTGCGTGCCGCCGCGAAGAAGGGGTTCGTGGAGTGGCTCGCGGAGACTTCCGCCGATGTGCTGTGTCTCCAGGAGGTGCGGGCCGAGGAGAAGCAGTTGCCGGAGGAGGTGCGGGCGCCGGAGGGGTGGTTCGTCACGCATGCGCCGGCCGCGGCGAAGGGGCGGGCCGGGGTCTCCCTCTACACGCGGCGTGAGCCGGACGCGGTGCGGGTCGGGTTCGGGTCGGAGGAGTTCGACGGGAGCGGGCGGTATGTCGAGGCGGACCTTCCCGGTGTGACGGTCGTATCGCTCTACCTGCCCTCCGGTGAGGTCGGGACCGAGCGGCAGGACGAGAAGATCCGGTTCATGGACGAGTTCCTCGCGCATCTCAAGGGGTTGCGGGTGCGGGCCGCTGCTGAGGGGCGTGAGGTTCTCGTCTGTGGTGACTGGAACATCGCTCATCAGCAGGCCGACCTCAAGAACTGGCGGGGCAACACGAAGAACTCCGGGTTTCTGCCGGAGGAGCGGGAGTGGTTGAGCGGGGTGTTCGACGAGGGGGACGGGGGGTACGTCGATGTCGTGCGTGCGCTGCATCCCGATGTTGAGGGGCCGTACTCCTGGTGGTCGTATCGGGGGCGTGCGTTCGACAACGACACGGGTTGGCGGATCGACTATCACGTCGCGACGCCGGGGCTGGCGGGGAAGGCGGTCAAGGGGTATGTCGAGCGGGCGGCGACGCATGGGGAGCGGTGGTCGGATCATGCGCCGGTGACGGTGGTGTACGAGGTGTGAGGGGTTGTGGGGGTGGCTGAGTTCTGGAGGGTGCGGGTGCGTTGTGGCTGGTCGCGCAGTTCCCCGCGCCCCTGAGGTTCGTGGGGGTTGCTGGGTTCTGTCGGGTGCTGCTGCGCTGAGTTTCCGTGAGTGGCTACGTTCGCCTGCCGCCTGCCGCCTGCCGCCTGCCGCCTGCCGCCTGCCGCCTGCCGCCTGCCGAACGGCGCCCGGCATCTGGGGATGGTGCTTGCCCGGGGTTGGGCCGGGTAGTTTTGCCCGCTGCCCGCTGCCCGCTGCCCGCTGCCCGCTGCCCGCTGCCCGCTGCCCG
>NZ_JBEXLS010000059.1:0-17110 GCF_040610055.1 Streptomyces sp. NPDC004539 | reverse complement strand
GGAGCATGGCGTACTTGCCGAGGTGGTCCTGGTACTCGCCGACCTTGTCGGTGGCGGGGTCGTAGTAGAGGGTTCCCGGTTCCATCGGTTATCGGTCCTTTCGCCCAAGTTCTATACGGAATGCGCTAGTTGTACTACTCTGCGTGTTCCTGGGTAGTACGAGGATGGCCCAGAGGTGGTTGCCGTACAGGGCGAATCAGGTTTGGTGCACCACGGATCGCGGTCATGCACCACGAGAGAGGGAGGGGACGGGATGGCACCGAGGCGGCCGGTCACGGGGTTGAGTCAGGAGCCGCGCGAACGGTTCCAGCAGGTGATCAAGGACCTGAGGGAGAAACGGGGCCTGAGTTTCCGGGAGTTGAGCGAGCTTCTGGGGTGGGACCAGTCGCTGTTCAGCAGGCTGGAGAGCGGGGCGACGACCGGAAGCCCGGAGGTGGCCACAGGGTTGGACACCTTCTACGGGACGACGCCGCTGGTGCTGACGCTGTGGGAACTGGCGGCGGCGGACAAGAAGCAGTTCAGGCCGCAGTACCGGCCGTACATGGAGTACGAGGCGAAGGCGGTGGCTCTGTCGCAGTTCTCACTGAGCAGGTTGCATGGGCTACTTCAGACGGAGGCGTACGCACGAGAGGCGCTCTCGGCGGGTGGTCTTGAGGGGGAGGAGCTGGAGCAGCAGATCGATGCCCGCATCGGTCGCCAGGCCATCCTGGAGGGCGAGGACCCACCAGTGCTCCGTTCGATCCTCTCCGAGGCGGCGCTCCGGAATTCACTGCGTGATCCGGCCGAATGGCGTGAGCAGTTGGAGCGGCTGCTGGAGGCGTCCAACCTCCCGAACGTCACCATCCGAGTGCTGCCCTTCGGTACGGGACTGCACGGCTTGGACACCACAGAAGTGATGTTTCTACGGCTCCTGGACGGGAGGACCGTGGTCTACATGGAGAACGACCTGGACGGCGAAGTGGTCGAAGAATCTAGCAAGGCCGAGTACCTCTTCCGTGCATATGATGCCGTGTGCGACCTGGCACTGACACCCGCCGAGTCACGCGCGTTCATCTTGCGGCTGTTGGAGGAAGTACCGTGCGATCCGTCGATCTGACCAACCTCACGTGGCGCAAGAGCAGCTACAGCAACTCCACCGGCGGCGACTGCCTCGAAGTCTCCGCCGCCCTGCTGAGCACGGCCGACTGGCGCAAGAGCAGCTACAGCAACTCAACTGGCGGCGCCTGCCTCGAATTCGCCCCCAACCTCCCCTCCCTCGTCCCCGTCCGCGACAGCAAAGCCCCCTCCCTCGGCGCCCTCCTCTTCACCGCCGCCTCCTGGGACACCTTCGTCGACTCGGTCAAGGGGTCTGCAACCGGGCTGTGACGATCAGCGTCCCCAGCGCCCCCACCTCCCGGTTCGGCCACACCTGTGCCCGCACCTCGCCGAACCCGTGCCGTTTCAGGATGTCCGACCACTGATCGGCGCTGTACTGCCAACGGCACACGGTCAGTTCACCCTCTCTCCCGTCCAGCCACCTCCCACCCATCCGCTGCGCGCCGTACTGACCGGCGGCTGGCTCCCGGTGCGAGAACGCGAACGTGCCGGTGGGAGCGAGGCGTTGCCGTACGAGGGGGAACAAGTCATCGGGGTCGGTGAACCACACCGCACCCCACGTCGAGTAGACCGCGTCGAACTGCCCTGTCCCGTCGGCCAGATACGCGCACGCCTCCGCGTGGACGAACGTCAACTCGGTGACGTGGGACCAGAACCGGCGAGCCCGGTCGACCTGAACGCTGGAGAAATCCACGGCGGTGACCTTCGTACCGTGACAGGCGAGGTACGCGGCGTTCTCCCCCTCCGCCGGTCCCAGATCCAGCGCTGTGGCCGGGGAGTTGAGGAGTTCGGCGCCGGGGCCGTCGTCGTCCGAGCCGGTCCAGTCGAAGAGCCGTGCCGCAGGCGGCTCCTGGAGGGCGGGGCGGTACTTGTCCCAGTACTCGGGTGCGGTGGTGGGCGCCGGGCCGGACATGGGGCGCCTCCGGGAGTCATGTGGCTTGGTGGAGCGCCAAGTTACTCCCGTGCCCGCTGCTCGGGGAGCGAATACCGCTATCCGCCTGAAGCTGGGCAAAAAGGTGCCCGGGGGCGTGGTGCGCGCCTCCGGGCGTGAGCGGTGCCGACCGGGTCTGCCGGTCAGTGGCATTCCTCGCCGGGACGGCACGGCCCGCACTTGGCGTAGTCGGCCTCCCACAGCTTCCAGTCCACGGCGAAGCCGTTGTCCGCGATGATCTGGGCGGTGCGCTCGACAGAGCCGTCGTACTTGAAGGCGATCTCCGGAATGTGCTCCAGGAAGCGGCCGTCGAAGTGCTCGGCACAGAACTCCCGGTAGTTGCGGGTGTCGAGGATCAACACGTGCACGGCGATGTCCACGATCCGACCGCAGCACATCTCTAAGCCCTGGCCCCACTTCTCGATCGCGGTGATCAGGTAGGAGACGGCGGCGCCGAACAGCCGGGTGGCCATCACCTCGTCGAACGGGTAGTCCCGCATGAGGAGTTGGATCTCGCGTTCCCAGACTTCGGGGGAGACGTACTGCCTGGGGTCTCGTGGGGCGACGGCGGTGGCCATCGGCTCGGGTGCGGTCAATGTCATGGCTTGCTCCTCCCGATCGGGCGCGACGAGTGCCAGCCTGCTCCCGAGGGCGGTCCAGCCATGGCCGCCGGCCTCGGGGACGAGCTGGTAGGCGGCGGTGCCGGTGTCCTCGGGTAACGCCGTCACGACACCGATGCGCCGGGTTCTGGCGTCGTACGCGAGATCCCCGCGCCGGGGTTCGCGGCGTGGACCGAGGACAGGGCGGGTGCTTCCTGCCGTCATGCTCCGAAAGCTACGAGCGGGTGGCCACCCGAATATGCGTCAGCCGAATAGGTCCTGGTCATCAAGGTGAAAACGGCTGGACATGCCGCGCAACTGCTGTCGTGTGGAGGCCCGTTCAGCGTAGACGATCTTCCGGAGGGTGGCCCTGGCGATGGGATGGTTCCGTACGAGCTGAGGAGCGATCCGCTCGGCCTCACGCAGTTCGGTGAGTGCCTGACGCCGGTTGCCGTCCCAGAGGTGGGCCCGTGCGAGATCCATGCGGTGGTGGCCGCGCCGGGAGTTCGGCAGAGCTTCGAGCTGGCCGGGGTCGGCGTCGCGGTCGAGGCGCAGGGCCTGGCTCTGGTCGCTCATCTCCAGCGCCACGTTGATGCTGTGGACGGTCACGTTCCCGGACGAGAAGGTCAGGGAGTGCCGGTCCGCGACCGGAGCGGGTTCCTGGTCCGTCCGGTCGGCGGCCTGCCTCGCCAGCGCTATCCGGTGCTCGGCCTCGGAACGGTTATTGGCCCTTGCCGCCGAAACGGCTGTGCGTAGCTGGAGGCTCCCCCCAGGCGCGGACGGCCAAGGGGCGACCTGCTTCGTACTCGGCCTCGATCCCTCGCAGGGCCTTGTCCGCCAAGGCGATCGCGTCCGCCCAGTCGGCCGTCGCCCACATGTCCCACACGCGCATCCAGTCGGCCACGGCGGGCAGTACGGGGTCTCCGGAGAGACGGGAGGCCCAGGCGGCACGCTCGCACGTCGCGGCGATCAGCTCCGGGTGGCCGAGGGAGTGGGCGGCGGTGTGCGCGAACTTGCAGCACACCGCGTAGATCCCGAACGCCTCTTCCCGCTCGTGCCCTCGTGACCTGTCTGCCAAAGCGTGAGCCTTACGGAAGAAGTCCGGCAGGCTCCGCAGAACGGCGATGTTGGCGGCGGCGTCCCGGAGCCGGTGCAGGCGGGGCATGTCGGCCCACAACTCGGCCGAGGTGCGCGGAGTGCCGTCGAACACGGGAGTGAGGTCGTAGCGGCGTAGCTCCCGCAGGATCGACGCGGCGGCCGGTTGCCACTGTTCGTCGGACGAACTTCCCAGGTAGGGGCGGGAGATCAGATCGTTGGGGTGGCAGTGCAGGGCCGCCGCGATGGAGTTGACCAGCCCGGCCCGGTCAAGTTCGATGCGGCCCTTCTCGACACGCGACACCCACCCTTGGGTCTTCCCCACCGCCGCCGCGAGGTCGGCCTGCGGCATACCCAGACCGAGGCAACGCCGTTTGATGCGAAGGCCGATGGCCTCCTGCTCCTCCAACTCATACGCCATAGCCGAACCGTCCGCTTCCGTGGAGTCGAGCCGCTACCAGGAACGGTACCCGGGGGTGAGCAGCATCAGTGGGCGGCGCCTGCTCCGACTCGGTCAAGGACGCCCGCTAACCCCGAGGAACTCCTTCAGCACGTCCCCGACTTCCCCCGGCGCATCCATCGCGATGAGGTGCGCCGCGCTCGCGAACTCGACGAACTCCGCGCCGGGAATCTCAGCGGCGTACCTCCGGGCGATCTCCTGGAAGTCGGCGACGTCCAACTTCCCCACGCCCACCAACGTACGCACGGACAGCCCCGCCAACTCCCCCGCCCCGGGCCCCTGGGAGTACCGCCCCACGACATCCTGGTTCAGCAGCAACGTCCGCATAGGCGACCGGAGTTGCTCGGAGAGCCCCGCCTCCACGTCGTCCCACGTCCGTGAGGGCCCCCGGAGCCACATGTCGAGGTTGAGCTCGACGGCGTCGTCCACATCACCCGCCTCCAACAGGGCTGTCTCCGCCGCGTCGTAGGTGACCATCTCCTCGCCCCAGGCAAACCCCGGCCAGGGCGCCGCGAGGATCGCCAGGGACTCGACGCGCTCGGGGTGGGTGAGGGTGAAGTCGAGGGCTACTCGCCCACCCCAGGACGCCCCGACGAGCCGTACGCGGTCGTACCCGAGGTGGTCCAGGAGCCGCCCGAGATCCTCCGCCTCGCTGAACGGCCCCGTCGGCACGCCAGATTCGCCGAAGCCCCGCAGGTCGTAGCGGATGACGGTGTGGCCGGCCGCGAAGGCGGGGACGACCGCGTCCCACATGCGGTGGTCGGCGACGCCCGCGTGCACAAGGACGAGGGGTGGGCCGTCGCCGGTCGTGGTGTAGGCGAGGTGGCCGAGGTGGTCGTCGAGTCGAAGCATGTACGGATGATCTCAGGGGAGCCGAAGGGGACCACTCCACCCCAAGCAACAGTCAAATCTCCCCCAAGACTTCCGCAACCACACCCTCAACTTCCCCCTCTCCTAAGGCGAGTTGACGTCCCTCTCGACCAGGAGACCCCCGTGAAGACACGCCGCACCAGACTCGCCACCCTCACCACCGCCTTAACCGCGGCCCTGCTCGCCTTCGCCCAGACCCCCGCCTCGGCCGCCCCCTCCGGCTGGCACTACCTGGACAACAACCAGACCGGCCAGTCCCTCCACATCCGCCCCGGCGCCGACGCCTGGACCAAGGACTTCTCCGTCCCGGGCCACAAGTTCGCCTTCAACCTCAAGGAAGGCGGCTACTACGAGATCGTCCGCGACAGCGCCGTCTGGACCTGCCTCGACAGCAACCACGCCGGCGCCGTCTACGGCCTGAACTGCAACAACGGCGACTACCAACGCTGGCGCGTCGACGACCTCGGCTCCCGCTGGATCGAACGCATGCAACGCCACACCAACGTCTACCGCATCGTCAACAAAGCCACCGGCCGCTGCCTCGACGCCAACTACGACGGCGCCGTCTACACCCTCCCCTGCAACGGCGGCAACTACCAGGTCTGGTACCACCTGGCCCCTTGGCGCTGACCCCAAGTGCCTTGCGTGCCGCCTCACTTTGGGGAGTGGGGCGGCATGTGGGAGAGGTCAGGCCGTGGCCACCTTTGAGTGATTGCCGCCGTACGTGCCCGAGGCCGGAGTTGACCTACCCGCCTCCGCTTACGCCGCCCCCCTGAACACCTCCCGCGTATGCCACTCCCGGTGAGCCGTCAGGATCGGGTTCTCATCGGGGCGGAGGCCCCGGAGGGGGCGGTCGGTGAGGGCGGTGACGTGGGTGTGGGCGGCGGGGGAGGCGCCGGTGAAGTGGGGGGAGATGGTGATGCGGTGGGCGGGTGTGAGGCCCAGGACGCCCTTGTCGAAGAGCTTGTGGTGGAGGGCGCACAGGCAGAGGCCGTTGTCGACGGTGTCGGGCCCGTCGAAGGCCCACCAGCGGACGTGGGCCGCTTCGAGACCGACGGGACGGGAGCCGAGGCGGCCGTCGAAACCGCAGAACGCGCACTGGTGGTCGTAGGCCGCGAGGACCAACTCCCGCATCCGAGGGTCCCGTTGGCGCCGCCCGGCCAGGGAGTAGCGGGCCAGGAGAGGGTACGGCTCCGGCTCCAGGCCGACCGCCTCGCACAACTCCGCGTGCAGGGAGGGCGGGAAGTGCCGCTCCAGGAGCAACTGGGTGAGCTGCCAGAGGAGTTCGGGACGGCGTCGTAGATCCGACTGGAGTTCGGGGACGAGGCGGCCCGTCGCCCCGGACTCCCTCAACTGCCCTACGCGGCTGCCGGGACTGCCGTCCCCGAGGTCGCTGCGGACCTCCCAGACGCCGTCGCTCACGAGGTGGTGGAACGGGTACGCGGGGGTCGTCGGGTGCGTGGGCCCGTACTCCGCGAGGAGGCTCTTCAACTCCCCCTCGACCACCGAGTACTTGAGCCCCTCCCCGGCGTCCTGCCGGAACCTGCCGAGCGCGTACAGCAGGAGGAGCGGTTTGTGCGGCGCCCGCACCCCCTGTCGCGTCCACTGCCGCAGCTCCGCCACCCGTTCGAGCCAGTCCATGCGCCCGATCGTAGTGAGCGGCCACGACGGGCCGGGCGCCCGGCGTGACTACGACAGCGCGGGCAGCGCGGCGCCGGCCGTCAGCGCGGGGAGCTGCGGGCGGGCCGTCCGCTGCGTACGGCGACCGGCGAAGACGAACAGCCGCAGCACCAGGAACCGTCCGATCCCGGCGAGCCCGGAGGCGCTCAGGTACACGATCTGCTCGGTCAGCATGCTCGGCGACGCCTGCACCGCGTGCAGCACCAGCACCGCCGCGCTCGTCACGGCGTACGCCACGCCCGCCGAACCCGCCGACTGCCAGTGCTGCCGCAGCCCGGCGCGCTTGCCGGTGCCGAAGGTGAAGCGGGAGTGCAGCTCGGTGCACAGGACCGTCGACACGACCGTGATGACCGCGTTGGCCACCACCCACGGCATCGACATCGCGACCAGCGGCACCGCCAGGCTGGACAGGACGCCGATGCCGCCGCCGCAGAGCACGAAGCGGAGGAAGGAGGCGAGGGGGCCGGTGGTGGGGGCCTGGTTCCGCTCCATGACTGCGCTCCTTGGTGCTCGGGCCGCCGCGGGGTGTCCCTGCAGGTTCGTTGCTTGACTTACTCAATCATATTCGATTGCTTGAGTTACGCAAGCAATCCGCGGACGTCGAGGGTGTGGCGTGGGTCACTCCGGCCGATCGGGCCGAGGAACGCCGAAGGGCCCGGGACGATCCCGTCCCGGGCCCTTCCGCTGCTCAGCAGGCGATGCCTACGCCTTCGCCCCCGCCGTCGCCGGCTCCGCCGGGCTGTCGCCCGCGGGCTCCTCCCCGGCCGTCTCCCGCCGCTTCGGGATGAACGTGGCGAGCAGGAAGGCGACCAGGGCCGCCCCGGCGCCGATGGCCATGACCACCTTGAAGCCGTTCTCCGAGGCGAACGAGTGCCCGCCGAAGTCCGTGGTCATCTGGGCGAGGATGACGCCCACGATGGCGCTGGCGAACGACGTACCCAGCGACCGCATCAGCGTGTTGAGGCTGTTCGCCGCACCCGTCTGGGACGGGTCGACCGCGCCCATGATCAGCGCGGGCAGCGCGCCGTACGTGAAGCCGACACCGGCGCCGATGATGCAGGACACCAGGACCAGGTGCCAGATCTCCGACATCAGCATGATGTTCAGCGCGTAGCCACTGGCGACGATCAGCGCACCGATCATCAGCGTGATCTTCGGCCCCTTGGCCTTCGTGACCTTCGCGGACAGCGCGGACATCACCATCATGACGAAGCCCTGCGGCGCCAGCACCAGGCCCACGGTCAGCATCGACTCGCCGAGCCCGTACCCGGTCTCCTTCGGCAGCTGGAGCAGCTGCGGCAGCACCAGGGACGTCGCGAACATCGAGAACCCGAGCGCGATCGAGGCGAGGTTGGTGAACAGCACCTGTGTCTTCGCGGTGGTCCGCAGATCGACCAGCGGCTGCTTCGCCTTCAGCTCCCACCAGCCCCAGGCCAGCAGGATGACGACGGCGGCGACACCCAGCGTCAGCGTCGTACCGGAGGTCCAGCCCCAGGTCGCGCCCTTCGAGACGGTCAGCAGCAGCGAGACGAGGCCGGCGGACAGCCCCAGCGAGCCGACGAGGTCGAAACGGCCCCCGGCGCGGTTCTGGGACTCCGGGACGAACGCCATGACCAGCAGGAACGAGACGACACCCAGCGCGGCGGACGTCCAGAACAGGATGTGCCAGTCCCAGTTCTCCGCGATGAACGCGGCGATCGGCAGGCCCAGCGCGCCGCCGACCCCGAGCGAGGCGCTCATGATGCCGGTGGAGCCGGCGAGCTTCTCCGCCGGGACGGTGTCCCGCAGGATGCTGATCCCGAGCGGGACGACGGCGGCGGACAGGCCCTGGAGACCACGGCCGACGATCATCGGTACGAGGGAGTCGGCGAGGGCGCAGACCAGTGAGCCGGAGACCAGCAGGACGATGCTGACCAGCAGCATCCGCCGCTTGCCGAACATGTCCCCGAGCCGCCCGACGACCGGCGTCGCCACGGCGGCGGCCAGCAGCGTCGCGGTGACCGCCCAGGCGGTGTCCGACGCGGAGGCGTTCAGCAGGTTCGGCAGCTCCGGGACGATCGGGATGACCAGGGTCTGCATCAGCGAGACGACGATCCCGGCCATCGCCAGCACCGCCACCACGGCGTTCGGCTTCGGCTGGGCTGATGACCCTGCCGAGGCGGGTCGGGCAAGTGCGTTGGACATGGCGGGGCCTCCGGGAGGTGGGGTGGTGGCGGGGGTGGGGAGAGGGGGCCTGAGGGGGCGAGCGTCCGGCAGCCGGCCTCAGGGAGGTTGCTTGACTTACGCAAGCATAAACAGGATTGCTTGAGTCACGCAAGCTAATTCTTTTTCGGGGGTGGCGGGGGGAGGGAGAGAGGGGGTGGGAGGGGGCGGGGCGGGGTGGGGCGAGGTGGCTCTCAGGTACTACGGGTCGTGCGGGGGCGAGGCGAGTGGCTCCCAGGTATTACGGGTCGTACGGGGGCGGGTCGGGTGGCTCGTAGGTACTACGGGTCTCACAGGGGTCGGCGGGCCGGCTCGCGAGTACTACGGGTCTACGGGCAACCCCCTACGACCCCGACGGCGTCAGCGGCAGCTCCGCCACCACCTCGAACCCGCCCCGAGGCCGATGCCCCGTACGGACCTGGCCCCCCACCGCGCGGGCCCGTTCCCGCATCCCGACGAGGCCGTAGCCCCCTCCCCCCGCCACCCCTCCGGAGGAGCGCGGCGTCGAACGCGGCGTGCTCGCGCCCTCGTTGACGACGGAGAGGTCGAGCCGCTCGGGAAGATAGGAGAGCCGGACCCGGGCGGAACCGGTGGCGGCGTGCTTGGTCACGTTCGTCAGAGCCTCCTGCACTATGCGGTACGCCGTGACGTCGGCGCCGGACGGCAGCGGACGGGGCTCCCCCTCGACATCGACGGTCACCGACAGCCCCGCCCCCCGGAACGACGCCGCGAGGTCGGGAAGATGCGCGACACCGGGCACGGCGTCGGCCGATCCGCCGGGATCGACACCCCCGGAGTGCCTCAACAACCCCACCGTCGCCTTGAGTTCACGCAGCGCCGAAGCCGTCGTGTCCGTCAGCGCGACCACGGTTTCCGCCGCCTCCTCGGGCCGCGCCCGCAGCGACCGGGCGACGGCGCCGGCCTGGAGGTTGGCGAGGACGAGATGGTGCGCGACGACGTCGTGCAGATCACGCGCGATCCGCAGCCGCTCCTCGGTGACCCGTCGCCGCGCCTCCTCCTCCCGGGTCCGCTCGGCATGCTCGGCCCGAGCGCGTTCCGCCGTGAGCCACGCTCCGCGCAGCCGTGTCACCGTCCCCAGCGAGGTCGGCAGCAGGAGCCACGCCGCGGGACTGAGCACCTTGAGTACCAGGGGTTCCCCCGTAGGCCCCAGGAACAGCTCGGTCCCGGTCAGCACCGCGATCCCGGTGAACGCGAAGGTGTTCGCCGTCCGCCGGTCCGTGCTCACCGCGAGCGTGTGCAGGGCGACCATCAGCGGCGCCAGCATCATCACCGAGAGCAGGTACCCGAGGGCCGACATCACCGTCGTGCACACGAAGATCACGGCGACCGTCGCGCGGGGCCGCTTCCGGCGCCACGGCAGCACCGCGCACGCGACGCCGGCCAGCAGGAGTCCCGGCCAGACGGACAGTTCGGGGTCCTTGCCGGGGAAGGCGACCTGGCTGCCGGGGAGGGCGCAGGCGAAGAGGGCGAGGGAGAGGGCGGCGTCGAGGAGTCTTCTGCGCCCGGGAGGACCGGGCAGCTGTCTCAGGATTTCGATCATGGAAGTGGGGTTCCTGACGAGCTGTGGCGGCACGGGGCTTCGGAGGCGGGCGGGAGGTAGGGGGCCGGGGGGTAGGGGGCGGAGAGGAGAGGCGGAGGTGGGAGGCGGAGGTGGGAGGGGCGCGGGAAGTAGGGGTGGCGGGAGGGAGCCGGAAGGTAGAGGAAGGCAGGAGAGGGGGCGGGGAGGAGGGCAGGAGCTGGGAGGGGTACGGGAAGTAAGGGGTGGCGGGAGGTGGGGGAGGAATGAGG
This sequence comes from Streptomyces sp. NPDC004539, assembly GCF_040610055.1. NCBI lineage: Bacteria > Bacillati > Actinomycetota > Actinomycetes > Kitasatosporales > Streptomycetaceae > Streptomyces > Streptomyces sp. NPDC004539. Next base: position 6,369 of record NZ_JBEXLS010000059.1, on the reverse strand, counting down.
GAGGGGTGGGAGGAGAAGGGGGTGGGAGGGGGGAGGCGGGTCGCAGGGCGGGGCCGTGGAGGGGCGGGGCGGCGGTGCGACTCGGGTGCGGGAGCCCGTCGTACGGTCGGCGCCGCAGCAGTTCAGCTCGCGCGGCTCACAGGGGCCGCGTGGCCCGAGCGGCCAGCGCCACGCGCGTGCCCGCTGGGCCGGGATGTGCCGCCGGACCCGGTGCGGAATGGGGGGTGGTTCCGCTGCCGGGTCCGGCGACTGTGCCGCTCCCCGTCCCCACGGGACACGGCACGTTCCGGAACCACGTCCGCTGACTGCGGCTCCGGAGTGAGGACCCACGGCGCGTGGGGTGCCGTGGGGGTTATGAGGGGCCCTGGCTCTCAGGGCCTACGGGGTCGATGAGGGTCTCGGTCTCTTGGAGGGCCGTCCCCTAGGAAGGCCGTCCCCTAGGAAGGCCGTCCCCTAGGAAGGCCGTCCCCTAGGGGGGCCGTCCCTTAGGGGCTCAGGGGCGCTGATACCCCCAGCCGTGCCAGGAGGCGACGAACGCCGCCAGCCCCGCGCCGAGCAGTCCGACGGCGAGCGCGCAGAGGATCGGCGCGCTCACCGTCGTACACCGCTCTGCGCCGACGCGGATACGGATGCGGACTCGACCACGGTGGTGTCCGGCATGGGGATCACTCCTGGGTATGACGGGGTTGGTGGGGGGAGTCGTTGCTTGAGTTAGGCAACCACAATCGAGTTACTTAAGTCAAGCAACGAATTGATCTTGCTTGAGTTACGCAAGTATCTGTACGCTGAACGGATGACTCGACGATGTGGACGGTGAGCATGACGGAGACAGCCGAGGCGGCGGGGATGGCCGGGATGACCGGAGTGGCCGGGGTGACCGGGGTGGCTGGGGCGGCCACCCCCCTCCCGCACGTGATGGACATAGAGCAGGCCCTCAACCGGGTCACCTACCTCGCGGGCCGCGCCCGCCAGCACGAACGGCTCATGGAGCGCGCCGGCCTCACCCTGGACCGCGCCTCCGTGGCGATCCTGCGCTTCATCTCGGAGAGCGACCCCCTGCGCCCCGGCGTCCTCGCGGTCCGCCTCTCGGTCGAGGCGTCCCATGTCACGCGCCAGCTGCGGCAGTTGGAGGCCGCCGGCCTCGTCGCCCGGATACCCGACCCCGAGGACCGGCGGGCGCAGCGCGTCCAGCTCACCGAGGAGGGCCTCGCCGCCGTACGCCGTATCCGCGAGGTGAGCCGGCAGGGCATGGAGGTCGCGCTGACCCACTGGACCCCCGCCGACCTGGAGCGCCTCGCGGACCTCTTCCACCGGCTGGTCTCCGACTTCGTCACGTACGCGGAGGCCGAACTGCCGGGAGAGTGAGCACGCTTGAGCACGCGGCCGGCCACGGCGTCGCCGTATCCGGCCGGCGGCCCGTCGTGGCACTCTCATCACGGCATCCTCTCGGGGCTCCACCCGCATGGGGGCCGGGTGGAGCAGCACCAGGCTACTTGCACTTTCAAGATCTTGTGTGAAGGTCGGGCGACTCGTACAGTCTCGGAGAATGAGACGGCAGCCCTCAGGGGTGACGCTCGCCGCGCTGGCGGCGGCCACCCTGATGACCGTGACCCCCCTGATGACCGCGGCTCCGGCGCGGGCGGAGCAGACGGACGCAACAGCCTCGACGACTTCGACGGCCTCGACACGGACGGCCCCGGCGACCTCGACGCAAGCGGCCCCGGCCTGGTCGGCGATCACCTTCGGCCAGTCCACCGACCTGAACTTCGCGTCGAACGTACTCCCCGAGAAGGTCGGCACCAACTACGCGAGCCCCGAGCACCCCGGCACGATCGACGGCCGGATCACCCTGGAGAGCCGAGGCGGCAAACTGGCCCCCGGCCACGACGGAATCACCTTCTACCAGACCGAGTTGGACCCGAGGGCGGACAACTTCACGCTCTCCGCGGACATGACGGTCGAGCAGTTCGGCCCGGAGACCGGCGCGGCTGTCAACTCGGCGGACAGCGTGGGCGTCATGGTCCGCGACGTCAACGGCGCACCCCGCCAGAACCCGATGGTCCTCGGCTTCGAGGAGGTCCCGGCCGCGTCCAACATCTTCGGCGCCGGCCTCATGAAACAAGGGGTGAGCGGTTTCAGCCGCACCGGTGTCACCAAGCCCTGGGGAAACCCGGGCGGCTCCCTCAAGTCGGCTCCCTTCACCCGCGATTCGGCCTACGCCCTCCCGCCCAACACCCCGGTCCACCTCCAACTGGAGCGCACCGACACCGAGTTCGTCATGTCGGCGACCTTCACCCACGCGGGCGCGCCGGTGACGTTCACCCAGCGGGTGGCGGGCGCGGACTGGGTCCAGGACATCGACCCCGACCACATGTACGTCGGCTTCTACGCGGCCCGCAACGCCAAGGCCGTCTTCAGCAACGCCCGGCTGGAGCTGACCGAGGCCCACACGAAGCCCCGGACGCCCGCCACCCCCGTACCCGTACCCCCCGCTCTCACCCTCCTCTCGCCGCCCGAGACCTCTACCCGCGACTACGTGCTGCGCGCCCGGCCGAACCAGGCCGGGACCCTGGCGGTGACCAGGGGCGCCGAGAGCGTCGTACAGACCGGGGTGAAGGCGAACGAGGTGGTCGAGCGGGGGGTTCGGCTCGTGGACGACCGGACGGAGTTCACGTTCGTGTTCACGCCGGACGACGGGACGCTCGCGCCGGTGACCAGGACCCTGACGGTCACCCGGAAGTCGTACGGGGTGTACGGGACGATCCACGCGTCCCCTACGGGTACCCCCGACGACGCGGGTACGGCGGGGGACCCCGTCGATATCGGGTCGGCACTCAAGTACGTCGTACCCGGGGGCCAGGTGCTGCTGCACGGCGGGACCTACGAGCCGGCCGGGACGCTCAACATCGGTGCGGAGTACGGGGGTTCGGCCGGGAAGCCGAAGACCGTGAAGGCGTACCGGGGGGAGCGGGTCGTCGTGGACGGGCGGAAGAAGCTGGAGGTCGTGCTGCGGCTCGACGCGGACCACTGGAAGGTGGACGGCTTCCACATCACCCGGGCGGCGGCCAACGCCATGCGCGTCAGCGGTAGTTGGAACACCGTCTCGCGGATGCTGTTCGACTTCAACGGCAACACCGGTTTCCAGATTACCGGTTCGGGGACGGACCCGGCGCTGTGGCCGTCGTACAACCTCGTCCAGGGCAACGAGTCCCACGACAACCGTGACCCCGACGACGAGAACGCCGACGGGTTCGCCGCGAAGCTCGGGGTCGGGGCGGGCAACGTCTTCCGGGGGAACATCGCCCACCACAACATCGACGACGGCTGGGACCTCTACAACCGCACCAACGAAGGCGCCAACCTCCCCATCACCCTGGAGGACAACATCGCCTACGCCAACGGCCGGCTCAGCGACGGGTACGACGAGGACAGCAACCGGGGCAGCGGCTTCAAACTGGGCGGCGAGGGGCTGCCCGTCGACCACGTCGTCCGGGGCAACATCGCCTTCGACAACAACCTCGACGGGTTCACCGACAACTTCAACCCCGGCCGCCTGAAGCTGAGTCACAACACGTCGTTCGACAACAAGCGGTTCAACTACATCTCCCGGTTCAGCCCGTACTTCACGGCGGACCAACAGGGCGTGTACGAGGACAACTTGTCGTTCCGCACGCCCAACAGCCCGGCCGCGACACGGGACTTCGTCTCAGGCACCGTCGGCGACACGAACGTCCTCTTCGACGGGACCGCCTTCCGTAACGCGTCCGGCACGCTGCAAGCGACAGCAACCGATTTCTTCTCCGTTACCGCGCCCCAGCGGTTCGCCCGCAACCGGGACGGGACACCGCGTCTCGGCGCGTTCCTGCGGCTCACCCCGGTCAGCCCGCTGAACAGGGCGGGGACCGGGGGAACGCCGATCGGCGCGCTCGGTGTGAACACCGGCACGGTCCGGCCGTAGAACCTCCGGCCCTTTTCGGCCATCTCATGGATGGGCCCCGTGTCGTCGTCGAGAACGGCACGGGGTGAGAGGGACCGAAAGGGAACAGACGTGCCGGTCATCGGTCAGCGGACGCACCTCGTGCTGCTCGCCGCCTGGACGCTGCTGTGGTTCGCCGTCGTCGAGCCGCACGGCGGGTTCTCCTGGCACTACCTGCGGACCGGCGGCGAGCTGATCTACGGCGGCGCCGGGGGTGGCCTCAACCTCTACGCCCACCACCCCGAGCTCCAGATGGGCCCCGTCAGCTTCCTCGTCGCCGGCCTCTTCAACCCCTTCCCCGAGCGCACCGGCCAGCTCCTCGCCGCCGCCCTCATGTCCTTCCTCGGCCTCGTCATCCTCGTCCTCGTCGGCCGCAGCGCCGCCGCCCACCTCCTCGGCACCGGCACCAACCACCAACGCCTCCGCCAGCGCGTCCTCGTCGCCGGGCTCGCGTTCATTCCCATGTGGATCGAGGTGTCGGTCCGGTTCGGCCATCTGGACGACGTACTCGCGCTGTTTTTCACGACGTTGGCGGTGCATGCGCTGACCAGGGGGAGGGCGGGGAGGCTGGGGGCGTCCAGGGGGAAGGGGGCGGGGGCGGTCGAGGGTGGCGGGGTGAGGACTTGGGCGTCTGAGGGGGACGCGGCGGGGGCTGAGGGGCTCGGGGGGAGTAGGGGGGACGCGGCGGGCGTGTTCAGGCGGGGCGTGGGGAGGGCGGGGGCGTCCGGGGGGAATGCGGGGGGCGTGTTCAGGCGGGGTGCGGGGAGGGCGGGGGCGTCCGGCGGGGACGCGGTGGGTGCCTTCAAGCGGGACGCGGTGAGGGCGGGCGCGTTCAAGCGGGACGCGGTGAAGGCGAGCGCGTTCAGGGGGAGTGCGGTGATGACGGGTGCGTTCCTGGCGCTCGCCCTCGACTCCAAGCCCACCGCCCTCGCCTTCCTCCCCCTCCTCCTCGCCCTCCCCCGGCGGGACTGGCTCCGGGCGTTCCTCGTCTGCGTCGCCCTCGTCGCCGTCGCCTGGCTGCCCTTCTTCATCGGCGCGCCCCACTCCTACGCGGCGGCCCAGTTCACGATCCCCGTCCAGCCGGCCTCCCCCCTCCGCTGGCTGGGCGTCGGCGCCCCCGACACACCCCCCTGGGGCCGCCCCGCCCAAGCGGTCCTCGGCCTCGCCCTCGGCTGCTTCGCGGTCTCCCGCGGACGCTGGCCCGCCGTCGTCCTCCTCGGTGCCAACGCCCGTATCGCCCTCGACCCCAGCGTCTACACCTACTACACCGCCTCCGTCCTCCTCGGCACCCTCCTCTGGGACACCATCGGCCAACGCCGCCTCATCCCCTGGTGGACCTGGATCGGCCTCCTCACCCTCTACGCCCCCGTCCTCACGATCCCCGACGACTCGACTCGGGGGTTGCTGCGGTTGGGGTTCGTGGTGGTGTCCACGGTGTACGTGCTGTTCCGGCCGCTGAGGCGTCGTACGCAACGGGGACGGGGCCGTGGGAAGCGGGAGCCGGCCGCTTCGGCATCCGCCGGCAAGCCATGACTCAACCGGCCACCACCGTGCCCCGCCCCACCCGAAACTCGTCCAGCAACTCGAAGAACATCCCCATCGCCGGCCTGCCCTCCCGCTCCGCCTCCCGCTCGATCTCCACCGCCCAGCCCAACGCCGAAACCCGACCGAGCCGCCGCCCCAGCCACTCCGAGAAACGCGACTCACCACCGGGCGTCCAGAAGTCGAACGGCTCCGCTATGCCGTGCACACCCAGCGCCATGCGATAGCCGGTCAACAGAGAGTCGAGATGCAGCAACGAACAGTCCCGCACCCACATGTTCGGCCTCAGCCGCACTTCCTCCAGGAAGCCGTACACATCCCCGAACTCGCTGAACGGCTTCGGCCTGTTCGTCTCTGTCATACGGGGACCATAGGCGTACGGGCCCGAAGCCCCCACCGAAGAAAAGGAGACCGGCACACAGCGCTGCCGGCCTCCCGATCCCCAGCGTTCCGGTTTCTCAGCGCGTGACGGCCACCAGCATCGTCATCAGCGCCACCATCATCGTCACGCCGGTCGTCGCGGCCTGGATGGGAGCGGTCAGCGCGGGAAACGCGCGCACCACCGCGCCGAACGCCAGAGCCACGAGCATCGTCACGACGACGAGCAGCACGGCGATTACGAGCACGTTCAAGGTCATCAGAAGTCCTTCGGGCAGAGCGTGCTCTCCGCACGCACGGGTGGAGCAGCCGGACTCCACCCCTTCCAGGTACTTCGGGGGTTTCCGGCAGCGCGCCGAGAATGAGCGACGCACGGGTTACTGAGCTTGAACTCATGATGTCGTTGGGGTGAGGGATAGTCCGGTTCCGGCGAGGCATCCGTCGATGAGGTGGGGGCGGTACTGGATCTTTCG
>NZ_JBEXLS010000058.1:0-24157 GCF_040610055.1 Streptomyces sp. NPDC004539 | reverse complement strand
AGATCAGACGGGTAAGCATCCCCAGCAGCACTCACACACCACCCAACGACTCACCCGTACAGCCGATACGGCAGATCTCAGACACGCTCTTAGATCGTGGGCGTCAAGTCGTACACCGCGGAGCGGGTCACGTACGACCTGAGCGTCGAGGGCCTGCGCACGTACTATGTGCTGGCGGGCAGTGTGTCGATATTGATCCACAACGCCAACGGGGCCTGCCCTATTTTCGATCGTGAGGCTGAGCGCGCTCAACTTCCCGGAAACGTTTCGGCCATTCGGGGTGTTGGTAACAATGGTGATCTTCTGGTCACTTCCAGTGGAATGTGTCAGACGGATGGTAAATTGATGGCATTAGCGGTGAGAGAATTCGGAGTCTTGGTTTACTGAGGGGTCGAGTTGACTCTGACTTAGCTGATTGCGCCGGACAGAAGATTCCTGCCATGATGCTGGCCGATGATTCGATCTCAAGCGCGGAGATTGTGATTAATCGCCAGGGTGGTCCCTGCGGGGCGCCATTCCTTGGTTTTAAAGGGCAGCCTCATGATTATTTTCTTGGAGAGGAAACTGATGGCGAGCCTTGATGCGTACTATCGGAAAGAGCATGCGCAGGAGCCGGTGATCGTCGCATCCGAAGAGGCCGTTGATGTGCTGATCGACGAATTGATGTCGGGACCAGTAGACCATAACCTTGCTCAAGTCCACTCTCTGGATCGGCCACTGTTGCCATCTGGGTTCCCTGACCATGAAGTCATGGTCGGTGCTTCTGCTGGTCGAAATATTGGGATCATCGCTTTCGTGGATGGAGGTGTGGGGAACATCTTCAGCGTCGGCATGCCTGACACTGAACCAGCGACTGCTTATTTTCTCGCCGGGCACCCGATGGAGTATCCAGAGAACTGTGAAGTCCCTATCGCGCTTGTGAGAGAGGCTCTGAAAGAGTTCCTATTGACAGGTGGGAACGTGCCAACATGCGTCGATTGGAAGAGGTCGGATTTGTGGTAGTCGCCATCGTTTATTCGAAGAGTAGGGTGAGGGGCTAAAGGGCGGTGAATGGTGGATTTTTGGTCCCTGGTGGGAGGGCTTTCGCTTGCCAGGATGCGGCCCATTCTTGAGGTTTCCGGGGATTTGCACTTGGTGGAGATTGATGGCATCGTTTCCGGAGTTGGCGCTTCGGAGGTTCCTGAAGGCGCAGAAAAGGTCGCTTTGTTGAGGAACTGGCGAAGCGGGATCGGCACTCTGGAGGATTCTTCTACTCCGACCTATCTTCAAGCGGTAGCCGCTGGTGTGGCGATTCTGGTGGTGTCGAAAGAGCTGCCCGCGAATGATCGTGATTGGAGGATTAGGTCAGGTGTGGGAAATTTTTGGGATTCCTGTGACGAGCTGTTGCATGCTGGCGGCGGATACGCGATGGCGGAGCTGAAGGAAATCAAGACTACTCTGCGGGGGGTTGAGAATATGTGGCGCGATGGAGATGCGCTTCTATTGTCTGACAGGGAAGCTGATTCTGTGGAAGTCTATTCGCAGCGTCTCTCGCTGATTCGCTCCAAGTATCCGAGGCGCCGGAAGATTGCGCGGGTCGTAGCCGAGTGTGCCGGGTGGAATGTGGCCTGATGAGAGTCCGGAGAATTTTTTATGGAAATATCTCAAACGTGATCAGTGAAAACTCGTACGGGAGTAGGCCGGATTATCTTCCGGGCTTCGTCAGCGACATCCAGGGCGGGGGAGATCGACAGATCCGGCTGCTGAACCATGTGGAGAGCCGTGAGTTGGAAGCCGTCAGCCTGAACAGGTTTCCGGCCACTACGGGCGCGGCTCTTGACTGGGAGGCCGTTCCGTTCGAGGGGCGGATGTGGTGGGAAGACGAGGAGGACTGGGCGAGGATGGCGGCAGAGATTCTCGCGCCCTACGTGCGGGACGGGAGGCAGGTTGCCGTCTTTTGGGGAAATCTCGTGATGTCTACCGTGATCGTGCCTGCGGCTCTGGCCGTTCAGCACGCCCGTGAAATCCTTGATGCGGCACCGCATTTCTGGATTTATCCGTTGAGTGGTTCGGTCCTTGTCGAGTGTTTGTCGGACGGGCAGGTGACAGTCGCGAAGATCCCGCCGATGTGAGACTGCGGGGCGCGGACAGGACCGCCGAGGTCACCGGATTTCGCGAAACTGTCGGCCCAGTTCGTCCTGGCCGGTGTCGTGGTGACCGCCGACGCCCACTGTGACTACGCCTGCGCGAGATCTTCTGTGCACCCTTCATCCGCCCGATACTCCTTTCGGTGTGGCTCCCGGGTACTACGGGTTACGGCGCGCTTGGCCACACGAGTGCCATGTACGCGCTGAAGTATGCCGACGTTGTTACCGCCGTCCCCAGTGCCAGCCAGCGGAAGCGCCGCGAGGCTCTCGTCAAGTGGACGGCGATCGGGAGGAGGAGGGGGAAGGCCGGGAGGAGGAAGCGGGCTCGGGGGAAGTAGACGCCGCCGCTGCCGAGGACGATGGTCAGCATTGCGCCGGTGAAGATCAGGAGGGGCAATGGTTGGCGGTCCCAAATGGACAGTGCGTATAGGGCTGTTGCCGCGATCAGGGTAAGGGTCACGCCGATCAGGAACAGTTCCGGCGTCGAGTCCTGGCCCAGGAGTTCGCGGAAGCGGCGCAGGGTCTCCTGGCCGCCGTTCCATTCGTTGTGCCAGAGGCGTTGGACCGCGAAGTAGCCTTCCCAGCGGTGGAGGCGGAGGCCGACCCAGGTGACGTAGGCGCACCAGCCGAGGGGGGCGGTGAGCATGGCGAGGGCGGCTTTGTGTGAGCGGTGGCTTCTCAGCGACAGCAGGGCTGTTACCGAGACCGCTGCCGCTACCGCGATTCCCGTGGGGCGGGTCAGGCCGGCCAGGATCGCCAATCCCGCCGCGGGGAGCCAGCGGTGGGTGAGGACCGCGTACAGGGACCAGGCCGCCAGCGCGGTGAAGAGGGATTCCGTGTATGCCATCCACTGGACCAGGGCGACCGGCCATGCTGCCCAGAGGGTCGTCAGGAGGATGCCGGTGCGGCGGTCGTGTAGGTGGTCGCCGATCGCGAAGATGCCCCAGGCCGCCAGGAGGGAGGAGGCCAGGGCTACGGCCAGGCCCGTACCGGGGAGGGAGAGGTGCGTGATTGCTGAGAGCGTTTTCACCAGGTAGGGGTAGAGGGGGAAGAACGCCAGGTTGTTCGCGTCGTACGCCGTGCCCAGGGTGTGGGTGTAGCCGTGGGTGGCGATGCCCCAGTACCACTTGGCGTCCCACTCCTGGGACAGGATCGGGCGGACGCCGTGGTGGCGGCGGTGGGCCCAAGTGGCAAGTACCGCAAGGGAGATGAGGCGGACGCAGAGGTACGCGGCGAGGGCGGGGGCCGCGTGGCGCAGGGCGGTGGTGACGGGGGCCGGCGGGGGAGTCGTCGCCGTCGGAGAGGGGGGCGTGGGGGCGGTCAGGGTGGTCACGGCGGCGGGCTCCAAGTCGGGTGGGGTCCGGTACTACCGGTCCACCGTTCACCCGAGGAGGCGCGTCGGACGGGGCTCGCGTCGGCTTTCGCGCGGAAATCACCCTATGGGAGCAGATGATCATTTCCGAGGCCACCCCAAGAGGTTGCCTGGGGGCGGCCGGGACATGAAGCGTGAAATCCGTGGTCGGGTATGTGTGTTCGTGGTCAGCCGGGCCTCATTAGATTGCAGATGCCGTCCAACACCTCACTGCTAGCTGTTTTTACTCGTTCGTGGGCGGCAGGGGGCGGGGACATGGAACGGTCCGGTGGTGCGGCGAGACCGGTCGCGGCAGCGGCTGCGGGAATGAGATGCCAGATCGACGTCGACGCGCGGCGGGGCGGGTTCGGGTGGCGGTTGGTCGCCCCCAACGGCCGTGCTGTGGCTGTGTCGTTGACGCCGTACGAGACACATGAGCGGTGCCGCGCGGCGTTCGCGGAGCTGTGCCGCAGGCAGGATCAGCTCGGCGGCGGTGTGCAGCACAGCGCGCAGGGCGGCGGGTGGGTGTGGATCGTGTGGGACGCCGGCGGACGGCATGTCGCCGGGGCCGCGCGGACGTACGAACGGCATGCCACGTGCCGTTCCTCCTACGACCGCTTCCGGGCGCTGCTTCCCGAACTCCTGGAATTCGGGGGCGAGTTATGGGGTGACTGACGAGTTCGAAGTTCCCCCGCGGGCACCTCTCGTTCACCCTTCGGGGCCGGGAAGTCCACTGTCGGCACCGAGCGTCTAGCTGTGCCTTCTCTGAGAAAGCCCACCGCGGCGGTCGAGCTCGCGGTCGACTCGCCCCGACGGCTGTACGCCGACCCGGGGTTGTCCGACCGCGTCTTCCGGGCCGTCCTGCGCTCCGGCGGCGGGCTCGTCTTGCTCGTCATGCTGCTCGTCGGCGGGTTCCTGCTCTACCGGGCCTGGCTGGCGCTGGACCGGGCCGGCTGGTCGTTCCTGACGACCAGTCAATGGGCGCCGGACACCGGGAAGTTCGGGATCGCCGCCGTCCTCGTGGGGACGCTGCTGATCGCGACCGTCGCCGTCTGTGTCGCCGTGCCGCTCGCGGTCGGGGCCGCGCTGTACATCTCCGAGTACGCGCCGGTGCGGCTGCGGCGCACGCTCGTCAGCGTCGTCGACCTCATGGCCGCCGTACCCTCCGTGGTGTACGGGTTGTGGGGGGTGTTCTTCCTCCAGGACAAGGTGCTGCCGACCGCGCGCTGGATGGCCACCTACCTGGGATGGATACCGGTGTTCGACGTCCGGGGCGCCGACCCCGACGATCCGCTCGCGCCGGCCAGCGTCTACACCTCCTCCACCTTCATCGCCGGGCTCGTCGTCGGGATGATGATCGCGCCGATCGTCTGCTCGATCATGCGGGAGGTGTTCTCGCAGGCACCGGCCGGTGAGCGGGAGGGGGCGTACGCGCTCGGCGCGACCCGGTGGGGCATGATCCGCAGCGTCGTCCTGCCCTTCGGGCGGGGCGGCATGATCGGCGGGACCATGCTCGGGCTCGGGCGCGCGCTCGGCGAGACCATCGCCGTCTACATGATCATCTCGCTGACCTTCGACATCCAGTGGCACGTCCTCCAGTCCGGCACCAGCTCCGTCTCCTCCCTTATAGCTCTCAGGTACGGGGAGGCGAGCGGCTTCGGGATGTCCGCGCTGATGGCCGCCGGGTTCGCGCTGTTCGTCCTCACCCTGATCGTCAACTTCGCCGCGTCCTCGATCGTCGCCAGGTCCAGGTCGGGGGCGAGCAGCGAGGCGTAGGGGGTTTCCCGTACGACCCGTGCCTCTCCCACTGCCCGTCACCTACGCCCGTAGAACCCGTAGAACCCGTAGTCCTCCGGAGCTACGCCCCACTGGGAGACCGTCACCATGACCCTTGCCCCCGAAGCGCCCGAGGCGCCTCAGGCGCCGCCGCGGACCACCCGGCCCGGTCCCGCGCGGACCGCCGACGGCGCTGGTGAACGGCGGCGGAAGCTCACCCCGCTGCGGGCCATCGACGTGTACGCCGCGCTCGGCGCCGCCGCGGCCTCGCTCGCGCTGACCTGGGTGATGTTCGGGCGGCTGCTGCCGTTCGACGGCGCCGTCGGCTTCGTCGTCACCGCGTACCTGCTGTTCCTCGCCGTGTACGCGCTGCTCGTCTCCTTCGACGAGGACGGGCCCGCGATCGTCGACCGGATCGCGGCGGCGGTCGTGCGCTCGCTCGGGCTGCTGCTCGTCGTGATCCTCGTGTTCGTCGTGTCGTACGCGCTCGTCGAGGGCCGCGAGGCGCTCGTGCACCTCAACTTCTTCACCGAGGACATGCAACTCGCCGGTCCCCTGGAGCCGTTGGAGGTCGGCGGCGCGCTGCACGCCGCCGCCGGGACCCTGATCATGATCACCATCGCGCTGGTGGTGACCGTGCCGGTCGGGCTGGTCTGCGCGGTGTTCCTCAACGAGGTGCCGGGCGCCTTCTCGCGGTTCGTGCGCACGATCGTCGAGGCGATGACCGCGCTGCCGTCGATCGTCGCCGGGCTGTTCGTCTACGCGACCGTCATCCTCGGCCTCGGCCTCGACCTCTCCGGGTTCGCCGCGTCCCTCGCGCTGTCCGTGATGATGCTGCCGATCGTCATCAGGGCCGCGGACGTCGTGATCCGCCTGGTCCCGGGGACGCTCAGGGAGGCGTCGTACGCGCTGGGTACGAGCCGTTGGCGCACCGTCTGGCACGTCGTCCTGCCGACCTGCCGCTCCGGCCTCACCACGTCCGTCATCCTCGGCACGGCGCGCGGTATCGGCGAGACGTCGCCGGTGCTGCTGACCGCCGGTTTCACCTCCGAGCTGAACCTCGACCCCCTGCACGGGCCGATGGTCTCGCTGCCGCTGGCCACGTTCCAGTTCGTCAAGTCCCCCGAACCGACCATGGTGGCAAGGGGGTTCGGTACGGCCGCACTCCTGATGGCCCTGGTCCTGCTGCTGTTCGTCGCCGCGCGGATCGTCGGCGGGCGCGGGGCAGGGCAGTTGACGAGGCGTCAGGAGCACCGCCGGGTACTGGCGTCGCGGCGGGACGCCAAGAGGTTCGCGGCGCGAGAGGGCACGCGAGACGGCGCGGGCGCGGTCGTCGGCACCGACGCGAGCCGGCCCGCACCAGGACTCACCCACTCAACCGACCCACACAACCACGGGAGTTCGTCGTGATGACCGCCCCGCGCACCCGCTCGGCGGCCCTCGTGCTGTCGCTGCTGTGCGCCCTGCTCGCCGTCGCCGTACCGGTGCCGACCGCCTCGGCGGCGTCGTACGCGAAGATCTCCGGCTCGGGGTCGACATGGAGCGCCAACGCCGTCCAGCAGTGGGTCCGCAACGTCAAGGCGAACTACGGCATGACGGTCAACTTCACCGACAACGGCTCCTCGCAGGGCCGTGAGCAGTTCAAGAACAACACCGTCGACTTCGCCGTCTCCGAGATCCCCTACGGCCTGAAGGAACAGGGAGTCACCGACACCCCGCCGAAGCGCGGATACGCGTACATGCCGATCGTCGCGGGCGGCACCTCGTTCATGTACAACCTGAAGATCAACGGTAAGCAGGTCACCAACCTGCGGCTGTCCGGCGAGGTCGTCGCGAAGATCTTCACGGGCGCCATCACCCGCTGGAACGACCCGGCGGTGGCTGCCGACAACCCCGGACTCGCCCTGCCCGCACGGCAGATCGTGCCGGTCGTCCGCTCGGACGGCTCCGGTACGAGCGCGCAGTTCACGACCTGGATGGCGCAGGAGCAGACGGCCGTCTGGAACGCCTACTGCCAGCGCACCGGACGCGGCTCGGGCTGCGGGATGACCTCCAACTACCCACTCCTCAGCGGCTCCGCGATGATCTCGAAGTCCGGTTCGCTGGGCGTGTCCGGGCATGTGCGCCAGCCGTCGGGCGAGGGCGCGATCACGTACGTCGAGTACTCGTACGCGCTCAAGACCGGCTTCCCCGTCGCCAAGATGCTGAACCAGAGCGGCTATTACGTCGAGCCGACCGCGTCCAGCGTCGCCGTCGGGCTCACCGGCGCGCAGATCAACCAGAACGAGCGCTCCTCGAACTACCTGACGCAGATCCTCGATGGCGTCTACCGCAACGCCGACCGCCGCACCTACCCGCTCTCCAGCTACAGCTACATGATCCTGCCGACGAAGGAGGAGTCCGGGTTCACCTCCGCCAAGGGCAACTCCCTCGGCACGTTCGGCCGTTACTTCCTGTGCGACGGCCAGCAGCAGGCGGAGGAGTTGGGGTACTCGCCGCTCCCGAAGAACCTGGTGCAGGCCGGCTTCGAGCAGCTCCGCAAGGTGCCGGGCGCCCCCACCGCGTCCATCGACATCAACAACTGCCGCAACCCCACGTTCTCCTCCGACGGCACCAACACCCTGGCGAAGAACGCCCCTTACCCCAAGGCGTGCGACAAGAAGGGGCCGACGCAGTGCTCCGACGGCACGGCCGGCGCGGAGGGCCGTGACACCCCGGTGAAGCCGTCCGCGCAGGGCGGCAACTCGTCCGGAGGCGGCACGGGCACGACGGGCAGTGGCGGTACGACGTCCGGCGGCAGCGGGACGACCGGCGGCAACGCGGCGTCGGGCGGCGGGAGTTCGACCGGTACGACCGGGGCGGGCGGAACCGGCACCACCGGCGGCGCGGGCACCACGGGCGGTCCGGCCGCGGGCGGCACCTCCGTCGACCCTGACACCGGCGAGGTCCTCGGCAGCGGCGACGGCACCGGCAACGGCGGAGACACCTCGGTCGCCGCGACCCCGGTGAGCCTCGCCTCCCGCAACGAACTCGGCCTGCGCGGCGCCCTGATGGCGCTGTCGGCGGTCCTGCTGCTCGGCGTGGTGGTGGGCCCACCGCTGGCCGCACGGGCCCTGTCGTCGCGCTCGCGCCGCAGAGGAGACGTGTGATGAACCGTGCTCGTAAGGGAGTTGCCGCACTCCTGGCCGCAACCGCCCTCGCCCTCCTGCCTCTTCCCCCGTCCACCGCGCAAGCGGCCACCGCCGACTCCTCCGTCACCAAGTCCGGCACCAAGGGCGCCCACGACGACTTCACCTCCTTGAAGGTGACCGTCCACCAGACCAGGGGACTTCGCGGCCAGGCCCTCCGCGTCACCTGGACCGGCGGCACCCCCGCGAAGGTCGGCGAGGGCCGTAACTTCCTCTCCCTGATGCAGTGTTGGGGCGACGACGCGAACGGCCCCGACCGCACCCAGTGCGAGTACGGCTCCGCCGCCGGTGCCCAGCCCGGTGACGGGCGGACCGTCGCCCCGGCGACCGACCCGCGCGAGACCGACACCGGCACCCCGACCGACCAATGGGGCGGCCACTACGTCCCGTTCAAGCCGGTCGAGGGGCAGGGCGGGGCGACGACGGGCCCGAAGGACACGACGTACTTCACGAGCGGCGACACCAACGCCGTCCCCTTCCTGCCGAACGACGGGGACGGCGGCGGCGACGTCGCGTTCGAGGTCAAGTCCTCCCTGGAACAGCCCGCGTTGGGCTGCGGAGCCCGCACCACGCCCCAAGGTGCCGTACAGCCCTGCTGGTTGGTGGCCGTCCCGCGCGGCGCGCACGACGCCGACGGCGGCGAGGGGAACAGCGGAAGCCTCCAGTCGTCGTCCCTCAGCGAGACCAACTGGGACCAACGCATCGCGTTCCGGCTGGACTTCGAACCCGTCGGCGACTCCTGCGACGCCGACAAGGCCGAACGGCGCATCATCGGCTCGGAGTTGGGCACGGACGCCATCACCTCCTGGCAGAGCGCGCTGTGTTCGTCCGGCACCCACCGGTTCACGTTCACACAGGCGGGCGAGGAGGAGGCCCGGACGGCGGTCACCGCGCCGAGCGACTCCTCGCCCGGCCTCGCGCTGCTCCTCGACCCGGTCGCGGACGTGCCCGAGGTCGTCCACGCGCCGGTCGCGATCAGCGGACTGAGCATCGGCTTCGTCTGGATGTACGAGCGCGCCGATCAGGCCCGTGTCCCGCTCACCGGCCTCAAACTCAACCAGCGGCTGCTCGCGAAGGCGCTCACCCAGTCCTACGCGGGCAGCCTCGTCCTCAACCGGGACAAGGTCCCCGCCTACCTCGGAAGCAATCCCCGGTTCATCGGCCAGGACCCAGAGTTCCAGAAACTCAACCCCGGGCTGAAAGAACTCGCCAAGGAAGTATCGGACTCCCCGCTCGGCCTCGCGGTGTCCTCCGCCAATACCGACTCCGCGCGCCTCCTGTGGAAATACGTGCTCGCCGACCCGGCGGCCCGGGAATTCCTGCAAGGGAAAGCGGACCCCTGGGGAATGAAGGTCAATCCCTCGTACCGGGACAATGTCGTGACCAGCGCCCTCGACTACTTCCCGAAGGCCGACCTCACCCCCACCGACGTCGGCTGCACGGACGGCAGGACCCTCTCGCGCAGCGGCCTCGACATGGTGCCGTACACCAACGACATGCACGACGCGGCGCTCAAGATCCGGCGCGGCGACATCGGCTCCGCCTACCTGTGCGTCCTCGACAGCAGCGGCCTGCCCAAACTGACCGGCGACGGCCGCCCGGCGGTCACCAACCAGCGCCAGTACGGCGTCGTCGACATCCCCTCGGCCCTGCGCTACCAGCTCGACACGGCCGCCCTGCCCAACGCCGACGGCACCTACGTCACCCCGTCGACCGCCTCCCTCCTCGCCGCCGTGGCCCGCATGCCCGACTCGGCCGTACCCGGCGTCAAGACCGCCGACCCGGCCGGGGCGACCGGCGACGCCTACCCCCTGACCGCCGTCGTCTACGCCGCCGCCTCCACCGACCAGGCCGCCGACGCCCGCCGGGACTACGCCCGCGTCATCACCTACGCGGCGGGCGACGGCCAGGTCCAGGGCACCGCCAGAGGACTACTGCCCGAGGGGTACGCGCCCCTCCCGGCCGCCCTGCGCACGCAGGCCCGCGAGGCCGCCGTACGCCTGGAGAAGGGGGTCACCCCTTCGGCGTCACCCTCTCCCTCCGGAGACGTACCCGTCACCGGCGGGGACGCCGGCGGAGGCGGCGGGAGTGCGAGCGGCGGTGGCGGTACGGCGGGCGGCTCGGCCGGCGGCGCGGGCACGGCCGGCGGGGGCGCCGGCGGACCGAGCGCCGGGCCGCAGCCGACCGCGCCGTCCGCCGTGCCGACCGTCGCCGAGGACCCGGGGAAGCAGAACGTCGCCTCCTCCGGGCGTACCCCCTCGGAGGTACTCGGGATCATCCGCTGGGTGCTGCTCGCCGTGCTGATCGCGGGCGGCGTCGCGGCCCTCGCCGGGCCGGTGCTGCTGCGGCTGGGGGTCGCCAGGACCGAGTGACACGAACCGTGCGCCGATACATTCCCCGGAATCCCGGCGGATTCCGGGGAGAAGCGCAACCGGACATGAATTCTGTAGGAGTCGCGTAGGAAATGAGTTATTTACTTTTCGGGCACACAGGGTTGGTGGCCGGAGGAGTGCGGGATACGGAAATGTTCCCGGTGCACGCCAATTCACAAGAAAATTCCCCGAAGGGAAAAACTGTGAACGTCAAGTCCCGCGCACGTCTCGGTGCCGTCGTCGGTACGGCCGTCCTCGGCGTCGGTGTCCTCGCCACCCCGGCCCTCGCCGACCCGCCCGCCGGTGAGTACCGCGTCCTCGCCGGCGTCGGCTCCGACACCACGCAGGACGTCGTCAACGGCCTCGGCGACGTCGTCCTGCGTGACGTCGACGGCGACGGCCAGGTCGACGACAAGGTCATCGCCTCCTACAACGCCACCCCGGCCGGCTCGACGGTCAAGACCCGGGCGAACGGCTGCACCATCAACCGTCCTGACGGATCGTCAGCCGGAATCGACGCCCTGCGCAACGCGGTCGACAACAGCACGGGGTGTCTCGACTTCGCCCGTTCCTCGCGCGGCCCGGCCGACACCTCCACCCAGGACCTCACCTGGATTCCGTTCGCGAAGGACGCCGTCAGCATCGCCGTCCGCGACGACAGCGCGCTCGCGAACGGTCTCAACCTGACCACCGCCCAACTGCGCGCCATCTACACCTGCTCGCTGACCAGCCTCAACAACGTCGCCCTGACGCCCCTGTTGCCGCAGGCCAGCTCCGGCACCCGGACCTTCTTCCTCGGCCGGATCGGCGTCACGGAGGCCCAGGTCGGCGGCTGCGTCGGCACCATGCAGGAGCACAACGGCGTCGAGCTGGACACGGCCGGCGACATCGCGCCGTACTCCGTCGCCCAGTACATCGCGCAGGTCACGCAGACCGTCACCGACCGGCACGGCGCGACCGTCCTCGGGCAGATCGACTCCAGCGACCCGTTCACCGCGGACGGCGAGCTCAACTCCGGCTTCGTCTACAGCCGCGACGTCTACAACGTCGTCCCCTCCAGCAAGCTGACCGACGCCGTCATCGACGACGTGTTCACCGGCTCCGACGCCAAGGTCTGCGCCGCGACCGCCACGATCAAGAAGTACGGCTTCGGCACGGTCACCAACTGCGGTGACACGACCCTCAAGGGCGAGCGCTGAAACCGCTTGCACAACGCCGTACGACAGCCGGGCACCCCACGGGGTGCCCGGCCCCGCGGCGTGTCCGGAGCGGATGCCGCGCCGGCCTGTCGCTGAAACCGCTTGCTGAACCGTCCGAGCACCACCGACACCGACACCCCGTGGGGGGAACACCGAGATGAACACGCGCCTGGCGCAGCTGAGATCACCCGTGGCGCTGCTGTCGTGCTGCGCCCTGCTGTGCGCGGCACTCGCCGCCGTCCTCGCCTTCTCCAGCCGGGCGGAGGCGATCGAGTACCAGCGCGTCGGCGCCTTCACCCTGGAGCCCGCAACCGGCTCCATCGCCGCCGACGTCATCGCGACGTCCGCGAAGACCGACGCGCCCTGCCCGGCCGGCACCCAGACGTACGCCAACGCGACCTCCGTCAAACTCCTCGACCCGTCCGACCCGGCGGGCCGCGTCACCGGACAGAGCAAGGCGCTCGCCAACGGGCCCAAATCCACACTGGACCTGACGACCTCCGCGTTCACGCTGCCACTGATCTCCACCGCCGTCCCGCCGGTCGTCAAGGCGACCTCGCTGGAGAAGGCGCTGCGCTCCTACAAGCCCGAGGGCTCCCTCGACGGCACCTACACACTCGTCCTCCAGTGCTCGATCCCGAACGCCGACCCGGCCGCGCTCGACGCGGTGTTCGTGCGCAAGGTCCGGGTCACCGGCGACAGTTGGGCGCAGATCGACCAGCAGCCGGTGACGCTCGCGCTGACCGCCGAGCCGGACGGCGGGGCCGTCGGGACCAACGCGAAACTCGTCGCGCAGGTCAGCCCCGCGTCGGCCGCCGGGCGCGTCGAGTTCAAGCACA
The DNA here is from genome assembly GCF_040610055.1 of Streptomyces sp. NPDC004539. NCBI lineage: Bacteria > Bacillati > Actinomycetota > Actinomycetes > Kitasatosporales > Streptomycetaceae > Streptomyces > Streptomyces sp. NPDC004539. Next base: position 11,306 of record NZ_JBEXLS010000058.1, on the reverse strand, counting down.
ACGGGACCTCCCTCGGCACCGCCCAAGTCGCCTCCGGCAAGGCCGAGTTGCCGGTCACGCTGCCCGCCTCGGGCGGACAGACCACGTACGACGCCGCCTTCACGCCGGCCGACCCCGACGCGTACGGGGCGGCGCAGGTCAGCAAGACGCTCACCGTCCGCTACCTGGTCAGCGCCAAGGACGACAAGGGCCAAGTCCTCGGCGACAAGCCGACGTTGACCATCGGGCAGACCGTGAAGATCACCATCAAGGGGTTCGCGGCGAACGCGAAGGTCGTCCTCACGGACGTCAACGGCACCACCAAGGAGATCGCCGCCGGGGCCGACGGGACCGTCCTCGACCACGCCTACACCGTCCCGAACGGCACCACCGACGACACGCACATCCTGCGGTTCCAGGAGGGCGGGAACGCCGCGAAGGAGGCGACGTTCACGTACGTCAGCACGGAGGACGAGACCACCGGGAGCCCGACGCCGACCGGGCCCGCCGAGCTTGAGGTGACCGACGAGAGCGGGACGTCCCTGGGCGACAACCCCGATCTGGCGGCGGGCCAGAAGGTGCTGATCACCGCGCGAGGGTTCGCCAAGGGCGGTGTCGTGAAGGTGACTCTGGGCGGCAGCGACGCCAAGTTCGGGGACGCGAAGGCCGGTTCGGACGGGACCGTCACCAAGTACGCGTTCACCGTGCCCGCCGGGATCGCCGACGGGGACCACACGCTCACGCTGGCCGGGTCCGGGGCCGACACCCACAAGGTCGCCTTCGCCTTCGCCTTCACCACCGGCGCCCCGACCAGCGAGAGCCCCTCGCCGACCCCGTCCGACTCGGTGACGCCGACCGGCGACTCCGGTGGCTCCAACTCCGGTGGCTCGGACTCCGGCGGCGGCAGCGGCTCCGGGGGCGCGGGCGGTTCCGGCGGCACGGGCGGGTCGATGGCGTCCACCGGCACACAGGCGGGAGCGATCGGCCTCACGGCCCTCGCCCTGGTCTCGGCGGGCGCGGCGATCGTCCTGCACATGCGGCGCCGGGGGCTGCTGAGCTTCGGCGAGGAGAACGGGGGCGGACAGCATCTGTGAGGTGTACGGGGGCTACGGGCCGGGTCGGCGGACGGGGCGCCGGACTGGGCCGTAGCGCTCCGGTACTACCCGTGCAATACCCGCGCGTCTCCCACCCTCCCCGGCCTCCCGTACGCCGCCCGCCCGGTCGTACCCGTGTACCCCGCGCCCCCTCTTCCCCGTCCTCCCCGCACTCCCCTCGGCCTCTCACAGCAGGAGCCCGTCCCGTGACCCTCACCGCGCCACCCCCGCCCGTACCGCCCGCCCCGCCCGCACCCCCGAAGGCCACCCCGCCCGCGCCGCCGCCAGCCCGGCCCCGACCCGCCCGGCCGGGGTTCGCCGTCGCCGGGGCCGCCCTCTGCGTGCTCGCCGCGCTGCTGCTCGGGTTCGCCGCGAATCTCACGATCGTGGGGCATCTCCAGCACGCCCGGGACCAGCAGACGGCCTACGACGAACTGCGGCGTCAACTCGCTCTGGGGACCGCGCCGGTGGGACAGCGGGACTACGAGGGCAAGCCTCTGGAGCCAGGCGTGCCGGTGGCGTTGCTGCGCATCCCCGCGCTCGGGCTCCGCGAGGTCGTCGCCGAGGGGACCACGTCCGAGATCCTGATGTCCGGGCCGGGGCACCGGCGCGACACTCCGCTGCCCGGGCAGGCCGGAACGTCCGTGATCATGGGGCGGCAGTGGGCGTACGGCAGCCCCTTCGCCCGTCTCGGCGACCTCCGGGCCGGTACGCGGATCGAACTCACCACCGGCCAGGGCAAGGCCGTGTACGCCGTCACCGGGATGCGCCGTGGCGGCGACGAGCTGCCCGCGCCGCTCGGCCAGGGACAGGGCCGGCTCACCCTCATCACCGCGACCGGCGCCCCGTACACCCCCGACGGAGTCCTCCGCGTCGACGCGCGGCTCATCGGCGACGTACAGCCCAGCCCGCCGCGCGTCCTGCGAGGCGGGTGGATCGCCGGGTCCGAAGAGGCGCTCGGGACGGACGGCGGGGCCTGGCTCGAAGTCTTCCTGTGGTCCCAAGCCCTGCTGCTGGCCGCCCTGTTGACGGTTCTCGCGCACCGGTTCTGGGGGCGTTGGCAGACCTGGATCTGCGCCGGGCCCGTCCTCCTCGCGCTCGGCCTCGCCGACTCGCAGGCGCTCACCGCGCTGCTGCCCAACCTGCTGTGAAGTCCTCGATGTGCAAAGGGAGTTGCCATGACCGACGTCACCATCACCCAGCCTCTGCCCAGAGTTGACGCCGGATCAGCCGGTGACTCCTCCGGTGCCGCCACCCTCCGCGCCGACGCCGTGTCCGCCTGGTTCGGTGAGCACAAGGTCCTCGACCGGGTCTCGCTGACCATGCCCGCGCGTCAAGTCACCGCGCTCATCGGGCCGTCGGGGTGCGGGAAGTCGACGTTCCTGCGCATCCTCAACCGGATGCACGAACTCATCGCCTCCGCCTCCCTCGCCGGGCGCGTCCTGCTCGACGAGGAGGACATCTACGACCGGGGGCGCCGCATCACCCACGCCCGGCGCGAGATCGGCATGGTCTTCCAGAAGCCCAACCCCTTTCCCGCGATGTCCATCTACGACAACGTCCTCGCGGGCCTCAAGCTCAACGCCATCAAGTCGACCCGGGACGGGCGCGACGACCTCGTCGAGGAGTGCCTCACCAAGGCCGGGCTCTGGCAGGAGGTCCGCGACCGGCTCCGCCGGCCCGGCGGCGCGCTCTCCGGCGGACAGCAGCAACGCCTGTGCATCGCACGGTCGTTGGCCGTCCGGCCGCGCGTCCTCCTGATGGACGAACCCTGCTCCGCCCTCGACCCGACGTCCACCCGGCGCATCGAGGAGACCATCGCGGAACTCCGCTCCGAGGTCACCATCGTCATCGTCACCCACAACATGCAGCAGGCCGCGCGCGTCTCCGACACCTGCGCCTTCTTCCTCGCCGCGCAGGGGACACCGGGGGTGATCGTGGAGCACGGCGACACCGAGGCGATGTTCTCCTCCCCGCAGGACGAACGCACGGCGGACTATGTGAACGGGCGCTTCGGATGAGGGCGGTCGGGGTCGTCGGGGCGCTCTCGGCGGTGCTGCTGGTCGCCGGGTGCGGAGGCGGGGGCGCCCTTGACGCCGACACCCTTGACGCCGACACCCTTGACGCCGACACCCTTGACGCCGGTGCCCTTCACGCCAGTGCCCTTGGCACCGGTGCCGGCGAGGCCAACAGTGCGCCGGTGAGCGGGAGTCCGGGCCAGGAGGCGGGGGCGGCTCCACCGGCGGCCGGGGCGTCTGTGGCTCCGGAACCGGACGTCGGTGAGGCCGTCCCCGTGCCGACAGGCGAGAGCCCCGAGGAGCTACGACCGTCTCCCGCGCCGTCACGCGTCGCCCCGCCGCGTACCGGCCCGACGCCGACACGCGGCCCCGACCTGTCCCGGCCCGCGCCACCCCCACCGACCGAGGCGGCCCGTAGTACCCGTAGTACCCCTACGCCCCGTAATACCTCTGCGCCCAGGTCCTCGCCCCGTTCCGCCCCGCAGGCCCGCCGGGGTACGACCATCCGCATCGGCACCTGGTCCGCCGGGGTCGTCCGGGGCGGGCAGGACGAGGTGGACGCCTGTCGGAGCGCCGTGCAGTGGGCCGGGCCCGAGCTGGGCGCCGAGGACGGGTACGAGATGCGTACCGCCGTGGTCGTAGGGCACGACTACTGCGGGTTCGACCGGTTCGCGACGCTGGCCGTGGGGACGGACGTCGAGATCTCCACGCCGCGCGGGACCTGGACGTACCGGGTCTACGGGCACCACCTCACCCCCGGGCGGGGTGCGCCCGCCGCCGGGCTCTACTGGGGGGACCTCACTCTCCAGTCCTGCGTCGGGCCGGACACGGGGTTCAGCTATCTGATGCGGGTCTGAACCCCGTCGTATCCGTCCGCGCCTCCGCGGTACTACCCGGGTACCTCTCGGGTATCAGATGCCCGCCGCCGTCGAGAAGTCCCGCTTGATCTCCGCGAGGAGCCGCGCCGCCTGCTCGCGGGCCGCCGGGAGCGCCGCGTGGTCCGCGACCGGGATCACGACCTCCAGGTAGCACTTGAGCTTCGGTTCCGTGCCGCTCGGGCGGACGATGACGCGGGCGCCGTCCAGGGTGTAGCGGAGGCCGTCGGTGGGCGGGAGCTTGTCCGTGCCCTGGGTGAGGTCCTCCGCCTTGGTGATCGCGAGGCCCGCGAGCTGCGTCGGCGGGGTTTCGCGCAGACGCGTCATCGCGTCCGCGATCAGGCTCAAGTCCTCGACACGGACCGAGAGTTGGTCCGTCGCGTGCAGGCCGTGCGTCACCGCGAGGTCGTCCAGGAGGTCGAGCAGGGTGCGGCCCTGCTCCTTGAGCTCCGAGGCCAGTTCCGTGATGAGCAGGGCCGCCGTGATGCCGTCCTTGTCGCGGACGCCCTCCGGGTCCACGCAGTAGCCGAGGGCCTCCTCGTAGCCGTACCGCAGGCACTCCACGCGGGCGATCCACTTGAAGCCCGTAAGGGTCTCCTCGTAGGGGAGGTTCGCCTTCTCCGCGATCCTGCCGAGGAGGGAGGAGGAGACGATCGACTCCGCGAAGGTGCCGCGCGCTCCGCGGTTGACCAGGTGGGCCGCGAGGAGGGCGCCTACCTCGTCGCCGCGGAGCATGCGCCAGTCGCCGGCGTCGGGAACAGCCGCCGCGCAGCGGTCCGCGTCCGGGTCGTTCGCGATGATCAGGTCCGGGGTGGTCTCCCTCGCCTTCGCGAACGCCAGGTCCATCGCGCCGGGTTCCTCCGGGTTGGGGAACGCGACCGTGGGGAAGTCCGGGTCCGGGTCGGCCTGTTGGGGGACGAGTACGGGGGTGGGGAAGCCGGCCCGTTCGAACGCCGCCAGCAGGACGTCCCTCCCTACACCGTGCAGCGGGGTGTAGACCGTGCGGGCCGTCCTCGGAGACGTGGGGGACAGGACCTTGTCCGTACGGGAGAGGTACGCCTCAAGTACTGCCTCGTCCAGGGTCTCCCAGCCCGCCTCCGGGCGGGGGACGTCGTTCAGGGACTCGATCGCCGCGATCTCCGCCGCGATCTCGCTGTCCGCCGGGGGGACGATCTGGGAGCCGTCACCCAGGTACACCTTGTAGCCGTTGTCCCTCGGGGGGTTGTGGCTCGCCGTGACCTCTACGCCCGCCGCCGCGCCCAAGTGCCTTATGGCGTACGCCAGTACGGGGGTGGGGAGGGGGCGGGGGAGGACTGCCGCGCGCAGGCCGGCGCCGGTCATGACGGCGGCGGTGTCCCTCGCGAAGTCCGCGGACTTGTGGCGGGCGTCGTAGCCGATGACGACGAGGGCGTCGGTCCGGCCCTTGTTCTTGAGGTAGGCGGCCAGGCCCGCGGCTGCTCTGATGACCACCGTGCGGTTCATGCGCATGGGGCCGGCGCCGAGTTCGCCCCGTAGGCCGGCTGTGCCGAACTGGAGGGTGCCGCTGAAGCGGGCGGTCAGTTCTGTCGTGTCGCCGGCTTCGATGAGTTTCGCGAGTTCCTCGCGGGTTTCCGGGTCGGGGTCCTCGGCGAGCCAGGTTCTGGCCCGGGCCAGCAGGTCGTCTTGCACTTCGGGTCAGCCTCTCGTTGTTCGTCGTCGGGGGGCGGTTCGGAAGGGGCTTTCCTCGCCCCCGCCGCCCCTACCCTTCCCATCCTCCAGGGGCTGCCGCCCCTTCGACCCCGCCGAGCCGAGGGGCCGCGCCCCTGGACCCCGGATGGGAGAAGGGGATGGTCCACCGGAGGTGGGGGCAGGGGTGCTTGCCGTGTGGGTGGTGATCGGCCCTGAAGGGGCCTGTCCTCAAACGCCGGACGGGCTGATCTTCGCCGACCGGCGTACGGAAGGCGCCGCACGGGATCAGTGTCCTGCCCCGTGTCACCGACGGACACCTCCACCTTGCTCCAGACACCACGGCCCCACCCGGGGCGCGGCGCCGAGGACACGCACCTCGCACCTGGGCTGCCGGCTGCGGGCTGTCGGCTGCCGAGAACGTTCGCCTCGGCATCGAGCCGTTCCGCCCGCTGCCGAGGACACGCACCGCGAGCCTGGGCCGCCGGCTGCCGGGGGTGTCGGTCCCGCTCCCCGGGTCGTCCTGCCCTGAGGGTGTCGGTCCCGATCCCGGGCTGTCCTGCCCTACGCCGAGGGTGTCCGTCCCGATCCCGGGCCGTCCTCCCTTGCGCCGAGGGTGTCGGTCCCGCTCCCCGGGTCGTCTTGCCCTGCGCCGAGGGTGTCGGTCCCGCTCCCCGGCCGTCTTGCCCTGTGCCGAAGATGTCCGTCCCGATCCCGGGTCGTCCTGCCCTGCGCCGAAGGTGTTCGTCTCGGCCTCGGGTTCCTTCGGCTCGCCGTCGGAGGGGGGCGGTGTTCGGGGGAACCCTCTGGTGCAGGGCTCCCCCGATCCCGGCGGTTACAGCCGGCCCAGTACCTGCGTCAGGAGTTCGCCCATCCGCGCCGCGCTGTCCCTGCCCGCCTGGAGGACCTCCTCGTGGTTGAGGGGCTCGCCGGTCATGCCGGCCGCGAGGTTCGTGACGAGGGAGATGCCGAGGACCTCGGCGCCGGCCTCGCGGGCGGCGATGGCTTCGAGGACCGTCGACATGCCGACGAGGTCCGCGCCGATGACGCGGGCCATGCGGATCTCGGCCGGAGTCTCGTAGTGCGGGCCGGGGAACTGGGCGTACACCCCCTCCTCCAGGCTCGCGTCGATCTCCTTGCAGAGGGCGCGCAGGCGGGGGGAGTAGAGGTCCGTGAGGTCGACGAAGTTGGCGCCGACGATGGGGGAGGTGGCCGTGAGGTTGATGTGGTCGCTGATGAGGACCGGCTGGCCGGGGCGCATGCCCTCGCGCAGGCCGCCGCAGCCGTTCGTCAGGACGATCGTCTTGCAGCCGGCGGCGACGGCCGTGCGGACGCCGTGCGCGACGGAGGCGACCCCGCGGCCTTCGTAGTAGTGGGTGCGGCCGAGGAAGACCAGTGCGCGCTTCTCGCCGATCTTGTACGAGCGGATCGTGCCGCCGTGGCCCTGGACGGCCGGGGGCGGGAAGCCGGGCAGCGCCGTGACCGGGAACTCCGCCTCGGGAGCGCCCAGCGCGTCGACGGCCGGCGCCCAGCCGGAGCCCATCACGAGGGCGACGTCATGCGTCTCGGCACCCGTCAGCTCGCGCAGCTTGCCGGCGGCGTCGGCGGCGGCGGTGTAGGGGTTGCCCTGAATGTCGTCCGGGATGTCGTCCGGCAGAAGAGATGCGTTCACGCGGATGAGCGTAGCCGGTCTGTGCCTACGCGCGTAGATGACAGACCTGACGGGGGGACGATCGTTGTCTTGTCGTTTCCCGCCAAAGGCGGTCGGACATGATCGCCGGGGCGTCAGCAGGGACGCTTCCGCAGCTCCATCACATAGTCGTGCGGCGCCCCCGCCGACTCCGCCGCGTCCGCGATCTCGCCGAGGTAGCGGGCCGAGGGCAGGCCGCCCTCGTAGCCGTCCAGAACGTATGTCCACGCGCCTTCCTGACCGTCCAGGGTGTGGACGTGAACACGTGTACGGCGGTAGATGCCGAGGCCGGTGCCCTCCCAGCGGTCGAGGGACTCCTCGTCCATGGGGGCGATGTCGTACAGGCCGACGAATACCTGGGAGCCAGGCTCCTCGACGATCGTCGCCAGCGCGCCCTCCCAGCCCATCTGCTCGCCGCCGAAGGTGAGCCGCCAGCCGGTCAGCCAGCCCGTCGCACGCAGCGGGGAGTGCGGGGCGCGGCGGGTCATCAGCCGCGCGTCGAGGTTGCCGGCGTACGCGGCGTAGAGCGACATGGGGGAGAGGGTACGGCAGTGACGCCGGGGGTCCGGTGCGAAGCCGTAGTACCTGTAGCTCCCCGGTATCGGCACCGCCGCCGATACCGGGGTCGTAGTCCACCCGGCCCCCCGATTCCCGCCTCTCCCGTCGCGTACGGGACAATGGGGCATGTGACCAGGATCGTGATCATCGGTGGTGGGCCCGGCGGGTATGAGGCGGCGCTGGTGGCCGCGCAGCTCGGGGCGGAGGTGACCGTCGTCGACTGCGACGGTCTGGGCGGGGCGTCGGTGCTCACGGACTGCGTGCCGTCCAAGACGCTCATCGCGACGGCGGAGGTGATGACGACCTTCGACTCGTCCTACGAGGAGCTGGGGATCATCGTCGCCGACGACACCCCTCCCCTGGAGCAGGCCGCCAGGGTCGTAGGGGTCGACCTCGGGAAGGTCAACCGCCGGGTGAAGCGTCTCGCGCTCGCGCAGTCGCACGACATCACCGCGTCGGTCACCCGCGCCGGCGCGAAGGTGATGCGCGGCCGGGCCCGTCTCGAGGGCATGCAGTCCCTCGACGGCTCCCGCAAGGTCGTCGTCGCGACGGCCGACGGCAAGGAGCAGACGCTCACGGCGGACGCCGTACTCATCGCGACGGGTGCGCACCCCCGCGAGGTGCCCGACGCGCAGCCCGACGGCGAGCGCATCCTCAACTGGACGCAGGTCTACGACCTCACCGAACTCCCGGAGGAGCTCATCGTCGTCGGTTCCGGTGTCACCGGCGCCGAGTTCGCGGGCGCCTACCAGGCGCTCGGCTCCAAGGTCACCCTCGTCTCCTCCCGCGACCGCGTCCTGCCCGGCGAGGACCCGGACGCCGCCGCCGTCCTCGAAGAGGTCTTCCGGCGCCGCGGCATGAACGTGATGGCCCGCTCGCGCGCGGAGTCCGCGAAGCGCGTCGGCGACCGCGTCGAGGTGACCCTCGCGGACGGCCGTGTCATCACCGGCAGCCACTGCCTGATGGCCGTCGGCGCGATCCCCAACAGCGCGGGCCTCGGCCTGGAGGAGGCGGGCGTCAAGGTCCGCGAGTCCGGCCACATCTGGACCGACAAGGTCTCCCGTACGACGGCCCCGGGCGTGTACGCCGCCGGCGACGTCACCGGCATCTTCGCGCTCGCCTCGGTCGCCGCGATGCAGGGCCGGATCGCCATGTACCACTTCCTCGGCGACGCGGTGGCCCCCCTCAACCTCAAGACGGTCTCCTCGAACGTCTTCACCGACCCCGAGATCGCGACCGTCGGCTACAGCCAGGCCGACGTCGACGGGGGCAAGATCGACGCCCGCGTCGTCAAGCTGCCGCTGCTGCGCAACCCGCGCGCGAAGATGCAGGGCATCCGCGACGGCTTCGTCAAGATCTTCTGCCGCCCGGGTACGGGGATCGTCGTCGGCGGAGTGGTCGTCGCACCGCGCGCTTCGGAACTGATCCACCCCATCTCGATCGCCGTCGACAACAATCTGACGGTCGAACAGATCGCGAACGCGTTCACCGTGTACCCGTCCCTGTCGGGCTCGATCGCCGAGGTGGCACGCCAGTTGCACACGAGGAAGTCGGCGGGCGAGGGCTGACGGCCGAAAGCAACTCCCCGCCGGTCACGGGGAGTTGCCAGGCATGCATCGGGCATAGGACGGGTAGCTGAGCCCCTATACCACTTCACCCACTCCTGTGCGAACAACTTCTGTTATTCGGCGCAAACACCTGAAAACAGACGGTCGCCCGCGTTACTGTCAGTTTCGTGTTCGCTGCTGAACGTCGCCAATTGATCCTCGAAATGGTGCGAGCGAACGGGGCCGTGTCGCTCCGTGAGCTCGCCCGCGTCGTCCAGACCTCCGAAGTGACCGTACGGCGGGACGTGCGCGCGCTGGAGGCAGAAGGACTCCTCGACCGCCGACATGGCGGTGCGGTACTGCCGGGTGGATTCACGCGAGAATCCGGCTTTCCGCAGAAATCCCATCTCGCGACCGCCGAGAAGACGGCCATCGCCGATCTCGCCGCGGGTTTCGTCCAGGAGGGCGAGGCCATCGTCGTCGGGGCCGGTACGACCACGCAGGAGCTGGCCCGCCGGCTCGCGCGGGTCCCCGGGCTGACGGTGGTCACCAACTCCCTCCTCGTCGCCCAGGCGTTGGCCCATGCCAACCGGGTGGAGGTCGTCATGACCGGTGGGACCCTGCGCGGGTCCAACTACGCGCTCGTCGGGAGCGGCGCGGAGCAGTCCCTGCAAGGGCTGCGGGTCTCCCGGGCGTTCCTCTCCGGGAGCGGGCTGACCGCCGAGCGGGGGCTGTCCACGTCCAACATGCTGTCCGCGTCCGTCGATCGGGCGCTCGTGCAGGCCGCCGCGGAGGTGGTCGTGCTCGCGGACCATACGAAGCTCGGGTCCGACACGATGTTCCAGACGGTGCCGACGGATGTCATCACGCGGCTGGTCACGGACGATCCGCCGGCCCACGACGACCGTGCGGCGACGGAGTTGCAGGCGCTCGCCGATCAGGGCGTGCAGATCGCTGTCGCCGGGGCGTCGGGGAGTGCGGGGGGTGAGGCGGTGCCCGCACGCCAACACCCCCAGCAACGCAGGGATGTCGCACTCCCCGCCCCTCGCAGGGGGCAACTCCCCGGTTCCGCCGGGGGGTTGAGGGCCGCCGCGGTCCTGGGTGAGCAGTCGCCGGGGAACGAGAGGGCGCGGGTCGCGGATCTTCGGCGGAGGTGAGTCGTTGGTTCGCCGAGCGGCGGGTGGGCTGAGGTGGTTCGGCGACCGGCCCGCCGCTGTGGCCGTTCGCGCAGTTCCCCGCGCCCCTGAAAGACGTGGCTGATCTGCCAGTTCATCCTCACGTCCCAATTCCCGCGCTCCTGAGGGCGTTGGGCCGGCCCGGAGTCAAGAAGCCCACGAACCCGCGGACGAACTTCGGCCGCAACCAAGTCTTTTAGGGGCGCGGGGAACTGCGCGACCAGCCACCGCGGACAGGTGGACTCGTACGATCCGAGCCCACCCCCCGCTACCGAGCCAACCTCAGTCCTTGATCTCGCAGATCGCCGCCCCGGACGTCAAGGACGCCCCGACCTCCGCCGACAGCCCCTTGATCACGCCCGCCTTGTGCGCGTTCAGCGGCTGTTCCATCTTCATCGCTTCGAGGACGACGATGAGGTCACCTTCCTTGACCTCCTGCCCCTCCTCGACGGCGACCTTGACGATCGTGCCCTGCATGGGAGACGCGAGGGTGTCGCCGGAGGCCACCGGGCCGGACTTCTTCGCCGCCCGGCGCTTCGGCTTGGCGCCCGCCGCGAGGCCCGTGCGCGCGAGGGACATGCCGAGGGAGACGGGGAGGGAGACTTCGAGCCGCTTGCCGCCGACCTCGACGACGATGGTCTCGCGGTCGGCGTCGTCCTCGGTCTCCGCATCCGCGCCGGCCGAGAACGCGGGGATCTCGTTGAC
>NZ_JBEXLS010000057.1:0-28085 GCF_040610055.1 Streptomyces sp. NPDC004539 | reverse complement strand
CATTTTCCGCAAAGCCCGCATCAGCCCCAACCGACTCACGTCAATCGTGAAGGCGGTTCTCACCCTTGAGCGTCACCGCTGAAGATCCTTAGTGGGGTGCTGGTGGCGACGCCCGCCGGGGACGGTTCGATCACGCTGGACTTCCCGACGGCTCCGCTGACGCGGGTCGAGGTGCCGGAGGGGGTGGACGAGGCGCTGGGGGCGGAGGTGCTGAGCGCGTTCGACACCGGGCCGCAGGTGGGGGACCTGGTGGTGGAGGTGGCCGACGAGGCGACCGTCCACGCACTGCGGCCCGACCACAGGGCGCTGGGCGCCCACTCGGCGCGGGGCGTCATCGCCACCGCCCGCGCGGAGAACCCCGCGCTCGGCTACGACTTCGTCTCCCGCTGCTTCTTCCCCAACGTCGGCATCGACGAGGACCCGGTGACCGGCAGCGCCCACACCGCGCTGGCCCCGTTCTGGTCGCCGCGCCTCGGCAGCGACGACCTCACCGGGCTCCAGGCGTCCCGGCGGTCGGGCCGGGTGCGTACGGGGCTGCGGGGTGAGCGGACGCTGCTGACGGGGCGGGCGGTGACGGTCGTCGAGGGGGAGCTGCTGGCGTGAGGGTCAGGGGGTGGGCAGCCAGTCGACCTTGCCCGCGAGCAGCGCGTATCCCACGAAGGCGCCGATGTCCAGCAAGGAATGCGCGACAACGAGCGGCCCGACGCGCCCCCACCGCCGATACAGATAAACGAACACCACCCCCATCACCATGTTGCCGATGAACCCCCCGATCCCCTGATACAGGTGGTACGACCCCCTCAGCACCGAACTCGCCACCAGCGCCGCTGTCGGCGTCCACCCCAGCTGCCCCAGCCTCCGCAGCAGGTACCCCACCACGATGACCTCTTCGAGGATCGCGTTCTGCATCGCCGACAGGATCAGCACCGGGTACTTCCACCACACCTCGGGCAGCGCCTCCGGCACCACGGTCAGGTTGAACCCCAGCCCCCGGGCGGCCAGATAGAACGCGATCCCACTGCTCCCGATCACCGCGGCGACGGCCGCCCCCCACCCCAGATCGAACCGGGGCCGCCCCCGATCGAACCCGAGCGCCCGGAGCGAGGCCCGCTCCCGCAACAAGAAATGCGCGACCAACGCGACAGGCACCAGCGAGGTACTGATCCCGAACAACTGCCAGGCCAGATCCAGCCAGGGCCGCCCAGGAGCAGCGGACCCGTTCAAAGTAGCGGTCTGCTCCTTAAGCCCCCCCGGCTTGGTGACAGACCCCAAAAAACTAATAAGGGCCGATACCCCACTGGCCCCCAACGACACCCCCAACACCAACAACGTCTCATCCCGCAACTCCCGCCGCGACAACCGCCCCAAATCTCCCACCTCAGCCACCGACCCACCCTCCACGTATCCCGACCGACACCCCACAGCTTGCCCCATCCCCCACCCACCACTTCACACCCACCCACCCCACACTTCCCAAAGCCCACCACCCCCACCCAGCGACAAAGAAACGCCGGCCCCCACCGAACCCCAGACAAGACCGAGGGGTCCACATCACCGACCAAGACCAGGACGACACCCCAGCCCGGGGTCCGGGACAACAGCCCCGTCCGGGGGCCCAGGGGGCGAAGGGACGGCAGCCCCCGCCCAGATCGCAGGGCGACAGCCCAGCCTGGAGCCCCCGGCTGGGAGCAAAGAAACGGCAGCCGTCCGAGGTCCAGGACAACAACCCCGCCCGGGGTCCAGGGGCGGAGCCCCGGCTGGAAGCGAAAGGGCGACAGCCCAGCCCAGGTCGCAGGGCGACACCCCAGCCCAGGGGTCAGGGCGACAGCCCACCCAGCCTAGGGTCCAGGAGAGCAGCCCGCCCAGGGTCCAGGACAGCAGCCCACCCGGGGTCCAGGGGGCGGAGCCCCCGGGTGGGGTGGGAGGGGCGGCAGCCCCTTTGGGATGGGACGGGTAGGGGCGGCGGGGGCGAGGAAAGGCCGTGGTCCCCCCACTCAGCCCAGCGCCGCCACCTCCCCCACCCCCACCGGCCACAGATGCACAGGCTCCCCCACCCGCATCAACTCCCCGTACCGCCGAGTCGTCGCGGCCAACGCCTCCTCCCGCGACAACCCCGAGGCCACCCCTCGGTGGAACGTCTCCACCTGCCAGCTGGCCCCGTTCACCCGCAACCGGCACCGCTCCTCGATCACCCCGAGATAGAAGTCCCGATCCACCGGCTCCACCCCCCACGCATCGAGCCCCACCTCCGCCAACGGCAACAACTCCTCCCGCACGAGACTCACGGCGTCCACCTCCCCCACCCCACCGAGCCGCCCCCGCCGAGGCCACAGCAACCGCGCCTCGATCCCGTCCCGACACGCCGCGTCGAAGTTCGCGGCGGCGGCCTCGAACGGCAACCGCGTCCACACGGGCCGCGACTCCTCCGCGAGCGCCCGGACGACCCCGTAGTAGAACGCGGCGTTGGCGAGGACATCGGTGACGGTCGGCCCCGCAGGCAGCACCCGGTTCTCGACCCGGAGATGAGGAACCCCGTCGGCCACCCCGTACACCGGCCGGTTCCACCGGTACACGGTCCCGTTGTGGAGCACGAGCTCCGCCAACTTCGGCGTCCCCCCCGCCGCGATCACCCCGAGCGGCTCCTCCTCGTCACAGATCGGCAGCAACGCGGGAAAGAACCGCAGATTCTCCTCGAACAACTCGTACGCGGAACTCACCCACCGCTCCCCGAACCAGGTCCGGGGCCGCACCCCCTGCGCCTGAAGCTCCGGCGGACGCGTGTCCGTCGACTGGAGGAACAACGGGGGCCGAGACTCCCGCCACAGCTCCCGCCCGAAGAGGAACGGCGAGTTGGCCCCCACGGCGACCTGCGCGGCGGCGACGGCCTGCGCGGCGTTCCAGACGTCGGCGAACCTCCCGGGCGTGACCTGGAGATGGAGCTGCACGGAGGTGCAGGCGGCCTCGGGGGTGATGGACTTGGCGGTGCAGGACAACTGCTCGACCCCTTGGATGTCGAGCGCGAAGTCCTCCCCCCGAGCGGCGACGATCTGATCGTTGAGAAGGGCGTACCGGTCCACCGCGGAGAGGTTCGCGGAGACGAGATCATCGGGCCCGAGCGTCGGCAGAATCCCGATCATCACGATTCCGGCATCGACTTCCCGAGCCTTTCGATGGGCATATGCCAGCGCCGTCCGGAGTTCCTCGGCGAGCTGGTCGAATACCCGTCCCCCCAACCGGTGTGGAGCTATGTTCACTTCCAGATTGAACATGGCGAGTTCTGTTTGGAAATCACGGCTCGCGATACGTTCGAGAACCTGCCCGTTCAACATTCTCGGCGCACCGTCCGCACCCGCGAGATTCAGCTCGATCTCCAGCCCCATGAGGTTCTTGGGGCGGTCGAAGCGCTGCTCGGCCAACAGCCGCTCCAGCCCCGCGAGGCACTGCCGGAGCTTGTCGCGGTAGTGCTGCCGATCGGACAGGTCGAACGCGCCCGCCACGACCTTCTCGCCCATACGAAGGGTCCCTCCTCGGCTGGGCGGACCGAGCTGACGGCCCGCCGGGGCGTCCTGGGTCAGGAGGGATGATGCCCAGCGGAACGATCGATAACGCCCCCGGCGCCCACCCGGGCCCGCTAGGCTGGCCGCAGCCCCTCGTAAGAACCCCATAAGTGACCCGGGACACATTCGACAAGCGGGGCGCGGAACTGGTTTTCCGGAACTCGGTGACTCGTGAGAAACACCGACGAGAATACGCCGACCGCGGGGCAGGGAGTTTCCCAGGTGGACGCCGGGAGCAGTGCTCTGAATCGGGAGGATTCAGTCGTATCGCCGACCGAATAGACACTTGCGGCGGGAAAAGCGATCGGATAGCCGAAACCCACTCCGAACACGCGTCGTATAAACTCCGCGACAGGCGGAGAAGGTGGGGACCCGGCCGAAGGAGCCTGTCGTCCAGGCCGCGGACGACAGCCCGCTCACACCCCCGGCACACACCGGCCTCGGCACTGCCTCTCCGACCGTCACACCCCGAGCACCGAGAGCTGACAGCGCCGTCCGCCCCCGCCCTCGCGCCACCTCTGCCTGTCGAATGAGAGGCGACCCACCATGCCGCTGCATGTCCCCCCGGCACCCGCGCCCGCCCTGCGCTCCGTCCTCACCGCCCTCGGCTCCCCCACCGCCGTCCACGAGGCCCGCACCCCGTCCCTGCGGACCGCCGAGGGCCCGACGGTTCCCGAACTCCCGCTCCCCCTCCACGTGTTGGAGCGGATCACCGCCGAGGGCACACCCGAGACGAGACTGGCCGGCTGGCGCTTCCTGATCCACTGCCAGGAGCGCGCCGTGGCCGCCGCGGAGACCAGGCTGACGGCGGACGGCTGGACGTTCTCGCACTTCTTCGAGGGCCCGTACATCGACTCCACGGAACGCGCCCTGCGCCAGGCCGAGTCCGCCGGACTCCCGGGCCAGGCCCGCCTGTTGTCCGTCCCCGGCCTCTACATGCTGACGCTCTGGCTGCACGGCGACTGCGAGTCGGACGGCACGACCGGCCACCCCGCCGCGACCGACGTCCTCATCCCGCTGGCCCCGGCCCCGCCCGGTATCGCGGCCCACCGCCCGCACCGCGTCGCGGAGTTGCTCCCGGCCCTCACCCACCGGGTCACTCCAGCGCCCCTGTTGGGCTCCCCTGCGTGACCTCATCCTGTCGGACTAGCCCGTTGTGACCAGGGTGAACCATCCGAAGTGACCGTGTGTAAAGGCTGAACCGCCCGTGCGGGTGACGCGTCATGAACCTGTGAGGAGCGGTACCGCGAAATCCCTGCGGAACCACGCCCGTGGAGCAACACTGGGTTCCGACCGACTTATCACAACGGGGGCGGCCATGAACGACGCTTCGCGCCGCGCGAACCGTACGACACACGATCCACACACCGCACCGGTCACTTCATCCGTCACGACAGAGCGAAAGATCCCTCCCATGTGCCAGCACCAGCCGCCGTGTCCGCCTGCCGACTCCACCGCCCGGGACTGCGCCCGGCTCGTGGCGCACCACCCGGAGCAGGGCTGGAGCCTGCTGTGCAACGGCGTCCTGCTCTTCGAGGACACCGGCGAGCTGTTGCCGGACGGCAGCGTCATCGACCCGCACCGCCCGCTGGGCCCGGGCCGGGTCGTCGCCGCGGCCTGACCGACGCCGGGCCTGTCGGCCCGCCAGCCGCACACCAGAGGGACCCCGGGGCCGGACACACCAGTGATCCGGCCCCCACGCATGTCCGCACCCGCCCCGCACCTGCACCGAACCCCCTCCCCAACCGCCCCCACCTCCTGTCCAAAAATCCCTCCCCTCCCCGAACCCCTCCCCTCCCCGCCGTTTTTCCGGAAGACTCCTGGAAGTTTCGGCCCGGGTTCCGGAAGCGAAGGTGGGGACATGACACCGCACGACACCGACACCGACACCGAAGGCCACGCCGACGCGCACGGCACCTCACACACCACCTCACCCGGCACCGCACACGGCAAAGTGACCATCACCGAGATCGCCCGCCAGGCCGGCGTCTCCGTCCCCACCGTCTCCCGCGTCGTCAACGGCCGCTCGGACGTCTCCCCCGCCACCCGCGCCCGCGTCGAGGAACTCCTGCGCCTGCACGGCTACCGCAAGCGCCCCCCGGCCACCCCCACCCGCAGCGCCCCCCTCCTGGACCTCGTCTTCAACGACCTCGGCAGCCCCTGGGCCGTGGAGATCATCCGCGGCGTCGAGGAGGTCGCGCACGCCGCCGGCGTCGGCACGGTCGTCTCCGCGATCCACGGCCGCACCGGCGACGCCCGCGAGTGGATGCGCAACCTCCGCGCCCGCGCCTCGGGCGGCGTCATCCTCGTCACGTCCGACCTCGAACCCACCCTGCACGAGCAGTTGAGAATCCTCGGCGTCCCCCTGGTCGTCGTCGACCCGACCGGCACCTGCACCGACGGCGTCCCCGTCATCGGCGCCGCCAACTGGTCCGGCGGCCTCGCCGCGACCGAGCACCTGCTCGCCCTCGGCCACCGCAGGATCGGCCTGATCGCGGGCCCCCGCCGCCTCCTGTGCTCCCGGGCCCGGTACGACGGCTACCGCGCGGCCCTGGAGGGCGCGGGCGTCCCGGTGGACGAGTCGCTCGTCGTCCCCGGCGACTTCCAGTCCGAGTCGGGCTTCACCGGCGCGGGCGCCCTCCTGGACCTGCCCGATCCGCCGACCGCCCTGTTCGCCGCGAGCGACCGGATGGCGCTCGGCGCGGTCGAGGCGCTGCGCCGGCGGGGCCTCAGGGTCCCCGAGGACATGAGCGTCGTCGGCTTCGACGACCTCCCCGAAGTCCGCTGGTCCGCCCCGCCGTTGACGACGGTCCGCCAACCCCTCGCCGACATGGGCAAGTTGGCCGTCCGCACGGTCCTGCGTCTCGCGCACGACGAGCATCCCGACTCGCCGCGCGTCGAGTTGGGCACGGAGCTGGTGGTGCGGTCCAGCACCGCACCACCAGCCCGCCCCTGAAACCCCCCTACTTCAGCGCGTTCCGGAGCGCGAAGTAGGCGGGCTTCGGCCTCAGTTGCTCGTCCCACGGAAGAGCGGCCCCCTGACCGGGGAAGAACGCCGGAATCCAGGAGTATTTGTCGGTGTAGTCCCAGACCGTGATGCCCACGCACCGCCGCACCGCCAGGCACGCCTTCGTCATGTCGGCGTACCAGTCCGCCTGTTTGGCGAGGAGTTCCTCGGTCGCCGGCAGGATCATCCGTACGTCGACCTCGGTGAGCGCGGTGTCGAGCCCCAGCTTCGAGAAGCGCCGCAGGTTGTCCTCCAGGGAGGCGGGATAGTCGTACTGAAGGGCCAGGTGGGCCTGGAAGCCGACCCCGTCGAGCGGGACGCCCTGTGCCTTCAGCTCCTTGGCGAGCGTGTAGTAGGCGTCGCTCTTGGGGCCGATCCACTCGATGTTGTAGTCGTTGAGGTACAGCTTCACCTTGGGGTCGGCCTGCCGCGCCCAGCGCAGCGAGTCGGCGATGTAGCCGGGGCCGAGGGTCTTGTAGAAGATGTTCTCCCGGTAGGTGCCGTCCTCGTTGAACGCCTCGTTGACGACGTCCCAGGCGTACAACTTCCCCCGGTAGTGCCGGACTTCGGTCTGGATGTGGTTCTTCAGGACGGCCCGCAGCTCGTCCGCCGTCCACTCCTTGGCGGTCAGCCAGCCCGGCAGCTGGCTGTGCCAGACGAGGGTGTGGCCGCGCACCTTCTGGTGGTTGGCTCGGGCGAGGCCGACGATCTCGTCGCCCTTGGTGAAGTCGAAGACGCCCTGCTGGGGTTCGGTGGCGTACCACTTCATCCCGTTGCCCGGCGTGATCATGTCGAACTCGTGGCCGAGGAGCTTCGTGTAGGCGGTGTCGGTGAGTTCGGGGTTGTCGGTGGCGCTCCCGAAGTACCGGCCGTGCCGCTGGGCGAGGTCGGCCAGGGTCGCCCTGTGGTGCTGCTGGCCGGCCTGGGCGGCGGGGCCGCTCGCGATCCCGGTGGCGACCAGGGCGGAGGCGAGCGCCCCGGCGAGTCTGAGACGGGTGCGGACAAGCATGGTGCGACTCCTCTGCGTCGGGAAGGTGAGCCGTACGGCCGTCAGCCCTTCGTGGCACCGGCGGCGAGCCCGCCGACGAGCTGGCGCTCGGCGACGGAGTAGAAGGCCAGGGCGGGCACCATCGCGAGGACGAGATACGCGAAGACCCGGGCGTACTCGGCGGAGTACTGCCCCTGGAACTGCTGGACGCCGATCGGGATCGTCCACCAGCTGGGGTCGGTGAAGACGAGGAGCGGCAGCAGGAAGTTGTTCCAGCTGCCCACCACGGCGAGGACGGAGACGGTCCCGAGGGCCGGCCGTGCCATCGGCAGCAGCACCCGCCAGAAGAACCCGAGCGGCCCGCAGCCGTCGAGGGTCGCCGCCTCCTCCAGCTCCGCCGGGATCTCCCGGAAGAAGCCGCGCAGGATGACGATGGTCACCGGAATCCCGAACGCGGCCTGCGGCAGGATCACCCCGAGCGGGTTGTCCAGCAGGTCCATCGAGCGCAGCAGCAGGAACAGCGGCAGCGCGACGACCGCGAAGGGGAACATCAGCCCCATCGTGAACAGCGTGAACAGCGCCTCCCGCCCGGGGAACGCGAACCGCGAGAAGGAGAACGCGGCGAGCGCCGACACCCCGACCACCACGACCGTCGTCGCGATCGCGATGAACGTGCTGGAGCCGATCATCCGCCAGAAGGCGCTCGACCCGAGGATGTCGGTGTAGTTGGAGGTCACCCACTTCTCGGGCAGCCCCACGGGGTTGCGGGAGAGTTCGTCGGTGGTCTTGAACCCGGAGAGCACCGCGTACAGCAGCGGTACGGCCATCAGCGCGCCGACCACGACGAGGACGACGTGCACCGGCAGGTTCTTCCACGGCCTTCTCACGCGCCGCCTCCTCGCATGGTCGTGGTGGCGCCCTCCAGGTCCCGGCGCAGGACGTAGCGCTGGTAGACGACGGCGAAGATGAGGCTGATGACGAACATGGCGACGCTGATCGCGCTGGCGTAGCCGACCTGGTAGCGCTTGAAGCCGTACTGGAAGAGGGTGACGGCCATGGTCTCGGAGTGGTGGTCGGGACCGCCGCCGGTGGTGACCCAGACGAGGTCGAAGAGCTGGATCGCGCCGATCACCGAGAGGAAGACGCTGATCCTGAGGGTCGGCGCGAGCAGCGGCAGGGTGATGGAGCGGAACCGCTGCCAGGGCCCGGCGCCGTCGATGAGCGCGGCCTCCTTCAACTCGGCCGGGATGGACTGGAGTCCGGCGAGGTAGAGCATCATGTGGAAGCCGAAGTACTTCCACGTCATGACGAGGAAGAGGGTGGCGAGGACGGTCGAGGGGTCGGAGAACCACTTCCCGCCGAGCCCCTCCAGCCCGATGTGGCCGAGGAGTTGGTCCGCGAACCCGTCCTCGGGCGCGAACAGCATGCTGAAGAGGATGCCGGTGATCGCCTCGGAGAGGATGTACGGCGCGAAGAACAGCATCCGGTAGACGGCCCGCCCGCGCAGCTTCTGGTCGAGCGCGACGGCGAGGGCGAGCGCGAACGGCAGCTGGACGACGATGGAGAGCCCGATGATGACGGCCCCGCGCCACAGGTCGCCGAGGAAGACGTCGTCCTGGAACAGCCGGGTGTAGTTGTCGAACCCGATGGCCTCGGAGGGCCAGCCGAACCCGCCCCAGCGGAAGAAGGAGGCGTACACGGCGAACAGCATCGGCAGCAGCACCAGCACCCCGAACAGCACGAGCGCGGGCACCTGGAACGCGACGGCGGTGAACCAGTTCGTCAACTTCCGCCGGGAGCGCGCCTTTTCGGGCGCCGGGGACGCGCTGTCGGCCCCGGCGCTCCGGTCGTCCTTCACGAACGTCGAGGTCACTGCTCTTCCTTGGCGGTCTTCGTGATCGCCTCGGTGACCTGCTTCGGTGACTTGGACCCGGCGATGAGCCCGGCCACGCTGTCGTTGACCTGCTGCCCGACGGCCGGCGCGTACGCCTGGTCGAGGTAGAGCTGGAACCCGGTGGCGGCCGTCAACTGGGCCTGTACGGCCTTGACGTTGGGGTCGCTGACCGCGCTCTCGGCGGCGGGCACGACCGGCAGCACGCCCGTCTTCTTGACGAGTTCGAGGTCCGTCGCCTGCGAGGCGAAGAACTTCAGGAAGTCGACGGCGGCCTGCGGCGCCCCCTTGCGCAGGGCGTGGCCGCCGCCCCCGCCGAACACCTCGGTGATCGCGCCCTTGCCGCCCTCGACGGCCGGGAAGGGGAAGAACCCGAGGTCGGCGCCGATGCCCTTGCCCGCGTCGGCCTCGACGCTGGGCGCCCACTGCCCCATCAGCTCCATCGCCGCCTTGGCGTTGCCGACGGCGGCGGCCTGTCCGGTCGGGCTGGAGTAGGCGGCCCCGAGGAACCCCTTCTGGAAGGGCTGGAGGTCGACGAGTTCCTGGAGGTGCTGCCCGGCCTGGACGAACCCGTCCCCGGTGAAGTCCTTGTCGGCGTCGGCCTTCTTGAGCGCGTCGAGCCCGGCGGTGCGCATCGCGAGGTACGCCCAGTAGTACATGCCGGTCCAGCTCTCCTTGCCGGCGAGGGCGAGCGGGGTGACACCGGCGGCCTTGAGCTTGCGCACGGCGTCGAGGAATCCGGACCAGGTGGTGGGCGGGGCGGCGATCCCGGCCTTCCTGAACAGCGCCTTGTTGTACCAGAACCCGATCATGCCGATGTCGAAGGGGATGCCGTACACCTTCTCGTCGAGGAGGTACGGCGCCTTCGCGACCGGCAGGAGGCCGTCGGCCCAGGGTTTGGTGCGGGCGGTGAGGTCCTCGACGAGTCCGGCGTCGACCTGCTGCTGGAGGACGCCGCCACCCCAGGTGTGGAAGATGTCGGGGAGCTTGCCGGAGGCGGTCTGCGCCGTCATCTTGGATTTGTAGGCGTCGTTCTCCAGCTGGACGATCTTGATCTTGACGCCGGGATTCGCGTCCTCGAACTTCTTGGCCAGGGCCGCCCAGACGCCCTTGGCGGGCTCGGTGGTGGAGATGTTCCACCACTCGACGGTGGTCGTCCCGCCGGACGACCCTCCGTCGGAGTCGCCGCCGCAGCCGCTCAGCGCCGTCATGCCCAGACCGGCCGCGGCGGAGGCCGCCAGGAAGCCGCGGCGGGAGAGTGCCGGGTCGCCCATCATGCTCTCCTCGATAGATCGAAAGTTTCGGAGCCAATCCAGAAAGCTTCGCTGCTGCCGCACCCTAGAGACAGCCTCCGAAGAGTGGCAACCCCTTGAACACGGTCAATCCGGAGCCCAGTTGAAGAACGCTCCCCAGCACTCTCCACGGACGCCAACCTCAGCCGGTTCGAAACATTCGAGTCAACCGGCGAACATTACGAAACCCCGCGAGGGCCCCCTCCCCACCCGCCATGACCCTGGGTGTCCACTCCCCCGTTCGGCCCAGTCCACCTCCACGCCCCGGAACCCGCCCCCACCAGGCCAGTCTTAACGCAAGCTTGACGCCCTCCGGCCCCCGAACCACAGGCCCTCATGTCACTCTCTGCTTACGCTGGTGCCACCGTCCGCCCGATGGCCGGAACCCGCGCCCGAGCCGCACACCTGGAGCAGACGCCGATGGCCACGACCGAACGACCGGCACCCAGCCGCCTGCGGGCCTGGATGCTGGAGGGCCTGTCCGACATGGGCAAGGGCCACCAGGGTCAGCCGTCCGCGCCCCAGCAGGACGAAGCAGACGGGCAGGACCGGCAGAAGCAGGCCCACCACGGCCAGCCCTGGTACCGCGTCATGTGCCTGACCGGCGTCGACTACTTCTCCACCCTCGGCTACCAGCCGGGCATCGCCGCCCTCGCCGCCGGCCTCCTCTCCCCGGTCGCGACGATCGTCCTCGTGATCGTCACCCTCGCGGGCGCCCTCCCGGTCTACCGCCGGGTCGCCGAGGAGAGCCCGCACGGCGAGGGCTCGATCGCGATGCTGGAGCGGCTGCTCTCCTTCTGGAAGGGCAAGCTCTTCGTCCTGACCCTGCTGGGCTTCGCCGCGACCGACTTCCTCATCACCATCACGCTCTCCGCCGCCGACGCCTCCACCCACCTGGTCGAGAACCCCCACCTCACGAGCGCGCTGCACGACCACCAGATGCTGATCACCCTGGTCCTGGTCGCCCTGCTCGGCGCGGTCTTCCTCAAGGGCTTCCTGGAGGCCATCGGCGTCGCGGTGGTCCTGGTCGGCCTCTACCTCACGCTGAACGTCGTGGTCGTCGCCGTCGGCCTGTGGCACGTCGTCACGGCCGGGCACGTGATCACCGACTGGTCCAGCGCGCTGACCACCGAGCACGGCAACGTGTTCGCGATGGTCGGGGTGGCCCTCCTCGTCTTCCCCAAACTCGCCCTCGGCCTCTCCGGCTTCGAGACCGGCGTCGCCGTCATGCCGAACGTCAAGGGCGACCCGGACGACACCGAGGAACGCCCCACGGGCCGTATCCGCGACACCAAGAAGCTGCTCACCACCGCCGCCCTGATCATGAGCTGCTTCCTCATCGCCACCAGCTTCATCACGACCCTGCTGATCCCCGAGGACGAGTTCAAGACAGGCGGCCAGGCCAACGGCCGCGCGCTCGCCTTCCTCGCCCACGACTACCTCGGCGGCGCCTTCGGCACGGTCTACGACGTCTCGACCATCGCCATCCTCTGGTTCGCCGGCGCCTCCGCGATGGCCGGCCTGCTCAACCTGATGCCGCGCTACCTCCCCCGCTACGGCATGGCCCCGCACTGGGCCCGAGCCGTACGCCCCATGGTCATCGTCTTCACCCTGATCGCCTTCCTGGTGACCTGGATCTTCGACGCGAACGTCGACAAACAGGGCGGCGCGTACGCCACCGGCGTGCTCGTCCTCATCAGCTCGGCGGCGATCGCCGTGACCATCGCCGCGCACAAGGCCGGCCAGCGGAACTGGACGATCGGCTTCGGCATGATCGCCGCCGTCTTCCTCTACACGACCGTCGCGAACGTCATCGAACGTCCCGACGGCGTCAAGATCGGCGCCTGCTTCATCGCGGGCATCATCCTGGTCTCCCTCCTCTCCCGGCTGGCCCGCGCCTTCGAGCTGCGCGTCACGAGCGTGACCCTCGACCCCCTGGCGGAACGTTTCGTCCGGGACATGGCGAGCCGCAAGATCCGGCTCATCGCCAACGAGCCCGACCGCCGCGACATCGCCGAGTACCGCGAGAAGATCGAGCAGATCCGCGAGGACAACGACATCCCGGGCCAGGAGGACTACGTCTTCGTCGAGGTCACCGTCACCGACCCGTCCGAGTTCGAGGCGAGCCTCACGGTCCGGGGCGAGGTCCTGCACAACCGCTACCGCGTCCTGACCCTCGAACACTCCTCGATCCCGAACGCCCTCGCCGCCCTCCTCCTGCACATCCGCGACGCCACGAACTGCACCCCGCACATCTACTTCGAGTGGACCGAGGGCGGCCCCTTCACCAACTTCCTGCGCTTCTTCCTCTTCGGCCAGGGCGAGGTCGCCCCCGTCACCCGCGAGGTCCTGCGCGAGGCCGAACCCGACCGCGCCCGCCGCCCCCGCGTCCACACCGGCTGATCGTCAAGGTCCCGTCAGGGAGGGGTACGACACCGGCTCCCCCGGCCTACCGTCGAGACATGCCCCCCTTCGTGGACGACCGTCACTGGCGCGCGAGCGCACGGTTCGCCGCGGGCTGCGCCCTGACCTTCGCCGCCCTGGCGCTCCTGACCGACTGGGACGCCGGCACCCTGACCCCGCCCCGCGCGGCCCTGTGGCTCGCCCTCGCGACAGCCCTCCTCCTCGTCCTCCTCCCCGCCCACGTCACCGCCTCCCCCGGCCGCATCTCCTCCCGGGGCCCCCTGCGCCGCCAGACCCTCCACACCGACGAACTCGTCTCCGTACGGCAGCACGGCGGCGCCTCCGCCCACCTGGTCCTGCGCGACACCCGGGGCACCCGCCTCCAGCTCGACCCCCGCGTCCTGGCCGGCAGCCCCCTCCTGTGGCACGAGCTGGACACCGGCGTCCGCCGCTCCCGCGACCGCGGCACCCTGCGGCAGGGTACGGAGGTGCTGGCCCGCCTGACCCGCGAGATCGACGGCGAGACGGCGAAGGCGGTGCTCAGGGCGTCGGGGATGATCTGACACCTATCGTGACCGCATGCACTCCTACACCATCGGCCAGGCAGCCCGGCTCCTGGGCGTCAGCCCCGACACCGCACGCCGCTGGGCCGACGCGGGCCGCTTCACCACCCACCGCGACGACACCGGCCGGCGGCTGGTCGACGGTGAGGACCTGGCCGCGTTCTCCGTCGAGCTGGCCAGGACGGACGGCGACGACGAGACCCCGTCGCACACCTCCGTCCGCAACGCCTTCCCCGGCATCGTCACGGCCGTGAAGCTCGGCGACGTCGCCGCCCAGGTCGAGATCCAGGCGGGCCCGCACCGGCTGGTCTCCCTGCTGACCCGGGAGGCGGTGGAGGAACTCGGCCTCGCGGTGGGCATGGAGGCGACGGCCCGGGTGAAGTCGACGAACGTCCACATCGACCGGGCCTGACCCAGGAGAGAGGCTCCCTCCCCGGCCGAAAAAGCCGGAAAGGGAGCCTCTGTCATTCACTTCACGCGTCGTACGCGTCCAGCGGCGGGCAGGAGCACACCAGGTTCCGGTCCCCGAAAGCCTGGTCGATCCGCCGCACCGGCGGCCAGTACTTCTCGGCGGGAGACCCCCCGCCCGGGAAGACGGCCTCCTCCCGCGTGTACCCGTGCGCCCACTCCCCGCCCAGCGCGGCGGCCGTGTGCGGGGCGTTGCGCAGCGGGTTGTCCTCGGCGGCCCACTCCCCCGACCCGACCTTCTCGATCTCCCCGCGAATGGCGATCATCGCCTCGCAGAACCGGTCCAGCTCCGCCAGGTCCTCGGACTCGGTCGGCTCGATCATCAGCGTCCCGGCGACAGGGAACGACATGGTCGGCGCGTGGAACCCGTAGTCGATGAGGCGCTTGGCGACATCGTCGACGCTCACCCCGGTCGCCTTGGTCAGGGGCCGCAGATCGATGATGCACTCGTGCGCGACGAGCCCGCCGGGCCCGGTGTAGAGCACGGGGAAGTGCGGCTCCAGCCGCTTCGCGAGGTAGTTCGCGGAGAGGACGGCGACCTGGGTGGCCCGGGTGAGCCCCTCGCCGCCCATGAGCCGCACATAGGCCCAGGAGATCGGCAGAATCCCGGCCGAGCCCCAGGGCGCGGCGGAGATCGGCCCGACCCCGGTCTCGGGACCGGCCTCGCTCTGCAAGGGGTGATTGGGCAGGTACGGCGCGAGATGCGCCCGCACGGCGACCGGCCCGACCCCGGGCCCGCCCCCGCCGTGCGGGATGCAGAACGTCTTGTGCAGGTTCAGGTGCGAGACGTCCCCGCCGAAGTGCCCCGGCTTCGCCAGCCCGACCAGCGCGTTCAGGTTCGCCCCGTCGACATACACCTGCCCGCCCGCCTCGTGCACGAGCCCGCAGATCTCCCCGACGTGCTCCTCGAACACCCCGTGGGTGGACGGGTACGTGATCATCAGTACGGCGAGCTCGTCCCGGTACTGCCCGATCTTCGCCCGCAGATCCTCGACGTCGACCTCGCCGTCCTCGGAGGTCTTCACGACGACGACCTTCATCCCGGCCATCACCGCGCTCGCCGCGTTCGTCCCGTGCGCGGACGACGGAATCAGACACACCGTCCGCCCCGCGTCCCCGTTGGCCCGGTGATAGGCCCGTACGGCGAGCAGCCCCGCCAGCTCCCCCTGGGACCCGGCGTTCGGCTGCAACGACACCTTGTCGTACCCGGTGACCTCCGCGAGCCGCTCCTCCAGCTCCCGGATGAGCGTGAGGTACCCGCCGGCCTGCTCGACCGGCGCGAAGGGGTGCAGCTGCCCGAACTCGGGCCAGGTCACCGGCTCCATCTCGGTCGTCGCGTTGAGCTTCATCGTGCAGGACCCGAGCGGGATCATCCCCCGGTCGAGCGCGTAGTCCCGGTCGGCGAGCCTGCGCAGGTAGCGCAGCATGGCCGTCTCGGACCGGTGCCGGCGGAACACGGGGTGCGTCAGGATCTCGTCCCGCCGCAACGCCCCCTCGGCCAGCACCTCCTGAGCCGAGGCGTCCAGCGCGTCGACGTCCCCGGAGACCCCGAACGCCTCCCACACGGCGGCCAGTTGCTCCCGCGTGGTGGTCTCGTCGCAGGCGGCCGAGACGTGGTCGGCGTCGATGAACCGCAGGTTCACCCCACCGATCCGGGCGTGCTCCACGACCGCGGCGGCGGCACCGGGCACCCGCACCAGCACCGTGTCGAAGTAGGCGGCGTGGACCACCTCGACGCCCCCCGCCCTCAGCCCCTCGGCGAGGACGGTGGCGTACCGGTGCGTCTTCCAGGCGATCCCGCGCAGCCCCTCGGGCCCGTGGTAGACGGCGTACATCCCGGCCATCACCGCCAGCAGCACCTGCGCCGTACAGATGTTGCTGGTCGCCTTCTCCCGCCGGATGTGCTGCTCACGCGTCTGGAGCGCCAGCCGGTACGCCCGGTTCCCGTCCGCGTCGACGGACACCCCGACGAGCCGCCCGGGCAGGCTCCGCGCGAACTTCTCGTGGACGGCCATGTATCCGGCGTGCGGCCCGCCGAACCCCATCGGCACCCCGAACCGCTGCGTCGTCCCGACCGCGATGTCCGCCCCCAGCTCCCCGGGAGACCTCAGCAGCGTCAGCGCCAGCAGATCCGCCGCGACGGTGACGAGCGCCCCCAGCTCGTGCGCCCGCTCGATCAACGGCTCAATGTCGCGTACGACGCCGGAGGCGCCCGGGTACTGGATCAGCACCCCGTTGATCTCCCGCCCGGCGACCTCGGCCGGAATCCCCTCGGCGAGATCGGCGACGACGACCTCGACGCCCGTCGGTTCGGCCCGGGTCCGCAGCACGGCGACGGTCTGCGGGAAGACGTCCGCGTCGACGAGGAAGAGCCCCTTCTTGTTCTTCCCCATCCGCAGCGACAGCGCCATCGCCTCGGCGGCGGCCGTCCCCTCGTCCAGCAGCGACGCCCCGGAGGTCGGCAGCCCGGTCAGGTCGGCCACCATCGTCTGGAAGTTGAGCAGGGCCTCAAGTCGTCCTTGAGAGATCTCCGGCTGATAGGGCGTGTACGCCGTGTACCAGGCGGGGTTCTCCATCACGTTCCGCAGGATCACGGGCGGCGTGAACGTCCCGTAGTAGCCGAGGCCGATCATCGAGCCGAGCACCTGGTTGCGGTCGGCCAGCCCTCTCAGCTCGGCGAGCACCTCGGCCTCGGTCCGCGCCCGCGGCAGGTCCAGCGCGGCGACGTTCTTGATGGCGTCCGGCACGGCGGCGGCGGTCAGCTCGTCGAGCGAGCCGTAGCCCACCTGCGCGAGCATCTTGTCCTGGGCCTCGCGGTCGGGCCCGATATGGCGCTGCTCGAAGGGAACGCCCTGTTCGAGGACGCTGAGCGGGGTGCGAGGGACGGTCATTTCGGGGGGCCTCCTGGTCTGAGACGACCTTGGGGGGCACCACGCCAGCGGGGTGCCCGAACGGCCTCCCCCTCTGTCATCTGACCTGAGAGCTTCACCGGCCGCCCGAGGACGCCCGGCTTTCACCGTCGGTGAGAGCGGACGCCGTCGACACCCGCTCTGCTTTCCAGAGTGACCTCGTCCGTGCGGTACGTGGGCCTGAGAGATTCCGGGGAGGAGTTGCTCCTTCGGCGCCCCCGAACTCTCCGGAGGACTCTCCCGCACAGGGTCGACAGCCACTTTCACCCTACCAGCGAGGTCAACGCCCCGGCCTTCGAGTGGCCCCCGGACCAGAAGTGCTCTTTCGTAGTGCTTACGACGACTTTCAACCGGCTTGCGACCAGTGGAGGGCCCGTGCAGACCGACATCGATCCGCGCAACCTGATCGGCCGCAAGGCGTACGACCGCAACGGCACGAAGATCGGCACCATCGACGAGGTCTACCTCGACGACGCGACCGGCGTCCCCGAGTGGGCGGCCATAAGGACCGGCATCTTCACCCGCGACGCCTTCGTCCCCCTGGAGCCCAGCCGCCTCGTCGAGGGCACCCTGCACGTCCCCTACGAGCGCGCCCTCATCAAGGACGCCCCCGACTTCGGCGTGGGCCGCCACCTCTCCCCCGCCCAGGAGCTCCAGCTGTACCACCACTACGGCATGGACACCGTCGCCCCGACCCCGCCGGAGGACCGGGACTTCGGCACCATCGCGGGCGACGACACCACCTCCTGACGACAGGCCGAGGGCACCAGCCGGGGGGCACCCCTAGACCCGGGCCGCCCCCGGCACCAGCGGCAGCGCCTCGGCCGGCTCCAGCTCGGGGTCGTCGACCCGGAACGTCCGCACCCGCCCCGGCTCGGTGTCCCCCGGCGTCTCGAACCGCACGGTCACCCGCCCCACCCCGCTGCCCTGCACCCAGCCGGGCCCGAACCCGGCGTGCCTGACGTCCTCCCCCGGCCGCCACCGGTGCTCCGCGGGCCCGGCGTCGACGGTCTCCTCCCCGGGCGCCTCGGTCTCCTCCTCGTCGTCCCGCACCTCCTCGGCGGCCTGCGCGAACAGGTCCTCCTGCGTGAAGTCGGCGAGCCCCGACACCCCGACCCCGAGCAGCCGCACCCCGCCCGTCGTGTCCACCGAGTCCAGCAGCCGAGCCGCGGCTTCCCGCACCACCGCGAGGTCGTCGGTGGGCCCGCGCAGCGTCTCGGACCGGGTCAGCGTCGAGAAGTCGTACCGCCGCACCTTGAGCACGATCGTCCGCCCCGACAGACCGGCCTCCCGCAGCCGGCGCACACACCGCTCCGCGAGCCGCCGCACCTCGAAGCCGACCCGCAGCCGGTCGTGGATGTCCACGTCGTACGTGTCCTCCACGGACACCGACTTGGTCTCCCGCTCGGCGACCACGGGCCGGTCGTCGCGCGCGAGCGCCATCGCGTACAGCCCGTGGCCGTGTGCCTTGCCGAGGAGGCGGACCAGTTCGTCCTCACCGGCCTCGGCGATCTCGTCGACCGTGACGATCCCGGCCCGCCGCAGGTGGTCGCCGGTGGCCGGGCCGACCCCGGGCAGCGTCCGCACCGGCATCGGCCCGAGCAGCGCCCGCTCGGTGCCCGGCTCGATCAGGACGAGGCCGTCCGGCTTGGCCCGCTCGGAGGCGATCTTCGCGAGCATCTTGGACGCGGCGAGCCCCACCGACCCCGTGAGCCCCGTGATGGCCCGTATGCCCGCCCGGAGCCTGCTCCCCGTCTCCCGGGCCGACGCGCTGTCCCAGGCCGCCCCCTCGGCCTCCAGGTCCACGAACGCCTCGTCCAGGCTGAGCGGCTCCACCAGCGGCGACAGCGCCCGCAGCAGCGCCATCACCTGCTCGCTGATCGCCCGGTAGACCCCGAACCGCGGGATCAGATACGCGGCGTTCGGCGCGAGCCTGCGCGCCTGCGCCATCGGCATCGCCGAGTTCACCCCGAACACCCGCGCCTCGTACGACGCGGTCGCCACCACCCCGCGCGGCCCGAGCCCGCCCACCACGACCGCCTTGCCGCGCAGACTCGGCTTGGCCGCCTGCTCCACCGAGGCGTAGAAGGCGTCCATGTCGAGATGCAGGACCGTCGGCGCGTTTCTCACATCTCCGATGCTGCACCACGCCACTGACAACGGCACCGAACACGCGCCCGAAGCTCGCGGCGACCGCCGTCAGACGGCCTTGTGCCGCCGCCTCGCCAGCTCGTCCGAGGGGTTGTGGCCGACCAGGGTCTCGCCGGTGTCGACCCGCTCGCCGTGCAGTTGCGACAGCGCGCCCTCGACGTCCCGCCAGACCACGCCGACGGCGATCCCGAAGACCCCCTGACCGCCCTGGAGCAGCGCGTGGACCTCGTCCGGCGAGGTGCACTCGTACACCGTCGCGCCGTCGCTCATCAGGGTCATGCGCTCCAGGTCGCGGAAGCCGCGCTCCTTGAGATGCAGGACCGCGCCGCGGATGTTCTGCAACGACACGCCCGTGTCCAGGAAGCGCTTCACGATCTTCAGGACGACGACGTCCCGGAAGCTGTAGAGCCGCTGGGTCCCCGACCCGTAGGCGGCCCGCACGCTGGGCTCGACGAGCCCCGTGCGCGCCCAGTAGTCCAGTTGCCGGTAGGTGATGCCCGCGGCGGCACACGCCGTCGGACCTCGATAGCCGATCTCCTCGGACGCCATCGCCGCCGCCCCCTCGCTGCTGCTCGGCACGGCCGCCGGACGCCGAGGAGCGTGATCGGGCGCGCTGCCGTGAAGCCGGTACGGGCCGTTTCCCCCGAACCCTCGTCCGGGGGCTCCCCCAGCCGTACCGTCGCCGCTGATGCTCACGCCGACCTCCGTCCTTGACCTGCCTTCTCGACGGTAGGCAGTCACCAGGGGTGCGTCAACGATCGCCACACTCGGCACGCCGAGTGATAATCACCCTGGGAGTGGTTTCCCGTACCCCATCGCGGGGAAAGGCTAGCCGAATGCGCTGAGGCGATCCCGTAGGACGCTCTCACTGGCCGCTGGCAATTGCCGAACCGAGACGACATCGTCACCGACGAGTGTCCGGCGCGCGGGCGTCACTGGTTGCTGGTGCCGAAGTCCTCGGGCGAGATCTGGTCGAGGAACTCGCGGAACTTCTCCACCTCGTCCTCCTGCTCGTCCGGGATGGCGATGCCCGCGTCGTCGAGCACCGTGTCGCTGCCGTAGATCGGCGTGCCGGTGCGCAGGGCGAGCGCTATGGCGTCGGACGGGCGGGCGCTGACCTCGACGCCGCTGGCGAAGACCAGCTCGGCGTAGAAGACGCCCTCCCTGAGGTCCGTGATCCGCACTTCGGTCAGCTCCTGGCCGACGGCCTCCAGCACGTCCTTGAACAGGTCGTGGGTGAGCGGCCGGGCGGGGGCCATGCCCTGCTGGGCGAAGGCGATCGCGGTCGCCTCCCCGGGCCCGATCCAGATGGGGAGGTAACGGTCGCCTCCCACTTCACGCAGGAGCACGATCGGTTGGTTGGAGGGCATTTCGACCCGGACACCTACGACATCGAGCTCGTTCACACAGCAACCCTAGGCCGTGCCCGGGACG
Organism: Streptomyces sp. NPDC004539; assembly: GCF_040610055.1. Taxonomy (NCBI): domain Bacteria; kingdom Bacillati; phylum Actinomycetota; class Actinomycetes; order Kitasatosporales; family Streptomycetaceae; genus Streptomyces; species Streptomyces sp. NPDC004539. The sequence continues at coordinate 7,422 of NZ_JBEXLS010000057.1, read as the reverse complement.
TTTGGGTAGTCGGGCCCCTGCCGGACGGCCGATCCGCCCAGGGCGAACGCCCCGTGTCAGGGCAGTCGCACGCCGAGAGCGGTCTGCACCAGCGCGGAGTGCAGCCGGACCGTGAGCCCGGCGAGTTCCTTCGTACGGGCCTGGGCGTGGGCCCTCGTCTGGGGGTTGCGGTGGAGCCTCAGCGGGGCGACGACCTGGTCGACGAGACCGGCCTCGCGATCGGCCGCCGCCTTCATCACCCGAAGGTGTCGCGGCTCGATGCCGAAGCGCCCGAGTTCGACGACGAGCGCGGCGACGGTGGCCGTCTCGGCGTCGTACACGCCGTCCTCCAGGGGGACGACGAGGCCGTAGGACTCCCACTCGGCGAGGTCCCGCTCCTCGATGCCGGCGGCGGCCAGCAGCTCGGCGCGGCCGATGCGGGCGACGGTGGGGGTGTCGGCGGGGTCCGTGACCGGTTCCCCGTCCCGCTGCCTGCCCACGGTCGGCAGCGGAACGGCCTCGCCGCGCTCCAGGGCCTCCAGATGCTCCCGGATGACCTTGAGCGGCAGGTAGTGGTCCCGCTGGAGCCGCAGGATGCGAGCGAGCCGCTCGACGTCCTGCGGGCTGAACTTGCGGTACCCCGAGGGGGTCCGCTGGGGCTCGACGAGCCCTTCCGACTCCAGGAAGCGGATCTTGGAGACGGTGACTTCGGGGAATTCGTCCCGCAGCACGTTCAGCACGGCGCCGATGCTCATCGGCCCGGCCTCCGTGGCGGCGGTGCCGTCTCCGGCACCGCCCCTCGGTGTTCTCAGCATGGACCTTCCCTGGGAAATCCCCGGACGAGTCCGGGGCGGGTCAGTAACCGCGCTGGCTCGCGTAGAAGACCAGCCGGTACTTGCCGATCTGCACCTCGTCGCCGTTGTTCAGAGGGACCTCGTCGATCCGCTCACGGTTGACATAGGTGCCGTTGAGGCTGCCGACGTCCGCGACCTTGAACGAGCCGTCCGCAACGCGGCGGAACTCCACGTGGCGGCGCGAGACCGTCACGTCGTCCAGGAAGATGTCGCTCTGCGGGTGGCGGCCGGCCGTCGTCAGGTCGCCGTCCAGGAGGAAGCGGCTGCCCGAGTTGGGGCCCCGGCGGACCACCAGCAGGGCCGAGCCCAGCGGCAGCGCCTCGACCGCGGCCTGGGCCTCCGGGGACAGCGCCGGGAGCGCGGTCTGGCCGGTGACCTCGGAGTCGTACGCCTCCAGGCCGGAGATGGAGATGGTGGAGGTCGTCTCCGACGCGCGCTCGGGCGTCACGCCCGGACGCAGCGGAGCACCGCAGTTGGAGCAGAAGCGGCTGTTCTCCGCGTTGCGGTTGCCGCACCTCTGACAGACCGGGGACGACATAGGGGCAAACCCTCCACCTGCACTTGAGGCTGACGGTTGTCCGAAACCTATGTCGCCGGACTGCGCGGGGTCAACAGACGCCGCGCCCTGGCCTCCGGGAATGTCACCCCCCGCCACCTGGTCACGGAACAGCGGACGCTGGCCTTCGTCACCTGGCTGTGCGCGATGGCGGGCGGTCGCGTTCTCGCCACCCTCTCCTCGCGCGCTCTTGCCGAACAACTTCGCAAACAACTTCACGGGCGATTCCCCTTGACCGAAACAGACCCGCCCGTGGGGCAGGACGAACCCTGACTCAATAGACCGGCCGACCCGGACACCTTCACAACGTCCGTATCCACCAGACAGTTTCCACCACCGACCACCCGATCGGTGCGCCGACCCCCCGCAACCTCATGCCCCTGCCGGACGGCCCTGATGCACCCCCGGTTCACCGGGCCGACGACCGAGCGTAGTCAGGCTGCTTCGCCGCCCGCAAGGCGTCCACGACGATCTTGTCGGATCGCTCGACGGTGACGGTGGCCTGCTCCTTCTCCAGGGTCTGCACCACACCTCCCGGGATGTTGAGCGCCGGTTCCAGATCCTCGGGCTTGCCGATGACCTGGAAACGATACGGAGTGCGGATCTGGTTCCCGTCCACGCTCACTCCGTTGTCGCCGTCCGTGAAGTACGTCCCGGCGACGACGCGCACGCCGTTCACCTGGATCGCCTCCGCGCCGGCCGCGCGCAGCTCCTGGATCGCGTCGAGCAGCATGTCCGCCTCGACCGTCCTCTTCGTGTCGTCGATGGTCATCGTGATACCCGGCCCCTGGGCCGCCACCGTGCCCGCCAGGATGCCGAGTTGCCTCTCCTTCTCGATCGTCTGCTTCCGGGCCTCCTCGGCCTGGTCGGAGCTGTTCTCCAGCTCCTGACGCTGCTTGTCGAGCCCGGTCTTCTCGTCCTCAAGACGCTGGCTGCGGTCGTCCAGTTCATCGAGGATGCGTACGAGGTCCTCCTGGCGCGCCCCGCGCAGCGCGTTGTCGCTGTCGCTGTTGGACGCGACCTGGACGGCGAGCCCGAAACCGAGCCCGAACAGCAGCAGCGCGACGATGAGCTGGGCCCGCGTCACCCGCGGCGGCCACAGCCCCTGCGCCAGCCGCTGACGGCCGGTCAGCCCCGGCTCCGGGGACGGCTCGGCGGCCTCCCGCGCGGGCGCCGCCTCGACCTCCTGCGGCAGTTCCTTGCGCAGCCCGTGCCCGGGTGTGGGGTCCTGTCCGTTCATCGGCGTCACGCCCGGAAGACGTGCCGGCGGATCGCCGCGGCGTTCGAGAAGATCCGGATGCCGAGGACCACCACGACACCGGTCGACAACTGCGCGCCCACGCCCAGCTTGTCGCCCAGGAACACGATCAGCGCGGCGACGACCACGTTCGACAGGAACGACACCACGAAGACCTTGTCGTCGAAGATGCCGTCCAGCATGGCCCGCAGCCCGCCGAAGACGGCGTCCAGCGCCGCCACCACGGCGATCGGCAGATACGGCTCGACGGCCACCGGAACCTCCGGCCGGACCAACAGGCCGGCCACGACTCCCACGACGAGGCCCAGTACGGCGATCACGATGTGCCCTTCTCACTTCTCGGCTGTGCGGTTCGGACGATCACACTCGGCGCGGCCGGCAGCCGCAGGTCCTTCTCCGTGGAGATGGCCGTCCGAATGCCGTAGTTCTCCTGGAGAGCGTTCAGATACAGCCCGTCCGCGCTGTTCTGGAACCGGGTGCTGAGCCGGTCCCCGTCCCCCACGGCGAGCACCGTGTACGGCGGCACCAGCGGCTTGTTGTCGACCAGTATGGCCTCCCCGGCGGCCCTGATCGCCGACAGCGCCGTCAGCCGCTGCCCGTTGACGGAGACGGCCTCCGCGCCGGACTCCCACAGGCCGTTGACGACCCGTTGCATGTCCCGGTCGCGCACCCGCCCGGTGTCCGAGAAACCGGACGTCTCGCGCGGGTTGCCGTTGCCTCCGCCGGTGGCCTCCTTGGCGTCGTCGACCACGAGCTTGACGCCGGGGCCGTGCACCGCGACGGCGCCCGAGAGGATGCCCACGAGGTCCGCCTGACCGCTGCCGCCGCTGTTCTCCAGGGCCTGCCGCTGCCGGGCGCTCACGTCGTCCCGGAGGGTGTCCACGGACTTCTCCAGCTTGTCGGCCGCCTCGGTCTCCCGGTCGATCCTGTCGATCAGCTCCTGGCGCTCCTTGGCGACGACCGGGGCCGACACCCGCGCCTGGGCCGCGCCCACGGTCACGACGAGCGCCGCGAGCACCAGCCCTCCGGCGAGCCCGAGTCTGGCCCGCAGCGTCCGGGGCAGGCCACCGGCTCCCTGGGCGCGCTTACGTTCGGCCGCTTCGGCGTAGCCCTCGTCGAGGCTGTGGTCCATGACGTTGGTGAGCAGCGACATGGAGGCGTCCGGACGCGACGCGCGCGCGGGTGTGCTCCGAACGGGGGGCTGCTGCGGCATGCCGCACATCGTCGCACGTCGCGGGCACTGCTTCCGAACGGCCCCACCGGCGTGCCGGACAGGCCCCCTTGGGGACACTTGTCCGGCACGCGCGCGTGCGGGGCGGTTTCAGCTCACGGCGCTCAGCTCGCGGGGCTCAGCGCCCGGCGCCGTCCACCACCGCCGACCACTCGTCCAGCAGGGCCTGCGCGGAGGCGTCGTCCGGCCCTTCGGCCCACAGGTGCGTGACCGCCTCCGCCGGGTCGGGCAGCACCATCACCCAGCGCCCGTCCGTCTCCACCACGCGCACACCGTCGGTGGTGTCCACGAAGCGCTCTCCGGCCTCTTCGACGACCCGCCGCATCACGAGCCCCTTGACGGCCCACGGGGTCGCCACATCGCGCCTGAGGACGTGCGCCCGAGGAATCCGGGCATCTATTTGACTGAGTGTCAGTTGTGTCCGAGCCACAAGTCCGATCAGTCGTACGAACGCGGCGGTCCCGTCGAACACCCCGCTGAACTCGGGGACGATGAACCCGCCCTTGCCGTCCCCGCCGAAGATCGTCGACTCGTCCCGCCCGACCCGCGTCAGATCGTCCGGCGACGTCGTCGTCCACTCGACCTGCGTGCCGTGGTACGCCGCGACCTGCTCGGCGATCCGCGTCGTCGTCACCGGCAGCGCCACCCGCCCGCTGCGCCGCTCGGCGGCCACCAGGTCGAGCATCACCAGCAGCGCCCTGTCGTCCTCGATGATCCGCCCCTTCTCGTCCACGAGAGAGAGCCGTTCACCGACGGGGTCGAACCGCACCCCGAACGCCGCCCGCGACGACGCGACGATCTCCCCGAGCCGCACCAGCCCGGTCCGCCGCACCTCGCCCGTCTCGGTCGGCCGCGACTCGTCGAGCCCCGGGTTGACGGTCAGCGAGTCCACCCCGAGCTTCCCCAGCAGACTGGGCAGGACGAGCCCCGCGCTCCCGTTCGACGCGTCCACGACGACCTTCAGCCCGGAGTCCGCGACCCCGGACGTGTCGACGTTCCGCAGCAACGACCCGGTGTACGAGTCGAACACGCTCGCCGGGAAGCGCAGATCCCCGATCTCCCCGGGGAACGCCCGCCGGTACTCCTGCCGCGCGAACACCCGGTCCAGCTTCCGCTGGCTCGCCTGCGAGAGATCCGCCCCCTGCCCGTCGAAGAACATGATGTCCACCGAGTCCGGCACCCCGGGCGACGTCCGGATCATGATCCCCCCGGCACTCCCCCGCGCGGTCTGCTGCCGCGCCACGGGCAGCGGTACGTTCTCCAGGTCCCGTACGTCGATGGCGCTGGCCTGGAGCGCGGAGATCACCGCCCGCTTGAGCGCCCGCGCGCCACGCGAGTGATCGCGGGCCGTGGTGACGGTCGCCCCCTTCTTCAGGGTCGTCGCATAGGCCCCCGCGAGCCGCACGGCCAGCTCCGGGGTGATCTCGACGTTCAGAATCCCCGACACCCCGCGGGCGCCGAAGAGATGCGCCTGGCTGCGCGACTCCCAGATCACCGAGGTGTTGACGAACGCGCCGGCCTCGATCGTCTTGAACGGATAGACCCGGACGTTCCCCTGGACGATCGACTCCTCGCCGATCAGACACTCGTCCCCGATGACCGCGCCGTCCTCGATCCGCGCGGCCCGCATGATGTCGGTGTTCTTCCCGACGACACAGCCCCGCAGATTGCTCTGCTGCCCGACGTACACGTTGTCGTGCACGACCGCCTTGTGCAGAAAGGCCCCGCTCTTGACGACGACGTTCGAGCCGACGACCGTGTGCTCCCGGATCTCCGCCCCGGCCTCGACCTTGGCGTAGTCCCCGATGTACAGCGGCCCGCGCAGTACGGCGTCGGCGTGCACGTCGGCGCCTTCCGCGACCCAGACGCCGGGCGAGATCTCGAATCCGTCGATCTCGACGTCGACCTTGCCTTCGAGCACGTCGGCCTGGGCCTTCACATAGCTCTCGTGCGTCCCGACGTCCTCCCAGTAGCCCTCGGCGACATAGCCGTAGATCGGCTTGCCCTCCTTCATGAGCTGTGGGAAGACGTCACCGGACCAGTCCACCGGCACATCGGCCTCGACATAGTCGAAGACCTCGGGCTCCATGACGTAGATGCCGGTGTTCACCGTGTCGGAGAAGACCTGTCCCCAGGTCGGCTTTTCGAGGAACCGCTCGACCTTGCCCTCCTCGTCGACGATCGTGATGCCGAATTCGAGCGGGTTGGGGACCCTGGTCAGACAGACGGTGACCAGTGCCCCCTTCTCCTTGTGGAAGGTGATGAGATCGGTGAGGTCGAAGTCGGTCAGCGCATCGCCGGAGATGACGAGGAAAGCATCGTCCTTCAACGCCTCTTCGGCGTTCTTGACGCTTCCGGCGGTACCGAGTGGCTTCTCCTCGTTGGCATAGCTGAGCTCCATTCCGAGCTCTTCACCGTCACCGAAGTAGTTCTTCACCAGCGATGCCAAGAACTGGACGGTAACGACGGTCTCGTTGAGACCATGCCTTTTGAGCAGCCGCAGGACGTGCTCCATGATCGGCCTGTTGGCCACTGGCAGGAGCGGCTTGGGCATGCTTGAGGTCATGGGGCGAAGGCGTGTGCCCTCGCCTCCGGCCATCACGACGGCCTTCATGTCGGAAGCGTCCTCCTTGAGAGACGACGGTCTAGCCGACTTCACCCGTCCAGATTGTCCCGCACTTTTCCGCCGCGGGCCATCGAGCAACCGCTGACGCCGATCGACGAGCTCAGTCGGCCATGGCGTCCGCACGGATCAGGCGGCGGACCTGTACCACGTAGAGGACTCCTGCCCACCAATACAGCGTTGTACCCCATCCTGCGAACGCCCAGCCGAAAATCGCAGCGAGTGACGCGAGCCATCCACTTCCGTCACTGAGCAACAGCAGCGGAAAGGCGTACATGAGGTTGAAGGTCGCGGCCTTCCCCAGGTAGTTCACCTGCGGCGGCGGATAGCCGTGCCGCCTGAGGATGCCCACCATCACCAGGAGAACCAGTTCTCTGGCGAGAAGTACAGCCGTCAACCAGAGCGGCAGAATCTCGCGCCAGGTGAGGCCGACGAGCGTCGAGAGAATGTACAGCCGGTCGGCAGCCGGGTCGAGCAGCCGGCCGAGACTGCTGATCTGGTTCCACTTCCGGGCGAGCTTGCCGTCCAGATAGTCACTGATGCCGCTCAACGCGAGGATCAGAAACGCCCAGCCGTCGCTCTTCGGCCCCCCGAACTCGGGCCTGAGAATCAGCCACAGGAAGATCGGCACGCCGACGAGGCGGGCCATGCTGAGGATGTTCGGGATGGTGAGGACCCGGTCAGTCTGGACACGGGTCTCCTGGACCTCCACCCGGGGGCCTCCAGAGAAAATGAGCCAACGATGCCCCCTGACCCTACCTCAACGCAAAAAAGCTCTGGCTCTTGGGCTTGTGTGCCCAAGAGCCAGAGCTCTAAAAGGAGTTCAGCGGCGTCCTACTCTCCCACAGGGTCCCCCCTGCAGTACCATCGGCGCTGTGAGGCTTAGCTTCCGGGTTCGGAATGTAACCGGGCGTTTCCCTC
>NZ_JBEXLS010000056.1:0-28477 GCF_040610055.1 Streptomyces sp. NPDC004539 | reverse complement strand
GACGTGTCGTGCTCGGTGGTCCGCCGCGTCGCCCTCCCGGACGCGTTCTTCGCGCTGGACGGCCTGCTGGAGACGTTCCTGCCAGCCCGTCCGGCGATTGAGGACGAGGCCCTCAGGGCCGATCCCCGGCCCGGGGTCCAGGGGGCGGAGCCCCCCGGCTGGGGTGGAAGGGGCGGAGCCCCTTCAGGATGGGACGGGTAGGGGCGGCGGGGGCGAAAAAACCCGCCACGAACTACTTCGCACACTCCACCTTGTCCGCAGTCGACTTGTTCACCGAATCCGGCACCTTCGCAGGCGCGGTCAACGAAACCCCCGCCCCCTTGAAGTCCTTCCCCAGCGTCAACGTCATCGTCGGCAGCCCCTGAGAGTTCGTCACACTCTTCCCCGGCTTCAACGCCTCCCCGGACAACCCCATGATCGCCGCCAACTTCCGCGCCTGATCAGCCTGTTCGGGCCCGTACTCCAACGTCGTGGTGGCCGACTCCGCCGGCGCGTTCCCCGCGTTCTCCGACTTCGTCACCCCCTCGTCGTTCTGCAACCAGCTCAACGTCTCCTGGGCGCTCCCCGCGACAGCCCCCCCGTTCATGACCCGCACCCGCACCTCGGAAGCCGCGGACTGCGTCCCCTTCAGCCGAGCGGCGGCCTCAGCCGCGGCAGCCGACTTGGACTCCTTGGCCTGCTGCGCGACCTCGGTGAACGACACGTCGTCCCGGATCATCTGGAACACGGTCGGAGCGGTCGACTGATTGAGCACGACCGTCGCCTTGACCTTCTCCGCAGGGTTGTCGACGACCGGAATCGTCGTGAACGTCAGGTTCTTGACGTTCAGCTTCCCCAGTTCGAGCCCCAGATCCTTCAGCTTCCCGATGCTGTCGAGCTCACTGTCGACGGTGAGCGCCTTCGTCCCCGCCTCGGCCAGCTTTATCATCTTCGTCGGATCGGTCAGCGTGTCGTTGGACTTCAGCTTCCGCATCAACGCACTGAGGAACTGCTGCTGGATCTGAATCCGGCTGAGATCCCCGCCGAACCCCACGGAGTGCCGCGTCCGCACGAACGCCAGCGCCTGCTCCCCCTCGATCGTGTGCGTCCCCTTGGACAGCTTGAGATGCGAGTCCTTGTCGTCGATGTCCTTGGCGAGGCACACCTCGACACCCCCCACGGCGGACGTCAGCGTCTTGACCGCGTTGAAGTCGGCGACCATGAAGTTGTCCGGCGTGATCCCGGTCAGCTCGGTCACGGTCCGCATCGTGCAGCTCGGCGTCCGGTCCTGCTGCCCGAGGCTCGTGTTGAACCGCACCCCGTCCTCACCGGGGATCACCTTGGTGGTGCCGTCCGCCAGCTTGGTGGGGCAGTCCGGGACGTCGACGATGAGGTCGCGCGGGATGGACAGCGCGGTCGCGTTGGTCCGGTCCTTGGAGACGTGCAGCAGGATCGTGGTGTCGGCGTGCCCGACGCTCTCGGCGTCCCCGTACCCCTCGTTCCCCGACCCGGTCCGCTTGTCGGTGCCGATCAGCAGGAGGTTGATCGCCTTGTCCTTGCTGAATCCACCGGTCCCGGCGCCGTCGGTGGACGAGGAGGAGATGTTGTCGTTGAGGTGCTCGATGTAGAGGTAGGCGGCAGCCGCCGTACCCACCAGCAGGAACGCCATCGTCCCGCCGGTCCACATGAGGATCTTCTTCCCCTTGGACTTCTTCTTGACGGGCTTGCGCCCGCGCCGTCCGGGCAGCGGCTCCTCGACGGGAGCACCGCCCTTGCGGCGACGGGGTCCGGGCACCTCACGTCCGGGCCCGCCGGGCAGCGACCCCCGGTCCGGCGCGGGAGCCTCGGTCGCGGCGCGCGACGCGGCTCTGCGCGGACCGGGCACGGAAGACTGCCCCGGCCCGGCAGAAGACGACTGCGCTGCGGAAGGAGCCAGTCGCAGTTCGTATTCGCCGGTGTTCGGATTGAGCACCCACTGGTCTGCGGGATCGATGTTGTCCGCCCGCCCACGGCCTTGCGCGTCCACGGTTGTCCGAATCCTCCGTCGGGGCCACGCGGCGCCTATTTCCCCCGTAAAGGCGCTCAGGTTCGGTCTACGGTGCACGGGCCCCGGGGAAGGAGCTCGCGGCCGGGTGCACTGGATCGGCTCACACTATCCGCCCGTCCGGGTGTCAAGCGACGGCGGTGACAAATTCCACGTCCCTACATCGGGCAATCCGCCGCAATTCCTGGAACTGGAGTTCGTTAAATCTTGGCTACTTGGCGGTTGCTTTACTCACACCGCTGTGTGGCCGCTGTGCCGCCCCGGAAGAGAGGGGTGGCCGGCGTGCGCACACCGTGGCCGTACGACTGCGGGGCGGAGGCGACCGAGACCGGAAGATCGGCGCGCAGCCGTTCGAAGAGCTTTCCCGCCGCGGGCTGGACGAGCTGGTCACGATTGGTGTTATAGATGTACGACTCTCGCGGTACCGTCAGGAATTGCACCCGATCGGTGGGAATCTCGCGCAGCCCCCGGACGAGTTCGTACATCCCGCGCAACCCGGCGAGTTCCGGATCTGCGGTCACCGACGAAGTCGCCGCGTCCAGCACGGGATAGAGCTTCACCGGATTCAGCAGCACGCCATTGCTCCACACCTTGTCCACCAGTGCCGCGAGAAAACGCTGCTGACGGTCCATCCGGTCCGTGTCGCTGCCGTCGCCCAGCGATTTGCGCGCGCGGACGAACCCGAGCGCCTGCTCCCCGTTCAGCGTGACCTTCCCGGCGGGCAGCCGCAGCTTCGCCGCCCGGTCGTCCACGGGCTCCGCGAGGCACACCTCGACCCCGTCCACCGCGTCGACCATCTCCTTGAACCCCTGGAAGTCGACGACCACGTGATGGTCGACCCGAATCCCCGTCAGCTCCTCCACCGTCCGGATCGCACACGCCGAACCGCCCGTCTGGAACGCGTGGTTGAGCATCACGAGCGCCGGCGTCGTCCGCGTCCCGTCCGCCCGCAGACAGGCGGGCATCTCGACCATCAGATCCCTCGGCAGCGAAACAGCCGTGGCACTCCGCCTCCCCGCCGCGAGATGCAACAGGATCATGCTGTCCGCCCGCTCGGACCCCAAATCCCTCCCATACGCCCCGTTCCCGCCCCCGGCCCGCGAGTCCGACCCGATGAGCAACACATTCTGCGCCCCTTTCACCAACGCACTCGGCCGCTCCCGCTCGAACCGCGCCAACTCCGCAGCAGCGGCCTCGTCCGGCGTGATGTTCCCGTCGAGCCGCGCATACAACACACCCCCAGCGATCCCGACGACCACAGCCACCGCAACCAGCCCCCCACCCCCGACCCACCACCACCGCACCCTGCCCATACCAAATAACCCCCTCCCGCACCGATTACCCGTCCCTACGACGATGCCGCCCCAAACCCCGGGGTGCGGGACGGGGATGAGCCGAACGGGTGACGGGCTGGAGGCGGGGGTGCGGGGAAGAGGGTGGGAGGCGTGGGGGTGTCGTCGTCGCCGGCCCCCGCCTCAGCGAGCCGTCGTCGTCACCTTCTCGCTGTCCACCCGCCGAGCGACAGTCTCCGCGTCCGCCGCCTCCAGGTTCCGGCACAGCACCACGGACCCCCCGCTGGCGAGAGGCGCGTACAGCCCGGCGCTGAGCCCCTCCCAGGTGTCGTAGGGCAATCCGCTGAGCAGCCGCCCCCCGGGCCCCGTGAGCCCCAGCGGGGCGGCGTCCGTGCGGGCGCGGTCGACGACCTCGGCGCCGGTCAGTTCGGCACCGGCGACGACGAGCGCGGGCCCCTCGGGATCGACAGGCGCGTACGCGGTGAAACGGTCACCGTAGGTCGGGACCTCGACGGCGTAGTCGGTGTAGCCGTCGGGAGCGGCCGGCAGGAACCGGCGGCCCAGGGGCGCGAGGGAGAGGGCGTACCGCTCACCCCGGCACGCCCGCCCCGCGTCGAGCGTGTCCGGACCGGCGACGACGACGTCCGCACGCGAGGGATCACCGTGCACGTCCGCGACCGCGCCGACGGAGGCGCACGCGAGGAGCCAGACGGCGCTCTGCCAGTGGGCGGGCAGGAGGAGGGCGACCCGGTCGCCGGGTTCGACGGAGAGGCCGTCCTGGAGGAGGTTCGACGTCTTGGCCACCCAATTGGCGAAGGTGGCGACGGAGAGTTCGACACGTTCGCCGGTGGCGTCGTCGTAGAAGGTCACCAGGGGGCGGGCCGGGTCCGCGGCGAGCGCGGAACGCAGCAGGTCGGCAGGGGTGCGATCGGTGGCGTTCACCCGCGCAAGCGTATCGGGCAAGGCACCGGACCCGGCCGCCCGCCCGCTCACCGGTTCGGCCGAATCGATCCGACGGACCGTCAGTTCCCCGATGGACAGATATGTCTGACTATGTTCAATATCGACGGTATGCGTGGATTGCTAGCTGTCTCGATCGGCGTCACCCTCTCCCTGACCCCCCTCCCGCCCGCCGCTGCGGCGACGCCGACCGCCCGGCCGGCGTCCGCCCCCGCGGTCCCGGGCAGCACCCAGTCGCTCCCCCTCACCCCCCTCACCCGCGCCGTCGGCGCCGCCCCCGGCGTCCCCCGCCGCGACGTCCACCCCTTCTCCCTCCTCGGCGTCGTCTGGGACGACCCCGCCGCGCACCTCGACGGCGCCGTCCAGGCCCGCACCCGCGCCACCGGCACCGACACCTGGTCCGACTGGCAGGACCTGGAGACCCACGCCGACGACCACGGCGCCGACCCCGGCACCCCCGAACACGACTCCGCCCGCCTCCACGGCGGAACGGCGCCTCTATGGGTGGGCGATTCGGACGGGATCGAACTCCGGGTCCGACCGGAAACGACCGGAACGCGCGCCCTGCCCACGGGACTCCGCGCCGAACTGGTCGACCCCGGCACCGAGGACGTGCCCGTCGTCGGCCCGCCCCGCGCCCGCGCCCGCATCGAGGCACCGGCCGCCGGGACCTTCGTACCCGCACTCCCGCGCACGCTGCCGCACGGCGGACCCCGGCCGCGCATCGTCACGCGAAAGGGGTGGGGGGCGGACGAGAAGCTCAGGGAGAAGAAGTTTTCCTATACCAAGAGCGTCAAGGCGGCCTTCGTTCACCACACGGCCACCGGGAACCGGTACCGATGCTCTCAGGCGGCGTCCGTCATCCGCGGTATCTACCGCTACCACGTCAAGAGCATGGGCTGGAAAGACATTGGCTACAACTTCCTCGTCGACAAGTGCGGAACCATCTACGAGGGCCGCGCCGGGGGAGTGACCAAGCCGGTCCTCGGCGCCCACACTCTCGGCTTCAACGCCAACAGCGTGGGCATCGCGGTGATCGGCACGTACGGCGGCACCAAGCCGTCCGCCGCCGCGGTGAAGGCGGTCGCCCAGCTCTCGGCCTGGAAGCTCGGTATCTACGGGGTCAATCCCCGAGGAACGACATATCTCAAGTCGGCGGGTGGCAATCTCTACCGAAAAGGAAAGAACGTACGACTGAACGTCATCTCCGGTCACCGAGACGGCTTCTCGACGGACTGCCCGGGGCGCCTGCTCTACGGCAAGCTCGCCACGGCCCGCTCGACAGCCGCCCGCTACCAGGGCCGTTGAACCGGAGGACGTGACCGGACCGGTGGAGGACGCATGGCGAACGGGGTGGCTCCGCGGGGGCGTCGAGAACGCCGCGCACCGGACTCCCGGCCGGGCACGGAGAACCGAGCCCTCATAACAGCGACCGGCCGAGAACCAGTCCGGCCGGTCCCGGCAGGAAGCAGAGACGACAGGTGACAGAAGCGATCCTCCTGGTCGGCGGCAAGGGCACCCGGTTGCGCCCGCTCACGGTGCACACCCCCAAGCCGATGGTGCGGGCGGCCGGCGTGCCGTTCCTCACCCACCAGCTGGCGCGGGCACGGGCGGCCGGCGTGGACCACATCGTCCTCGCGACCTCGTACCTGGCGGAGGTCTTCGAGCCGTACTTCGGCGACGGCTCCTCCCTCGGCCTCCACATCGAGTACGTCACCGAGGACGAACCCCTCGGCACCGGTGGCGCCATCCGCAACGTCGCCTCCCGCCTGCACGCCGGGCCCGACGAACCGGTCCTGATCTTCAACGGCGACATCCTCACGGGCCTCGACATCCGCCGCCTCGTGGACACCCACGAGTCCACCGGCGCCGACGTCTCCCTCCACCTCACGAAGGTCACCGACCCCCGCGCGTACGGCCTCGTCCCCACGGACGACACCGGCAGGGTCCTCGCCTTCCTGGAGAAGCCGACCACCCCCGAGGAGATCGTCACCGACCAGATCAACGCGGGCGCGTACGTCTTCCGCCGCTCGGTCATCGACACGATCCCGACGGGCCGCCCGGTCTCCGTCGAACGCGAGACCTTCCCCGGCCTCCTCCAGGCCGGCGCCCACCTCCAGGGCATGGTCGACTCCACCTACTGGCTCGACCTCGGCACCCCCGCCGCCTTCGTACGGGGCTCCGCGGACCTCGTCCTCGGCCGCGCCCCCTCCCCGGCCGTCCCCGGCCGCTGCGGCGACCGCCTCATCCTCCCCACCGCCCGAGTGGCCCCCGACGCGAAACTGACGGGCGGCACGGTAGTGGGCGAAGGCGCCCTGATCTCAGAAGGCGCCCGCGTCACCGGCTCGACAATCCTCCCCGGCGCGGTAATCGAACCAGGCGCCGTAATCACCGACTCCCTGATCGGCACCCGAGCCCGCATCGGCACCCGCTCCATCCTCACCGGCACCGTCATCGGCGACGGCGCCGTCATCGGCCCCGACAACGAACTCCACACCGGCGCCCGAATCTGGTGCAACGCCCAAATCCCCGCAGGCGCGGTCAGGTTCTCGTCGGACCAGTAGGAGAGACCGGAAGGCGGCGGAGCCACACAGCTCCGCCGCACGGGCGCGACAAGCCACAACGCACCCGCACTGACTCCCGGGGATCACCACGTCTTTCAGGGGCGCGGGGAACGGCGCGACAAGCCACAACGAACCGGCACCCGACAACGCACCCACCGGGGTCCAAGGGGCGGAGCCCCTTGAGGATGGGAAGGGTAGGGGCGGCGGGGGCGAGATCAAAGCCCTCGAATGTCGCCGACAGGCATCCGCGGCCCCCTCCGCTCCGGCCCCCTCCCACTCAACAACACCAACCGAACCGCCCGATGCCGCTGCCCCGCATACGGCTCCAACAACTCCAGCATCCGCCGATCATCAGCCCCCCGCTCCCCACCCAGCACCCACCCCACAACCCCCGGCAGATGCAGATCCCCCACGGTCACCACATCCACCGCCCCATGACTCCGCTGCACCACCTCCGCGGACGTCCACACCCCCACCCCCACCACACTCTCCAACCTCCGACAAGCCTCCTCAGCCGACACCCCCACCCCCTCCTCCAACCGAGCCGCCACCCGAACAGCCCGCACCACCGTCCCCGCCCGCTTCTCGTCCACCCCCGCGAGATGCCACTCCCACGACGGAATCACCCCCCACACCCGAGGCGCCGGCATCACCCACAACCACCCCCCGGCCGCAGGCCCCGGCGCCCGCTCCCCGAACTTCCGCACCAACACCCCCCACGCCCGATAAGCCTCCACGGTCGTCACCTTCTGCTCCAGCACAGAAGGAATCAACGACTCCACCACCAACCCGGTCCGCCCCAACCGCAACCCTTCCCGCCGCCGCCACACCTCAGCCACCACCCGATGCCGAGGCACGAACACGGACGGATCATCGAATCCCCCCACCAACGCGGGCAGTTGATCAAGCATCCACTCGGCTCCCGCCCCCCACGCCTCCCCCCGCACCACACCCCCCTCCAGCGACACCCGCAACGCCCCCGGCCCACAGGGCGTCAGACTCCCCCGCCACACGGCCCCATCGGGCGTCACCCGAAACGTGGGATCTCCGGGCCCCCGCCGCAACGGCCCCAGCACCAGCCCGAGATCAACAGGCCCCGGCGGCACGTACGACCGCACCCGCCCCGCCCGAGCCAGCCCGACCCCCCGACCGGCAGGCACCACGACATCCCCACCCCGCACAGTCGTACGAGTGACCCGAGGACCGAACCGCCCTGCCACGAACCCTCCTGACAAACCGAACCGAACAGAACAAGAACCACCTGACCCGGCGGAACCGAGAACACCCGCCCCCAGTCCCCCCGGCCTCCTCAGCCCCCCGCCCCCGACCTCACCGCACCTCGACGAACCCCTCCACCCCCCGCTCCCCCCGAGCCCGAGGCTCCTCCGCCGCGTGCCCCACCGCCACGGCCCCCATCGGGTCCCACCCGTCGGGCAACGCCAGCACCTCCCGCACCACATCCCGGCAGAACATCGTCGACGACACCCACGCCGACCCGAGCCGCTCCCCGGCGAGCGCCACCAGGAAGTTCTGCACCCCGGCCCCCGCGGCGACGACGAACATCTCCCGCTCGGCCGCGTCCCGCCGGGCGTCCCCGTAGAAATGCGCCCCGTCCATCACGAGACACGGCACCACGAGATAGGGGGCGTTCCGCAGCACATCCCCCCTGCGCACCCGCTTCGCGATGGACTCCTCGGACTTCCCGTCCCGCCGGAGATCGGCGATCCACGCGTCCCGCATCGCGTCGAGCAGCCCCACCCGGGACTCCTCGGACTCCAGCAGCACGAACCGCCAGGGAGTGGTGTGATGCGGCGCCGGCGCGGTGACGGCCGAGGCGACGGCCCGCCGCACGGCCCCGGGATCGACGGCCTCGCCGGTGAACGCCCGCACGGTCCGCCGCTGCGTCACCGCGAGCCGCACCGCCTCGGACGTCCCGAGCCGGAACATGTCGTCCCGGGAGTCCCGCACGAGTTCCCGTCCCCCCGCCCCGGCGTCCCCGGAGACGACGTGCGCCAGCCCCCGCACGACGGCGACCGGCAGCCCGGCGGCCTTCCCCTTGACGAGATCCCCGGCCCCGGCGAGCTCGTCGGCGGTCGCGACGACGGTCGCGCTCAGCGGATTCCCGTACGCGTCCCTCCCGCCCCGCAGATCGTCGAGGACCCGCACCCCGGCCGCCCCGATGGCGACATCGGTGAGCCCGGACCGCCAGGGCCGCCCGAAGGTGTCGCTGATCACGACCCCGACCTCGACCCCGAGGGCGTCCCGCAGCCCGTCCCGGATGCCGCGCGCGGACGCGTCGGGGTCCTCGGGCAGCAGCAGGACGGTCCCGGCGGGCGTGTTGGACGCGTCGACCCCGGCGGCGGCCATCACGAGCCCCTGCCGGTTCTCGACGATCCGCAGCGTCCCCCGCCGCGCGACGACCCGCACGGTCTCCGCGTCGATCGCGGCCTCCCGGTCGTCCGCCGCGACGACCCTCCCCTCGGCCTTGGACACGATCTTCGACGTGACGACGACGACGTCCCCGTCGGCGAGCCCCGGCTCGGCGCCGGCGATCAGCTTGGCGAGATCGTCCCCGCGCTGCACCTCGGGCAGCCCGTCGACCGCCCACACCCGGTACTCATTCGCCACCGCGCACCTCTTCCGCCAGCTTCAGCGCCTCGCCCGCCATCACGGCGGTCGCCTCGTCGTCGCTCATCATGAGCGGCACGGCCCGGCAGCGGATGCCTGCCGCCTCCACGCGCGCGACGGCCCCCGCGTCGGCCGTGTCCACGAGCCACCCGTCGAGCAGCCCGGAGCCGTAGTGCTCGGCGACGGCCGCCGCGCTGGACTCCACGCCGACGGCGGCGAGCACCTTGTCGGCCATCCCGCGCACGGGCGCGTCCCCGACGATGGGGGAGAGGCCGACGACCGGCACGCCCGCCTCGGCGACGGCCTCCCGGATGCCGGGCACGGCGAGGATCGTCCCGACGGAGACGACGGGGTTGGACGGCGGGAAGAGGATGACGTCCGCCGCGGCGATGGCCTCCAGCACCCCCGGCGCGGGCTTGGCCTGCTCGGCGCCGACGGGGACGACGGCCAGCGCGGGCACGGACGCCCGCAGCCGGACCCAGTACTCCTGGAAGTGGATCGCCTTGCGCTCGCCGTCGATCTCGACGGCGACATGGGTCTCGACCCGGTCGTCGGACATCGGCAGCAGCCGCACCCCCGGCCGCCACCGGTCGCACAGCGCCTCGGTGACCGCGCTGAGCGGATACCCGGCGCCGATCATCTGCGTCCGGACGATGTGCGTCGCGAAGTCCCGGTCGCCGAGCCCGAACCAGTCGGGTCCGACGCCGTACGCCGCGAGCTCCTCCTTGACCCGGAACGACTCGTCGGACCGCCCCCAGCCCTGCTCCTCGTCGATGCCCCCGCCGAGCGTGTACATCACCGTGTCGAGGTCGGGGCAGACCTTCAGCCCGAAGAGGTGGATGTCGTCGCCGGTGTTGCCGATCACGGTGATGTCCGCGTCCGGCACGGCCTTCTTCAGACCGCGCAGGAAGCGGGCACCGCCGATACCGCCTGCCAGAACCACTATGCGCATGGGGGCAAGTCTTGCAGGCCCCTCCGACAATCCGGTGGCCCCGTCGGCTCAGACGCCCGCCGCGCGGGCCTCCTCGCGCCCCGCGCACGCCTGCGCGGACGTGTGCATCGGCATCTCGGTGAGTCCGGGGGAGTAGATGTGCAGGCTGACCGCCGGCTCCCACGTGTCGTTCACCACGTCGTGCGTGTACCCCGGCGCGAAGACCCGCTGCGCGCCCCCGGAGAGCTTCCGCACCCCCTGCTCGGTGCGCTCGGTGAGGGTCCCGTCGAGGACGGTCATGACGCCGGAGGACGGGCCGTGGTCGTGGAGCCCGGTGCCCTGTCCGGGGAGCCAGGACAGCAGCCAGACCTCGTAGCCGGGCCCGGTGCGCAGCCGGTGGTACCAGCGGCTGCTCGCGTCGTAGCGCACGAGGTGCTCCCACCGGGCGCGGTCGGCGGCCAGCTCGCGGGCGAGGCCGACGAACTCGGCGACGGTGGACGGGTGTTCGCGCGGGGGCTGGAGCAGGTGGAGTACTTCGAGGATGTCGCCGGCGATCTGGAGGTCGTTGTCGCTGTTCATGAGCTGCGGTGGTTTCCTCGGCGGGAGTGCGGTGCGGGGGGCTGGGTGTCACGTACCGGCCGCCCGGGTCACGGGCGGCGGAGGTGCCCTGGTGCGGGCGGGGGGAACAGGCAGCCGAGTCGCGGTGGACTCAGAGAGGCAGCCGGAGCGCGGTGGGGCTCAACAGCTGGGACAGCAACAACAGCCACGGCGAGCGCGGGCAGCACCGAGGGACCCGGCGGTGCGGGTCGAGGTGGTGGCCAAGTTCGCGAGCATGCCCACTAGGACATCGGTTCACACCCGCACTGTCAACTCGGCACCCGGAGGGTGGGACGCGATTCACCCCATCCGGTACGTCTGGGAGACGAAAGGTTTGTTCATGCGCTCACCGGGACACATGGCGCACAACCGGGCGCGTGACCCGCGTGTCGGAACGAGAACGCAGTTGATGGCGTCCTTTCCCGTACAGGCCGTCAGGTCTCGTCTGCATGTCAAGGTTTATGGCGATTTGAACACTTTCCGCGCCGCCTTGGTTCCGCAGAGTGAATAAGGGGCCCAATAGCAGATCTCGGCTTGACTCGCCCGGAGCAGCACACTTGTAATTTCACTCGTGTCGTTTGGCCACCACCACTTGACGGTTGACGGCCCCGGCACGGGGACGCGAAAGACAGACGAGGGGCGCACATGACCGAGCTGGTGCAGCAACTGCTGGTCGACGACGCGGACGAGGAACTCGGCTGGCAGGAGCGCGCGCTGTGCGCCCAGACCGATCCCGAGTCCTTCTTCCCCGAGAAGGGCGGCTCCACCCGCGAGGCCAAGAAGGTCTGCCTCGCCTGCGAGGTCCGCTCCGAATGCCTCGAATACGCCCTCGCCAACGACGAGCGCTTCGGCATCTGGGGCGGACTGTCGGAACGCGAGCGCCGTCGGCTCAAGAAAGCGGCGGTATGACTGTCGTAAGAGGCGTCTGACCTCGTACGGAACATCTCGAACGGCCCGTCGCCGGTGGGTTATCCACAGGCGGCGGGCCGTGGTCTTGCCCAGCCGATAGTGTGGTCGCTCGTCCGAGACACCCCACCGTCCTCACCGGACGCGGGGGGTGCGCCGCAGACCATCGAACCGGGGCCCGTACCTCGATGTCCGTGCACAGCCATACGGCAGCCCGCGACGCTGCCACGCCAGAGTTCCCGCGTCACGTGGTGACCGCGGTCCTCGTCGCCCACGACGGCGCCCGCTGGCTGCCCGACGCGCTCGCCGGAGTGCTCGGCCAGGAGCGCCCGGTCCAGTCCGTCGTGGCCGCCGACACCGGCAGCGCGGACCACTCCGCCCAGCTCCTCACCGAGGCCCTCGGCGAGGACCGCGTCCTGCACCTCGCCCGGCGCACCGGCTTCGGCCAGGCCGTCGAGGAGGCCACCCGCGTCGCGCCGGTCCTCACCCCCGAGGAACTGCCCTACCTCAAGCGCCCCAGCGGCTGGGACCCCGTCACGCGCACCTGGCGCGACGACGCCTACGACCTCCCGGAACTCCCCTACGGCGAACCGGTCCAATGGCTCTGGCTGCTGCACGACGACAGCGCCCCCGAACCCGACGCCCTCGCCGAACTCCTCCGCGTCGTGGACAACGAACTGGAGCTGGGCCGTGACGACGTCGCGGTCGTCGGCCCCAAACTCCGCGGCTGGTACGACAAACGCCAGTTGCTCGAAGTCGGCGTCACCATCGCCTCCTCCGGCCGCCGCTGGACCGGCCTCGACCGCCGCGAACAGGACCAGGGCCAGCACGACCACGTCCGCCCGGTCCTCGCCGTCTCCACCGCCGGCATGCTGATCCGCAGGGACGTCTTCGACGACCTCGGCGGCTTCGACCGCCGCCTGCCCCTCATGCGGGACGACGTCGACCTCTGCTGGCGCGCGACCTCCCTGGGCCACCGCGTCCTGGTCGCCCCCGAGGCCGTCGTCCGGCACGCCGAGGCGGCCTCCCGCGAGCGCCGCACCGTCGACTGCGGAGGCCGCACCGCCGCCTCCCCGCACAAGGTCGACAAGGCCGGCGCCGTCTACACCCTCCTCGTCAACAGCCGTACCGGCGCGCTGCCCTGGGTGTTCTTCAGGATCGTCGTCGGGACGGCCCTGCGGACCCTCGCCTACCTCGTCGGCAAGGTCCCCGGACAGGCCGTCGACGAGATCCGCGGACTGCTCGGCACCCTGCTGCGGCCCGAGCGGATCATCGCCGGGCGCCGCGCGCGCGGGAAGCCCGTCATCGACAAGGACGAACTGCGGCCCCTGCTCCCGCCGCCCGGCGCGACCCTGCGGGCCACCGTCGAACAGGCCGCCGGCAGCTTCCTCGACTCCTCCGACACCGACACCGCCCCCGGGCGGCACGGCGGCGGCATCGAGTCCGGCCCCGGCGGGGACGACGCGGACTTCCTGGAGATCGAGCAGTTCGCCCGCCTCAAGCGCATCGCCCGCAAACCCGGCCCGGTCCTCTTCGTCGCCCTGCTGCTGATCTCCCTGGCCGCCTGCCGCGCCCTGCTGGGCACCGGCGCCCTCGCCGGCGGCGCCCTGCTGCCCGCCCCGGGCGACGCCTCCGAGCTGTGGAACCGCTACACCGACGCCTGGCACCCGGTCGGCGCCGGCGGCACCCCCGCCGCCCCGCCCTACCTCGCGATCGTCGCCGCCCTCGCCAGCCTGCTGTTCGGCTCGACCGGCCTCGCCGTCACCGTCCTGCTGGTCTGCTCGGTCCCGCTCGCCGGGTTCACCGCCTACTTCGCCTCCCGCCCGCTCGTCACCTCACGCCTCCTGCGCGCGTGGGCGGCCGTCGTCTACGCCTTCCTGCCCGCCGTCACCGGCGCGCTGGCCGGCGGCCGGCTCGGCACCGCCGTCCTCGCCGTCCTGCTCCCGCTGATCGCCCGCGCGGGCGTCGCCGCGAGCGGCCTCGCGCACTCCTCGGGCGCGCGCGGCAGCTGGCGGGCCACCTGGGCGTACGCCCTGCTGCTCACGGTCACCACCGCGTTCACGCCGATCGTCTGGCCCATCGCCCTGCTCCTCGGCCTCGCGGTCCTCGCCCTGCGCCGCACCGAACTCACCGCCTACGGCCCCCGCTTCCTCGCCCAGCTCGGCACCCCCTTGCTGATCCTGGCCCCCTGGTCGCTGTCCCTCCTGCCGGCCGGCTTCTTCCAGGAGGCCGGCCTCGACTTCGGCGCCTCCGCCGCCACCGCCCTCGACCTGCTGGGCGCGAGCCCCGGCGGCCCCGGCACGGTCAGCGGGCTGATGCTGATCGGCGTCGTCCTCGCCGCCCTCGCCGCCCTGCTGCGCTCCGAACGGCACACCGGCGTGTGGGCGGCCTGGGCGGTCGCCCTCGTCGGCCTCGTCTTCGCCGTCCTGTCCAACGGCGACGCGTGGGCGGGCCCCGCCACCCTCGTCTACGGCCTCGCCCTGCTGTGCGCCGCGATGCTCGGCGCCGACGGCGCCCGCTCCCGGGTCGCCGAGCAGAGCTTCGGCTGGCGCCAGCCCGTCGCCGCCCTCATCGCGTTCGCCGCCGCCGCGGGCCCGCTCCTCGTCGCCGCCGGCTGGATGATCCGCGGCGCCGACGGCCCCCTGGAGCGCCGCGACCCCGTCCAGGTGCCCGCGTTCGTCGCCGAGGAGGCCGGCACCCGCGACCAGGCCCGCACGCTGGTCCTGGACAGCGACTCCACGGCCCACGTCTCCTACATGCTGGTCCGCGGCTCCGGCACCCGCATGGGCGACGCCGAGACCGCCGCGGCCGACGGCGAGAACAAGCAGCTCGACAAGGTCGTCGCCAGCCTGGTGGCCGGCTCCGGCGCCGACCAGACCACCGAGCTCGGCAAGTTCGCCGTGCGCTACGTCCTCGTCCACAAGGGCGCCCCGCGCGAGGTCGCCCGCGTCCTGGACGCCACGCCTGGCCTCAGCCGCCTCAGCCAGCAGAACGGCAGCGCGCTGTGGCGCGTCAACCGCGAGGTGTCCCGCGCCGCGATCGTCACCGAGGACGGCTCCGGCACCCCCGTCGCGGTCGCCGCGGGCCCCGTCGAGATCCACACCACCGTCGAGGACGGCCCCGAGGGCCGCGTCCTGCGCCTCGCGGACGCCCTCGCCGACGGCTGGAGCGCCACCCTCGACGGCAAACCCCTCAAGAGCGTCACCGTCGACGGCTGGGCCCAGGGCTTCGAACTCCCCTCCACCGGCGGCAAGCTGGACGTCACGTACGACGACCCCTTCACCCACACCCTGTGGCTGTGGACCCAGGGCGCGCTCGCCCTCGTGCTCGTCGTCCTCGCCCTCCCGGGCCGCCGCCGCGACGTCGACGACGACCTCCCCGAGGCCGAGGAGCAGGCCGTCCCCGCCCAGGCCGACGGCGAGGGCCGCCGCGCCCGCCGCCTGCGCGACCGCGCGGAGGCCGAGGAAACCCCCGGCCCGGACGACCAGCAGCCCGAGACACCCCCGGCCGCCGTCCCCCAGCAGCAGTCGTACGGCGAATGGGACACCCCCGAGTACGCGGGCGCCGACCAGTACCAGTACCCCGCCCAGGGCTACGACCAGGGCGGCGCCCAGTACGACCCGTACCAGGCGGGTCAGTACGACCCCTACGGCTACGACGGCCGCCAGCAGCAACAGCAGCAGGCGTACGACCAGGGCTACGGCGACCAGCAGCCCTACGACCCCTCCTACCAGCAGGGCTACGACCAGGCGCAGCAGCCGTACCAGCGCCCCGACGGGAGCCAGCAGTGAAACGCACCACCGTGTCCCTGATCGCCGGGACGGCCGCGCTCGCCGCCGTCACCGCCTTCGCCGTCGTCCAGGAACCGGCGCAGGCCGGCACCGGCGCCCCCAAGGCCGCCGCCCGGCTGCCCGTCGAGCGCACCGGCCTGGTCTGCCCGGCGCCCAGCACCTCCGACCTCGCCGACACGCAGTACACGTCCTTCACCCCGGTCACCGAGGGCGCCACGGGCGACGGCAAGGCGACGCTCGCGGGTGTCACGGAGACCTCGGGCGACGCGAGCACCGCGCAGAACGGCAAGAAGAAACCGGCCGGGAAGACCCCGGTCACCCCCGGGACCCCCGGCAAGCCCGTCGCCGGCAGCGTCAGCGGCGGCAGCGCGCCCGCCCTGGTCGGCACCGCCGAGGGCACGTACGCGCCGGGCTGGACCGTCCAGGCCACCACCGGCGTCGCCGCCGGCACCGGCCGCGGCCTCCTCGGCGTCACCTGCGGCGCCCCGGACACCGAGTTCTGGTTCCCCGCCACCAGCACCGCCGCCGACCGCACGGACTACCTCCACCTCACCAACCCCGACGACTCGGCGGCCGTCGTCGACGTCGAGCTGTACGGCCCCGAGGGCACCCTCGAATCCTCCGTGGGCGACGGCATCACCGTCCCCGCCCACTCCAGCGAGCCGATCCTGCTGTCGACGCTGACGACCGAGAAACTCGACGACGTCACGGTCCACGTCAACGTCCGCAGCGGGCGCGTCGGCGCCGCCGTCCAGGCCCTCGACGACAAGCTCGGCGGCGACTGGCTCACCGCCTCCGCCGACCCGGCGAGCACCCTGATCATCCCGGGCATCCCCAAGGACGCCACGGCCGTCCGCCTCGTCGCCTTCACCCCGGACGACTCCGACGCCGACCTGAAGATCCAGCTCGCCTCCACCAACGGCCTCATCACCCCCGCCGGGCACGAGACGCTCCACATCAAGGCCGGCAGCACCACCTCCGTCGACCTCGGCGACGTCACGCGCGGCGAGGCCGGCTCCCTGATCCTCTCCCCGGGGGACGTCTCCACCCCGTTCGTCGCGGCCGTCCGCATCACGCGCGGCAAGGGCAACGACCAGGAGACCTCCTTCATCCCGGCCACCGCCCCCGTCGGCACCCGCGCCACCGTCCTCGGCAACACCGCCAAGGGCACGACCCTCTCGATCACCGCCCCCCGGGCCACCGCCCAGGTCAAGGTCACCGCCTCGGCGGGCACGGAGGGAGGCACGGCCGCCTCGAAGACGTACACGATCAAGGCGGGCACCACCCAGGACGTCGCGCTGCCCGTGCCGGCCGGCCTCAAGGGCACGTACGCGCTGACCGTCGAGACCGTCTCCGGCGGGCCCGTCTACGCCTCCCGCACACTCGTCTCCACCGACGAGGACGGTCCGGGATTCACCACCCAGACCCTTCCCGACGACCGGGGGACGGTGGCCGTTCCGGACAGCACGCAGGACTTGTCGATCCTCAACTGACAGCGCCCCGGGGGGCCGTGCCGACCTGCCTTGACGCCCTCTTCCGATTTACGGAGGATACGGATTCCGGGTAAAAAGCGCGGCGAAAGTCGGCAGAATCGCACTCGGTCCCCGCAGACAGCGCGGCCCCGCAGGCAGCACAAGGAAAAGGACCTCGCATTGGCACCGTCGGCTCGCATCGTCGTGTTCGACCTGGACGACACGCTCGCCCTCTCCAAATCGAAGATCGCGCCGCAGATGACGGAGCGCCTGCTGCGTCTGCTCGCCGAGAAACCCGTCTGCATCATCTCCGGCGGCCGGTACGAGCAGTTCCAGGCCCAGGTGCTGGAGGAGCTGCCGCTCACCCCTGAACTCGCCGCCCGGCTCCACCTGATGCCGACCTGCGGGACGCGCTATCTGCGCTGGGAGGACGGCGCCTGGCGGGACGTCTACTGCGAGAACCTCGCGGAGGACGAGAAGGCGCTGATCATCGAGGTCCTCACCGAGGGCGCCAAGTCGCTCGGCCTGTGGGCGGAGCAGACCTGGGGCGACATCATCGAGGACCGCGGCAGCCAGGTCACCTTCTCCGCGCTCGGCCAGCAGGCCCCCCACCAGGAGAAGGCCGCCTGGGACCCGGACGGCAGCCGCCGCCGCGCCCTGTGGGAGTACGCCTCCGCCCGCCTGCCCGGCCTGGAGGTCCGCAGCGGCGGCTCGACCTCCATCGACGTCACGAAGAAGGGCATCGACAAGGCGTACGGCATGCAGCGCCTCCTGGAGTTCCTCGAACTCCCCAAGGAGGACGTCCTCTTCGTCGGCGACCGCCTCGACGAGGGCGGCAACGACTACCCGGTCCGCGCGATGGGCGTCCCCTGCGTCGCCGTCACCGGCTGGGAGCAGACCGTCGACGTCATCGACACGATCCTCGGCGACGAGACCGACGGCCCCGTCCCGGGCCTGCTGGACGCGCTGGACGTGCGCTGAGGGTCAGTCCTCGCCGTACCGCGGGTCGACCGTCTCCGGCGTGAGGCCCAGCAGTTCGGCGACCTGCTCGACGACGATCTCGTGGACGAGGGCGGCGCGTTCGTCGCGCCCCTTCGTACGGATCTCCACCGGCCGCCGGTAGACGACGACCCGCGCGCGGTGCCCGCCCGCCGCGGGGACGATCCCGCCGAGCGGCACCGCCTCGTCGTTCCACGGACCGCCCGGGCCGTCCAGCCGGGGTACCTCCAGCACCATGAAGTCGATGTCCGCGAGCTGCGGCCAGCGCCGTTCGAGGCGCTCCACCGAGTCCTGCACGAGATCGGCGAACAGCTCGGCACGGCTCGCGGCGAGCGGCACCTGGGGCGGCGCGATCGGGCCGCGCATGCCCCGCCCGTGGCGGTCACGGCGGCGGGGCCCGGGGCCTGCGGCACGGGGCGGTACGGGGCTCTCCATCACTACTGAAGCGTAGTCCCCGCTCAGGCCGCCGTACCGCGCTCACCCCCATGTCGCAGGATGACCATTCCAGCCAAGGTTGGGCTCGATTCGGCATCTCTCCGAGACCGCCGATCTCATGGCAATTGACGTGGTTTGCACCGACAGGTGACCGGTTCCGTTCCTCGACCCCCGGCCGAAAACTGGTGTTCATGCAGGTCAGCGGGGTATGACAGGAACAGCATGTGCGCGGTTTCACAGCACGACACGGTGGAGTGACCTGGTGGAGAGTCGTCGCGGCCCGCTCAAGAGTGCGGTACCGTCCAACGTCGTGAGCCCTGTACGTCGCTGTTCGCGCACCGCCTGCGGCCGACCCGCCGTCGCGACGCTGACGTACGTCTACGCCGACTCGACGGCCGTCCTCGGACCCCTCGCGACCTACGCGGAACCCCACTGCTACGACCTGTGCGCCGAGCACTCCGAGCGCCTCACCGCCCCGCGCGGCTGGGAAGTCGTACGCCTCCTCGACGCCTCCGCGCCGGCCCGCCCCAGTGGTGACGACCTCGAAGCGCTCGCCAACGCGGTCCGCGAGGCCGCGCGCCCCCAGGAACGCGCCGCGGGCGGTGCCTCCGGCCGCGCCGCCGACCCCATGGAGGTCGCCCGCCGGGGCCACCTCCGCGTCCTGCGCTCCCCGGAGCCCTGAGCCGCACAGCTCCCCGGCGCTAGGCTGGCCCCCTTGACCGCCCACGCCGCCTGACCTGTGAAGGACGCCCCATGCCGCTCGTCGAACCCGGCCTCCTGGACATCCTCGCCTGCCCGTCCTGCCACTCCCCCCTCACCGAGCAGGACACCGACCTCGTCTGCACGAGCCCCACCTGCGCCCTCGCCTACCCGGTCCGCGACGGCATCCCGGTCCTCCTGGTGGACGAGGCCCGCAAACCGGAGTAACGCCGCGGGGAGCACGCCTCGGAGAGGCCCGTGTAACACGTGGCACCGAACAGCCGCACCCGAGAGGGCCGTGCGGCCCAGGCCGCAGGCACCTGCACCTGTATCCCGTGTAGCTGCGGGCAGCCGCATCGCACCCCACCCACCCTCCGGCCCGCAGCTGTTCCACTACCGCCACCTAGCTGCGGGCAGTCGTGCCGCTAGGGGCGGCACGGGTGGGCGCAGCGGCACCCCGCACGCGCGGGCAAGCGACCCACTCGCCCCAGCCACCCACCGGCCCGCACCCCGCACCCAGCCCAGCGCCCCCCGACCCCCGCGATCGGAGACCCCGCCATGCTCGACGAATCACTCCTCGACACGCCGGAGGCCCTCGCCGAGGCCGACCGCAGAGCCCTCCTGAGGGGCGCGGCGGAGGCAGGCGCCCGAGTCCGCACAGCCGCGAGGAACGCCGCAGAAGCAGGCGTACACCAGCTGAAACCGGACGGCCGCCCCCGAGGCATCCTCATCGCCGGCCCCGGCGCCGCAGCGACCTGCGTGGCCGACCTCCTCACCACCCTCGCCGGCGCCGCCTGCCCCGTCACCCGCCTCGCCCCCACCGGCGTGGCCCCCGCCCCCGGCGCCCTCCGCTGGGACCTCCCCGGCTGGGCAGGCTCCGTCGACCTCCTCCTCATCGCCACCCCGGACGGCACGGAACCGGGCCTCGCCCTCCTCGCGGAACAGGCGTACCGAAGGGGCTGCACGGTCGTCGCCGTCGCCCCCGCCCGCACCCCCCTCGCGGAAGCCACCGGCGCCTCCCACAGCCTGTTCCTCCCCCTCGCGACAGCGGCGTACGACCAGGACGCGCAACCCCTGACGGCCTCGGCCCCCGGCGTCCTGTGGGCCCTGCTGACCCCCCTCCTCGCCCTCCTGGACCGCATCGGCCTCATCACCGCCCCCACCGAGGCCCTGGACCAGATCGCCGACCGCCTCGACCACGTCGCCGAACGCTGCGGCCCCGCCGTCGCGACGTACGGCAACCCGGCGAAGACCCTGGCCGGCGAACTCGCGGACGCCCTCCCGGTGATCTGGACGGAAGGCGTCTCCGCGGGCCCCGCCGGCCGCCGCTTCGCCGCCGCCCTCGCCGAACTCGCCGGCCGCCCCGCCCTCGTCGCGGAACTCCCCGAGGCCCTCGCCGCCCACAACGCCCTCCTCGCGGGCCCCCTGGCCGCCGGCGCCGACCCGGACGATTTCTTCCGCGACCGCGTCGACGACCCACCCGCCCTGCACGCGCGCGTAGTGCTCCTCAGGGACCGCCCGATCGGCGGCCTCAGCGCGGCTCCCGCAGCCCGTGACCTGGCCCTCGGCCACGACACGCCGATCAGCGAACTCGACCCCGAGGAGGGCACCGAACTGGAGACCCTCGCCGAGCTGATCGCCATCACGGATTTCGCCGCCGTTTACCTCGCCCTCGCCTCCGGGGCCTGATCCTGTTCCCGGCCCCCGCCTGAACCACACGCAAGAGAGAACCGGTATGGACCGCCTCGACAACACCGTCCGCCCCTACGCCTGGGGTTCCCGCACCGCGATCCCGCACCTCCTCGGCGTCGAACCCACCGGCGAACCGCAGGCGGAGATGTGGCTGGGCGCCCACCCCGGCGCCCCCTCGCGCACCGCGCGCGGGACCCTCGTAGAGCTCATCGACGCGCACCCGGAGAGCGAACTCGGCGAAGCGGCCGTCGCCAAGTTCGGCCCCCGCCTCCCCTTCCTCCTCAAACTCCTCGCCGCGGGCGCCCCCCTCTCCCTCCAGGTCCACCCGAACCTCCGGCAGGCGAAGGAGGGTTACGACGACGAGGAGGCCCGCGGCATCCCGCTGGACGCCCCGCAGCGCAACTACAAGGACGCCAACCACAAGCCCGAACTCATCTGCGCGCTCACCGAGTTCGACGGCCTGTGCGGCTTCCGCGCCCCCGAGGAGTCCGCCGCCCTCCTGGAGGGCCTCGGCGTCGACTCCCTCAAGCCGTACGCCGACCTCCTGCGCGCCCACCCCGAGGACGCCGCCCTGCGCGAGGTCCTCACGGCCGTACTCGGCGCCGACCGCGCGGAGATGACGCGTACGGTCACCGAGGCCACCGCCGCCTGCGCACGTCTCGGCGGCGCCTACACGCCGTACGCGGAGATCGCCCGCCACTACCCCGGCGACCCCGGTGTCATCGCGGCGATGCTCCTCAACCACGTACGGCTCCAGCCCGGCGAGGCGCTGTTCCTCGGCGCGGGCATCCCGCACGCGTACCTGAACGGCCTCGGCGTCGAGATCATGGCCAACTCCGACAACGTCCTGCGCTGCGGACTGACCCCCAAGCACGTCGACGTCCCCGAACTCCTGCGGATCGTCCGCTTCGAGGCGACCGGCCCCGGCGTCCTGCGCCCCGAGGCGTCCCCGGACGGCGAGGAGGTCTACGACACCCCCATCGACGAGTTCCGGCTCTCCCGGTACGTCCTGCCCGAGGGCACGTCCGTCCACGACCTCACCCGGTCGGCCCCGCAGATCCTGCTCTGCACGGCCGGCACGGTCCGCGCGGGCGAGCACGAACTCGCCCCCGGGCAGTCCGTGTTCGTCGCGGCGGACGAGAAAGCCGAGGTGAGCGGCGTGGGGACGCTGTTCCGGGCCACGGTCGTCGTCTGAACCACGGGCGGATTTCGGGTAGTCCGATCATCGGACCGGGGCTGTGGACAACTCCCGCACCACGGCCCCGGGATGCTGTAACAATGGCGCACCGGCAAAGGCCCGGCAAAGCGCTGGACGGAAGACGAAGGGATCGGGCGAGCACATGAGCGCGTCAGGCGGCACCAAGGCGATCGTGGCGGCACTCGGCGCCAACCTCGCGATCGCGGTATCGAAGTTCGTGGCGTTCGCCTTCAGCGGCTCCTCGTCCATGCTCGCCGAGGGCGTGCACTCCCTCGCCGACTCCGGGAACCAGGCCCTGCTCCTCGTCGGCGGCAAGAAGGCCCAGCGCGAGGCGACCCCGCAACATCCCTTCGGGTACGGCCGCGAGCGCTACATCTACGCCTTCCTCGTCTCCATCGTGCTCTTCTCCGTCGGCGGCATGTTCGCCATCTACGAGGGCTACGAGAAGATCAAGCACCCGCACGAACTGGAGCACTGGTACTGGCCGGTGGGCGTCCTGGTCTTCGCGATCATCGCCGAGGGCTTCTCCTTCCGGACGGCCATCAAGGAGTCCAACACCCTGCGCGGCGCGCTCTCCTGGAAGGAGTTCGTCCGCCGCGCCAAGGCCCCCGAGCTGCCGGTCGTCCTCCTGGAGGACCTCGGCGCCCTCGTCGGCCTGATCCTCGCCCTCGGCGGCGTCGGCCTCGCCCTCGCCACGGGCGACGGCGTCTGGGACGGCATCGGCACGCTCTGCATCGGCATCCTCCTCGTCCTCATCGCCCTCGTCCTCGCCGCCGAGACGAAGTCCCTCCTCCTCGGCGAGTCCGCCGGCCTGGACGAGGTCAAGAAGATCGAGGCCGCCATCGTCGACGGCTCCACGGTCACCAGCGTCATCCACATGCGCACCCTCCACCTCGGCCCCGAGGAACTCCTCGTCGCCGCCAAGATCGCCGTCCAGCACGACGACACCGCCACCGAGGTCGCCACCGCCATCAACGCCGCCGAGTCCCGCATCCGCGAAGCCGTCCCGATCGCCCGCGTCATCTACCTCGAACCGGACATCTACAGCGAGTCGGAGGCGGAGAAGGGGGCAGACCCGGAAGCGGCCCCGGGCGGCCCGGCACAGGCTCCCGCCGGGCATTGAGGCGAGGGCGGGGCATTCACGCGAGGGCGGGGGAGGCGCACCGCCCCCCGGCACGGCAAGCCACAGCGTGATCTCCCGTACGGCCTTTTCCGGTACGGCCCTCCGCCCCGCCCCGGCCCACAACACCGCAGGTCGCGCCCCGGACCCCGCCCCACCAGGCGCCTCGCCAGTCCCTCGGGATCGGCTTGATCCGGGCGGAGGCGGACTGGGCCGCCCCGGACGGCCGGTGTAGCTTGGGGGACGAGCCAGACGTCGCTGCTGATGGCGGTCGGGCGGTCCCGAAGGGGCCGGCCGAGGGAGAGAGGGCCTCCGACGGACTGCGCCGCGCGTACGCGGGCCTGCCCGCGTCCCTTGGGACGTCCAGACGTCCCTGGGGCGCACTCCTGTGCGCCGCCGCGCAGACCAGCCGTGTCCACACCTCGTCCCGACTCCGAGGAGCAGCAGTTCCATGACCCAGGACTTCAAGGTCGCCGACCTCTCCCTGGCCGACTTCGGCCGCAAGGAGATCACCCTCGCCGAGCACGAGATGCCGGGCCTGATGGCGATCCGCAAGGAGTACGCCCAGACCCAGCCCCTCGCCGGCGCCCGCGTCACCGGCTCCCTGCACATGACCGTGCAGACCGCCGTCCTCATCGAGACGCTCGTCGCCCTCGGCGCCGAGGTCCGCTGGGCCTCCTGCAACATCTTCTCCACCCAGGACCACGCCGCTGCGGCCATCGCCGTCGGCCCGAACGGCACGGTCGACAACCCCCAGGGCGTCCCCGTCTTCGCCTGGAAGGGCGAGACCCTGGAGGAGTACTGGTGGTGCACCGAGCAGGCCCTGACCTGGGCGAACAGCCCGACCGGCGGCCCGAACATGATCCTCGACGACGGCGGTGACGCCACCCTCCTCGTCCACAAGGGCGTCGAGTACGAGAAGGACGGCAAGGTCCCCTCCGTGGACACCGCCGAGTCCGACGAGCACCGCGTCATCCTCGAACTCCTGCACCGCACGATCTCCGACGGCTCCCAGAAGTGGACCCAGCTCGCCTCCGAGATCCGCGGCGTCACCGAGGAGACCACGACCGGCGTCCACCGCCTGTACGAGATGCAGCGCGACGGTGTCCTCCTCTTCCCGGCGATCAACGTCAACGACGCCGTCACCAAGTCGAAGTTCGACAACAAGTACGGCTGCCGCCACTCCCTGATCGACGGCATCAACCGCGCCACCGACGTCCTCATCGGCGGCAAGACCGCCGTCGTCTGCGGCTACGGCGACGTCGGCAAGGGCTGTGCCGAGTCCCTGCGCGGCCAGGGCGCCCGCGTCATCGTCACCGAGATCGACCCCATCTGCGCCCTCCAGGCCGCGATGGACGGCTACCAGGTCACGACCCTCGACGAGGTCGTCGACAAGGCCGACATCTTCATCACCACGACCGGCAACAAGGACATCATCATGGCCGCCGACATGGCCAAGATGAAGCACCAGGCGATCGTCGGGAACATCGGCCACTTCGACAACGAGATCGACATGGCCGGCCTCGCCAAGATCCCCGGCATCGTCAAGGACGAGGTCAAGCCCCAGGTCCACACCTGGAAGTTCGAGGACGGCAAGGTCCTCATCGTCCTCTCCGAGGGCCGCCTGCTGAACCTCGGCAACGCGACCGGCCACCCGTCCTTCGTGATGTCGAACTCCTTCGCGGACCAGACGCTGGCCCAGATCGAGCTGTTCGCCAAGCAGGAGGAGTACCCGGTCGGCGTCTACACGCTGCCCAAGCACCTCGACGAGAAGGTCGCCCGCCTCCACCTCGACGCCCTCGGCGTCAAGCTGACGACCCTGCGCCCCGAGCAGGCTTCGTACATCGGCGTCGAGGTCGACGGCCCGTACAAGCCGGACCACTACCGCTACTGACCCGGCCGCGGGTCCCCGACCCGTACCGAGACCGGCGGTACTTCAGAGGCAGGCCCCCGCACCCCCGTGCCGGGGGCCTGCCCCTTTGTTCCGGCCGGACCGCCCCCCGACGCCCCGACCAGCTCCGTCACGACCCAGGACCCCCATGCCCCGAGGCCGCTACTCGCTCCACGACCCGCACGACCACACCCCCCTCGGCGAGGAGCACTTCCAGTGCGCCCCCGGCCCCTCCGGCTGGCGCTACGTCGCCCAGCGGACCACCCCCGCCGGCGGCCACAGCGGCTCCGTCGACCTCGCGCTCGACGACCTCGGCCGCCCCATCCGCCTCGAACTCCACGCGGGCGGCTGGCAGATCCGCGCCGCCGCCCTCGACGGCGTCACCTGGGTCCGCACCGACCCCACCGGCGCCGAGGCCACCGAAGGCAACGCCCCCGCGCACGCCTTCACCGGCACCTCCCCGGCCTTCCTCGTCGCCACCGCCCGCCTGCTGCGCCTCACGCCCTCCCCTTCCGCGACCCGAATCCGCCTCGTCTCCTTCACCGACCCGGTCCTGGCACCCCGCACGACCGACCAGTCCTGGGCCTTGGTGAACAGCGAAGCACACGCCACTGACAACGGCCCCCTGACCGTGGACGAATACCAGGTCACAGCCCTGGACACCGGCGAACGCCACACCGTCCACCTCGCCGGCGACGTCGTCCTGTCAGCCCCCGGCATCGAACTGGAAGACCTCGCCACCCCACCCTCGACGTTCCCCTGAACCGACCTCAGGCAGGCGGCACGAACCCGGTCGACGGCCGCTCGACAGGCACCTGCGAAGACACCGGAGCCGCCGCAGCCCCCGGAGCCGCCTGAGGCGCGTGGGGAACCGGAGGCACCTGAGGCCCACGAGGCTCCTGATCCGGCTGAGGCACCTGCGCCACAGCAGAAACGCCCCCGGGTGCCTCGTACCGCCTGGGCGCCTCGTACGGAGAAGCAGCCGCCCCGCCCTGGAACGCCCGACGGGCCTCCCGGGACTGCCGCTCCTGGGCCACCGCCGCCAGATACGCCCCCGGCGCCACCCCCTCCGGCGCGGGCACGCCCGTGCGCGCCACCAGATCGTTCGCGAGACGCTCCGCCATGCCCCAGCCGACCTGCGGGTCCAACTGATGCGCACGCCCCAGGTACTGCCGTATCGCCAGCCACAGAGAGTCCGGTACGGCGGACAGATCCAGTTCGGCGAAACGTCCCGCCAGCTCGGGCGGAGGAGGCGCGAGGTAGCCGACGCGCGCGACGGGCACCCGCTCCCGCACCACCAGCGTCCCCGCGAACACGTCCCCGAGCCGCCGCCCGCGCGCGGACACCAGCGAAGCGATCACGGCGACCGTCCCACCCGTCAGCAGGATCTCCACCACCCCGATCGCCCCCCGCACCAGCGCGTGCCGGAACCGGATCGGCCCCCCGTCGTCCCGCACCACCCGCAGCCCGAACGCCAGCTTCCCCAGCGACCGCCCCCGGCTCAACGTCTCCACCGCGATCGGCACCCCCACCAGCACCAGCAGGAACGACGCGATCGACAACGCCATCTGCGCCGCATCGTCCAGCGAGGCCGTGGTCGCGATCAGCACGACGGATACGACGATGTAGAGCACGACGGCCACGACGAGGTCCAGCAGGACGGCCAGCGCCCTGCTGGGCAGTTTCGCGGGCCGTAGCTCCAACGCCACGGCCTCACCCGTCACCAGCTCGCTCACGCTCGCGCCCCTTCCCTGGTCTGCCCGGTGAACAGCAAGTCTGCCAAGCTGAAGGTACTTCGCGCCGCAGTACGACAAGCTGACCACCGACCGGCCGCCGACGAACAGCCGAGGAGCACGCACACCGATGGACCTCGACGTCTTCGTCTCCGCCCACCGCGCGGAATGGGACCGCCTCGACGACCTCCTGCGCCGCCGACGCCTCACCGGAGCGGAAACCGACGAACTCGTCACCCTCTACCAGCGCACGGCCACCCACCTCTCCCTGATCCAGTCCAGCGCCCCGGACCCCCAGCTGACCGGACGGCTCAGCCAACTCGTCGCACGCGCGCGCAGCGCCGTCACCGGCACCCGCCGGGCCTCCTGGAGAGACGTCACCAGCTTCCTCACCCAAGGCTTCCCGGCAGCCGTCTACCGCTCCCGGCGCTGGTGGGTCCCGACGGCACTGATCTCGACGGCGGTGTCTGTCCTCCTGGGCTGGTGGATCGGCACCCACCCGGACGTGCGGTCGAGCATCGCCGCCCCCAGCCAACTGCGCGAACTGACCCGTCCCGGCGGCGAGTACGAGACGTACTACTCAAGCCACCCGGCGGCCTCCTTCGCCGCCCAGGTGTGGACGAACAACGCCCAGGCCGCCGCGATGTGCCTGGTCCTGGGCATCTTCCTGGGCCTCCCGGTGCTCTGGATTCTCTTCCAGAACATGCTCAACCTCGGCGTCGGCTTCGGCCTCATGTCCTCGGCCGGCCGCCTCGACACCTTCCTCGGACTGGTCCTCCCGCACGGTCTCCTCGAACTGACCGCCGTCTTCGTCGCCGCCGGAACGGGCCTGCGCCTCGGCTGGACCGTCATCGACCCCGGCCCCCGCACCCGTCGTGTCGCCCTCGCCGAAGAGGGCCGCGCTGCCGTGGGCATGGCGATCGGCCTGGCCCTGGTCCTCTTCGTCTCCGGCGCCATCGAAGGCTTCGTCACCCCCTCCGGCCTGCCCACCTGGGCCCGCATCACCATCGGCGTCGCCGCCGAGGCGCTCTTCCTCGGATACGTCTGGATTCTCGGCGGACGCGCGGTCCGCGCCGGCGAGACCGGTGACGTCGAGGCCGCCGAACGCAGCGCTCGTGTCCCAACGGCCGCCTGATGTGCAAACAGGCTTGCCGAGCTGTTAGTCTCCTCTTCGCCGCCGCAAGAACCGTTGACACGGGTCCTGCGTGGCGGTAGATTCGAACAGTTGCCTAGAACTGGATCTGATCCGGTCGGCAGTCGGTTAGTATCTACAACGCCTCCCGGAACTTCGATTCCAATGCGAGGCACCCCCCGATGAATTCGGAAAACGAACGGCCGGTCAGACCGGCCCGGAACTTCTGATAAAGTCGGAAACGCCGAAAGGGAAACGCCCGAAGCGAAAGCGGAGAGCGGGAACCGGAAAGCACCGAGGAAATCGGATCGAGAAAAGGTCTGATAGAGTCGGAAACGCAAGACCGAAGGGAAACTGCCCGGAGGAAAGCCCGAGAGGGTGAGTACGAAGGAAGCGTCCGTTCCTTGAGAACTC
>NZ_JBEXLS010000055.1:0-33847 GCF_040610055.1 Streptomyces sp. NPDC004539 | reverse complement strand
AAGGAACGGACGCTTCCTTCGTACTCACCCTCTCGGGCTTTCCTCCGGGCAGTTTCCCTTCGGTCTTGCGTTTCCGACTCTATCAGATCCTTTTCCGATCCGATTTCCTCGGCGCTTTCCAGGTTTCCGCTTTTGTTTCGCGGTTTCCTTTCCGGCGGTTCCGACTTTATCAGAAGTTCTGAGCCGGATTTCCCACCTCCTCGCGAACCAACCGGGTTCCCTCCGAGGCGGAGCCGTAAACGTACTGGAGCGGGGCGCCCCGATGCAAATCGAGGGGCCCCGCTCCCAGTTGACTCAGACCTCGACGACCACAGGCAGGATCATCGGCCTGCGCCGGTACGTGTCGGAGACCCACTTCCCCAGCGTCCGGCGGATGAGCTGCTGGAGCTGGTGGGGTTCGACGACGCCGTCCTGGGCCGACCGTTCGAGGACCTCGTTGATCTTCGGGAGCACCCCGTCGAACGCCGAGTCGTCGATGCCGGAGCCACGGGCCTGGATGTGCGGGCCCGCGGTGATCTTCCCGGTGGAGGAGTCGACGACCACGAAGACCGAGATGATGCCCTCGTCGCCGAGGATCTTGCGGTCCTTCAGCGCCGGCTCACCGACTCCGCCGACGGAGAGGCCGTCGACGTAGACGTATCCCGCCTGGACCTTGCCGGAGATCTTGGCCTTGCCCTCGACGAGGTCGACGGCGACGCCGTCCTCGGCGATGACGATGCGGTCGTGGGGAACGCCGGTCATGGCGCCCAGTTCCGCGTTGGCGCGCAGGTGGCGCCATTCGCCGTGGACCGGCATCAGGTTCTTCGGGCGGCAGATGTTGTAGAAGTACAGCAGCTCGCCGGCCGAGGCGTGGCCCGAGACGTGGACCTTGGCGTTGCCCTTGTGGACGACGTTGGCGCCCCATCGGGTGAGGCCGTTGATCACGCGGTAGACCGCGTTCTCGTTGCCGGGGATGAGGGACGAGGCCAGGATGACCGTGTCGCCGTCGACGATGCGGATCTGGTGGTCGCGGTTGGCCATCCGGGAGAGGGCGGCCATCGGTTCGCCCTGGGAGCCCGTGCAGACCAGGACCACCTGGTGGTCCGGCAGATCGTCGAGGGTCTTGACGTCGACGACCAGGCCCGGCGGGACCTTCAGATAGCCGAGGTCGCGGGCGATCCCCATGTTGCGGACCATCGAGCGGCCGACGAAGGCGACCCTGCGGCCGTACTCGTGGGCCGCGTCCAGGATCTGCTGGATGCGGTGGACGTGGCTGGCGAAGCTCGCCACGATGATCCGCTTGCTCGCGTTGGCGAAGACCTGCCGCAGGACGTTGGAGATGTCCTTCTCCGGCGGGACGAAGCCGGGGACCTCGGCGTTCGTCGAGTCGGCGAGGAGCAGGTCGATGCCCTCCTCGCTGAGCCGCGCGAAGGCGTGCAGGTCGGTGAGGCGGCCGTCCAGCGGGAGCTGGTCCATCTTGAAGTCGCCGGTGTGGACGACCATGCCCGCGGGGGTGCGGATGGCCACGGCCAGCGCGTCCGGGATGGAGTGGTTGACGGCGATGAACTCGCAGTCGAAGGGGCCGATGCGCTCGCGGTTCCCCTCGGCCACCTCAAGGGTGTAGGGGCGGATGCGGTGCTCCTGGAGCTTGGCCTCGATGAGCGCGAGGGTCAGCTTGGAGCCGATCAGCGGGATGTCCGGCTTCTCCCGCAGGAGGAAGGGGACGCCGCCGATGTGGTCCTCGTGGCCATGCGTCAGGACGATGCCCTCGATGTCGTCGAGGCGGTCCCGGATGGACGAGAAGTCCGGCAGGATCAGGTCGATTCCGGGCTGCTCCTCCTCGGGGAAGAGCACTCCGCAGTCGACGATCAGGAGACGGCCGCCGTACTCGAAGACCGTCATGTTGCGGCCGATCTCACCGAGGCCGCCGAGAGGGGTGACCCGGAGGCCGCCTTCGGGGAGTGTCGGGGGACGGCCCAGTTCGGGATGCGGATGACTCAAAAGACTCTCCTCACCACGACACGCCACGTGCCAGGGGCACGTGGCGCGTGTGACGTTCGTGCTTACGCAGTTGTCGGTGTTGACGGTGGGCTCTCGTGGCCCGTTCCGTTTTCTGTTCGGTTATGAAGATTCAGTTGTGAAGTCTGTTGTCAGAGCTGTACCCCGCCCGCGGCAAGATCGATCTTGAGCTGGGCGATCTCTTCGGGGGAGCAGTCGACCATGGGGAGGCGCAGGGGGCCCGCGGGCAGGCCCTGGAGGGCGAGCGCGGCCTTGGTGGTCATGACGCCCTGGGTGCGGAAGACGCCCGTGAAGACCGGGAGGAGGCGGTGGTGGATCTCGGCCGCCTTCTGGACGTCGCCCGAGGTGTACGCGTCGACCAGCGCGCGGAGTTCGGGGGTGACGAGGTGCCCGACGACGGAGACGAAGCCGACGGCGCCCACGGAGAGCAGGGGGAGGTTGAGCATGTCGTCGCCGGAGTACCAGGCGAGTCCGGAGCGGGCGATGGCCCAGCTCGCGGCGGCGAGGTCGCCCTTGGCGTCCTTGTTGGCGACGATCCGGGGGTGCTCGCCGAGTCTGACCAGGGTGTCCGTGCTGATCGGGACGCCGCTGCGGCCGGGGATGTCGTAGAGCATGACCGGCAGGCCGGTCGCGTCGGCCACGGTGGTGAAGTGGCGGTACAGGCCCTCCTGCGGGGGCTTGTTGTAGTACGGGGTGACGACCAGGAGGGCGTGGGCGCCGGCCTTCTCGGCGGCCCTGGCCAGTTCGGTGCTGTGGTGGGTGTCGTTGGTGCCGACGCCCGCGATGACGTGGGCGCGGTCTCCGACGGCTTCCAGGACGGCTCGTACGAGGTCCGATTTCTCCGCGTCCGACGTGGTCGGGGACTCACCGGTGGTGCCGTTGACGACCAGGCCGTCGTTGCCGGCGTCCACCAGGTGGGCGGCGAGTCGCTGAGCGCCGTCGAGGTCGATCGCGCCGTCAGCCGTGAACGGCGTGACCATGGCGGTGAGGACCCGCCCGAAGGGGGTCTGCGGAGTGGAGGTCGGAGCCATGGGTTACACGCTACTCGGTGTACATCGCGCGGTCTGCCCTCGGTCCGGGGAAAAGTCATGACAAAGGTGGAGCCCGGCACTGCCTGCTCGGGGGTTCAAGCAGTGCCGGGTCCGTTTGATCAGGCTAGATGAACTTCGCTAAATGCCGCAATACGGACACTTCGCTCGGCTGAACCGTACATCTGTGCCCGCGAGCATCACGGCCCGCTCGGGCACCGATCGGGCGTCCCGTTCGTCCTCTCTGTAGACGGACAGTGATCTGCATCCTGGAACCCGAACTCTGGAAGGAGCTCCTCCGATGTTCCGCCGGCGTGAGTCCATACCCTTCGCCTTCGTCGCCGAGGCCGACCGCTTTCGCAGCGATGTGACGCCGCCGCCCAGACAGCGCGCGTCCAGGGCCGAGCGGGCCGGGAGTTGGCTGCTGGGGCTGACGGTCGTGGCCGGGCTCGTGGGGTCGCTGGTGATCGGGATGCCCGCCCTGACGGTGGATCAGTCGCAGTCGGCGCAGGGGGCGCAGGCGTCGGAGGTCTCCCAGGCGCGGTGACGCGGCGCGCGCACCCGATGGTGGTGGGCGGGGACGGCGGCGGATAGCCTCACCGGCACAGCCCCCCGTGCACAGCGAGTGAGGACCAGTCGTGCCCCTGCCCTTCCTGACGGCCGACCGCACCTTCGATCCGGTGAACCCGTTGGACGAGGAGGCGTTGCCCTTCGTCGACCAGGAGCGGTGGCGGCGGCCCTACCGGCCCGGGCCCTGGCGGGTCGGGGTGGCGGCCGTGTCCCTGCTCGTCGCGTCGTTCGTGCTGTTCGCGGCGGTGCTGATCGCGCTCACCGGGTCGGTGTCGGAGGCGGCGACGGTGTTCGCCATCGCCTCGGTCGTCATCGTCTGCGCGCTGCGGTTGCTGCGGATGGGGGTGTGGGTGAGCGTGCGGGGGCTTCGGCACGTCGGGTTCCTCGTGACGCGGACCGTCGCGTGGAGTGACGTCAGCGGGGTGCGGACCGTGCAGCAGCCGGTGCGGTGGCTGGGGCTGCCGCGGACGGTCCAGGGGCAGGCGCTGGTCGTGTCGCGGCCGGGGACCGAGGGTGTGGCGGTGTTGCTGACCAGCCACAACGCGGACTTCCTGGCGCGCGCGGAGGCGTTCGAGCGGGCGGCGGACATGGTGGAGGCGTGGGCGGCGGAGAACCGCTGAACACCTTCACGGCGCTGAACGCGCTCACGACCCGTCGTGCAGGGCTATCGCCCGCTGCATCGCCTTCCTCGCCCTCGGGGTGTCCCGCGCGTCGTGGTAGGCCACCGCGAGGCGGAACCACGTACGCCAGTCCTGCGGCGCCGCCTCCGTCTCCGCCTTGCGTTTCTCGAAGACCTCGTCGGCGGAGTAGCGGTCGATACGGCCGGACGGGGTGCGCTTGAGTTCGTCGACCGGGAGGCCGCCCTCCGCCTCCAGCTTCGCGGCGAGGGCGTTGGCCTTGCGGACGAACTGGGTGTTCTTCCAGAGGAACCAGACGCCGATGACCGGCAGGATCAGCACGGCCACGCCGAAGGTGACCGTCAGGAGGGTGCCGGTCTGGATGAGCATGACGCCGCGGCTGCCGACCAGCGCGAAGTAGAAGAGCAGGACGGCGGCCGTGACGGCATAGGAGAGTTTGGCGCGCATCAGCCGAGGTCCAGGAAGTGCTCCAGGCCGAAGGTGAGGCCCGGCGTCGACAC
This sequence comes from Streptomyces sp. NPDC004539, assembly GCF_040610055.1. Lineage (NCBI taxonomy): Bacteria > Bacillati > Actinomycetota > Actinomycetes > Kitasatosporales > Streptomycetaceae > Streptomyces > Streptomyces sp. NPDC004539. The sequence continues at coordinate 29,113 of NZ_JBEXLS010000055.1, read as the reverse complement.
CACCCGGCGGGCGCCCAGCAGGATGCCCGGCATGAAGCTGCTGTGGTGCAGGGAGTCGTGCCGGATCGTCAGGGTCTCCCCCTCGCCGCCGAGCAGGACCTCCTGGTGCGCGAGCAGCCCGCGCAGCCGGACCGAGTGGACGGGTACGCCGTCGACGTCGGCGCCGCGCGCGCCGTCCAGGGCCGTCACCGTCGCGTCGGGCGCCGGGGCCGTACCCGCCTTCGCGCGGGCCTCGGCGATGAGCTGGGCCGTGCGGGCGGCGGTGCCGGAGGGGGCGTCGACCTTGTTGGGGTGGTGGAGTTCGACGACCTCGACCGACTCGAAGTAGGGCGCCGCGAGCTGGGCGAACTTCATGGTGAGGACCGCGCCGATGGAGAAGTTCGGGGCGATCAGGACACCGGTGGCCGGGGACTGGGCGAGCCAGGTCCGCAGCTGTGCGAGGCGGTCGTCGGTCCAGCCCGTCGTACCGACCACGGCGTGGATGCCGTGCCGGACGCAGAAGTCGAGGTTGCCCATCACCGAGGCGGGGGTGGTGAGTTCGACGGCGACCTGGGCGCCGGTCTCGGCCAGCGTCTCCAGGCGGTCGCCGCGGCCGAGGGCGGCCACCAGCTCCATGTCCTCGGCGGCCTCGACGGCCTTGACGGCCTCGGAGCCGATGCGGCCCTGGGAGCCGAGGACCGCCACGCGCAGCTTGCTCATGTTCGTGCTTCCTTCAGCGGGGAGGGGTCAGGCGACGGCGTCGTGCAGGCGGGCCGCCTGTTTGTCCTTGAGGGGACCGATGACCGACAGCGACGGGCGCTGTCCCAGGATGTCGCGCGCCACCGCGCGGACGTCGTCCGGGGTGACCGACGCGATACGGGCCAGCATGTCGTCGACGGACATCTGGCCGCCCCAGCACAGCTCGCTCTTGCCGATCCGGTTCATCAGCGCGCCGGTGTCCTCCAGGCCGAGGACGGTGGAGCCGCGGAGCTGGCCGATCGCGCGGGTGATCTCGTCGTCCGTGAGGCCGTCGCGGGCGACCTGGTCGAGCTCGTCGCGGCAGATCTTCAGGACGTCGTGGACCTGCGAGGGCCGGCAGCCCGCGTACACGCCGAACAGGCCGCAGTCGGCGAACCCGGAGGTGTACGAGTAGACGCTGTACGCCAGGCCCCGCTTCTCGCGGACCTCCTGGAAGAGGCGCGAGGACATGCCGCCGCCGAGGGCGGTGTTCAGCACGCCGAGCGCCCAGCGCCGGTCGTCGGTGCGGGCGAGGCCCGGCATGCCGAGGACGACGTGCGCCTGCTCGGTCTTGCGGCCGGTCAGTTCGACGCGCCCGGCGGTGCGGATCGTCCGCTTCCCGTCGCGCGGGTCGATCGGGACGGCGTCGGGGTTCTTGAGGGCACCCGCCTTCTCGAAGGCCGCGCGGACCTGGCGGACGACCTTGTCGTGGTCGATGTTGCCGGCAGCGGCGACGACCAGGTGGGTGGGGTCGTAGTGCTTCTTGTAGAAGCGGCGGATGCGGTCGGCGGTGAGGGCGTTGACCGTGTCGACCGTGCCGAGGACGGGGCGCCCCAGGGGGGTGTCGCCGAACATCGTGTGGGCGAAGAGGTCGTGGACGCAGTCGCCCGGGTCGTCCTCCGTCATCGCGATCTCTTCGAGGATGGCGCCGCGTTCGACGTCGACGTCCTCCTCCAGGATCAGGGAGCCGGTCAGCATGTCGCAGACGACGTCGATGGCGAGGGGGAGGTCGGTGTCGAGGACGCGTGCGTAGTAGCACGTGTACTCCTTGGCCGTGAACGCGTTCATCTCGCCGCCGACCGCGTCGAGGGCGGCGGAGATGTCGAGGGCGCTGCGGCTGGTGGTGCCCTTGAAGAGCAGGTGCTCCAGGTAGTGCGTGGCGCCGTTCAGGGCCGGGGTCTCGTCGCGGGAGCCGACGTGCGCCCAGATGCCGAAGGTCGCGGAGCGGACCGAGGGGAGGGTCTCGGTGACGATGCGCAGGCCGCCCGGGAGGGTGGTCTTGCGGACCGTGCCGATGCCGTTCTCGCCGGTGATGAGGGTTTGGGTACGGGCGACGGCCCGCGCCTTCGAGGAGGCGCGGGCCGTCGTCACTGAACTGCTCGACGTCACTTGTCGGTGTCGTCCTTCTGGTCGTCGCTGCTGTCTTCGCCCTCGATCACGGGGATGAGGGAGAGCTTGCCGCGGGAGTCGATCTCAGCGATCTCGACCTGGACCTTGGCGCCGACGCCGAGGACGTCCTCGACGTTCTCCACGCGCTTGCCGCCGGCGAGCTTGCGGATCTGCGAGATGTGCAGCAGGCCGTCCTTGCCGGGGAGCAGGGAGACGAACGCGCCGAAGGTGGTCGTCTTGACGACCGTGCCCAGGTAGCGCTCGCCGACCTCCGGCATGGTCGGGTTGGCGATCGAGTTGATCGTGGTGCGGGCGGCCTCGGCGGCCGGGCCGTCGGCGGCACCGATGTAGATGGTGCCGTCGTCCTCGATCGTGATCTCGGCGCCGGTGTCCTCCTGGATCTGGTTGATCATCTTGCCCTTCGGGCCGATGACCTCGCCGATCTTGTCCACGGGGATCTTGACGGTGATGATCCGCGGGGCGTTGGGGGACATCTCGTCCGGCGTGTCGATCGCTTCCATCATCACGTCGAGGATGTGGAGGCGGGCGTCACGGGCCTGCTTGAGGGCGGCGGCCAGGACGGAGGCGGGGATGCCGTCGAGCTTCGTGTCGAGCTGGAGGGCCGTCACGAACTCCTTGGTGCCGGCGACCTTGAAGTCCATGTCGCCGAAGGCGTCCTCCGCACCGAGGATGTCGGTGAGGGTGACGTAGTGCGTCTCGCCGTCGATCTCCTGGGAGATCAGGCCCATCGCGATACCGGCGACCGGGGCCTTCAGCGGGACACCGGCGTTCAGCAGGGACATCGTCGACGCGCAGACCGAGCCCATGGACGTCGAGCCGTTGGAGCTGAGCGCCTCGGAGACCTGGCGGATCGCGTAGGGGAACTCCTCGCGGGTCGGCAGGACCGGGACGAGGGCGCGCTCGGCGAGGGCGCCGTGCCCGATCTCGCGGCGCTTCGGGGAGCCGACGCGGCCAGTCTCGCCGGTGGAGTACGGCGGGAAGTTGTAGTTGTGCATGTAGCGCTTGCGGGTCACCGGGGAGAGGGTGTCCAGCTGCTGCTCCATGCGGAGCATGTTGAGGGTGGTGACGCCCAGGATCTGGGTCTCACCGCGCTCGAAGACCGCGGAGCCGTGCACGCGCGGGATCGCCTCGACCTCGGCGGCGAGCGTACGGATGTCCGTGAGGCCACGGCCGTCGATGCGCTTCTTGTCCTTGATCACGCGCTCGCGGACGAGCTGCTTGGTCAGGGAGCGGTAGGCGGCGGAGATCTCCTTCTCGCGGCCCTCGAACTGCGGGAGCAGCTTCTCGGCGGCGAGGCCCTTGACGCGGTCCAGCTCGGCCTCGCGGTCCTGCTTGCCGGCGATGGTGAGCGCGGCGGCCAGCTCGGAGCGGACGGCGGCGGAGAGCGCCTCCAGGATGTCGTCCTGGTAGTCCAGGAAGATCGGGAACTCGCCGGTCGGCTTGGCGGCCTTGGCGGCGAGGTCGGCCTGGGCCTTGCACAGGACCTTGATGAACGGCTTCGAGGCTTCGAGGCCGGCGGCGACGACCTCCTCGGTCGGGGCCTCGACACCGCCCTTGACCAGCTGGATGGTCTTCTCGGTGGCCTCGGCCTCGACCATCATGATCGCGACGTCGCCGTCCTCCAGGGTGCGGCCCGCGACGACCATGTCGAAGACGGCGTCCTCGAGCTCGGTGTGCGTCGGGAACGCGACCCACTGGCCGCGGATCAGCGCGACGCGGACGCCGCCGATCGGGCCGGAGAAGGGCAGGCCGGCCAGCTGGGTGGACGCGGAGGCGGCGTTGATCGCCACGACGTCGTACAGGTGGTCGGGGTTGAGGGCCATGATCGTCGCGACGACCTGGATCTCGTTGCGCAGGCCCTTCTTGAAGGACGGGCGCAGCGGGCGGTCGATCAGGCGACAGGTGAGGATCGCGTCCTCGGAGGGGCGGCCCTCGCGGCGGAAGAAGCTGCCGGGGATCTTGCCGGCGGCGTACATCCGCTCCTCGACGTCCACCGTGAGGGGGAAGAAGTCGAGCTGGTCCTTGGGGTTCTTGGAGGCGGTGGTGGCCGACAGCACCATCGTGTCGTCGTCCAGGTAGGCCACCGCGGAGCCGGCGGCCTGCTTGGCGAGGCGGCCGGTCTCGAAGCGGATGGTGCGGGTGCCGAAGGCGCCGTTGTCGATGACGGCCTCGGCGTAGTGGGTCTCGTTCTCCACTAGCGTGTTCTCCATTTACTCGTCTGTTTTCGTCTTTTGTCCCCGGCTGTCCGTGTGACAGGGGGGACGGGCGGAGAAGCGCGCCGTGCGGGCCGGTCTTCGATCGAAGCCTCCGGGTCGTGTACCCGGGGACCACTACCGAGGACCGGCGGCGTCGAGGGTGCGCTTCTCCTCGTATGTGCTGCGTTGTGCTACCACACTACAAAGGGGTGGTGACACTCCGCACGTTTCCGTCTCTGCGTACAGCAAAAGGAGCGGCTCCCGATGATCACGGGAACCGCTCCCCTCCACAACGTGTTACTTCGCGCCGCCGGCCGCGCCGCGGCGGATGCCGAGCCGGTCGACCAGCGCACGGAAGCGCTGGATGTCCTTCTTCGCCAGGTACTGGAGAAGGCGGCGGCGCTGACCGACGAGGATCAGCAGACCGCGGCGGGAGTGGTGGTCGTGCTTGTGCGTCTTGAGGTGCTCCGTGAGGTCGGAGATCCGACGGGAGAGCATGGCGACCTGGACCTCGGGGGAACCGGTGTCGCCCTCCTTGGCACCGAACTCGGCGATGAGCTGCTTCTTCACTGCGGCATCGAGCGGCACGCTTGTTCCTCAATCCTGTGTGGTGCCCGCGAGTGCCCCCGGTTTGACTCTCGGGGGAGCTTCGGTGACTCGCCTGGGCCGGTCCGCCGGGAGGCACCGGTGAGGGTGCGTGCACGCGACGGCCGAGGGCAAGAGTACCAGGGCGCGGACCCGCTCTCGCCCGGTTTTCCCGCCGGGCCCCCGCCTCGCGGGAACCCCCGGCCTGGGGAGATGACCACAAGTAAGGTGTCCGTACCGCTCGTTGGCACTGAGGAAAGGACCCGAGCCGCCATGGCCGAGACCGAAGAGGAACGCAAGGCCCGTAAGGACCGGGAGCGGGACGAGTTGTACGCCCTCGACATCTCCGGCGTCGTGTGGCGCAGCGCGCCGGGCACCGAGGAGCACGAGGAGCGCGTCGAGATCGCCGACCTGCCCGACGGCGCCGTGGCCATGCGCTCCTCCCTCGACCACGACACCGTGCTGCGGTACACGGAGGCCGAGTGGACGGCGTTCGTGCTGGGGGCGCGGGACGGGGAGTTCGACCTGGAGCCGACCGAGCGCAATGGCGGGCTGGCCGCGCAGGAGGGCTGAGGTTCCCTGCACATGAGGGAGGGCCGGTATGAATTTCATACCGGCCCTCCCTCATGTGTGCGCCGACGTCAGCCGGTCAGTGAGCGGACCGTCGAGTACACGTCGAACACCGCCAGCGCGAGCGGGATCAGCGTCAGCAGGACGAAGGACTCGGCGATCTCCAGGAAGCGGCCCCAGAACGGGGTGAGCCCGCCCCGGGAGACGAGCAGGCCGACCGTCGTGACCAGGGCGATCGCGATGCCGATGGCGGCGACGAGCCAGATCGTGCGCAGCTCGAAGCCGGAGAGGTCGCCGTCGAGGGCGGAGCGCGTGACGGCCTGCGGCGGGTTGAGCGCGAGCCCGAGGCCGAGCAGGACGAGCGAGGCGAGCCCGGCGGCGACGACCGGCGCGACCTGGGCGGTGTAGCGGAAGAGGTGGGCGCGCATGATCAGGGCCACGCCGGTCGCGAAGGCGAGGAGCTGGGCCCAGACGTTCGAGGAGAAGCCGAGGACGGCGGCGGAGGCGACGGCGACGACCGCGCAGCCGCCGACGAGGCCGACGAGGAGTTCGTGGCCCCGGCGGGCGCGGGCGGCGATCCGCTCGGCGTCGACCGGCTCGGGGGCGGGCGCCTCCGTGTCGTAGCGGCTGCGGGCGGCGCCGCTCGGGGCGTCGAAGCCGATCGGCAGGCGGGCGAAGCGCATCGACAGGCCGGGCAGGAAGGCGAGGCCGACGACCGCGACCGGGGCGCAGAGGGCGGCGGTCTCGGCGGGCGTCCAGTCCTCGGCGAGGAGCGCGAGGAACAGGGCGACGAGGCCGACGGCGGAGGCGAGGACGAAGGCGACGAAAGGGCCGTCGCCGCTCGGCGAGCAGATCGTGAGGACGACGGCGGCCAGCAGGACGGCCGCGCAGGCCAGCAGGAACTGGAGTTTGCCGATGCCCTCGCCGTGCGCGAGCGGGAGGAGCCCGGAGCCGGCCACGCCCACGCCCGGCAGGGCGCCGAGGCCGAGGGCGACGGCGGAGGCGCGGTCGTCGTAGATCCGGGCGCGGACGCAGGCGAGGACGAGGAGGAGGACGCCGGCGACTCCGGCGAGGACGCCGGGCAGGCCGTGCATGTCGTGGCGGGGGTCGCCCGTCCAGGCGACGAAGGCGAGGAGGGCGGCGAGGACGCCGCCGCCGGTGAGGCCGGCCGCGCGGGTGAGGTCGCCGTCCCACAGGGTGCGTTCGCTGGTGACGGCGGAGGCGACGGCCTCGGAGACGTCGTCGAACACGGCCGGCGGCAGGGACTCGGCGAAGGGGCGCAGGGTGAGGAGTTCGCCGTCGAGGAGGCGCTGGGCGGCGAAGGAGCGGGAGCTGTCGAGGACGGTGCCGTCGCGCCGGACGAGGTGGTAGCCGACCGGGGCGCCCTCGGCGGGGCTCTGCTGGGAGAGCCGGAGGATCTCCGGGTAGAGGTCGGCGACCGGGACGTCGTCGGGCAGGGCGACGTCGATGCGGCTGTCGGGGGCGACGATCGTGACGCGGCAGTAGCCGAGTCCCGTTCCCGTGCCGGCTCCTGTCGTGCCGGGTGCCGTGATGCTCACCTGACTGATCCCCCTCGGTGATGATTCCGCGCCTGCGGTGTGAAGGTCCCGGGTGTGGCTGCCGGGACGGCGGTCGCACATGTGCAGTCGCGTGGTCGGGGGTGCTCCGAGGCGCCCCGGATTGCCCGGAACACCCGCTTCCTCCGCCCCCGCGCGCGTGTGCTCACGCGAACATCCGGCACCCTACCGCCCTCCCGTCACGGGGGAAGTCAGTAGGATCGCGCGGCGGCCCCACGCAGGTCTTCAGGGGGGCCGGCCAGTGAATCTTGGGGGAGCAGTGAGCCACATCGTCGTACGGCGCCCGCCCCGGGTGCTGCCGTCCGAGGTGCCCACGCAGGAGATCGTCCTTCAGCCGCCGCCGGAGCTGCCGCGCGGACCTCAGGAGAGCGTCCTGATGCAGCTCCTGCCGACGCTCGGCATGGGCGGCTCGGTGGTCTTCTTCTTCACGAGCGGCCAGCCGTTCATGCGGATCATGGGCATGGTGATGATCGCGTCGACGGTCGCCATGTCGGTCGCGATGGTGGTGCGCTTCCGGCGCGGCAACCAGGGGCAGCTCGCCGACCTGCGGCGCGACTACCTGAGCTATCTGTCGCAGACCCGGCGCGCGGCGCAGGGCACGGCGAGGGCGCAGCGGGACGCGCAGTACTTCCTGAACCCCTCCCCCGAGCAGCTGTGGGCGCTGGTCGCCGAGGGCAGCCGGGTGTGGGAGCGGCGGTCGGGGGACGAGGACTTCGCGCAGGTGCGGGTCGGGCTCGGCGCGCAGGGGCTGTCGACGGCGCTGGTGGCCCCGGAGACCGCGCCGGTCGAGCAGCTGGAGCCGCTCACGGCGGGCGCGCTGCAACGCTTCCTGGCCGTGCACAGCACGCTGGAGGACCTGCCGATGGCGGTGTCCCTGCGCGCCTTCTACCACGTGACGGTCAGCGGGGACCCGCAGTGCGTACGGTCCTCCGCGCGCGCCATGACGGGTTCGCTGGCCGCGCTGCACTCCCCCGAGGACCTGGTCCTGGTGGTCGCGGCGGGCCGGGAGGCGCTGGCGCACTGGGAGTGGGCGAAGTGGCTGCCGCACACGCAGTCGCCGGGCGACGTGGACGGCGCGGGCAGCCGCCGGCTGATCGGGACGGACGTCACCGCGCTGGAGGACCTGCTCGCCGCCCGGCTGACGGGCCGGCCGCGTTTCCATCCGAACGCCGCCCCGCTGCCGGACCTGCCGCATCTGGTGGTCGTCCTCGACGGCGTCTCGCTGCCCCCGGACTCCGTCCTCGCCAATCCGGAGGGGCTCCAGGGGGTGACGCTGCTGGAGGTCGTGCCCGGGGAGCTGACCGGGACCGGCGGCGAACTCGGCATCGTCGTACGGCCGGGGGTGCTGCGGCTGGAGTCGGGGCCGGGCGGGCTGGTGTACGAGGGGACGCCCGACGCGTTGTCGTACGAGTCGGCCGAGGCGCTGGCGCGGCAGCTCGCGCCGCTCAGGATGGCGTCCGGCGGGGACGACGACGAGCCGCTGCTCGCGAACCTGGAGTTCACGGATCTGCTGAACCTGGGGGACGCGGCCTCCGTCGACACGAAGCGGACCTGGCGGGCGCGGTCGCTGGCCGAGCGGCTGCGGGTGCCGATCGGGGTCGGCGAGGACGGGCGGCCGGTCATGCTGGACCTGAAGGAGGCCGCGCAGGAGGGCATGGGGCCGCACGGGCTGTGCGTGGGCGCGACCGGTTCGGGGAAGTCGGAGCTGCTGCGGACGCTGGTGCTGGGGCTCGCGGTGACGCACTCCTCGGAGACGCTGAACTTCGTCCTCGCGGACTTCAAGGGCGGCGCGACCTTCGCCGGGATGGCGCAGATGCCGCACGTCGCGGCCGTCATCACGAACCTCGCGGACGATCTGACGCTGGTCGACCGGATGCGGGACTCCATCAGCGGTGAGCTGAACCGGCGCCAGGAGATGCTGCGGGACGCGGGCAACTACTCCAACATCCACGACTACGAGAAGGCGCGGTCGGCGGGGGCGGCGCTCCAGCCGATCCCGACGCTCGTGCTGGTGATCGACGAGTTCAGCGAACTGCTCTCCGCGAAGCCGGACTTCATCGAGATGTTCGTGCAGATCGGGCGGATCGGCCGCTCGCTCGGGGTGCATCTGCTGCTGGCCTCGCAGCGGCTGGAGGAGGGGCGGCTGCGCGGTCTGGACACCTATCTGTCGTACCGGATCGGGCTGCGGACGTTCTCCGCGGCCGAGTCGCGGGCGGCGCTCGGGGTGCCGGACGCGTACGAGCTGCCGAACGTGCCGGGGTCCGGGTTCCTGAAGTTCGGGACGGACGAAATGCTGCGGTTCAAGGCGGCGTACGTGTCCGGGGTGTACCGGTCGGGGGCGCAGCGGGCGGCCGTGAGCGGGGGGCCGCTGCCGGTGGACCGGCGGCCGGTGCTGTTCACGGCGGCCGAGGTGCCGGTGAGCTATGTGCCGGTGCAGCGGCAGCGGGCGAGCGCGGAGCCGGAGGTGGACGACGCGCTCGCGGACACCGTGCTGGACGTGATCGTGCGGCGGCTTGAGGCGCAGGGACCGGCGGCACACCAGGTGTGGCTGCCGCCGCTGGACAGCCCGCCGTCGCTGGACTCGCTGCTGCCGGGGCTGACGGCGGTGCCGGGACGCGGGCTGACCCAGCCGGGGTACGAGGGGGCCGGGCGGCTCGTCGTCCCCGTCGGGATCGTCGACAAGCCGTTCGAGCAGCGGCGTGATCCGCTGTGGCTCGACTTCTCGGGCGCGGCCGGGCACATGCAGATCGTGGGCGGGCCGCAGTCCGGGAAGTCGACGCTGCTGCGCGGGATCATCTCGGCGTTCGCGCTCACCCACACGCCGCACGAGGTGCAGTTCTACGGGCTCGACTTCGGCGGGGGCGGCATGTCGGCCGTCGAGGGCCTGCCGCACGTCGGCGGGGTGGCCTCCCGGCTCGACCCCGAGCGGGTGCGGCGTACGGTCGCGGAGGTGTACGGCGTCCTGACGCGCCGGGAGGAGTACTTCCGGTCGGCGGGCATCCCGTCCATCGCGGACTTCCGGACCCGGCGGGCGCGGGGCGACATCTCGGTCGCGGACCAGCCGTGGGGGGACGTCTTCCTGGTCGTCGACGGGTGGGGGAGCTTCCGTACGGAGTACGAGGCGCTCGACCCGGTCGTGCTGGACATGGCGGCGCGGGGGCTCGGGTACGGGGTGCACGTGATCCTGACGGCGTCGCGGTCCATGGAGGTCCGTTCGTCGCTGAAGGACCATCTGATGAACCGGCTCGAACTGCGGCTCGGGGACACGATGGACTCCGAGCTGGACCGGAAGGTCGCGGCGAACGTGCCGACGGGGGTGCCGGGGCGGGGGCAGACCCCGCAGAAGCTGCACTTCATGGCTGCGGTGCCGCGGATCGACGGGCTCGCGTCGGACACGGACCTCTCGGACGCGACGCAGGCGCTCGCGACGGAGGTGACCCGGCACTGGCAGTCCTCGCCGGCGCCCGAGGTGCGGCTGCTGCCGCGGGAGTTCCCCGCGAAGGAGCTGCCCGCCGGGGACCGGTTCCCGGGGCGGGGGGTCGCGTTCGCGCTCGACGAGGACAACCTCGAACCGGTCTTCGTGGACTTCGAGCAGGACCCGTTCTTCCTGGTCTTCGGGGAGAGCGAGTCCGGGAAGTCGAATCTGCTGCGGCTGCTGATCAAGCAGGTGACGCAGCGGTACTCCGGGGACGAGTGCAAGCTGTTCGTCGTCGACAACCGGCGGTCGCTGCTGGACGTGACGCCGGCCTCGCATCTCGCCGAGTACATCCCGATGTCCAACAACATGGACCATCACATGGCCGCGCTCGCGGACCTGATGACCCGGCGGACGCCGACCGCCGATGTGACGGCCCAGCAGCTGCGGGACCGGAGCTGGTGGCGGGGGCCGACGGTGTACGTCGTCATCGACGACTACGACCTCGTCTCCACGTCCAGCGGCAATCCGCTCGCCGGGCTGACGGAGCTCCTTCCCTTCGCCCGTGACGTCGGGGTCCGTTTCATCATCGCGCGCTCCACTGCGGGGGCCGGGCGGGCGGCGTACGAGCCGTTCATGCAGCGGATGAAGGAGCTGGGGGCCCAGGGGATGGTCCTCGCCGGGGACCCCTCGGAGGGGGATCTCCTCGCGGGGGTGCGGCCTCGGCCGATGCCTGCGGGGCGGGGGGTGTTCGTGTCGCGGAAGCGGGGGAAGCCGTTGGCTCAGGTGGGGTGGTTGCCGGAGGGGGCTTACTGAGAGCGGGAGGGGCGGGGTGGGGCGCGGGGCGGTTGTGGGGGGCCGCGCCCTGTCCGGTGGGTGGGGTGGGGTGTGTTCGGGGCCGTCAGTTCGGGGCCGGGGACGGCGTTTCGTCGGCCTCGATGTCGAAGTTGATCTGGTCGCCCTCGACGGAGGTGACCTCGACCGAGACGCCCAGGGTGGCGCCGTCGCTGCCGGAGAGTTTGGCGGCGGACAGCTTCGGGGTGGCGTTGCCGATGCTCACGGAGCCGGAGCAGCCGAGGAGCAGGGCGCAGGCGGCCAGGGTGAGGACGGCGGTGGCCGTCGGGCGGGTCGTGGTCATGGTGGGGTCCCCCGGATCTCGGTGCGGTGGCATGGCGAAGGGGTGGGCACCTCCCGTGTGTGCCCACCCCTTCGGGTGCTGGTCCTGCCGGGCCGCTAGAAGTAGCTGGCCGCCTTCAGGTCGCTGCCGCGGTAGTCGCCGCTCGCGTCGGTGACCTTGTGGCCGATGCTGACGAGGGCGGAGTGGATGTTGGCGGCGTTGGCGTCCCACTCCTTCATCTTCTGGCCGAAGGCGTCGGCGGCCTCGCCCTCCCAGCCGGCGGCGGCGCGCAGGACGGCGGCCTTGAGGGCGCCGAGGTCCTCCTCGAGCTTGGCCGCCTGGGCGCCGAGCTCGGTGGTGATCGCGTCGAGACCGCCGTACTTGACCGCCATCTCGCCGTCGTGGACGTTGACCATGCCGGGTCCTCTTTCTGTGGGTCGGTGGGGTGGAGGGGGGCTCAGTAGCTGCTGAGGGCGGACTTCGAGGCGCCGTACTGGACGTCGATGCTCTGCACGGAGGCGTGCACGGCGTCGTCGGTCTTGCTGGAGAGCTTGCGGGTCTCGTTGATGTTCTCCAGGAACCAGGTCAGCAGGTCGCCGATGTTCTTGACGCCCTCGTTGATCTCGATCTGCTTCTTGTTGAAGGCGTTGGCGCCGATGCCGCGCCAGTTGGCCTCCATGGTGTCCAGGGTTCCCTGGAGCCGGCTCAGCTGGCCGCGGATCGACTCGTAGCGCTCGACCATTTCCTTTTCGAGCGCGATGACTTGCTGGTCATTGAGCTTCTGCCCAGCCACCATTGGCGGACTTCCCTTCGTGAACTGCCCTGAGGGCGTGGCATGTCAGAGGTCGGGGCGTACACATCTCCGATGTCCCCCGGACAGGCATCGCGGCCTCTCCTCCCCGTTCCCCGTTCGCGGTCGCATCGAGCGCCGGACCGCGTGTGGCCTGTGCGGCACACTCGGCGACCACTGTAGTCTTTGCGGTTTTCGCGGCCAACCGAACTTCGTGTTGCCCCAGTTACGAAGTTGTCGAGATCCGGGGCATTTCCTCAACTCCCCCGGTTCTCTTGGAGCCAGCGCCTTGCGCCGACCTCGCTCGGGTATTCGCGGACCGTGAGCCAGGCGGCCACCCAGCCGTCGTAGTACGCGAAGAACGCCGGGAGGACCGGGGCGGCGAGGAGTATCCAGTTGGCGCGGCCGGAAAGGACGATGCCGGTGGCGCGGCGGTTGTGGGCGCGTTTGGCGGCCCAGGTCTCCTCCGGGGTGGGCGGGGTGCGGAGGGCCTCTCGGTGGCCTCGGCGCTGGTTGCGCCAGCCCAGGACGAACGTCACGCAGGAGGCGGCGGCTTGGAGCCAGTTCAGCACCAGGCGGACCGTGGCGGGCAGTTCGCCGGTCAAGCCCACGTAGAGCGCGACGTAGAAGAACGACACCATCCCCATCGTCAGGAGCTGGCCCAGCGTCGTGCGGGTGCGGGAGAGCCAGTAGCGGGCGCCGCGGTCGTACCAGGAGGTGCCCAGCTTCGGCAGCCGCGGGATGTCGACGGGGGCTCGGGGCGTACGGGCTCCCGGAGATGTTCTCAGCACTGTGTCGGTCGTCCTTCGTCGGTCGTGCACCTGTCCTCACCCGGCTCCCTGAGCCTCCAGCCAGCGCCTTGCGCCGACCTCGCTCGGGTATTCGCGGACCGTCAGCATCGCGAGTGTCCAGCCGACGGCGAGGGCCGCGAGGGACGGCATGACGGGGGCCGCGAGGAGGGCGAGGATGCGGCCGAGGAGGGCGAGGGGGGTGGTACGGGACTGTTCCGAGCGTTTGCGGGCCCGGGACTCCGCCGGGGTCGGGGGGTTCGTGAGGTCCCTCGCCACGGCACGGCGCTGGATACGCCAGCCCCAGACCGCCGCCAGCGCGCCCAGTGGGAGCTGGGTCCAGTCCCAGGAGGTGCGGACGGGGGCGGGGAGGACGCTGCGGAAGCCCCGGTACAGGCTGAAGGCCGCGAAGCAGAGGAAGGCCAGCAGGAGGAGGAAGAGGAGGGCGGTACGGGCACGGCGGAGCCAGTAGGGGGTGCCTCGGGTGTGCCAGGTGGTGCCCAGGCCGGGGAGGGACGGGATCGGAGGCGCCGACCGCTCAGAAGAGGCTCGTGATGCCATGCCAGGTGTCCTTCAGCAGTCGCGTGTAGTCGTCCCCTGTCTCCGACAGGACGTTCCCGGTGCCGTCGAGGATGCCGCCGACCACTCCGTGGTCGTGGATGTCCTCGCTCCAGTGCTCGTGCAGGCCGTGATCGATGACTCCGGTCGTCCCGATCACCACCAGACCGCCGCCCACGGCGATCGCGGCGGCCGGTATCTCCACCGGAGCCGCGGCCACGACCCCCGCGACGACGGCCGTGCCGACGGCGAGACCCGCGAGGTTCGCACCGCCGTCGACGGCCACGGAGTGCTGCCAGGACCAGCCCTTGTCGTGGTCGTCGGAGGCTTCCAGGATGCCGCAGGCGCCGGCCGCGGCGACGTCCAGGACCGGTACCTCCTTGAGGAAGTCCGGGAGCTTCTCCAGGCTCTTGCCCGCGCGCAGGGCGTCGGCGGCGTCGGAGAGTTTCACGTTGAGCTGCCGGTCGTACGGAAGGGCCGTGCTGCCGTGGTCGGCCCGGACGATGGCCTCCTCCAGCGAGTCGACCTTCATGAGGGTGTCGCGGTAGGCGCTCTTGGCGGGAAGGTCGTCCGGCATCGCGCGGCCGGCCTTCTGGAACGCCTTGCGCTCGGCGCGCAGTTCCTTCTTGGCGGACTGCACGTCGGCCTTGGCCGCGTCGATCTCGGTACGGGCCTTGGCCCCGCCGGCCCGCGCGTCCTCGGCGTCGTAGGCGTACAGGCCCCGCAGATAGTCCGCGATCGTGACCTTGTCGCCGGTGGAGACCGGGTCCGTCACCTCCGCGCACAGCGCCGTCAGCTGATCCGCCGCCAGCAGTCGTGCGTGCTGGGCCGTGTGGAGGATGTCTGTGCGGGCGGTGGTGTATTCGGTGAGGGCGGAGAGGGTTTTGTGGTCGGCGGGGGAGGGAGGGTTGGAGGTGGTCAAGGGGAGGGGGGTGCCGTGGGGGTCGGTGGGGACGCCCTGGCGGGTGGCGGTGTGCTGGGCGTTCTGGAGGGCGGTCTCGCAGGCGGAGAGGTGGTCGGCGAGGGTGTCGAGGATGGTGCCGACGGCTTCGACCAGGCCGCCGAAGGCTCCGGCTGTCAGGGCGTCCTCACTCCAGCTCGCGCGGAACTTCTCCGCCGCCTCGCCTTGCCAGCCCGCGTCCTTGACCAGGGCTTCGACCTCGTCGGTGATGGGGGTGATCACCGCTTCCAGGGCCGGTTTGGCGTTCTTGTACGACGTCCCCATGGCGCGCAGCCCGCCGATGTCGCCGCCGATCCAGCTGTCGGTCATCAGCCCTCGCCCTTCATGAGGTCCTCGAAGAGGCCGTGGACGTCGATGTCGTGGCGGTGGAAGGAGTCGCGGGCGTAGGCCACCTTGTCGCCGTGGTCGTCGAGGCGGTCGGCGAAGAGGGTGTGGAGGGCGGAGATGAGGTGGGCGGCCTGGGAGACGGCGTGGTCGAGGCCGGGGTCGCCGGCGCTGACGACGGCCGGGGTGACCTGGGGGTGGAGGGTGCGGTAGTCGGTGGCCTGGGTGTGGAGGGTGGAGGCCATGGAGGTGAGGTCGGAGAGGACGACCTGGAAGTCCATCAGCGCACCGCCCCGGCGTACGCGGCGAGGTCGGCCGGCGTCCAGTGCGGGGCGCTCACCGAGGGGTCGAGGCGGACCGTCACACCGTGCTCGCGCATACCGGTGGCCAGGACGCCGAGGGAGGTCGCCACCCAGGGCTGGGCGGCACCGAGGGCCTCGACCAGCCTGCGCGGGGTCGTGAAGGCGAGGGCGACCGTCCCGGCGTCCGGGTGGGCGAACAGTTCGTAGACGATGTAGGGCACGCCGTCGGCGTACCGGGGATGCGCGGGGACCAGCACCGGGGTGTGGTACGGGGGGACGGCGGGGGCCGGGAGGTCGTAGTCCAGGAAGCACGACCTGCGGAGGCCCACCGGCTCGGGCGCGGGGCCGGCCGGGGGCTCCAGGTAGTCGAGCAGGCGCGATGCGTTCGCTGTCCCCACCACCGTCTCCTTCTGCGAATCACTGTGAACACGGGCCTTGCGGGGCCCTCACAGTAGCCAGCGGGAGACGGGGCGAATACCGACATTTCATGGTCGCTGTAGCGAACGCATACCCAGCTCATACGGGCGGTTGGGGACGGTCTGGCCAGCGCTTGACCTCACCATGACCAGCCGCTCCCACATCACACCGCCTCACCCCACCGCCCGCACCCGCTCCCGCCTCCTGCGCGCGTCCCTGATCGCCACCGCTCCCCCGCTGATCCCCGCGACCAGCACCGCCGCCCCCACCGCCACGTACGTCGCGAGCCGCGCGTTCCGCTCCCCCGGTGTCTCCCCGAGGTGGAACTTCGCCGGCGTCGGCGCCTCCGCCCGGCTCAGCCCCTGGTCGGCGCTGGGGGACTCGATCGGGTGGTCGTCCTCGGTCAGCGCGCGGACGGGGTCGACGACGCCCCAGCCGACGAGGCGGTCGTGCCCGGCGATCGTCCGCTCCGCCGTCTGCTCGATCTGGGCGACGACCTCGCGGGCCGTCCAGTCGGGGTGCTTCGCCTTGATCAGCGCGGCGACGCCGGCGACGTACGGCGCGGAGAAGCTCGTGCCGTTGTCGACGCAGTGGCCGCCCGCCGGGACCGTCGAGATCATGTCGACGCCGGGCGCGGCGACGCCCACGAAGTCGCCGGACTGGGAGAACGCGGCGCGCTCGTTGTTCCGGTCGGAGGCGGCCACGGCGAGGACACCGTCGTACGAGGCGGGGTAGGTCTTCTTGA
The DNA here is from genome assembly GCF_040610055.1 of Streptomyces sp. NPDC004539. NCBI lineage: Bacteria > Bacillati > Actinomycetota > Actinomycetes > Kitasatosporales > Streptomycetaceae > Streptomyces > Streptomyces sp. NPDC004539. The sequence continues at coordinate 12,642 of NZ_JBEXLS010000055.1, read as the reverse complement.
CGTTGCCTCCGGTGCCGTCGTTGCCGGCGGAGGCGACCACCACGACGCCCTTGTCGAGGGCGTTCTCGACGGCCTGGCGCAGGCTGTCGGAGGGCTTCCTGGCGCCTGTCGTGTCCTGCGAGATGTTGATGACCCCGGCCCCGGCGCTCACCGCGTAGCGGATCGCGTCCGCAAGGGTGTCCGGTGTGCCGTGGCCCTCCGCGTCGTTCTGCTTGAGCGGGATGATCGTCGCCTCGGGGGCGAGGCCCACGAAGCCGGTGCCCTCGGCGGGGCGGGCCGCGATGATGCCGGCGACCTTCGTGCCGTGGCCGACGGTGTCGGTCGTGCCGGTGCCGTTGCCCCAGTCGAGGGGCTTGCCGTCGTCCCCCTTCACGGCCGGCTTGAACGTCTTGCCCGCCTTGGCGTCGACCGCGCCCGTGAGCTGCGGGTTCCTGACGTCCACGCCGGTGTCTATGACGGCGACCTTGACGCCCTTGCCCTTGGACTGGGTCCACAGCTCGTCCAGCATGACGCGTTGCAGGGACCAGGGGCGGCCCTGGTACTTGCCGTTGGGGAAGGTGCACTGCTCGGAGTAGGGGAGTTCGGCGGCGGAGGCGGGGGGTACAGCGGTGAGGCCCGCGAGGATCAGGGCCGCGAGCGTGCCGGTGCGCGTACCCATCTCAGGAACCCTGCGGCTGGCGGGCCGCCGCCGTCGAGAGGCGCGGGCCCGTCGGCAGGAACTCCGACCACGTCGCCGGGATCGGCGCCGGGTCGACGTTCGCGTACCCCAGCAGCGTCTGCGCCTGCTTCGCCTCCTGCTGTTGCTGCTTCAGCTTCTCGGGGCTGGTGCCGATGCCCGCGTCGTCGGTGGCGCTGTCGGCGTTCGACTGGAGGACGTAGCGCAGGCCGGTGTCCGTGACGAGGAAGACCGGTCCCGCCTTGGTCTCGGTGCCCTGGAACTGGCGGTACAGCTGGCCGGAGCCGGGGGTGACGTACGCGCTGGAGGAGCCGGTGGGCAGGCTCTCGGGGAAGTCGGTGCCGGCCCAGGTGCTGAGGGTCGTCGCGCCGGTGCCGCCGTCCACGGAGCGCAGGACGTTGCAGACGGTGCTGCGTGAACCGGCGTCGGTGGAGGGGTCGTTGACGGGTTGGGGCTGCTCGGTGGGCCAGGTGTACTCGGTGGCGAAGGGGGCGCCGGGGACGATGTCGCCGGGGCTCATCGGCTTGGCCTCGCCGGCCTGCCCGAGATCCTTCAACTCCTTGCTGAACAGCAGGAGCTGGGCGACGAAAGGCGAGATCGGCGCGACCCTGCCGGACAGCACGACGTAGTACTGGTCCTTGTTGAGGTCGGCCCCCTTGAGGACCATCCCGACCCTGTTCGTCGCCGCGTCGAGGCCCCCGGGAGCGCCCGCCGGCTCACCGACCCCGCCGATCGCCGGGAAGTCGATCTTGTCGCCGGTGTGGAGCGTCGTCATCCACGCCTTGGACACCTTCTGGGCCTGCCGTCCGGAGCCGACGACCGCGCGCAGGAGGAGTTCGTCGGACTTGCCGATCGGGTACGCGCGCCCGCTCGCGTCGACGACGTACCGCTGCCCCTCGGGGTCCTGGACGTACAGGAGTTCGCCGCCGGTGAGCCGGTCCGTGCCCTCGGTGGCCTTCATGTCGCGGGACGCGAGGACGAGCGCCGCCCGCTGGATGGACTCGCCGCCCGCGCCGGGCCGTTCGCACACCACCCAGCGTTTGGCCTTCTTCGCCTCCTCCGCGCCGGGCAGGCGGTCGGGGGCGTACGGAATGCCGATGGTGACGCCGTGCTTGATCTTGCCGCTGTCGAGGACGGACTCGGAGACGGTGACGAATTTTTCCTGGCCCGCGTCGAGGAGCAGCTTCGCCGAGGCCATGTTGAGCACCGGGTGGAGCTGCTTCTGGCCGTCGGTGGTGAGGACGACGTACCGGGTCGTCGACTTGTCGGCGACGATCACCTTGGCACCGGGCTGGTCCCACCCCTTGGGCGCGGTGGGTTTGAACATCCCCCACGCGCCGAACACGGCCATCACGACGACGCCGACGATCGCCCCGGGGAGCACCCCGCGCAGCGGCCTGGGGGCGCCTTCCTCGGAGCCCGGCGACGAATGCGTGAAGGCCGCGAGCATGCGGCGCTTCGCAAAGGTGTAGGCATTGAGCTCGTCACGCCGGGATGCCATCGGTGCCTGTCTCCCCCTGTGTCGCACGAAAGTCGCACGCATGCCGCGCGCATGCCGCACGGAATGTGCCGGCGGGTCCGGCGGCTGCCGAGAGAGCGGCCGGCCCGCGATGTCAGTGCGGCCCCCTACTATGCCTGGTATCCGCCGGGACGTGGGGCGCGGGTAGGTTGTCCGGGCACCGCGGGGCCCCGTGAGAGGCCGTGCGGCGCGGGAGAACCGGCGAGTTGTGAGGAGAACGGGGGGATGGAGTGAGGGCTTCCAGAACGCGCGGCCGATCACCGGCCGAGGCGAGCGCACTGCACCTTAAGTCGCGTTCGGGGCAGGCCGGGGCATTCCGCTTGCAACGACTGGTCCTGCTGGAGATCGCCGCCGCCGCGCTCGTCGTCGGCTGGGCGGTGAACACGGTCGCGTTCGCCGTCGCGGGGGTCCTCGCCGTCTGCCTGGTCCTGGTCGCGTTCGTCCGCCGCCGGGGGCGCACGCTGCCCGAGTGGGTGGCCACCGCCTGGGCCCTGCGGACGAGGCAGCGCCGGGCCGCGACGACCGGGATACCGGCGGGCACGGAACCGGGTCTCGCCCCGGCCGTCGAATGCGACCCGACTCTGCGGACGTACACGTACGCCGGCCGTGACCGCCGCCCGGTCGGCGTCGTCGGCGACGGCACGTTCGTCACGGCGGTCCTCCAGGTCGAGGCCGACTCCACGGCCCTGCGCGTGGAGCGCGACCGCCACCCCCTCCCGCTGCGCCTGGTGTACGACGCCCTGGAGGTCGACGGCATCCGGCTGGAGTCGGCGCAGGTCGTCCTGCACACGCAGCCCGCGCCCGCGCTGCACCTCCCCCAGCAGTCCGTGGCGATCGCCAACTACGCGCCGCTCCAGGAGCAGACGGGCGCGCCGGCCGTCCGGATCACCTGGATCGCGCTGAAGCTGGACCCCGAGCTGTGCCCGGAGGCGGTCGCCGCGCGCGGGGGCGGGCTGACCGGCGCGCAGAAGTGCGTGGTCCGCGCCGCCGACCAGCTCGCGAGCCGTCTCACCGGCGCCGGGTTTCGCGCGACCCTCCTCGACGAGGAGGAGCTGACGTCCGCGATCGCCACCTCCGCGCACGCGAACCCGCTGGTCACGGCCGAGGCGGGGCGTACGGAGGCGCGCGAGCGGCGCACCGAGGAGTCCGGCCGGGGCTGGCGCTGCGACAACCGCCGCCACACGACGTTCTGGGTACGGCGCTGGCCCGCGCTCGGCGGGAGCAGGGCGCCGTCGCTGCCGCAGCTCATCGCTCTCGTGACGGCCGTTCCGGCGCTGGCGACGACCTTCAGTCTCAGCCTCACGCGCGGGGAGCGGCAGAGCGTGTCCCTCGCCGGGTATCTGCGGGTGACGGGGCGCAGCGACGCCGAACTGGTCGCGGCGCGGCGGGCGTTGCAGGGGGCCGCGCGGCATACGGGGATGGGGCTCGTGCGGCTGGACCGGGAGCAGGTGCCGGGGATGCTGGCGACCATGCCGCTCGGAGGGGCGCGGTGAGGGGCTTGGTGAGGGGCGGCCGGGTGTCCAGGGGTTCGTCCTCAGCTGTTCTGTCGTTCGGAGGGGTTCGTTGACTGCCACCGGTTCCGCTGTTTCCGCCGCTCGTGAGCTGTTGCGCTCCGGGCTCGGGCTGATCGGGCCCCGGCACGCGCGGCACTCCGTCTCCGTGGAGCAGCTCGACGCGCTGTCGCTGCCCATCGGGGACGACGGGGTCGTCATCGGGGTCGATCCCGAGGGGCGGCCGTCCGTGCTGGGGCTCAACCGGCCCACCTCGTACGACGTGACGCTGATCGGGGGGCTGTGGACGGCCCAGGTCATCGCCCTGCGGGCCGCCGCGACGGGGGCCCGGGTCGCCGTCGAGACGGGGCGTCCGCAGGCGTGGATGCAGATGGTCCACGCGATGGGGGGCGGGCAGAACGGGCTCGCCGTCCACGAGGTGGGGCGGGTGCCTCCGCAGGGGACGTCCCCGGGGACGCCGGTGCTCGTCGTGCGGGACTGCGGGATGCAGCCGCCTCGGGGGCGGGTGGCTTCGGGGCCCTGGCAGTCCGTGCTGACGCTGCTGCCATACCTCAGCCCCGTCGCTCCCCGGCTGATCCGGCAGGCGCGGCTGGTGGGGGTGCAGCGGATCTCGCCGGACGAGGCGGTGGAGCTGAGCCGGGCCATGCCGTTGCCGGAGGCCGACCGGGAGGCGCTGCCGACGCTGCCCGACGGGGTGACGCTGTGGTGCGGGGACCGGGACCGGCAGTACGTGATGACGCAGCCCACGGAGGCGGAGATCGGGTTGCTGGGGATGCCTCGGCGGATGGACTGAGGGGGCGGGTTTCTGAGGGGGTGGCGGGGGCGCTGGGGGGGATGACGCGGGGCGCTGAGGTCAGGGGGCTCGGTGGGGCAACCGGGGCTGGGGGCAACCAGGGCTGAGGCTGGGGGCTCAGCGGAGCAACCCGGCCTGAGGGCGACCTGGCCGGGGGGCTCAGTGGGGCAACCTGGCCCGGGGCGATCAGGGCAGAGGGCTCGGCGGGGCGGGTCGGCTGGGTCGGCAGGAGGGCCGGGGCCGTGGACGGCCAGGCGACCGTGGGGCGGCCGGGGGGTTCGGGGGGCGTGCGGGTGGGGTTCCTCGCGCGGGCTTTCGCATGACCTTCACTTGGGGGCATCTCCCGTTATAGGGCGGTTTGTTCGGGCCGGCGGTCGGTGAGGGTGTCGGTTTCGAGTGGTGTGTGACGCGTTGGGCGGAGGCTGAGGGGTGGGCGGGCCTGCCGGGGTGGGGCTTGTGGTGATTAGGCTGGTACCGGGCGCGACGCCGGGACCCGTGGGCCGGGGGCCGATGCCCCAGGGGGAGCCGGTGGGCGGGCGGAACGCCGTCCTCGTCCTTCGGACACCCTCGATCGGTCCCGGTCGGCTTTTCGACGAGTCCGGCCACTTCGGACGACCAGAGACAACACGAAACGGTCGCCTCCTGGTGCGGTATCAGGGGGTCCGGCCATCTCAGGAGGAACTGTGAGCAGCGATCGGGACGGGACGCGCGGGGGCTGGGCCACGCCGCCCGGCGATGACCAGCCCGACGCGGATTCCGGTGTCGACATGACGGGCGAGTTCACGATCGACTACGCGCCGCCGGCCTGGTACACGCAGAACGCGGGCGGGGGTGCGGGGGCGGGGACCGGTCTGCCGGGAACTCCTCCGACGCCCCCGGCGCCGCCTGCGGGGGCTGCGGTGCCGGGGGTTCCTGGGGTGCCGCCTGGTCCGGGGGTGCCGGGTGTGCCCGGGGTGCCGGAAGGTTCTGGGATGCCGGGGGCGCCGGCGGTGCCTGGAGTGCCTGGGGGTTCTGGGATGCCGGGGGCACCGGCCGTGCCCGGAGTGCCTGGGATGCCCGGGGTTCCGGGGGGTCCTGGTGCGCCCGGGGGTCCGGGGAGTGCCGAGGTTCCGGGAGGCTCTGGTGTGGTGGGGGCTCATGGGGGGCCTGGTGCGGGTGGTGGGTTTCCGGGGGCTCCGACGGGGCCGGGGGGTGTCGGTGCTCCGGCCGGTTCCGGGTTCCCCGGGGCGCCTGGGGTTCCGGGTGGACCGGGAGTGGCTGGGGTTCAGGGTGGACCGGTGGCGCCGGGAGTGGCTGGGGTTCCGGGGCAGCCGGGAGTTCCGGGAGTCCAGGGGGTTCCGGGTGCGCCCGGTGGTGTGGTCGGGCAGGGTGTGCCCGATGTGCCGCCGGTGAGGCCCGGGGTGCCTGCGGGGCCGGGGCCCGTTGTTCCTGGGGTGCCGCCCATGCCGCCGGGGGTGCCCGGTGTGGTCGCTCCTGTCGTGGCCGAGGGAAGTATGGGGGCGGCTCCCGCTGCCGTGCCCGGGTTGCCCGAGGGCGGTGGGTTCGAGCTTCAGCCTCCGGTGGTGCCGGGGAACGGGGATCTGGACAGTCCGGCGACCATGCGGATCTCGTCGGCCGCGTTGAAGCGGGAGATCGCCGAGCGGGATGCGCCTGTGGCGGCTCCGGGGGGCGCCCAGGGTGGCGCGGGACAGCCGGAAGCCGCCGCACACGCCGGGACGGTCCCTGCCGGCCGGCCGCAGGGCACCGCACAGGGCTCGGAAAGCGGCGTACCGGCTGAGGCCGCCGCCTCGCCCGCGGACGACGCCGTCGTACCGGCCGAGGCCGCCATGGACGACGCCGGCGAGGCTGACGTCTCCGCTCCCGAGGGCTCCGAGAACCGTCCGGAGAACGGCGCCGGTGAGCAGGGTGCCGTCCAGCACTCCCCCGCCGCCGAACAGAACGCCGCTTCCGGTGACGACGCCCCGGGCGCCGACGTCCAGAACGCCACCCCGGACGACGGGGCCGGTGACGCCGAGAGTGCCGTACCCGGCAACCAGGTCGCCGGGGCCGAGAACGCCGTACCCGACGCCCAACTCGCCGACTCCGCCGAGCAGCCCGCCGACTCCGGTGCCGAACCCGCCGGCTCCGCCGAGCAGCCCGGCGTTCCGGACGCCGCCGCGCCCGAGGCCGACGCGGAGAGTCCCGCCGCCGAGACCCCGGCCCAGCACCCCGCACCGGACGCCGACGACACCGGCAGCACGTCCCCGGACACCCCGGCCGCCGACGACACCGTCGTACCCGCCGAAGCCGGAGCCGCATCCGCGGAACCGCAGACCGCGACGGCCCCCGGCACCGACTCCCCCGAGGCCACCCCGGAACCGACGGACGGCTCCTGGCCGCTCCCCGCGCCGCAGCCCCCGGTTCCCCCCGTCCCCCTGCTCCCGCCTTCCTACGAACCCGCCGCCCCCGCCCCGGCCGCACAGTGGCCCGCCCAACCGCAGCCCCCGGCGGACGCCCAGGCCAACGCCGTACCACCGCAGCCCCCGCACGGCACCCCGGGCTGGCCGGGCCAGAACGCCCCGTACCCCCCGGGCACCACCCCGCCCCCTCCCGGCGCCCCGACGCCCCCCGCCGGCTACGGCTTCCCGCAGCCGGGCCAGCCCCCCGTCCCTCCGCCCCACCCGCAGGGCTACGGCTTCCCGCCCTCGGCGAACGCCCCGCAGCAGGGCGTGGCACACCCCCCGGCGGGTTACGGCTTCCCGCACCCCGGGCAGCCGGATCAGCCCGGCACCCAGGCGGGCCCCGACGCCCCGCAGACACCGCCCGCACCCCCCACCGGCTACGGATTCCCTCAGCCGGGACAGCCTGGGCAACCGGGACAACCGGGCACTCAGGCAGGCCCCAACACCCCCCAGCCCCCCGCCGGCTACGGCTTCCCGCACCCCGGTGGCACCCCGCAGACACCCCCCACGCCCCCTACTGGCTACGGCTTCCCGCAGCCGGGGCAACCGGATCAGCCCGGCGCGCAGGTGGGCCCCAACGCCCCCCAACCCCCGGCGGGCTACGGCTTCCCCCACCCCAGCGGCGCGCCCCAGACACCGCCCGGCACCCCGTTCCCCCAGCCGGGGCAGCCCACCCCCCAGGCCGGGCCCGGCGCAGGGCAGCCGCCCGTTCCTCCGGCCCCGCCGCAGGGTCACCACCCCGGTGCCGGGCAGCAGGGCGCCGCCCAGGGTCCCCCGGCGGGTTACGGCTTCCCGCAGCCGGGGCAGGCCGGTCCTGGTGCGTCCCAGCCCTCCGTACCCCCGGGACAGGCCGGTCCCGGTGTGCCTCAGCCGCCCGTGTCCTCGGGTCAGGCCGGTCCCGGAGGGGTGCAGGCGCCCGTGCCCCCGGGCACCCCGCCCGGTTCGGTGCCCACTCCGCCCGCCCCGCCCTCGGGCTACGGCTTCCCCCAAGCGGGGCAGCCGGGGCAGCCAGGGCCGATGCCCGATGTGCAGGCCGGGCACGACTTCTCGCAGGCGCCGCCCATAGACCCCCGTACCGGTATGGCCTGGCCGCAGCCGGTGCAGCATGATCACCGGCAGCCGGTGAACCCGGGGGCCGCGCCGCTCGGGTACACGGCCGCCGTCGAGCTCTCCTCGGACCGGCTGCTCAACAACAAGAAGCAGAAGACGAAGAGCAGCCGCCCGGGAACCGGCGGGTCCAGGTTCAAGCTGGGCGGGAAGAAGGAGGAGGCGGAGCGCCAGCGGAAGCTGGAGCTGATCCGGACGCCGGTGCTGTCGTGCTACCGGATCGCGGTGATCAGCCTCAAGGGCGGGGTGGGGAAGACGACCACCACCACCGCGCTGGGCGCGACCCTCGCCACCGAGCGGCAGGACAAGATCCTGGCGATCGACGCGAATCCGGACGCGGGGACGCTGGGGCGCCGGGTGCGGCGGGAGACCGGGGCGACGATCCGGGACCTCGTCCAGGCGATCCCGTACCTCAACTCGTACATGGACATCCGCCGGTTCACCTCCCAGGCCCCGTCGGGGCTGGAGATCATCGCGAACGACGTCGACCCTGCCGTCTCGACGACGTTCAACGACGAGGACTACCGGCGGGCCATAGACGTGCTGGGCAACCAGTACCCGATCATCCTCACCGACTCCGGCACGGGCCTCCTCTACAGCGCCATGCGCGGCGTCCTCGACCTCGCCGATCAGCTGATCATCATCTCGACGCCGTCCGTCGACGGCGCGTCCAGCGCGAGCACGACCCTGGACTGGCTCTCGGCGCACGGCTACGCCGACCTCGTCGCCCGCTCCCTCACCGTCATCTCCGGGGTCCGCGAGACCGGCAAGATGATCAAGGTGGAGGACATCGTCAGCCACTTCGAGACGCGCTGCCGGGGTGTCGTGGTCGTCCCCTTCGACGAGCACCTCTCGGCCGGCGCGGAGGTCGACCTCGACATGATGCGGCCGAAGGTCCGCGAGGCGTACTTCCACCTCGCGTCCCTGGTCGCCGAGGACTTCGTCCGCCACCAGCAGTCGCACGGTCTGTGGACGAGCGACGGCAACCCGCCGCCGGTGGTGGCCCCGCCGATGCCGGGCCAGCAGATGCAGACGCAGACGCCGATGCCGGGGCAGCCGCCGTACCCCGGCCAGCCGTACCAGGCCCAGCAGCCCTACCCCGGTCAACAGCCCTACCCGGGCCAGCAGCCGTACCCGGGCCAGCCCCACCCCGGCCAGCAGTATCCGCAGCAGGGGTACCCGCCCCAGCAGTGAGACGAGACGACGATGAGGGCGGCCGGTGCTGATTCAGCGCCGGCCGCCCTCATCGTCGTCCAGGAAGTACTGTCTCTCCCCCGCCTACTTCTCTTCCTCCGCCGCCGCGATCAGCTCGCGGCACTTCTTCACGTCCAGCGCCATCTGCTCCAGCAGCGCCTCCAGCGAGTCGAACTTCGCCTGCCCGCGGACGTACGCGAGGAAGTCGACGCAGACGTGCAGCCCGTACAGGTCGAGGCCGACGCGGTCGATGGCGTACGCCTCGACCGTCCGGGTCGTACCGTCGAACTGGGGGTTCGTGCCCACGGAGATGGCCGCCGGCATCGCCTCGCCGTCGACGTGCAGCCAGCCCGCGTAGACGCCGTCGGCGGGGACGGCGGTGTGCGGGAGGGTCTCGACGTTGGCCGTGGGGAACCCCAACTCCCGCCCCCGCTGGGCGCCGTGGACGACGACGCCCTCGACGCGGTGCGGGCGGCCGAGGATCTCGTTCGCCCCCGCCACGTCCCCCTCGCCGACCAGACGGCGCGTCAGGGTCGAGGAGAACGGCTCGCCGCCGCCCGCCTCGCCGGCGACGTACAGCTCGACGACCTCGACCTCGAAGTCGTACACCTTCCCCTGTTCCGTGAGGAAGTCGACGTTCCCCGCGGCCTTGTGGCCGAAGCGGAAGTTGGGGCCCTCGACGACCGCCTTCGCGTGCAGCTTGTCGACGAGGACCTTGACGACGAACTCGGCCGGCGAGAGCTTCGAGAACTCGGTGGTGAAGGGGAGGACCAGGACCGCGTCGACCCCCAGCTCGGCCATCAGGTCGGCGCGGCGGTGGTGGGGGGCGAGGAGGGGCGGGTGGCTGCCCGGCCGGACCACCTCGCTCGGGTGCGGGTCGAACGTCACGACGACGGCCGGCACGCCCAGCTCCCGCGCCCGGTCCACCGCGTGCCGGACGATCAGCTGGTGGCCCCGGTGGACTCCGTCGTAGGAGCCGATGGTGACGACGCTGCGCCCCCAGTCCTGGGGGATGTCCTCCAAGCCACGCCAGCGCTGCACTGTTACCGCTCCTCAGAAACGTAACTAATTCCCTCAAGTTTTTGCGCAGGTCTAAGGGTGCCATGCCGGGCGGACTCCACCCCCATCGGCATCAGCGCTGTGACGGGGCGCACGTGGTCACGCGGGAACACCGGCGCCCGCGAGGTTCTCGATCATGCGGCGGGCGCCGGGGCCGACGACCGTCGCCCACTCCTGCGGGGACTCGCCGATCCAGTCCGCGACACGGGCGGCGAAGCCGGGGACGTGCCGGCCGAGGTCGACGAGCCCGCGGTCGAAACGGGTCGCGCCGTCGGGGGTGCGGACGAGGAGCCGGCCGGTGCGGTGGACGAGGTCGCGGGAGCGGTGGCGGGCGGCGGCGTGCAGGAAGGAGGTGAGGACGGCGGGGTCCTGCTCGTGGGTGAGGAGGAACTCGCGGAGTTCCGCGCGCAGGGGGGAGTCGTCCGGCGTGGCGAGGACGCCCGCGAGCGCGGACCGCACCGGCTCGGTGGCGGTCGTCAGCAGGGCCGTCACGAGGGGGTGGAGCACGGCCCTCGCGGGCCGGCCCTGCCGCAGCCGGTCGTCGACGTACGCGGCGGCGGCCTCCGCGGTCTCCGGTCTGCGCTCCACCGTCTCCCGGACCATGATCGCGATGCGGCGGCTCAGGGGGTGGGTGGTGACCTCCGCGAGGGCCCGCAGGGTCGTCGTCGGGTCCGTGTCGGGGCGGTTGAGGCGGGTGCGGAAGGCTTTCAGGACCGGTTCGGGGTGGGTGCGCAGCGCCGGGAGCAGGGCTGTCGGGGGGAGTCCGGGGTCGGCCGCGGTGAAGTGCGCGAGGGCGCGGGGGAGGTGGGCCGGGCGGATGCGGGGGTCCTGGACGAGGAGGCCCAGCGCGCCGCCCTCCAGCGGGGGTTCGGCCAGCAGTTCCTGTGCCGCGTATCTCAGGAGGTCGCGGTCCGCGTCGGAGCCGGCGTGCGGGGCGGCGCGCAGGCCGTACGAGAGGGCGGCGACGCGGCGGGCCGGGCGGGCGTCCCTCGCCCAGCGGTCCACCGCGCGGCACAGGGCGGAGGGTTCGTCCTCCGCGAGGGCGGCGAGGAGTTCGTCCGCCCTTCGGTGGCCGCAGCCCACGAGGACCTCCGTGAGGTCGTCCAGGGCCCGGTGCCGGTACGCGTACAGCAGCGCCTGCGCCGCCGCCGCGACCGTCGCCTCCGGCGTGCCGGGGAGTCTGCGGTCGTCCTCGAACCACAGGGTGAGGTGGGGCTGTACGGCCGTGGCGTCGGCGGTGAGGAGGGCGGCGACGGCGTCCAGGTAGCGGGGGGTGGGGGTGGTGGCGGGGGGTGGGTCGGCTCGCAGGAGGTGGCGGAGGAGGGTGAAGAGGGGGGCCGGGGGGAGGGGGAGGGCGGTCCAGAAGGCGGGGAGGAAGGTGGTGGGGTTCTGTACGGGGGGCCGGGCGACGACGTGGTTCGCCAGGGCGTGCAGGACGTCCAGGTACGGGGTCGCGTCGGGGACTCGCAGGAGGGTCTCGGTGAGGAGGTGGGCGGGCCACCAGGCGTTCGGGTCGTCGTCCAGGGCCTCGGTCAGTCTCCGCAGGTGGGCGGCGAGTTCGGTGGGGCTCTGTTGGCGGGCGACCAGGAGGAGGGACTGGACGACCGGGCCGATGCGGTGGTGGGGGACCGGGATCAGGTGGGGGGTGCGGGGGCGGTGGGCCAGGGAGTCGAGGGCTTCGTCCAGGTCGAGGTGCATGCCCTGGAGCCAGTCGGCGAGTTCCTCGTGGGTGAAGCGGTAGCCCGTGCCGGCGGGGGTGAGGAGGCCCTCGGCGAGGACGGCCGAGGCCCAGCCCGTTCCGCCGCCCAGCCGTGCCGGGGCCTGGCCCCAGGGGAAGAGTTCCTCGAACGCCGCGGTGTCCAGTTCGCCCTGGCCCGGGCCCAGGGTGCGTCTGGCGGCCTCGTGGATCTGGCCGGAGACCCTTGCCGCGAGCCGTTTCACCGCGGTGCCCCTGAGGCCGTTCTCCATCGCCAGGCGGACGGCGATTCTGAGGCACATCAGGTCGAGGTGCGCGCCGAAGATGTCCTCCCTGTCCGCGGTGAGCGGGGGTGGGGTGTCCGGGAGGGCCGCTCGGATCTCCGCGAGGAGGCGGAGGGTGAGGGGGTGGCGGACGGCGTTCGGTCCCAGGGCGAATTCAGGTACGCGGTATCGGCTACGGGCGAGGGTCGCTTCCTCTTCGGTGAGTTCGCCCAGTCGCACGCAGGCAGGCAACAGACTTTCCTCGCCCCCGCCGCCCCTACCCTTCCCATCCCCCAGGGGCTCCGCCCCTTCGACCCCGCCCGGCCCTGAAGGGGCCTTGTCCTCAAACGCCGGACGGGCTGGGGGGTGGGTGGGGGTGGTGG
>NZ_JBEXLS010000054.1:0-40472 GCF_040610055.1 Streptomyces sp. NPDC004539 | reverse complement strand
GTTGATAGGCCAGATCTGGAAGCCCTGTAAGGGGTGGAGGTGACTGGTACTAATAGGCCGAGGGCTTGTCCTCAGTTGCTCGCGTCCACTGTGTTAGTTCTGAGACAACGAACCGTTGTCGGCTTCAGAGCAGAACCACACCATAATTAAAGAGTGTGCTTGTTCGCTCGAAACCATTAGGGTTTCGGTGGTCATAGCGTGAGGGAAACGCCCGGTTACATTCCGAACCCGGAAGCTAAGCCTTTCAGCGCCGATGGTACTGCAGGGGGGACCCTGTGGGAGAGTAGGACGCCGCCGAACAATATTTGGAGGACCCCTGGTCCCAGCGTTCAGCTGGGCCCAGGGGTCCTTTTGTTTTTACAATGCTTGAGGTACCGAAGACAGGAGTCACCGATGTCCACCAACTCTCCCGACGACCGACCGGAGCGCGACCAGCGGCGACGGGACAGTGGGGACCGCAACGACCGTGGTGATCGCGGCGACCGTGGCGGTTTCCGCCGCGACGACCGCCGTGACCAGGGCCGGGACCGGGGTGGCTTCCGTCGGGACGACCGGCGCGATGACCGCCGTGACAACGACCGCCGCGACGACCGCGGTGGCTTCGGCCGGCGTGACGACCGGGACCGTGGGCCTCGCCCCGCGTTCCAGCGCGATGACCGGCGTGACGACCGGGGCGGGCGCCCCGGTGGTGGCTTCCGCCGCGACAACGACCGGCGTGACAACGACCGCCGTGATGATCGCCGTGATGACCGTGGTGGCTTCCGCCGCGACGACCGTCCTTCCTTCAACCGGGACAACGACCGCGACCGTGGTGGCTACGGCCGCCGCGACGACCGCCCCGGTTTCCGCCGCGACGGCGACCGCCGTGACGACCGCCCCGCGTTCCGCCGTGATGACCGCCGCGACGGCGACCGTGGCGGTTTCCGCCGGGACAACGACCGCCCGTCCCAGGACCGTCCCTCTCACGACCGCCCGTCTTACGGCCGGCGTGACGACCGCGACCGTGGCTCGCGTCCCCAGTTCCAGCGCGACGACCGTCGCGATGACCGGCGCGACGGCGACCGGCGTGACGACCGTGGCGGCTTCCGTCGTGACAACGACCGCCCGTCCTTCCGCCGTGACGACAGGCGTGACGACCGCAGGGACGACCGCCGCGATGACCGTGGTGGCTTCCGTCGCGACGACCGCCCGTCCTTCAACCGGGACAACGACCGGGACCGTGGTCCTCGTCCCCAGTTCCAGCGCGATGACCGTCGAGACGACCGCCGTGACAACGACCGGCGCGACGACCGCGGTGGCTTCCGTCGCGACAACGACCGCCCCTCTCACGACCGTCCCTCCTACGACCGCCGTGACGACCGCGGCTCGCGCCCCGCGTACCAGCGCGATGACCGACGCGATGACCGTGGCGGCTTCCGCCGCGACAACGACCGCCCGTCCCACGATCGCCGCGACGACCGCCGCGACTCCGGCCGAGGCAACTACGGCGGCCCCCGTCGCGACGACCGAGGCGGGCGCCCCGGCGGCGGCTTCCGTGGCCGTGACGACCGCAGGGACGACCGCCGTGGAGGTGGCTACCGGGGTGGCCGAGACGACCGGGACCGGGATCACCGCGACCGTGACCGCGAGCCGATCAAGCGCCTGCCGATCCCCGAGGACGTCACGGGCGACGAGATCGACAAGGACGTACGGCAGGAGCTGCTGAGCCTGCCGAAGGGGCTCGCCGAGGACGTCGCCAAGAACCTGGTGATGGTGGCGCGGCTGATCGACGAGGAGCCGGAGAAGGCGTACGGCTACTCGAAGGTCGCTCTGCGGCTGGCGTCGCGGGTCGCCGCCGTGCGTGAGGCCGCCGGGTTCGCGGCGTATGCGAACCAGCAGTTCAGCGAGGCCCTCGCGGAGTTCCGCGCGGCCCGCCGGATGACCGGGAACACCGAGCTGTGGCCGCTGATGGCCGACTGTGAGCGCGGTCTCGGCCGGCCGGAGAAGGCGCTGGACATGGCCGGTGCCCCGGAGGTCAACAAGCTGGACAAGGCCGGCCAGGTCGAGATGCGGCTCGTCGCGGCGGGTGCCCGGCGTGACATGGGCCAGCTCGACGCGGCCATCGTGACGCTCCAGAGCCCCGAGCTGGCGTCCAACACGGTCCAGCCCTGGACCGCCCGCCTGCGGTACGCCTACGCGGACGCGCTCCTCGAAGCCGACCGCGTCGCCGAGGCACGCGAGTGGTTCGCCAAGGCCGTCGAGGCCGACCGCGACGGCAGCACCGACGCCTCCGACCGCCTCGCCGAGCTGGACGGTGTGGAGTTCGTGGACGCCCTCGACGAGGACTCCGAGACCCCCGAAGCGCCCGCGCAGGCCACCGTCACTTCGTCCGAGGAACCCTCCGAGGAAGCCGACGAGGCCGACGACGACCTCGAAGACGAGGACGACGAAGAGGCTGACGACGAGGACGACGCCGAGGACGAGGCGGAGACCGACGCCGAAGCCTCCGTCTCCGAGGACTCGACCCCGAAGACCGCCGCCCCGAAGGACTCCGAGGACTCCAAGGACTCCGACGACAACGCGTGACCCTCACACAATGGGCCCCCTCTCTCCAGAGGGGGCCCATTCGTCTGTCACGACCCCTCTCACACGTCCAACGCCCGCAACACCAGCCCCGTAGCCGGCTTAGGCCCGAACGACGTCGACTTCCTCGGCATCGTCACCCCCTGCCGGGCCAGCTCCCGCACGACCTCCTCCCGCACGGGATGCAGCAGCACGGCCGTCCCCCCGTCCCGCTCGGCCTTGAGGACGGTCGCCTCCGTGTCGTGGATGTACGCCACGCGCGCGGGATCGTCCTCCGGGATGTGCCAGACGGCGGCGAGGAGGGTGGCGTGCAGGACGGTCGCGTCGAGGGTGCGCCAGGCGGTCGGATGCTCGGCGGGGACGGTCCGCGCGAGGAGCGCCGCGTCCGGCCGGTCGACGAGGTGGAACGCGCCGTCCCCGGCGAGGAGGTACGCGTTCCCGGCGCACGCGGCGTCCGCGAGCGTCTCCAGGGCCTCCGGGAGGGCCGATTCCAGGCGCCGGACGTGGAAGCGGCCGTCCAGGGCGGCGACCGCCTCGGCGACCGGCAGGCCGGGCAGGTAGCGGTGGATGGCGCGCACGCGCAGCGGGTAGCGGGCGGTGTCGACGAGGAGGACCAGCCCGTGGTCCCAGGGGCCGGGGGAGGGGTGTTCCGCGCGGAGCATGCGGTACGTCGCCCAGCGGTGGTGCCCGTCGGCGATGAGGGCCTGGTGGCGGGCCAGGTCGGTCTGGACGCCGGTGACCTCGGCGGGGTCGGTGAGGCGCCAGAGGCGGTGCCGGTAGCCGTCGTCCGTGGTGGTCGCGAGCAGGGGCGGGCGGGCCGCCGTCCGCTCGACGAGGTCCGCCGTCGTACCGCCGTCGCCCCGGTAGGTGAGGAGGAGGGGTTCGAGGTTGGCGTGGGTGGCGCGCATGAGGGCCGCGCGGTCGGCGACGACGTGCGGCATGACGTCCTCGTGGGGCAGGACGATGCCCTCGGCGGGCTCCGAGACGCGCAGGGTGCCGATCAGGCCGCGTTGCAGCATGCCGTCCGGGTGGCGCTGTTCGTAGACGTACAGGGCCGGTTCGGGGTCCGGGGTGAGGATGCCCTCGGCGAGCCACTCGCGCAGGGTCGCGGCGGCCTGTTCGTTCCGCGCGGCGGGGGTGGTGGCCTGCGGAAGGATCAGCCGGACGATGTTGTGCGGGTCGGCGTCGTGGAGTTCGTGCAGGCCGTCCGGGCGGACGACGACGTCGTACGGCGGTGAGGTGACCGCGGCGAGTCCGCCGACCCGGTCGGGGTCGTAGCGCAGTCCTCGGAACGGGGTGAGTTCCAGCCCTCGGGGCGCCGTTGCCTGCGGGTGACCTGCTGTGTTCATCAGGGCATCGTACGGCTGTCAGTGGCATGGGGGATGATCGGTGGAAAGGCGAGCGAACGCTGATGAACGAGGAGCGATGCGGAATGGGGCAGGGCGTGCGGAGGGTTCCGGACGGCAGTGGGCGGGCCCTGAGCGAGGCGTACGACACCGCGCTGCTCGATCTCGACGGGGTGGTGTACGCGGGAGGGAACGCGATCGCGCACGCCGTGGAGTCGCTGCACACGGCCCGCGAGGGCGGCATGCGGCTCGCGTACGTCACGAACAATGCGCTGCGTACGCCGGACACGGTGGCGGATCACCTGACGGAGCTGGGGATAGCGACCGCTCCGGAGGATGTGATCACGTCCGCGCAGGCCGTCGCCCGGCTGATCAGCGAGCAGGTGCCCGCGGGCGCGCGCGTGCTGGTCATCGGCGGTGAGGGGCTGCGGGTCGCGCTGCGCGAGCGCGGGCTGGAGCCGGTCGAGTCGGCGGACGACGACCCGGTGGCCGTCGTCCAGGGGTACGGCGGCCCGGAGCTGCCGTGGGGCCGGTTCGCGGAGGCGTCGTACGCGATCGCGCGCGGGGTGCCGTGGTTCGCGTCGAACACGGACCTCACGATCCCCAGCGGGCGCGGCATCGCCCCGGGCAACGGCGCGGCGGTCCAGGTGGTCCGGATCGCGACCGGCGCCGAGCCGCAGGTGGCGGGGAAGCCGTTGCCCCCGATGCACCGGGAGACGATCCTGCGGACGGGCGCGGAGCGGCCGTTGGTCGTGGGGGACCGGCTGGACACGGACATCGAGGGCGCGTTCAACGGCGAGGTGGACTCGCTGCTGGTGCTGACCGGCGTGACGGACGGCGCGCAGCTCCTCGCCGCGCCCCCGCAGCACCGCCCGACCTACGTGGACCGCGATCTGCGCGGCCTGCTCACCGGCCAGCCGGAGGTCGTCGAGGACGGCGACGGCGGCTTCCGCTGCGGAGGCTGGACGGCGACGGCGGCCGAGGTGCTCGAACTGACCGGTGACGGCGACCCGTTGGACGGTCTGCGGGCGCTGTGCGCGGCGGCGTGGACGGCGGCGGGCGAGGGCTCCTGCGCGCTGGACGGGGGGAAGGCGCTGGCGAGGCTGGGGGTCTGAACCGCTGTCACCAGCACGGAGGCCATAGCAGGGTAGGCTAACCTAACCTCCGTGTTGGTCGACAGCGTTCCCGAACAGACGGTCTCCCCACCCCGGAGCAGGCGAGGGGCCCGGTCCCTCGGGCTCGTGGCCTCGGCGGTGCTCCTCGCGGCGGTAGCCGTCGCGAGCATCGCCATCGGGGCGAAAGAGCTGTCGCTGGAGCAGGTGTGGCACGGCCTGTTCGAGGACTCCGGGAGCTACGCGGACGTCGTCGTCGGCGACCGCCTCTCGCGGACCCTGCTCGGCGTCCTGGCCGGCGCCGCGCTCGGCCTCGCCGGGGCCGTCCTCCAGGCGCTCACCCGCAATCCGCTGGCCGACCCCGGCATCCTCGGCATCAACGCGGGCGCCTCCGCCGCCGTCGTCACCGCCATCACCTACTTCGGCGTCACGAGCCTGAACGGCTATGTGTGGTTCGCGTTCTTCGGCGCGGCGGCCGTCGGCGCGCTCGTCTGGTTCCTCGGCGGCAGCCGGGGCGCGACCCCGGTCCGCCTCGCGCTCGCCGGGACGGCGATCACGGCCGCGCTGTACGGCTACGTCCAGGCCGTGATGATCACGGACGACGCGGCGCTGGGCCGGATGCGGTTCTGGACGGTCGGATCACTGAACCAAGCCTCTGACGAGACGATTCTTCAGGTGCTGCCCTTCCTGGCCGTCGGCACCCTCCTCGCGTTCACGCTCGCCCGCCCCCTCAACGCCGTGGCCATGGGCGACGACACCGCGAAGGCGCTCGGCGCGAACCTGAGCCGCACCCGCGCGCTGTCGATGCTCGCGGCGACCGTGCTGTGCGGGGCGGCCACCGCGGCCTGCGGTCCGATCGCGTTCGTCGGGCTGATGGTCCCGCACGTCGTGCGCTCCTTCACCGGCCCCGACCTGCGCTGGATCATGCCGTACGCGGCGGTCCTGTCGCCCGTCCTGCTGCTCGGCTCCGACGTCCTCGGACGGGTCGTCGCCCGGCCCTCCGAGGTGCAGGTCGGCATCATCACCGCGATCGTCGGCGGGCCGGTGTTCATCTTTCTCGTACGGCGGCGGAGGACGGCCCAGCTGTGAAGACGAACCGGAAGAGCCGGGCCCTGCGCACCGGCGGGCTCTCGCTGCGCCTCGACCCGCGTGCCCTGGCCGTCACCGCCGCCCTGCTGCTGGCCGCGCTCACCGCGAGCGTCGTCCTGATCGGCACCGGCGACTTCCCGATCCCCGCCTCCGACGTCCTCAAGGTGCTGTTCGGGGACGGGAATCCGGGTCAGGAGTTCATCGTCAACGAGCTGCGGCTGCCGCGGGTCCTGGTCGGGCTGCTCGTCGGGGCGTCGCTCGGGCTCGGGGGGGCGCTGTTCCAGGCCGTGTCGCGCAACCCGCTGGGCAGCCCGGACGTCCTCGGGCTGAGCCAGGGGGCGACCGCCGGGGCGCTGGTCATGATCGTGCTGTTCTCCGGGTCCACCGCGCAGGTCACCCTCGGGGCGCTGGCCGGCGGGCTCGTCACCGGGCTGCTGATCTATCTGCTGGCCTGGAAGCGGGGGGTGCACGGCTACCGGCTCGTCCTCGTCGGGATCGGGGTCTCGGCCGTGGCGACCGCCGTCAACGGCTACCTCATCACCAAGGCCGACCTGGTGGACGCCGCGCGGGCCGTCGTCTGGATGACAGGGACGCTCGACGGGCGGGACTGGAAGCAGGTCTGGCCGCTGCTGGCGCTGGTCTGCGTGCTGGTGCCGGTCGTCCTCGCCAACGCGCGGGGGCTGCGGATGATGGAGATGGGGGACGACGTCTCGAACGCGCTCGGGGTGCCCGTCGAGCGCGTACGGATGCTGCTGCTGGTGTCCGCCGTGCTGCTCACCGCCGCCGCGACCGCCGCCGCCGGGCCCGTCAGCTTCGTCGCGCTCACCGCGCCGCAGCTCGCCCGCAGGCTGACCCGCTCGCCCGGCCCGAACCTCCTGCCCTCCCTCTGCATGGGCGCCGCCCTCCTGGTCACCGCGGACTGGGCCTCCCAGCGCCTCTTCGGCGACGGCCAGCTGCCCGTCGGCGTCGTCACCGGTGTCCTCGGCGGGGTGTACCTGCTGTGGCTGCTGGTCACCGAGCGGAAGGCGGGGCGGATATGAGCGGATCGTACGACCGCGAATCCCCTGACACCGGCCCGGCCCGAACCCCCGTCGTCACCCAGAAAGAGAACCCAAGGAGCACCGTGAACCGCCTCTCCGCCGAGAACGTCACCCTCGCCTACGACCAGCGGGTCATCGCCGAGCAGCTCTCGGTGGAGATACCCGACAACTCGTTCACGGTCATCGTCGGGCCGAACGCCTGCGGGAAGTCGACGCTTCTGCGGGCGCTCTCCCGGATGCTGAAGCCGCAGCAGGGGCGGGTGCTGCTCGACGGGCAGGCCATCCAGTCGATGCCGGCGAAGAAGGTCGCGCGCACGCTCGGGCTGCTGCCGCAGTCGTCGATCGCGCCGGACGGGATCACCGTGGGCGACTTGGTCGGCCGGGGGCGCTACCCCCACCAGGGCATCCTGCGCCAGTGGTCGACCGAGGACGAGAGGGTCGTCCAGGAGTCCATGGAACAGACCGGGGTCGCGGAACTCGCGGACCGGTACGTCGACGAGCTGTCCGGCGGGCAGCGCCAGCGCGTGTGGATCGCGATGGCGCTCGCGCAGCAGACCCCGCTCCTGCTGCTGGACGAGCCGACGACCTACCTCGACATCCAGCACCAGATCGACGTCCTCGACCTGTGCGCGCAGCTCCACGAGGAACAGGGGCGCACGCTCGTCGCCGTCCTGCACGACCTGAACCACGCCGCCCGCTACGCCACCCACCTGATCGCCCTCAAGGGCGGGCAGGTCATCGCCGAGGGCGCGCCGAACGACATCGTCACGGCGGGGCTCGTCGAGGAGGTGTTCGGGCTGCGCTGCCAGGTCATCGACGACCCGGAGACGGGGACGCCGCTGGTCGTGCCGGCCGCCCGCCAGACCCGTAGGAAGGCCGCTACAGCAGCTTCCTGAGGCTCAGCAGATCGCGGAAGCCCGCCTCCAGCTTCACCCGGCCGGACCCCCACGCCTTCGCGAAGTTCAGCTCACCGGCCACCAGGGCGACCAGGTCGTCCCCGGTCATCGTGAGGCGGATCTGCGCCTTCTCGGCGGGCGGGCCGGGGCGGACGTCGTCCACGACGATCGCGCCGCCCGTCATCCGGCCGGTGAACGTCACGTCCAGGTCGGTGATCCGGCACGTCACCGTGCGCTCCATCGCCGCCGCCGCGCGTACGTCGCCGTCGGCGCCCCGCATGTTCTGCGCGAGCTTCTCCAGTGCCGTCCGGCACTCCTCGATCGTGGCCATCGGGAGCGACGGTACACCGGGACGCCGGGGTAGCGTCGGGGCATGAACGACGGACCGTCCCCCGCACCCACCGGGAACCCCGAGGTCGACGCCCTCCTCGACCGGCTCGCCGACATCGGGCACCTCGCGACCGAGGGGCACGTGGAGGTGTACGAGGATGTACACCGAGGGCTGCGCGACGCGCTCACCGCGCTCGACGCCCGCCCGGGTCCATCGTCGTACGGGAATTAGGAGCTGAACCCACCGTGGCAGGAGTGGCACGTCGTCGTCTGGACGCGGAGTTGGTACGGCGCAAGCTCGCGCGGTCGCGGGAGCACGCCGGGCAGCTGATCGCGGCCGGGCGGGTCACCGTCGGCAAGACCGTGGCGACCAAACCGGCGACGCAGGTGGAGACCGCGGCGGCGATCGTCGTCCAGGCCGACGACGGCGACCCCGACTACGTCTCCCGGGGCGGGCACAAGCTCGCCGGGGCACTGGCGGCGTTCGTGCCGCTCGGACTCGCCGTCGAGGGGCGCCGGGCGCTCGACGCGGGGGCGTCCACCGGCGGGTTCACCGACGTGCTGCTGCGGGCGGGGGCCGCGCACGTCGTCGCCGTCGACGTCGGATACGGACAACTCGCCTGGTCTCTCCGCAGTGATGAACGCGTCACCGTCAAAGACCGTACGAACGTACGCGAGTTGACGCTTGATCTGATCGATGGGGAGCCTGTGGATCTTGTCGTGGGGGACTTGTCCTTCATCCCGCTCGGGCTCGTGCTGCCCGCGCTGGCGCGGTGCACGAAACCGGACGCCGACCTGGTGATGATGGTCAAGCCCCAGTTCGAGGTGGGGAAGGAACGGCTCGGCAGCGGGGGCGTCGTACGCAGTCCCGAACTGCGCGCCGAGGCCGTCCGGGGGGTGGCCGCGAAGGCGGCCGAGCTGGGGCTCGGGGTGAACGGTGTCACCGCCAGTCCGCTGCCCGGGCCCTCCGGGAACGTCGAATACTTCCTGTGGCTGCGTGCCGGGGCGCCCGCTCTGGACCCGGCCGATGTTGACCGTGCAGTGGCGGAGGGGCCGCGGTGACACAGAATTCTGGTCGTACTGTTTTCCTGCTCGCGCACACGGGGCGGCCCGCCGCCATCCGTAGCGCCGAGCTCGTCGTGAAGGGGCTGCTGCGGTCCGGGATCGGCGTGCGGGTCCTGGAGTACGAGGCCCGCGACCTGCCGTTGCCCGTGGAGGTCGAGCTGGTCTCCGAGGCGACTCCGCAGTGCCTTGAGGGGTGCGAGCTGCTGATCGTCCTCGGCGGGGACGGGACGCTGCTGCGCGGCGCCGAGTTCGCGCGGGCGTCCGGGGTGCCGATGCTCGGCGTCAACCTCGGGAGCGTGGGGTTCCTCGCGGAGGCCGAGCGGGACGATCTCGACAAGGTCGTCGACCGGGTGGTGACCCGGGCGTACGAGGTCGAGGAGCGGATGACCGTCGATGTGGTCGTCCACAGCAACGGGGACATCGTCCACACGGACTGGGCGCTGAACGAGGCGGCTGTGCAGAAGGCGGGCGCCGAGAAGCTGCTCGAAGTCGTCCTGGAGATCGACGGGCGGCCCGTCACCGGGTTCGGGTGTGACGGGATCTGTCTGTCGACGCCGACCGGGTCGACGGCGTACGCGTTCTCCGCGGGCGGGCCTGTCGTATGGCCCGAGGTGGAGGCGTTGCTGATGGTGCCGATCAGTGCGCACGCGCTGTTCGCGAAGCCGTTGGTGACGTCGCCGGATTCCGTGCTGGCCGTGGAGATCCTGCCGCACGTTCCTCCGGGGGTGCTGTGGTGTGACGGGCGGCGGACCGTCGAACTGCCGCCCGGGGCGCGGGTGGAGGTGCGGCGGGGGTCGGTGCCGGTGCGGTTGGCTCGGCTGCATCATGCTTCGTTCACTGATCGGTTGGTGGCGAAATTCGCGTTGCCGGTTTCTGGTTGGAGGGGGGCTCCGCACTAGCCCGCTGTGGGGGGTGGTGCTGGTTCGACGGCGGGTGCGGGGAGTGTGTGGCTGGTCGCGCAGTTCCTCGCGCCCCTAAAAGCTCTCCACTCACCCGCGAAACCTCCACCCGCCCGAGTGACAAGGGTGCCTCGCGCTTCTCCCCGCCCACCTCGTATGGTCTTCTGCGTGCTGGAAGAGATGCGGATACGGTCCCTCGGAGTCATCGACGACGCGGTCGTCGAGTTGTCGTCCGGGTTCACCGCCGTGACCGGTGAGACGGGTGCGGGCAAGACCATGGTGGTCACCAGCCTGGGGCTGCTGCTCGGTGGAAGGGCTGATCCGGCGTTGGTGCGGATCGGGGCCGAGCGGGCGGTCGTCGAGGGGCGGATCTCGCTGCCCTCGGGGGCCGCGGTCGCCCTGCGGGCGGAGGAGGCCGGTGCCGAGCTGGACGACGGGGCGCTGCTCATCAGCCGTACCGTTTCGGCGGAGGGGCGCTCACGGGCGCACGTCGGCGGACGGAGCGTGCCGGTCGGGGTGCTCGCGGAGCTGGCCGACGAGCTGGTCGCCGTCCACGGGCAGACCGATCAGCAGGGGCTGCTGAAGCTGACCCGGCAGCGGCAGGCGCTCGACCGGTACGCCGGGGACGCCGTCACCGGGCCGCTCGCCAAGTACGGGGAGGCGTACCGGCGGCTGCGGTCCGTCGCCGCCGAGCTCGACGAGATCACCACGCGCGCCCGTGAGCGGGCCCAGGAGGCCGACCTCCTGCGCTTCGGGCTCGACGAGATCGCGGCCGTCGAACCCCGCGCCGGCGAGGACGTCGAGCTGGCGGAGGAGGCGGAGCGGCTCGGGCACGCCGAGGCCCTGTCGTCCGCCGCGACCCTCGCGCACGCCGCTCTCGCGGGCAACCCCGAGGACCCCGAGGGCATCGACGCGGCGACCCTCGTCGCGGGCGCCCAGCGGGCCCTGGAGGCCGTCCGCTCGCACGACCCGGCCCTCGCCGCCCTCGCCGACCGGATCGGCGAGATCGGCATCCTCCTCGGCGACGTCGCGGGCGAACTCGCCGGGTACGCCGACGACCTGGACGCCGACCCCCGGCGCCTGGCGGCCGTCGAGGAACGCCGCGCCGCCCTCACCGCCCTGACCCGCAAGTACGGCACCGACGTGAACGCCGTCCTGGAGTGGGCGGAGACGAGCGCCGCCCGCCTCACCGAACTCGACTCCGACGACGAACGCATCGGTGAGCTGACCGCCGAACGCGACGCCCTGCGCACCGGACTCGCCGTCCTCGCCCAGGCGTTGACCGACGCCCGCACCGAGGCCGCCGACCGGTTCGCCGCCGCCGTCACCGCCGAGCTGGCCTCGCTCGCGATGCCCCACGCGCGCGTGTCCTTCGCGATCCGGCAGACCGAGGACCCCGAGGGCGTCGAGGTCGACGGCCGTACGGTCGCCTACGGGCCGTCCGGCGCGGACGAGGTCGAGCTGCTGCTCGCCCCCCACCCGGGCGCCCCGCCCCGGCCGATCGCCAAGGGCGCGTCCGGCGGTGAGCTGTCGCGCGTGATGCTCGCGGTGGAGGTCGTGTTCGCCGGCACGGACCCCGTCCCGACGTACCTCTTCGACGAGGTCGACGCGGGCGTCGGCGGGAAGGCGGCCGTCGAGATCGGCCGGCGGCTCGCCAAGCTCGCCAAGACCGCGCAGGTCGTCGTCGTCACCCACCTTCCGCAGGTCGCCGCGTTCGCCGACCGGCAGCTGCTCGTCGAGAAGACCAACGACGGGACCGTCACCCGCTCCGGGGTGAAGGTCCTGGAGGGCGAGGAGCGCATCCGGGAGCTGTCGCGGATGCTCGCCGGGCAGGAGGACTCGGAGACGGCGCGGGCGCACGCGGAGGAACTCCTCGCGACGGCGCGGGCGGACGCGTAGGACGACGGCTCGCGGGCGTGGGGCCGAGGCTTCGAGGGGCGCACTTCCTGACGGGGTGCGCCCCTCTCCTTGTCGGCCGAACGTCGGCCGAACGGGTGATGCGGGGGACGTCCGGGGGCCGTGTGACGGGCTGGTGTGCGAGGTTCTTCAGCCGTGGAGAGCTTGTTCGTACGTAACCGCACGGCGTCACTCATGTGGGTGACAAGAGGGTTCAGGTCAGGGGATTCCGCACAGTCGGGCGGTTCGGAACCGCCGTGCGGGCTGGCATCCTTGGCAGGGAGCGGGAAGGTGGGCGCGGGGGCCCCGTCCCCGTCGTCCCCGTGTGTTCCCTCCGTACGTCCCCCCGTGACCGTCCCATGCCGAACCAGGAGCCCCGGCCGCGTGAGCCACGTGAGCAGCCCTTCGTCCCAGGGCCAGGCGCCGCTGCGCACCGTACAGGTGCTCGGCGGCGGCAACGCCGGCAGCAGCGCACACGTGCGCTCGCTGACCGCCGGGCTCGTCGCACGGGGCGTGCGGGTCACGGTGTGCGCCCCCTCCGAGTCCGATCACACCTACGACTTCTCCGGCGCCGGCGCGGACCACATCCCCGTGCCGCGCAGCAGCGACCCCGGTTCCGTCGCCGCGCTGCGGGCCGCCTGCGCCGACGCCGACCTCGTCCACGCGCACGGCCTGCACGCCTCGTTCCGGGCCGTCCTCGCGCTCAGCGGGCGGCGCGTCCCGCTGGTCGTCACCTGGCACAACGGGGCCCGCGCCGAGGGGGCTCGCGCGCATCTGCTGCGCATGCTGGAGCGGCGGGTCGTGAAGGCGGCGACCGTCGTCCTCGGCACCACCTCCGGGCTCGTCGACCGGGCCCGGCGCACCGGGGCGCGGGACGCCCGGCTCGCCGCGGTGTCCCTGCCGGGGCGGCGGGAGCCGGACGGGCCGGACGGGCCGGGTTCGGCGGGCGGCAAGGTGCGGGCCGAACTCGGGGTCACCGAGCGGCCGTTGCTGCTGGCCGTCGGCTCCCTCGACCGGCACCGCGGCTACGACGTGCTGCTCGACGCGGCTCGGGCGTGGCGGTTCCTCGACCCCGTGCCGCTGGTCGTCGTCGCCGGAGAGGGGCCGCTGCGGGGGGAGTTGCAGGCGCGGATCGACCGCGAGGGGCTGCCCGTGCTGCTCGCCGGGCGCCGGGAGGACGTGCCCGGGCTGCTGGCGGCGGCCGATCTCGCGCTGCTGCCCGGCGCCGACGAGTCCCGTTCCGTCCTCGCGCAGGAGGCGCTGCGCGCGGGCGTCCCGCTGATCGCCCCGCTGACCGGCGGGGTGCGTGAACTGGTCGGGGACGCGGCGGAGTTGGTGGCCCCCGGGGACGCGGCGGCGCTGGCGGGTGCCGCGGTGCGGCTGCTGGACGATCCCGAACGGCGGGACGCGCTGCGGGAGTCGGGGTTGCGGCAGGCCGGGAGCTGGCCCACGGAGGACGAGACGGTGGCGCAGGTGCTGAGCGTCTACGACGAGTTGACGCAGCTTCGGCCCCTCGGCTGACCGCCCGTCCTCACTGCCGGTGCACGTGCCTGCGTGCCCTCAGGGCCAGGCTCAGGGCCAGCACCGTCTGAGGGTCCTCCAGGTCCGTGCTGAGCAACTCGCCGATTCTCGCGAGGCGGTTGTACAACGTCTGGCGGTTCAGGTGGAGTTCGCGGGCCGTCTCCGCCTTGCGGCCGGCGTGCGCGAGATAGGTCTCCAGGGTGGGCAGGAGCGGGGGCTTGGCGCGGGCGTCGTGGGCGCGCAGGGAGCCGATCGCGCGGTCCACGAAGGCCGCGAGGTCGGGGTGGTCGCGCAGCCGCCACAGCAGGAGGTCGATGTCGAGG
The DNA here is from genome assembly GCF_040610055.1 of Streptomyces sp. NPDC004539. Lineage (NCBI taxonomy): Bacteria > Bacillati > Actinomycetota > Actinomycetes > Kitasatosporales > Streptomycetaceae > Streptomyces > Streptomyces sp. NPDC004539. Next base: position 26,393 of record NZ_JBEXLS010000054.1, on the reverse strand, counting down.
TGGCGGGCGTCGTGCCAGGGGCGGGGCGGGAGGCCCTGGGCGGCCGTCGCCGCCTCCGCCGCGTGCCGCAGGCCCGCCGAGACCGCCGCCCAGGTGCCGGGCACGCCCACGACGACGACCGGGGGAGGGGAGCCGGGGCGGGGAGTGCCGGCGCGGTCCACGCCGGTGCGCAGCGCCGCCGCCGCGCGGTCCGCGAGCGCCGTCCGGTCCTGTTCCGCGCGCAGGGCGAGGAGGACCAGGACCCGGGCCTCCGCGGGGCGGACGCCGAGCAGCACCGGGACGCCCAGGGCGGCGAGCTCCTCCGCGATCGCCCTCGCGGGGAGCGTGCCGGGGTCGCCGAGGCGCATCACGATCGGCAGCAAGGGGCCCGTGCCGGGCCGGAAGCCGAGCACCCTGGCCTGCGCCGGGGCGTCCGCCGCGGCGATCCGCCCCTCCGCGAGGTCGCTCAGGAAATCCCCCCGCCCCCGCGCCGCCAGCTCCTCCTCCTGCCGCGCCTGCATCAGGACCACCGCGAGAATCCCCGCGGCACGCTCGGCCGCGATGCGGTGCACGGGGGCGAGGGGGGCGCGCACGGGGAGCAGTACGAGCCTGGCGCGCACCGAAGTGCCACCGACGCTCCCGATCACACCGGAGGCGGCGCCTGCGGGACCGCCCCCGCCCCCCGGTACCTCCACCACCACCGCCCCCGAAGGGGTCTCCTTCCCCGCGCCCCGCAGCCGTTCCCACACCTGGAGGGGTTCCGCGCCCTCCGGGCCCGCCCCGGCCGCGTACAGCAGCCGTCCCTCGACCGTCTCCAGGAACACCGGGTTGCCGCTGAAGTCCGCGAGGATGCCGAGGACCTGGGGGATTCCGCCGCCGCCGAGCAGGGCGTTCGTACAGAGCCGGTGCACTTCCTCCGCCCGCTGCAACAGGGCGTAGTGCCCGTTCACGATCTCCGTGTGGATCTCCTCGGTGACCGTCACGAACGCCACCTCGCGGTGGAGTTGGGCCAGCGGGAGGCCGGTCGCGCGGGCCGTGTCGATCAGGGCTGCGGGCAACCGGGTGAAACGGGGCCCGAGTTCGACCACGAGCGCGGCGATGCCCCGCTCGGCGAGAGTACGGACGAATGCACGCTGCTCGGCGGGCCGGGTCCCGAGACCGTACCCGGTCGTCAGAAGCAGCTCACCCCCCTTGAGCAGAGAAGCGATGTGCGGCACCTCCCCCGCATGCACCCACCGCACCTCCCGCCCCAGCCCCTCCGCCCCCGCCAGCACCTCCGGCAGCCCACTCCGCAGCCCCGGCAACTCCAGGGCACGCCGCACGGTGACGCCGGTGTGATCGACAGGGATGTCCATACGGGGACGCTACCCGGGCCCGGCCCACTCCGACACGGCCGACCGCCCCCGCACCCCCGCCACACCTACCAGGCGACCAGCTCCCCCAGCGCCGGCCCCAACCGCTCCGCGAGCCCCGCGTCCCACTCCGCGACCTCGGCCGCCGGCAAGCCCGCCGCCGCCCCCAGCGCCCCGCGCAGCTCCTCCCCGTCCAGGGACCGCACGAGCGTCGGCTCCAGGGGAAGGTCCGCCAGATACGCCCCCTTGCCATGGGCCGACGGCAGCCCCAGGCGCAGACGGGCGAGGGTGATCAGATGCGCCGGTTCGGGTGAACCGAACGGCTCCTGCACCGTCGTATCCCCGAAGAGCGTCCGCCACTGCGGGCCGTGTGGCCCGCACTCGGCCTCCCTTCAGCCGGGGAGGGTGTGCGGTCGCAGCGAACCGTCAGGACCAGAGCGAGGCTCAGGAGCCGTTCCTCGATCTGGTCCTTCCGCACGGTGTCAGCCGCCGTACGCGCCCGATGCCGTCAGGCGGAGGGCTGTGTCGATCAGGGGGACGTGGCTGAACGCCTGGGGGAAGTTGCCTACCTGGCGCTTCAGGCGGGGGTCCCATTCCTCGGCCAGGAGGCCCAGGTCGTTGCGGAGGGCGAGGAGTTTCTCGAAGAGTTTGCGGGCCTCGTCGACGCGGCCGATCATCGCGAGGTCGTCGGCCATCCAGAACGAGCACGCGAGGAAGGCGCCCTCGTCGCCGGGGAGGCCGTCGACGCCCTCGTCGCCGCCGGAGGTGGGGTAGCGGAGGATGAAGCCGTCCGGGGTGGAGAGCTCGCGCTGGATGGCCTCGATGGTGCCGATGACGCGCTTGTCGTCGGGCGGCAGGAAGCCCATCTGGGGGATGAGGAGCAGGGACGCGTCCAGCTCCTTCGAGCCGTACGACTGCGTGAAGGTGTTGCGCTCCTTGTCGTACCCCTTCTCGCAGACGTCCCGGTGGATGTCGTCGCGCAGATCGCGCCAGCGCTCCAGCGGGCCGTCCGCGTCGCCCGACTCGATCAGCTTGATCGTGCGGTCGACGGCGACCCAGGCCATGACCTTGGAGTGGACGAAGTGCCGGCGCGGACCGCGGACCTCCCAGATGCCCTCGTCCGGCACGTTCCAGTGGTCCTCCAGGTAGCGGATCAGCTTGAGCTGGAGCAGCGAGGCGTAGTCGTTGCGGGCGAGTCCGGTCATGTGCCCGAGGTGGAGGGCCTCGGTGACCTCGCCGTACACGTCGAGCTGGAGCTGGTGCGCGGCGCCGTTGCCGACCCGGACCGGGCCGGAGTTCTCGTACCCGGGCAGCCAGTCCAGCTCCGCCTCGCCGAGCTCCCGCTCGCCCGCGATGCCGTACATGATCTGGAGGTTCTCGGGGTCGCCCGCGACGGCCCGCAGGAGCCACTCGCGCCAGGCGCGCGCCTCCTCGCGGTAGCCGGTGCGCAGCAGCGAGGAGAGCGTGATCGCGGCGTCGCGCAGCCAGGTGTAGCGGTAGTCCCAGTTGCGGACGCCCCCGATGTCCTCCGGCAGGGAGGTGGTCGGCGCGGCGACGATCCCGCCGGTCGGCGCGTACGTCAGCGCCTTCAGCGTGATCAGCGAGCGGATCACGGCCTCGCGGTAGGGCCCGTGGTACGTGCACTGCGCGACCCACTCGCGCCAGAACTCCTCGGTCGCCTCCAGCGAGGTCTCCGGCTCGGGCAGCGGCGGGGGCTGCTTGTGCGAGGGCTCCCAGGAGATCGTGAACGCGATCCGGTCACCCGGCGCGACCGTGAAGTCCGAGTACGTCGTGAGCTGCTTGCCGTACGTCTGCGCGGTCGTGTCGAACCAGACCGAGTCCGGGCCCGCGACGGCGACCGTACGGCCCTCGTGGCGGTGGACCCAGGGGACGATCCGGCCGTAGCTGAACCGCATCCGCAGGGCCGAGCGCATCGGCACCCGGCCGGAGACGCCCTCGACGATGCGGATCAGCTGGGGCGCGCCGTCGCGAGGCGGCATGAAGTCGGTCACCCGGACGGTGCCGCGCGGGGTCTCCCACTCGGACTCCAGGATCAGCGAGTCGCCCCGGTAGGTGCGCCGGGTGGCTGGCGGTGGCGGGGCGTCGGCGGGATGCGCGGGGCCCAGGCGCCAGAAGCCGTGGTCCTCCGTGCCGAGCAGGCCCGCGAAGATGGCGTGCGAGTCGAAGCGGGGCAGGCACAGCCAGTCGACTGTGCCGTCCCGGCAGACCAGTGCCGCGGTCTGCATGTCTCCGATGAGTGCGTAGTCTTCGATGCGCCCGGCCACGTGCAACTCCAGTCGAACGGCCACGTCACCCCTCAGGGGAGAGGGGCTTATTGCGGTCAAGGGGTCGGTGTCATTTGCATGTCGTTGAGGGATGAAGCAAAGCAGTCGCCCTGCCCTGTGGCAAAACGCCATTTTTCGCTCAACGAGCTGACGAGCGTTCGTTGTTCCGGTGCGCAGGCGGGGGTGTCCCGTGAAGCAGCGGGCGGGCTCGGCAGCGAGTGTCTGAGCAGGATACGGCTCACGTAGATGATCTGCGTCCAGCTCCCGCGAACGCGGCTGCGCCGAACGGGTGAGCCAGGGTGAAAGCGTCGTCAAGGAACACGAAATCCTCGTCAAAGACTTGTGCCGGACCGTGCGCGGAGCGTGGCCGGAAGCCATCTCCCCGGGGCGCTGATACGCTGGTAGCCCGTGGACCGGAGGGCACGAAACCCCCGAACCGCAGCGACCCCCAGACCGCGACCACGGGAGCCCCCTCTTGGCCATGACGCCGAAATCTACGACGACCAAGCACATCTTCGTCACCGGGGGTGTCGCCTCCTCGCTCGGCAAGGGCCTGACCGCCTCCAGCCTCGGCATGCTGCTGAAGGCCCGTGGCCTGCGCGTCGTGATGCAGAAGCTCGACCCCTACCTGAACGTCGACCCGGGCACGATGAACCCCTTCCAGCACGGTGAGGTGTTCGTCACGAACGACGGCGCCGAGACCGACCTGGACATCGGCCACTACGAACGTTTCCTCGACCGCGACCTCGACGGCAGCGCCAACGTCACGACCGGCCAGGTGTACAACACCGTGATCGCCAAGGAGCGGCGCGGCGAGTACCTCGGCGACACCGTCCAGGTCATCCCGCACATCACCAACGAGATCAAGCACCGCATCCGCCGCATGGCGACCGACGAGGTCGACGTCGTCATCACGGAGGTCGGCGGCACGGTCGGCGACATCGAGTCGCTCCCGTTCCTGGAGACCGTCCGCCAGGTGCGGCACGAGGTCGGCCGGGACAACGTGTTCGTGGTCCACATCTCGCTCCTTCCGTACATCGGCCCGTCCGGTGAGCTGAAGACCAAGCCCACCCAGCACTCGGTGGCCGCCCTGCGCAACATCGGCATCCAGCCGGACGCGATCGTGCTGCGCTGCGACCGCGAGGTGCCGACCGCGATCAAGCGCAAGATCTCCCTCATGTGCGACGTCGACGAGTCCGCCGTCGTCGCCTGCCCCGACGCGCGTTCGATCTACGACATCCCGAAGACCGTCCACGGCGAGGGCCTCGACGCGTACGTCGTCCGCAAGCTCGACCTGCCGTTCCGCGACGTGGACTGGACGACGTGGGACGACCTGCTGGACCGCGTCCACAACCCCGACCACGAGATCACGCTCGCCCTGGTCGGCAAGTACATCGACCTCCCCGACGCCTACCTCTCGGTCACCGAGGCGCTGCGCGCGGGCGGGTTCGCCAACAAGGCCCGCGTGAAGATCAAGTGGGTCACCTCCGACGACTGCAAGACCCCGGCCGGCGCCGCGGCCCAGCTCGCGGACGTGGACGGCATCTGCATCCCCGGCGGCTTCGGCGACCGGGGCGTGCTCGGCAAGGTCGGCGCGATCAAGTACGCCCGCGAGAACCGCGTACCGCTCCTCGGACTGTGCCTGGGTCTCCAGTGCATCGTCATCGAGGCGGCCCGCAACCTCGCGGACATCCCGGACGCCAACTCCACCGAGTTCGACGCGGCGACGGCCCACCCGGTCATCTCGACGATGGCCGAGCAGCTCGACATCGTGGCCGGCGAGGGCGACATGGGCGGCACGATGCGGCTCGGCATGTACCCGGCGAAGCTCGCCGAGGGCTCCATCGTCCGTGAGGTCTACGACGGCAAGGAGTACGTCGAGGAGCGGCACCGCCACCGCTACGAGGTCAATAACTCCTACCGCGCGGAGCTGGAGAAGAAGGCGGGCATCCTGTTCTCCGGCACGTCCCCGGACGGCAAGCTCGTCGAGTACGTCGAGTACCCGCGCGACGTCCACCCCTACCTGGTCGCCACGCAGGCCCACCCGGAGCTGCGCTCGCGGCCGACCCGCCCGCACCCGTTGTTCGCGGGGCTGGTGAAGGCCGCGGTGGCCTCCAAGAGTTCGAAGTAACACGGCCGGTTGTACGGTGGCCGGGGCGTCTCCCGCTCAACGGGGGCGCCCCGGTTTTCGTTTGCGCACGTCGGAGAGGGCAAGAGCAATGGCGATCAAGGACACCCCGCAGGAATGGGAGATCCGGGCGACGGACACCCCCTTCGTCGGCAAGAAGACCTCCGTGCGCACCGACGACGTCGTCATGCCCGACGGCTCCGTCGTCCGCCGCGACTACCAGGTCCACCCCGGCTCCGTCGCCGTCCTCGCCCTGGACGACGAGGACCGCGTCCTGCTGATCAAGCAGTACCGGCACCCGGTGCGCGAGAAGCTCTGGGAGATCCCGGCCGGCCTGCTGGACGTCCCCGGTGAGAACCCGCTGCACGCGGCCCAGCGCGAGCTGTACGAGGAAGCGCACGTCAAGGCCGAGAACTGGCACGTCCTCACCGACGTCTACACCACCCCCGGCGGCTGCGACGAGGCCGTCCGGGTCTTCCTCGCGCAGGGCCTCTCCGAGGCCGAGGGCCGGCGCTTCGAGGTGGAGGACGAGGAGGCGGACATGGAGTACGCGCGCGTGCCGGTCGCCGAGCTGGTCCGGGGGGTCCTCGCGGGCGAGCTGCACAACAACTGCCTCGTGGTGGGCGTGCTGTCGCTGGTCGCGGCGCGGGCCGGGGACGGTCTCGGGGCGCTGCGCCCGGCGGAGGCGGCCTGGCCCGCGCGGCCGTTCGAGGCGTGACGGTTTCACGGTCGCACAGCCCGGGCGGCACCCGAGCGGTGTGACCATCGGCTGATCCGATCAGGGGACCTGAGGCGCCGTCACCGCCGTGCTCCGCGAGGAAGGTTGCAGAGCGTGAACTAGGCTCCCGTTGAGTGAGCCGAGAGTGCGTGCCGGTGTTGCGCGTGTGTGAGACGGGAGCGTGGCCCGTGGCGGATCAGGCAGTGGAGACGGACGGCGTGCTGCTGTCGGGCCACGCTGCGACGGAGGGCCAATTCCTGGGCCGTACCAGGGAGTTGAAGGAGCTGCGGGCCGACATCGAGCGCGTGGGCCTGGACACCCTGGTCGGCAAGAAGGCCCCCCGCGCGCGGGTGCTGCTCATCGCCGGGCGGCCGGGGTCGGGCCGGACCGCGCTCGCCGAGGAACTCGTCCGGCAGGTCGCCGGCCGCTACCGGGACGGCGTGCTGCGGGTCCGGCTCGCCGAGTCGGACGGCACGCCCGTCCCCGTCGAGCGGGCCGCCCGGGACCTGCTCGCCGAACTGGAGGTCGAGGCGCCCGCGGGAGCCGACCAGGACGACCTGTCCGCGCTGCTGAGGGACGCGCTCGCCGAGCGCCGTACGCTGCTGCTGCTCGATGACGCGCCGGGGGCCGAGCAGGTCGACGCGCTGTTGCCGGACAACCCGGAGTGCCTGGTGGTGGCGGTGTCCGGGGGGCCGTTGACCGGGATTCCGGATGTGCGGCCGTGCACGCTGGGCGGGCTGGACACCAAGTCGGCGCTGGACCTGCTGACGCGGTACACCGGGTCGGTGCGGGTGACGGTCGACCCGCGTTCGGCGGAGGGGCTCGTCGAGGTCTGCCAGGGGCAGCCCGCCGCGCTGATCCTCGCCGGGGGCTGGCTGGCCGCCCGGCCCGGCGCGGCCGTCGCCGACCTCGCCAAGCAGCTGAACGCCGAGGGGGACGAGGGGACGCCGCTGAGCCGGGTCTTCCGGCTGGTGCACGCGGGGCTGCCGGCCCCGGCCGCGCGGATACTGCGACTGCTCAGCCTCGCCCCCGCCGGACTCGTCGACCCGCACACCGCCTCCGCGCTGGCCGGCTGCTCGATCGGCGCCGCCCGCACCACCCTCGACGACCTGGCGGCCCACGGCCTGCTGCACACGGTCGCCTCCCCGCTCCCGCAGTACGAGGTCCCCGGCTGTCTGCACCCCCTGCTGAAGGCCGCCGCCGAGGCCCACGACCGCCCGGCCGAACTCCACCTGGCCCGCGCCCGCATGCTGGAGCGCACGGTCCGCCTCCTCCAGTCCTGCCGGGCGATCACCGAACCCGAGAACCCGCAGGCCCGCGCCCGCCTCCAGGGGCTGCCCCGGGCCCTGCGCTTCCCGAGCAGGCGGGCCGCCGGCGACTGGCTGAGACTGCGCCGCCCGGCCCTCCTCGCCTCCGCCCGCCTCGCCGTCGCGGACGGCGAACTGGACACCCTGGCCCGCCGGCTGATGTCCCAGTTCGTCCGCGCGATGGTCGCCCACTTCGGCACCCAGGCCGCCGCCCCGGACCTCTACGGCGTCCACCACCTCGTCCTCGACGTCGCCGAACGCCGCGACCTGCCCCGCGAACGCGCCGCCGCCCTCCTCAACCTCGCCGACGTCGACACCCGCACCGGCCGCACCGAGGAGGCCCTGGTCCGCTACCGGGCCGCGCTGGACGCCGGCCGGGAGGCGAACGACCCGTACGCGACCGGGCGGGCGATGGAGTCGATCGGCGGCGCGCACCTCGAACTCGGGGACTACGAACGGGCCGCCGACTGGTACGGCCGCGCCCTCGCCCAGCGGCTCGCGCGCGACGAACGCGCCGACGCCGCCCGGCTGTACGGCCGGATCGCCACCGCCCAGACGTACGCGGGCCGCTACGGCGAGGCCCAGCGGGCGTGGCGGGCGTCGGCGGCGGGGCACCGCAAGAACGGCGACGTGGGGGCGCACGCGCGGGCGCTGAGCGAGCTGGCGCGGGTCCAGGAGTACGCCGGACGCCCGGAGGAGTCGCTCCGGACCTGCCAGGAGGCGGTGGAGTGGGCGCGCCGGGCGGAGGACGAGCGCCTCCAGGCCGCCCTCCAGCTGCGGCTCGCCGACACACTGGAGCACCTCGGGGACCCGGCGGCGGCCCGGGTGCACCGGGCGGCGGCCGACCGGATGCTGGCCGACCGGATGCCGGTCCAGAAGCCGTCCGGCCGTGATTCCGAGGTGGAACACGGAGCTAACGCCTACGAAATCCGTAGCGCTTCGGCTGAAGATTGATGCTTTGAAAGGCTAGACACCGGGAACACCTTCATTAGACTGGCTCTGTCGCGCCGCCGTGCGATATATCCCGGTATACGCATACGTATACGTCCATTGAGCCGAGGACCGTGATCGACGTGAAGGTCGGCATCCCCCGCGAGGTCAAGAACAACGAGTTCCGGGTGGCCATCACCCCGGCAGGCGTCCACGAACTGGTCCGCCACGGCCACGAGGTCGTCGTCGAGCGCGGCGCCGGGCTGGGGTCCTCGATCCCGGACGAGGAGTACGTCTCGGCGGGCGCCGCGATCCTGGAGACCGCCGACGAGGTGTGGGCCGCCGCCGACCTGCTCCTCAAGGTCAAGGAGCCGGTCGCCGAGGAGTACCACCGGCTGCGCAAGGACCAGACCCTCTTCACCTACCTGCACCTGGCCGCGTCCAAGGAATGCACGGACGCGCTCGTCGCCTCCGGCACCACCGCGATCGCCTACGAGACGGTCGAACTCCCGGGGCGCGCGCTGCCGTTGCTCGCACCCATGTCCGAGGTCGCGGGGCGGCTCGCGCCGCAGGTCGGCGCCTATCACCTGATGCGCTCGGCCGGCGGGCGCGGGGTCCTGCCCGGCGGGGTGCCCGGCACCCAGCCCGCCAAGGCCGTCGTCATCGGCGGCGGGGTCTCCGGCTGGAACGCCACGCAGATCGCCGTCGGCATGGGCTTCCACGTCACGCTGCTCGACAAGGACATCAACAAACTCCGCGAGGCCGACAAGGTGTTCGGCACCAAGGTGCGGGCGATCATGTCCAACTCCTTCGAGCTGGAGAAGGCCGTCCTGGACGCCGACCTCGTCATCGGCGCCGTCCTCATCCCGGGCGCGAAGGCGCCGAAGCTGATCACCAACGAGCTGGTCTCCCGGATGAAGCCGGGAAGTGTCCTTGTCGACATCGCCATCGACCAGGGCGGTTGCTTCGAGGACTCGCGACCGACGACCCACGCCGAACCGACGTTCACCGTCCACGAGTCGGTCTTCTACTGCGTCGCCAACATGCCCGGCGCGGTCCCCAACACCTCGACCTACGCGCTCACCAACGCGACCCTGCCGTACATCGTCGAACTCGCCGACCACGGCTGGGCGCAGGCGCTGCGCCGCGACCCCGCGCTCGCCAAGGGGCTCAACACCCATGACGGCAAGGTCGTTTACCGCGAGGTCGCCGAGGCGCACGGCCTGGAGCACGTCGAACTGACGTCGCTGCTGGGCTGAGCGGGGCACGCGGCACGTGACAGCGGCACGGAACCAAGTCACCGTTTCATAAAGGCGATACGTCAACAAGACGCGTCAACGACGCACACCCGGCCGGGCCTTGTCCATAAGGTCCGGCCCAATGTGTGTATGGTCACTTTGCGATGCTCGGTCAACTCGCGGCGAAGATAACCTCTTCGACCGATTCGAGCACCGGTGAAGCCTGCTGTGCGACGGTCGTACGCCCTTGACAGCGTGATGTTTCTTTGCCGACACATCCGACCGGGTCCGGTGGATTGTGTTGCTGCGAACCGCCGACACGCCATAGAGTCGCCAACCGTCGGCATGGTGCCACGCTGACCTTGTCTAGAAGTTTCCTGGTCACCAAGGAGGTAAGACGACTTGTGAATGAGTCGACATTTTCTCCCGGGGGTGGTCAACCAGGAATGCCTGTAGGGGCCGAGGGCCCCCAGGGATTCGAGGCTGTCGGCTCCGTCGCTGTGCGCACCTTCGCAGCCCATCAGAGTCCGCAGACCCTGCGGACAGCACACCAGAGCATGGATGGCCATCACGTGAACGCCATGGCCGGCGACGGAAGTGGCGCGCCCCACAACCACTTCGCCGACTACGACGAACTGCCCGACGGGCACTTCTACGATCCCGACGCCGAATACGAGCCGGACCCCGAGTACGCGGCCACGCTCGCGCCCGACGCCGCCCGCCAGCGCCGCGAGCGCGTCGGCCCGACCGGACGGCCGCTGCCGTACTTCCCGATCCCGGGCCCGCTGACCGATCACGGACCCGCGACGATCATCGCGATGTGCAACCAGAAGGGCGGCGTCGGCAAGACCACGTCGACCATCAACCTGGGTGCCGCGCTCGCGGAGTACGGCCGACGGGTACTGCTCGTGGACTTCGACCCGCAGGGCGCGCTGTCGGTGGGTCTCGGCGTCAACCCCATGGAGCTCGACCTCACGGTCTACAACCTGCTCATGGAGCGGGGCATGTCGGCCGACGAGGTGCTCCTCAAGACCGCGGTTCCCAACATGGACCTGCTGCCGAGCAACATCGACCTCTCGGCGGCCGAGGTGCAGCTGGTGAGCGAGGTGGCGCGCGAGTCGACCCTCCAGCGGGCCTTGAAGCCGCTGATGGACGACTACGACTACATCGTCATCGACTGTCAGCCCTCCCTGGGCCTGCTCACGGTGAACGCGCTGACGGCCGCCCACAAGGTGATCGTCCCGCTGGAGTGCGAGTTCTTCGCGCTGCGCGGGGTCGCGCTGCTCACCGAGACCATCGAGAAGGTCCAGGAGCGCCTCAACCCCGAGCTGGAACTGGACGGCATCCTCGCGACGATGTACGACTCGCGCACCGTCCACAGCCGTGAGGTGCTCGCGCGCGTCGTCGAGGCGTTCGACGACCACGTCTACCACACGGTGATCGGCCGGACCGTCCGCTTCCCGGAGACCACGGTCGCGGGCGAGCCGATCACCACGTACGCGTCCAACTCCGTCGGCGCCGCCGCCTACCGTCAGCTCGCCAGGGAGGTGCTCGCCCGGTGTCACGCCGAGTGAGTCTGCCGGGGGCCGACGAACTCTTCCGTACGACAGGGGGGATGGCGCTCCAGCCGTCCACTCCCCGGCGACCCGGCGAGGGCCGGGTGCCAGGGCAGGCGGGCGACGGCGAGGCGGTCTCCGCCCCGTCGGAGGACGCGCCCGCCGCCGTACCCGCGCAGGGCGGGGACGGTGACGGGGCCGAACACGTCGCCGCCGACGCCGAACCGGGCGACGGGGGCGAACCCCGCAGCAGGGGAGCCGACCGGGCCGGTCAGCGGCGGGCGCAGGAAGGTTCTGCCACCGCGACCGCCGCCGTCACCTCCGCCGCGGCCGACGCCGAGTCCCGCAAACGGGGCCGCGCCGCCGCCCGGCGGCCCTCCGGCCGGGAGCGGCACGACGAGAAGATCACCGTCTACGTCTCCGCCGAGGAGCTGATGGACCTGGAGCACGCGCGCCTGGTGCTCCGGGGTGAGCACGGGCTCGCCGTCGACCGGGGGCGCATCGTCCGCGAGGCGGTGGCCGTCGTCCTGGCCGACCTGGAGTCCCGGGGGGACGCGAGCATTCTCGTCCGCCGGTTGCGGGGGCGGTAGGGGTAGCCTTCGGGGCCTATGACCTCGTATGACACGTCTTCCGCCACCGGTGCCCCCGGCGCGCGCAGGCGTGCGCTGGGGCGCGGGCCGGGGGGCGGGAACGATTCGCCGACGGTCGAGGAGCCACCGGTCGAGGAGCCCCCGGCCGAGGTGCCGGCCGCCGTCGCCGCCGAGGCGCCCGCCGCCGAAGCGGCCCCTCCCGACGGCGTCTTCACCGTCCGCCTCGCCAACTTCGAGGGCCCCTTCGACCTGCTGCTCCAGCTGATCTCCAAACACAGGCTGGACGTCACGGAAGTCGCCCTCTCCAAGGTCACCGACGAGTTCATGGCGCACATCCGGGCGATGGGCCCGGACTGGGACCTGGACCAGACGACCGAGTTCCTCGTCGTCGCCGCCACCCTGCTCGACCTCAAGGCGGCCCGCCTGCTGCCGGCCGCGGAGGTCGAGGACGAGGCCGACCTCGCCCTCCTGGAGGCGCGCGACCTGCTGTTCGCCCGCCTGCTCCAGTACCGGGCGTACAAACAGATCGCCGACATCCTCCAGCACCGGCTGGACGTCGAGGGCCGCCGCTACCCCCGTACCGTCGGCCTCGAACCGCACCACGCCGAACTGCTGCCCGAGGTCGTCCTCAGCATCGGGGCGGAGGGGTTCGCCAGGCTCGCGGTCAAGGCGATGCAGCCGAAGCCGAAGCCCCAGGTGTACGTCGACCACATCCACGCCCCTCTCGTCAGCGTCCAGGAACAGGCGCAGGTCGTGGTCGCGAGGCTGAGGGAACTCGGTGAGGCGGACTTCCGGACGCTCTGCGCGGACACGGACGACACCCTCACCGTCGTCGCCCGCTTCCTCGCCCTGCTGGAGCTGTACCGGGACAAGGCGGTCGAGCTGGACCAGGAGACGGCGCTCGGGGAGCTGGTCGTGCGGTGGGCCGGCGGGGACGCGGCGGCGTCGGTGACGGACGAGTTCGACCGGCCCGGGGAGCCGGAGGCGGCACGGGAGTCGACGGACGAGGAGCGGGTGTGAGCGGGGACGTCACGGAGCTGGAGCTGAAGCCCGCGCTGGAGGCCGTGCTGATGGTCGTCGACGAACCGGCGACCGAGGAGCATCTCGCGAAGATCCTCCAGCGGCCCCGGCGGCAGATCGCGGACGCGCTCAGGGAACTGGCCGACGAGTACACGGCACAGGGCCGCGGCTTCGAGCTGCGGGCCGTCGCCGGGGGCTGGCGCTACTACACGCGGCCCGCCTACTCGGCGGCCGTCGAGGGCTTCGTCCTGGACGGCCAGCACGCCCGTCTCACCCAGGCGGCGCTGGAGACCCTCGCCGTCGTCGCCTACCGGCAGCCGGTCAGCCGCAGCCGGGTCTCGGCGGTGCGCGGGGTGAACTGCGACGGTGTGATGCGCACCCTGCTCCAGCGGGGGCTGGTCGAGGAGGCGGGCGCGGAACCCGAAACAGGTGCGATCCTGTATGGGACGACGAACTACTTCCTGGAGCGGATGGGCCTGCGCGGCCTGGACGAGCTCCCGGAACTCGCGCCCTTCCTCCCGGAGGCGGAGGCGATCGAGGCCGAGACGTTGGAAGGGGTCCCGTCGTTCGATCCGGACGCTCCGGATTCAGAGGAAGACGACAAGACGGAACTTTGATGCGAAGCAGCAGCGGCAGGAACAGCAGCGGAAACAACGGCGGGAGCCGTGGTGGCAACAGCGGCGGCCGCGGCGGGAACAGCGGGGGCCGCGGCAACTTCCGCGGCGCCGGCAACAACCGCGACGACAACCAGGGCGGCCGGCCGAAGAAGCCCCGCCCCGAGGAGCGGCGCTACGACGTGGGCCCCGGCGCCTCCCCGGAGGGCCCCAAGTCCGGGCGCGGCGCCTCGGCGCGCGGTGGCGCCAAGGGCGGCCCGAAGCAGTCCTCGGGCAGCACCGGGCGCGGGCGCTGGGCGCCGGCGACCTCCCGGGAGTACGACGCCCGCGCGGAGGAGCGAAACCGGGAGCGGTACGCGGACAAGAAGGACGTGAAGCTCCCGAAGACCTTCCCGGGCGCCGAGCAGGAGGGCGAGCGGCTCCAGAAGATCCTGGCGCGCGCCGGCTACGGCTCCCGGCGGGCCTGCGAGGAGCTGATCGAGCAGGCGCGCGTGGAGGTCAACGGCGAGATCGTCCTGGAGCAGGGCAAGCGCGTCGACCCCGAGAACGACGAGGTCCGCGTCGACGGGCTGACGGTCGCGACGCAGTCGTACCAGTTCTTCTCGCTGAACAAGCCCGCCGGCGTCGTCTCCACGATGGAGGACAACGAGGGCCGGCAGTGCCTCGGCGACTACGTCACCAACCGTGAGACCCGGCTGTTCCACGTCGGCCGGCTCGACACGGAGACCGAGGGCGTCATCCTGCTCACCAACCACGGCGAGCTGGCGCACCGCCTGACCCACCCCAAGTACGGCGTGAAGAAGGTCTACCTCGCGCACATCGTCGGCCCGATCCCGCGCGACCTGGGCAAGCGGCTGAAGGACGGCATCCAGCTGGAGGACGGGTACGCGCGCGCGGACCACTTCCGGGTCGTCGAGCAGACCGGCAAGAACTACCTGGTCGAGGTCACGCTCCACGAGGGCCGCAAGCACATCGTGCGGCGCATGCTCGCCGAGGCGGGCTTCCCGGTGGACAAGCTGGTGCGGGTCGCCTTCGGCCCGATCACCCTCGGCGACCAGAAGTCGGGGTGGCTGCGGCGGCTGTCGAACACCGAGGTGGGCATGCTGATGCAGGAGGTCGACCTCTAGAAGGCGGCTGTACGGCTCTGTGACGGCCGGTCCCGGGTTCTCCGGGGCCGGCCGTCGCCGTGTGCGGGAAAGAGGCTCCTGGGGGTGCTGAGGGTCTTGCGGGGGAGTGGGGGCGGGTTTATGGTCGAGGTGACCATAAATGACGGCCGGGTGGGGGCGGGTGTGGACGGCTACGACAAGTACGCGTACGAACCCTTCGCCGTGACCGTCGATCTCGCCGTGTTCACCCTGCGCGCGGGCTCCCTGCACGTCCTGCTCGTCGAACGCGGCCAGGAGCCGTACGCCGGGGAGTGGGCGCTGCCCGGGGGGTTCGTGCTGCCCGAGGAGTCCGCCGAGAGCGCCGCCCGGCGCGAACTCGCCGAGGAGACCGGGCTCACCGACGTCACCGGACTCCCCCTGGAGCAGTTGCGCACCTACAGCGAGCCCGGCCGCGACCCCCGGATGCGTGTCGTCTCCGTCGCCTTCGCCGCGCTCGTCCCCGACGGCCCCGAACCCCACGGCGGGGGCGACGCCGCGCAGGCCCGCTGGACGCCGTACGACGAGACCGGGCCGCTCGCCTTCGACCACGGCCGGATTCTCGCGGACGCGCGGGACCGGGTCGGCGCCAAGTTCGAGTACACCTGCCTCGCCACCGCCTTCTGCCCGCCCGAGTTCACCCTCGGGGAGCTCCAGCAGGTCTACGAGACCGTCTGGGGCACCGGCCTCGACCGCCCCAACTTCCGCCGCAAGGTCCTCGCCACCCCCGGCTTCGTCGAACCCGCCCCCACCGCCGCCGCCCGGCTCACCGGGGGGCGCGGCAAACCCGCCGCCCTGTACCGCGCGGGGACGGCGACCGCTCTCCACCCGCCGCTCGTCCGGCCCTCCACAGAAGGACGCCCCTCATGAGTTCTACGACCACGGTGCGCAAGCGCGCCGCCACAGGGGCCCTCGTGGGGCTGGCCCTGGGAGACGCGCTCGGGTTCCCCACCGAGTTCAACGACGTGCCGCAGATCGAGGCCAAGTGCGGGCCCTGGCGGCAGATGGCGCTGCCCGCGCGGGCGATCGTCTCCGACGACACGCAGATGACGCTGGCGTTCGCCCGGGGGCTGCGGTCGGCGATGGACCGGGGGGTGCTGGGGCCGCTGCGGCTGGAGCATCCGGTGCGCGAGGAGTTCGTCAACTGGTACCACTCGCCCGAGAACAACCGGGCCCCCGGAGGGACGTGTCTGCGGGCGTGCGAGCTGCTGAACGACCCGCAGCGGCCCTGGCAGGACGCCAGCCAGATGGGGTCCAAGGGGTGCGGCGCCAACATGCGGGTCGCGCCCATCGGGCTCGCCCCCGGTCTCAGCGACGAACAGCGCGCGGGGGCCGCGCAGTTGCAGGCCGCCCTCACCCACGGCCACCCCACCGGGATCACCGCCGCCGACCTCACCGCCCACGCGGTACGGCTCCTCGCGCACGGCACCCAGCCGTCCGCGCTGATCGGCCACCTGCGCGCGTACGCGCTGGCCAACCGCAACCGCTACCGGCAAGCCTGGCTCGGCGACCTGTGGCGGCGCAGCCAGGACCCGACCGCCGAGCACTACATCGCGCGCGGGTGGGACGAGTGCCTCGCGGTCCTGGACCGCCTCGAGGCGGCCCTGCTGGAGCCCGACCAGGAGGCCGACCCCTGCCTCGCCACGGGCGCCGGCTGGATCGCCGAGGAGGCCCTCGCCACCGGCCTCCTGTGCTTCCTGCTGTTCCCGGACGAGCCGGTGACGGCCCTGCGGCGCGCCGCCTGCTCCTCCGGGGACTCCGACTCCATCGCCTGCCTCACCGGCGCCTTCGCCGGCGCCTGGCTCGGCGCCGACGCCTGGCCCACCGAGTGGGCGGACCGGATCGAGTACGGGAGCGAGCTGGTGACGCTGGGGGCGCTGTGGGACGAGTGACCACGCGCGCGTGGCGCTTGGGTACGCGCGCGTGACGCTCACACCAGGGTGATCGTGTCCCCCTTCACCGTGATCTCCTTCGCGGGGAGGGGGCGGGGGGCCGGGCCGCCCTTCACCGCGCCGTCGGTGATGCTGAACATGCTCTTGTGGCAGGGGCAGTCGATGGTGCCGTCGGCGACGGTGGCGACCGTGCAGCCCTGGTGGGTGCAGACGGCGGAGAACGCCTTGAACTCGCCCTTCGCCGGCTGGGTGACGACGACCTTCTGGTCCTTGAAGATCTTGCCGCCGCCGACCGGGATCTCCGAGGTCTTGGCGAGGTCCGTGGTGCCGGGGCTGGCACCGGGGGTGCTGCCCGACGAGGAGCCCCCGTCCCCGTTGCCGGAGCCGCCGCAGGCGGCCGTGAGCGCCACCGCGCTCGTCGTCGTCAGGGACGTCAGGAGGACCGTGCGGCGGGTCGCGGGGAGCGTCATGGGCGTCATCCTGGCACCGAAGGGTGGCAACGGGAAGCAACCGGGACGGAGTGGCACAAAGGCGTCCGGCGTCTCAGGGGGCGGGCGGGCGCGCCGTTGTCAGTGGCGCTGATTACGCTGGACGGTCCAGAGCGCGGTGGAGCGGCGTGGAAGAGCGAGGAGCGGTGGCGTGGCGGTACGAGCGGTCCGGGGAGCCGTCCAGTTGGACGAGGACGACGCCGGGGAGATGGAGCGCCGGGTCGGCGAGCTGCTCGCGGCGGTCCTGGAGCGCAACGCGCTCTCCGTCGACGACCTGATCAGCATCTGGTTCACCGCGACGCCGGATCTGCACAGCGACTTCCCGGCCGCCGCGGCCCGCAAGCAGGGCATCGTCGACGTCCCGCTGATCTGCGCGCAGGAGCTGGACATAGAGGGCGCGATGCCCCGCGTCGTGCGCCTGCTGGCGCACGTCGAGTCCGAGCTGCCCCGCGCGGACATCGCCCACGTCTACCTCGGTGCCGCCGGCGCCCTGCGCAAGGACATCGCCCAGTGAGGACCGCGCTCGTCATCGGAACCGGGCTGATCGGGACGTCCGTCGCCCTGGCCCTCGTCCGGCGCGGGGTCGTCGTCCACCTCGCCGACCACGACCCGGAGCAGGCGCGCACCGCCGCGGCCCTCGGCGCCGGGACCGACGAGGAGCCGGCGGGCCCGGTCGACCTCGCCGTCGTCGCGGCCCCCCCGATGCACGTCGCCGGGGTGCTCGCGGACGCCATGCACCGCAAGGCGGCGTACGGCTATCTCGACGTCGCCAGCGTCAAGGGCGGGCCCCGGCGGGAGCTGGAGGGGCTCGGGCTCGACCTCTCCCGCTACCTCGGGACGCACCCCATGTCCGGGCGGGAGAAGTCCGGTCCGCTGGCCGCGTCGGCGGAGCTGTTCGAGGGGCGGCCGTGGGTGCTGACGCCCACGCGCGACACCGACACCGAGGTGCTGAACCTCGCGCTGGAGCTGGTCTCCCTCTGCCGGGCCGTCCCGGTCGTCATGGACGCCGACGCGCACGACCGCGCGGTCGCCCTCGTCTCGCACATGCCCCACCTCGTCTCCAGCCTCGTCGCCGCCCGGCTGGAGCATGCCGAGGAGTCCGCCGTACGGCTGTCCGGCGGGGGTATCCGGGACGTGACGCGGATCGCGGCGTCCGACCCCCGGATGTGGATCGACATCTTCTCCGCGAACCCCGGTCCGGTGGCCGAGCTGCTGTCCGACGTCGCCGCGGATCTCGACGAGACCGTGCGGGCGCTGCGGGCGCTGGAGTCCGCGGACACCGAGAAGCGCAAGGCCGGGGCGGCCGGGATCGAGGACGTGCTGCGCAGGGGGAACGCGGGGCAGGTGCGGGTGCCCGGGAAGCACGGGTCGGCGCCTCGGGTCTACGAGGTGGTGGCCGTGCTGATCGACGACCAGCCGGGGCAGCTCGCCCGGATCTTCGCGGACGCCGGGCGGGCCGGGGTCAACGTCGAGGACGTCCGGATCGAGCACGCGACCGGGCAGCAGGCCGGGCTCGTGCAGCTCATGGTCGAGCCGAAGGCGGCGCCCGTGCTGTCGGCGGCCCTGCGGGAGCGGGGGTGGGCGGTGCGCCAGTAGGCGTTCCGCCGCCGCCGGACGGGCTGTCGTTGCGCAGCCAGTAACCTTGTGCGGGGCGTTCTCGTCGCCCCGCACACCCACCACCACGCACCAGGAAGGTGTCCCCCCGTGGAAAACGGCGCCGCCCGGCCTGTGATCGTCGCCATTGACGGTCCCTCCGGCACCGGGAAGTCGAGCACGTCGAAGGCTGTGGCCGGGGAGCTCGGGCTGAGTTATCTGGACACCGGGGCCCAATACCGGGCGATCACGTGGTGGATGGTGAGCAACGGCATCGACATCGACGACCCGACGGCGATCGCCGCGGTCGCCGGGAAGCCGGAGATCGTCTCGGGGACGGACCCGACCGCGCCGACGATCCACGTCGACGGCACGGACGTCGCCGGTCCGATCCGCACGCAGGACGTGACGTCCAAGGTCAGCGCGGTCAGCGCGGTGCCCGAGGTGCGCGCGCGGATCACCGAGTTGCAGCGGTCGATCGCCGCCGGCGCCGAGCACGGCATCGTCGTCGAGGGCCGGGACATCGGGACGACCGTCCTGCCGGACGCCGATCTGAAGATCTTCCTCACCGCGTCCGCCGAGGCGCGCGCCGCCCGCCGCAGCGGGGAACTGGGCCAGGGCACCGACGTCGCCGCGACGCGCGAGGCGCTGATCAAGCGAGACGCCGCGGACTCCACCCGCAAGACCTCGCCGCTCGCGAAGGCCACCGACGCGGTCGAGGTGGACACCACCGAGCTGACGCTGACGCAGGTCATCGAATGTGTCGTGACCCTCGTCGAGGAGAAGCGGGCCGGGAAGTGAGCACCCCTTCCAGAGCCGACGCGCCCTCCAGAGCCGATGCGCCCTCCCGGGCCGATGCGCCCTCCGAGAGGGGCGCCGAGGTCGGGCGGCGGATCGGCGTCGGGCTGATGTACGGGCTGTGGAAGCCCCGCGTGCTCGGCTCCTGGCGGGTCCCGGCCGCCGGGCCGGTCATCTTCGCCGTCAACCACTCCCACAACATCGACGGGCCGATGGTGATGGGCGTCGCGCCCCGGCCGACGCACTTCCTCATCAAGAAGGAGGCGTTCGTCGGCCCCCTCGACCCCTTCCTCCTGGGCATCGGCCAGCTCAAGGTCGACCGCGCGTCGGCCGACCGGGGCGCCGTCACCCAGGCCCTGGACGTCCTGAAGAACGGCGGCGTCCTCGGGATCTTCCCCGAGGGCAGCCGGGGCGACGGCGACTTCGCGGCGCTGCGCGCGGGCCTCGCCTACTTCGCCGTACGCGGGAACGCCCCCATCGTCCCCGTCGCCGTCCTCGGAAGCTCCGAGCGGCAGGGGAGGCTGTTCAAGGGGCTGCCCCCGCTGCGCTCCCGTGTCGACGTCGTCTTCGGCGACCCCTTCGACGCGAGCGACGGCACCGGCCGCCGCACCCGCAAGGCCCTCGACGAGGCCACCGAACGCATCCAGAAGCAGCTCACCGCGCACCTGGAAAACGCGAAGCGCCTCACCGGGCGCTGAGCGACACTTAGTAGTGGATCACCCCGAAATCGGGCGGTTCACCGATCACCACGATGAACGAGGTACGGAACTTCATGAACGACGACAACCACTCCGAGCACGGAGCGCTCGGTGACACCGAGTACGCGGAGTTCATGGAGCTCGCGGCGGAAGAGGGCTTCGACGTCGAGGACGTCGAAGGGGCCATCGAGGAGGCGGGGCACGGACCGCTCCCGGTGCTGGCCGTGGTCGGGCGGCCGAACGTCGGCAAGTCGACGCTGGTCAACCGGATCATCGGCCGCCGTGAGGCCGTCGTCGAGGACAAGCCGGGCGTCACCCGCGACCGTGTGACGTACGAGGCCGAGTGGGCCGGGCGGCGCTTCAAGGTCGTCGACACCGGCGGCTGGGAGCAGGACGTCCTCGGGATCGACGCGTCGGTGGCCGCGCAGGCCGAGTACGCGATCGAGGCCGCCGACGCCGTCGTCTTCGTCGTGGACGCCAAGGTCGGCGCGACGGACACCGACGAGGCCGTCGTACGGCTGCTGCGCAAGGCCGGGAAGCCGGTCGTGCTCTGCGCGAACAAGGTGGACGGGCAGAGCGGCGAGGCGGACGCCTCGTACCTGTGGTCGCTGGGCCTCGGGGAGCCGCACCCCGTCTCCGCGCTGCACGGCCGGGGCACCGGCGACATGCTGGACTCCGTCCTGGAGGCGCTCCCGGAGGCGCCGGAGCAGTCCTTCGGCACCGCCGTCGGCGGCCCCCGGCGGATCGCGCTGATCGGCCGCCCGAACGTCGGCAAGTCCTCGCTGCTGAACAAGGTGGCGAACGAGGAGCGCGTCGTCGTCAACGAGGTCGCGGGCACGACCCGTGACCCGGTCGACGAGCTGATCGAACTCGGCGGCGTCGTCTGGAAGTTCGTCGACACCGCCGGTATCCGCAAGCGGGTCCACCTCCAGCAGGGCGCCGACTACTACGCCTCGCTGCGCACCGCCGCCGCCGTCGAGAAGGCCGAGGTCGCCGTCATCCTCATCGACGCCGCCGAGTCCATCTCCGTCCAGGACCAGCGGATCGTCACGATGGCCGTCGAGGCGGGCCGCGCGATCGTCGTCGCCTACAACAAGTGGGACACGCTCGACGAGGAGCGCCGTTACTACCTGGAGCGGGAGATCGAGACGGAGCTGGGGCAGATCGCCTGGGCGCCGCGCGTCAACGTCTCGGCCCGCACCGGGCGGCACATGGAGAAGCTGGTCCCCGCGATCGAGACGGCCCTCGACGGCTGGGAGACGCGCGTGCCGACCGGCCGGCTGAACGCCTTCCTCGGCGAGCTGGTCTCCGCGCACCCGCACCCGATCCGCGGCGGCAAGCAGCCCCGCATCCTCTTCGGCACCCAGGCCGGCACCAAGCCTCCGCGCTTCGTGCTCTTCGCCTCCGGCTTCATCGAGGCGGGCTACCGCCGCTTCATCGAACGCCGTCTGCGCGAGGAGTTCGGCTTCGAGGGCACCCCGATCCATATCTCGGTGCGGGTGCGCGAGAAGCGCGGCAAGAAGAAGTAAACGGTTGCGGCAACAAGAAGGGCGGCTCCCCTCATCGCTGAGGGGAGCCGCCCTTTTGCCGTCAGTACCCCCGGCGCGGGCCCGGCGGCAGCGCCGCCGGGATGTGCTGCATCCCCGAGTACGCGTACTGGTACGACGGCTGCTGCTGGCCGAGCGTCCCCACCCGCTGCCACTGCCCCTGCTGCCGTGCGCTCTGGGCACCCGCGCTGTAGGCGCTGTAGGAGCCGCTGTACGACCCCGCGTAGCCCCCGCCGTACCCGCCGCCGTGACCTCCCGGCCCGCTCCCGAACGCCGTGAACCCCAGCTCCTCCTCCCCGCTCCGGTCGCCCGGCAGCGCCCGGAAGGACTTGACGTACTCGGCGTAGAGCGCGTCGTAGATCGGGGTGGCCGACTGCGTGTCCTGTCCGGAACGGGCGGACGGGAGCGCGGTGTAGGACGGCCACAGAGAAGCGTCGTAAGTGTGCACGTCTGTCCAAACGACCCGGGCGGGCAAGGGATGCGGTGGCGGGGGTGTGAGCGGGGTGAGGCTCAGGTGCCCGCGAGGGGCAGCGCCGCCGCCACCAGCAGGCCGTTCGCGGCGGCCTTGTCGAGGGCGTCCCGCAGCAGGTCCTCGCGGGGCTGGCGGCCGATCGAGCCGACCGGCGCCGCGAACATCAGCACCTGCTGGTGCTTGTTGGCGGCGGCCCGCCAGCCTTCGGTGACCTGGAGCGGCTGGTGCGCCTGCCACCAGGCGGCCGGCTGGGCGCCGTTGGTGCCGGGCTGGAGGATCGCGTGCAGCTGGCCGACGGCGAGCAGCACCGACCAGCCGTGCCGCACCGGCGGCACCTCGGTGAGCCGGCCGACCGGCGTGAAGCCCTGCTCGACGAGGAGCGGCAGGAAGTCGTCCCCCGAGCCGGTGGAGCCGGGGCGCGCGATCGGCCCGGTCGGTTCGACGACGAGCGCGGGGTGCAACTCCCCGGCGATCAGGACGAGTCCGCTCGTCACCCCGAGAACGGCCTGCTCCGGCGCGGACGTGGCGGGTTCGGCGGCGGAGCCGTTGATGGAACGGACGGCGCCCTGGAGCTGCTCCTCGGTCACCTGGACGACCTGCGAGGGCAGGCAGCCGGCGTGGGCGAAGGCGAGGACGGCGGTCTCGTCCCCGATGAACAGGACGGTGCTGGTGCGCTCGTGCTCGGAGTCGCCCGGGGTGCGGCAGGACGTGCAGTCGTAGCTGCCGGGGGCGTTGTCTCCGGTGAGCAGCCGGTCGGCTTCTTCGTCGCCGATCTCGGTGCGTACCTCGTCGCTGACGTCGAGCATGCGCGGCACGGTGGCTCCCTCGGGATGCTGTGCGGTGGCGGTCCGGGCGGGCCCCGGCTCATTCAGGCTCAACGGGCGAGCTGTGGTGGGAGTCACGCACCTGGGAGGACTGAACGAGGTTGCGGCACAGGGTCGGTCACTTTGGGCTGTCGTTCGAACACGGTTGGTCAAGTAACGGGTGGGTTACGGACGTTGGGCCCGTGAGGTGACTCACAGGGCGCTCTGGTTCATGGTCGACAAATACTGACATGACGGGATGTCAAAGCCGTTCAATCGAATTTGTTACCTGAGGTAACTCGTAACTGGCCTGCGGAAACAAGGAGTTGGTTGCTAACGGCTCGTCAGGGCTCCTAGATTCCTCCGCCGGTGCACCGAGCACCATCCGGAATCTGTACGCCGGCCGCGCTGGGACAGACAGCGCGCCGAAGCATCACGTCGGCGCACAGGGGGCGGAACGCGATATCGGCGTCCATACGCGGATAGCGTCCCGCTCGTCAGGGGGAACCGGGTCCGTAGAGAGGGAACTTCATGTCCGAGTGTGCCGATAACACCCGCCGCGCCCGCACCACCGCTGTCCTCGCGGGGGCAGTGCTTCTCGCCCCCCTCGGTCTGCTGGCCACGAGCGGCAACGCCGCCGCGGCCGACAGCGGGGTGTGGGACCGGATCGCCAAGTGCGAGAGCGGCGGCAACTGGCACATCAACACCGGCAACGGCTACTACGGCGGACTTCAGTTCTCCGCCTCCACCTGGCGCGCGTACGGCGGCACCGCGTACGCGTCGACGGCCGACCGGGCCTCCCGGGCGCAGCAGATAGCCATCGCCACCAAGGTCCAGCGGGGACAGGGCTGGGGCGCCTGGCCCGTGTGCTCGTCGCGGGCCGGCGCCTACGGCAGCGCGCCGTCCGGCTCCGGGGCGGGGACGGGGTCGTCGGGCTCCGGGTCGTCGAACTCCGGGTCGGGGTCGTCCGGTTCCGGTTCGGCGAAGAAGTACAAGAGCGACAGCTCGTACAAGAGCGGCTCCAAGAAGAGCGGGTCTTCGAGCAAGAGCGGTTCGTCGAGCCGGGGTTCGGGCACGAACTCGGCGCCGGGACGCTCCTCGGACCACGCCACGCGCGGGACCGTCCGCGCGACGCCGGGCGCGAACTACACCGTCCGCGCGGGCGACACGCTCAGCGCGATCGCCGAGCGCAACGGAACGACGTGGGGTCGCCTGTACTCGGCCAACAAGGCCGTCATCGGCGGCAACCCCGACCTGATCATGCCGGGGCAGCGGCTGCTCGTCTGAGCCGTCTCGCTTCTTCGGGGCCGGGCCCCATCCGGTGCGCCGACCGGGTGGGGCCCCCGCCGCGTCTGGCGCGGCTGGGCGGGGGCGTCCGGGGCGCTGCTTACGGTGACGCGATGGTTCTCGTCGCGTCGTTGCTGGCGGCACTGCTGCCGCTGACCGCTGTCGCCGCCCCCGCCGGGGCCCCGCCCCCGGCCTCCCTCGCCGCTCCGCCGCCCCCGCTGCCCGGCCCCGGGCGGGCGCCCGTGCCGTACGACTGCGCGCGGGACGGGTGGCCCTGGTCCTGTGTCGCCGACTGCGAGAGCGGGGGGCGCTGGGACGCGGACACCGGCAACGGGTACTACGGCGGGCTCCAGTTCTGGCCCCCCACCTGGAAGGAGTTCGGCGGACTTCGGTACGCGCCGCGCGCGGACCTCGCGACGAAGGAGCAGCAGATCGCCGTGGCCCAGGAGGTGCTGGCCGTGCAGGGGTGGGAGGCGTGGCCGGAGTGTTCCGCGCGGTACCGGCTGGCGGGGCGGATGCACACCGTGAAGCCGGGCGACACGCTCTCCGGGATCGCCGCCAAGTACCGGGTCGAGGGCGGGTGGCGGGCGCTGTACCGGCTCAACGAGGGCGTCGTGGGGCCGAATCCGGACCGGCTCAACCTCGGCACCCTGCTCATGCTCCCCGGGGGCCGGGCCCGGGAGGTTCCCCGGGCCGTCTTCGGACCGCCGCTGCGGGAGCGGGTGACGTAGGTGCCGTTTCGGTCTCGCTGTGGTTCAAGTGGCTTCTGCCGGGCGGCTGTTGGCTGCAAGATGCCTTCGAACAGCCAATCGACGTCGATACTTGGTGGTGCATCAGATGGCCCTGCGGAACAGCACCCGGCGCGCCGCGGGGGCGGCTGCCGCCGTCGCCCTCCTCCTCGCCCTCTCCGCGTGCAGCGGGGACGACGACAAGGAGAGCCGCGTGACTCCGGCCCCGTCCGCGTCGGCGACCCGGCCCACCGCGCCCGCCGACCCCGTCGCCGCCGAACAGTCCATCCGCGCCAACTGGACCAAGTTCTTCGCCTCCGGGACCACCACCGCCCAGAGACAGGCCCTGCTGGCGAACGGCAAGCTCCTCGCGGGCGTCCTGCGGTCCTACGAATCGGACACCGCCGCCCAGGGCGCCGTCGAGATCAAGAAGATCACGTTCGCCTCGGCGAAACGGGCCACGGTCACCTACACCTTGACTGGCGCCCCGAAGGACCGCACCGGCACGTCCGTCGAGCAGTCCGGCACCTGGAAGATCTCCGCGAACACCCTGTGCGCCCTCCCGAAGCCGACCGCCGGGGCGACCCCGTCGGGTGAGCCGGTGTGCTGAGCCGGTGTGGAGAGGGTGTGCATTTCCTACGGGGCGTCAGGTCGGGGAAGGGAATGTGCGGGGCGGTCGGAAAGTAATGCGGGGCCACCAATGGCGGGAATTCGCGGGTCGTGGCGCCGGGTGCTGGAATTGCGTTCGAATATGGACGGGGACGCTCGTACGTGTGACACGTACGGACCGAAACACAGGGTGTGATGCTGTGACTGAAGCGTGACCAGAAGTGGGAACTCGGGGTTCACGCGGGGCGATCGGGGGGCCTAGCGTGGGCACATGGCACCGATTCCCACTCCTGCCGAGGAGCCCCAGGACAGCCCCGAGGACTACGTCGGACTCGACGTCGCGGACGCCGAACGGCAGGCCCTGCAACGGGGCTGGTCGACCGTCAGACCCCTGCCGCCGGGGGCGATCGTCACCATGGAGTACCGGGTCGGACGGCTCAACTTCGAGGTCCGCGAGGGCCGGGTGACCCGCGCCTGGAAGGGCTGAGAGGCGGTACGACGACGGCGCCGGCCCCCGTGTGGAACGGGGGCTACGGCTCCGAACCCGTCTTCGCCGAAGCCCTCGACGAGGCCGTCGCCCACCTCACCCCGCACCTCGGCGAAGACCCCCTCGCCGACC
>NZ_JBEXLS010000053.1:0-47536 GCF_040610055.1 Streptomyces sp. NPDC004539 | reverse complement strand
CCTGACACCAGACCGCCCGGCACCACCGACACGAACCCCACCCCCCAGCCCACCCCGACAAGAACACACCACACACCACCCGGCACGAACAGCCGACCCGCCCCGACAAACCACCACGAGATCTGCCGTCGTCAGCCACCAGCGCATCATGCCCCGGACGCTGCGCGCCGAGAGCGTCCGGCCGTGGACGCGGCAGTCGATGCGGGCCGCGATCACGCCGCCCAGTCCGCGCGGGACGACCGACAGCAGCAGCACCCCCAGCAGAAAGGGGTGCAGTGACGTCAGGACCGTTGCCGCCGCGGCGAGTTGGACGAGTGCGCTGGTCAGGGTCCTGGCGTCGCCGGCGAGGTCGACGGCGCGCAGGGCGCCGATCTCGGCGGCCCGGCCGCGGTCCTGGAAGCCCTCCGTGTCGTACGCCGACAGTTCCGCCGCATGTGGAGGCCGACCAGGGTCAGGGCCGCCGCCGAGGCGGTCTTCGGGTTGAGGCGGCGGATCGACCAGTCCGCGACGATCCACAGCGCCGCGCCGGCCGCCATCGCCGCCACGGCCACGGTCAGCGCCCAGGCCGCGCGTGACAGGCCGACGCGGGGGCCGGGGGCCGTCAGGTGCGGCAGGACCCTCGCGACCGCGCCGAGCATCACGGCCGTCGCGACACCGGACAGGAACCGGCAGACGACGATCGCGGTGACCATCCGGCGGGCGGACGTCCAGGCCAGGCGGGCCGTCCGGCGGAGGGCCGCCGGGATGCGGCGGGCCATGTCCCACAGGGTCGCCTCGTCCATGGCGTGGCGGTGCCGGCGGCCGTTGCAGCCGAGTTCCGGCGGGGCCGACGGGGCCGACGGGGCCGACGGGGCCGACGGGCGGGGAACTCCCGTACGGGCCGGGGGAACCGGGGCCGTCGTCACGCGAACACCCCCGCCATGAGCCGGTCCAGGGTACGGCGGCCCCGGGCCGTCACAGCGGCGTCCCCCAGCGCCGGGCCACGGGCCAGGCAGTTCACCGCGTCCAGGGCCGCGAGGCAGGCCAGCGCCTGTTTCTCCTCGGGAGTGAGGTCGCGGCCGTACCCCTCCAGGAACGCGGCGCGCAGGTCCGGACGGTCCGTCCAGGTCGTGCACGCCAGGAGGACGAAGTCCTGTACGGCGGTCGCGAACCGGGAGCGTGCGAAGTCGATCCAGCCGGCCCGGCGATGGGCCGGCGACCACAGGAGGTTGCGGTCCCCCGCGTCGCCGTGGACGAACGCCAGCGGGAGGGGAGGCAGGGCGCGCAGGCGGGCCGTGAGACCGCGTACGAGTCTGCGTTCCGGGACCGTCAGGCAGGCGTCGTGCAGGTGGTTGCCGGCCCCGTCGGCGGTCGACCTCAGGGCCTGCGCGGCTTCCTTGCGGCGGGCCGCGGAGAGGTCGCCGGCGTGGTGGAAACGGGACAGGAGCGTGCCGGCCTGACGGTGGGCGCGGGCCTCCTCCGCGGGGGTCAGGGTCTGCCGTTTCACCGGGTGGCCGGGGACCGCAGTCAGGAGGAGGGCCAGGTGCTGGGCGTTCGACGCGCGCAGGCGCGGGGCACGGCCGGTGCCGAGGGCCGGGGCCGCGTGGCGCAGGGCGAGCGTCTCCCGCTCGTACGCCACCGGGCGTGCGGAGATCTTCAGGTAGAAGCGGGTTCCGGTGGGGAGGGTGAGGCTCCAGACGCGGGAGGTCTCCCTCGGGTGGGAGACGTCCTCGGCCGCCGGGCGGGCGCCGAGGGCGGCGGCGGCCCAGGCGAGCGCGGCAGTGGGGGTGGTCCCGGTCATGCGCCCCACCTCGACGACGGGCGTGACGCGGAGGCGAACAGGGTGCGGCGGGCGTCGACCGGGCGGCGGAAGGCGGTGGCCCGCGCCGACTGGACAGGGGGATTTTCGAACGCGGGATGCAGGGCGGTGAGCAGGCGGACGGGACGCATGGCTTCTCCTCGGTGAGGGGGGTGGGGGCAGAGCAACCGGACAACGTCCCTGATCACGGGGGCGATACGGGGAGTTCCGGGCGACATGTCGAGCGTGAGTTCGAGCGCGGCCGGGCTCGGCAAGTACCGTCCGGGTCGCGGGCCGTTCGATTCACCCGTCGAGGGGACGGGGGTTCGCACGTGCCCCGAACGGGGGATTGCGTGACGGTCTCGACGGCACCGGACTCCTACAGCGCGACACGGACGTGCTCTGCGGACGGCACCCTCGCCGGTACCACTGACAATCACCGGGGTCCGGGGCCGGGATCAGGACATTCCGCGCGGAGGGGGTACAGGGTGCGGAGGGCCGCCGTACGGCCGCAGTCCCGGTGGGTGGTGGAAGGAAGGTGCCGCGTACGGCGCTTCCGGCGCCCGGGGCCGGGCCTTCGGCGACGTGGCCGGATCTGGTGTCCGCCGGTCACCGGAAGAGTGATCCGGCCTGCCGGTCCGGGATGGTGAGGGCTACGGTGGGCCCGCTCCTGCCGGCCGCCCGGCGTCACCCGCTGCATCCGGGAGTGACGGACACGATGCCGGCCTCCGGGTCGCCGCCTGCCCCCCGGCCTGCGACGGCAACCTCCTCGTCGGTCCCGATCCCGGCGAAACGGCAGCTCCAGCCGCCCGGAACATTACGGGCTCCCCGCATGAGGCGCTCACCGCTCCGAGAGCTGCACCGAGACGGGCTGCCCGGTGAAATACCTTTGCCTACCCCGAAATACGCGGCGCGCAAGGGATGAGAGGGATGGTGGGGCCGTGCCACCGGGACACTGGAGCAGGTGTCGGGGGATCTGCCGGGCGGGCTGGACGTCCGTTCTGACGGCGACGGGGCTCGTGGCGTTCGCACCGGGTACGGCGGGCGAGCAGCCGGAACTCCACACCCCGCCGTCGACCGTCAGGGCATCCAGCGGCCGTCCGACGTCAACATGGTGCTCGCGCTGCTCGTGGTCGTCGCCGGGCCGACGGTCTTCGTCCCCGACCTGATACCGGCCTCCGTCGGCGCCTGTCTCGGGGATCTGCCGCAAACGGCGGGCCGTCGGCATGTTCATCGCGCGGCTCAGCCACGGCCGGACGATCCGTCAGTTCGTCGGCGGGGTCGCCCTGGTGCCGAACACGGTCAGCCTGCTGTGGTTCGCGGTGTTCGGCGGGTCCGCCATGTAGCTGCGCGAACAGGGAGAACTCGCGGGCGCGACGAACCCGGAGAGCTGCCTGCTCGGGCTGCTCCAGGGGTTTCCGGCGGCGACTCCGGCCTCCGTCGTCGTGACGACCCTCGTCGGGATCTCCTTCGTCTCCGGCGCCGACGCGGCGGCCGTCGCGTCATGGGGACGCCCTCGCAGCGGCTCCCGGGAGCCGGGCCGTGGTCGTGTTCTGGGATGTCCTCACCGGACCGCAGAACCCGACAGTCCTCGCCGACTCACCCGGAAGCTGCGGCACGATCCGCTGACCGTCCGGGGGCGGCGCGGCGGGCATCGCCGGGTGCGAGGGGTACGGCGGCGGGGGTGGGCTGTGGAACGGGCCGGCGTCGTCGCCTTGAGCGCGTCAGACCCGGAGCAGGACCGCCGTGACGTGGAGGCCGCAGCCGACGGCGGCGATCACGACGTACTCGGTGTCGACGGTGGTGAAGTGGTGGGAGAGGTTGACCGGGTAGGTCGCGAGGGTCATGTTGCCGTACTCGGCGAGGGTGTCGAGGTGGACGGCGGGGCCGATGCGGTCGGACCAGTGGTCCATCAGGAGGCGGGAGCCCTGGTGGGTGATGAGGCTGACCTGGCCGCCCTTCACGCCGTTGCGGTCCAGGAGGGCGTTCACCAGGACGGGGAGTCCGTCCTTGACGACGCCGAGGAGGTCCTCGTTGCCGGTCCGGGTCATGTCGTACACCATCGACGGCAGCCCGGTGTCGGGGTTCACCGGCAGGAAGGTCAGGCCGTTGAGGGTCAGGAACCGGTGTCTGAGGGTGAGGCCGTGGTACTGGCTGCTGAGGGTGCGGAAGGCGTGGTCGACGAGGACGAAGCGGTCGGAGGGGCCGACGACGGCGGCTCCGGCGGCGTCGCTGATGCTGACCGAGTAGCCCTGGGTGTAGTCGCTGTGGCGGGTCCAGTTGGCGCCGACGACGACCAGGCTGGTGCCGGCGCGGCCGGCCTCGACCGCCTCGGCGGCGTGCACGAGGCCGAGGAGGAAGTTGCTGTACTCGCCGTTGACGGGGACGACCATCGCGTCGCCCGGCAGGCCGAGCAGGTGGTGCACCTGGAACAGGCCGTTGGGGGTGGCGTACTCGGGGACGGTGACGTAGCCGTAGAGCCGTTCGATGTCGTCCTCGCCGGTTCCCGCGCGGGTGAGGGCCTCGCGGGCGGCAGTGACCATGTGGGTCTCGATGCGTTCGCCGGGGGCGAGGAAGCGGCGCCGGTCGAGGCCGCGGAAGACGGCGGACTCGATGACGCCCTGCGCGTTGCGCCGCGTGTCGAGGGCGTCGTACACGGGGTCGTCGTTCCGGCGGGTCTGGGCGGGGAGGGAGTGGCCGCAGCCGAGCACTCCGGCGGTGACGGGCATGGGGGAATCCCGGGGTGTCAGTAGGTCAGGAGGGGTTTGAGGACGCCGCCTCGGCGGTCGGCGAGCATACGGAACGCCTTGTCGGCCTCGGCGAAGGGGAAGCGGTGGCTCGTCATGGGGGTGGGGTCGATCCGGCCGCCCTCAAGGAGGCGGAAGATGCGTTCCAGGCGTTCGGCGCCGCCCGGCGGCAGGACGGAACGGATGGTCTTGCCGCCCAGGCCGAAACCGAAGGAGACCAGGGGGATGGGGAGCGGACCGGTGCTCTTCCAGCCGTGGTGGCCCGCGTTGACGACGGTGCCGGACGCCTTCGTGATCCGTACGCACTGCTCGAACGTCTCGTGCGTGCCGAGGGCCTCGACGGCGCTGTCGACGCCGTGCGGGCCGACGAGGGCGCGGACGGCGTCGACGACGTCCCCGGCGCGGGGGTCGAGGACGTGGTCGGCGCCGAACAGCCTGGAGAGGCGGGCCTGTTCGGGGCGGGTCGCGGTGGTCACGATCAGGCCGGCGCCGAGGAGCCGGGCGCCGATGGTCGTGCAGAGGCCGACGGCGCCCTGGGCGAGGACCGCGACGGTTCCGCCGGGCGGGACGGCGGCCTGTTCGGCCGCGGCGAGGCCGGTGCTGAGGGAGTCGGTGGCGTACAGGGCCTGTTCGTCGCTGACCGTGCCGGGGATGCGGGCCAGGTTGTAGCGGGCGTCGGGAACGGTGAAATACTCGGCGAGCGAACCGTCCTGCTGGGCGGTGAACTTCCAGCCGCCCACTCCCCCGCCGCACTGCTGGGGCGCCCTGGTCTGGCAGAACGAGCACTGCCCGCACGGGGTGACGGCACTGACGGCGACCCGTTCCCCCTCCCGGAACCCGGTGACAGCGGCGCCGAGCCGGTGGACGCGGCCGACGCTCTCGTGGCCGAGGACGCGGCCGAGCGGTACGGGCACGACGCCGTCGAAGAGGTGGACGTCGGAGCGGCACATCATCGACGCCGTCGTGCGGATCACGGCCTCGTTGGGGCCGGGGAGGGGGACCGGGCGGGGTTCCAGGGCTACGTCGCGGTGTCCGAGGACGAGGGCTGTCATCGTGTGCGGGCCGGGCATGGGGGTGACCTCCGGGGAACGCTGTTCACGAGCGAAGGGGGATCGCTGCGGCGAGGCCAGGACGCCGGGGGCGACAGGGCGGATGACCCGTCCGGTTCCGGGGGTGTTGTGCTATGGGCCTGCGGTGATGTCCGGGACACGCGGACGGGCGCGGCGGGGCCCGGTTCATTCGAAGGCGTGAAACGGCTCCTCGGGCGGGTTCGGTGCGGCGTAGCTGTGGATCGTCACCGTCCGGGACGGGCCCCAGTGCTGTTCGGTGGTGGCGAGGCGGGCCCAGCCGAGGTGCTCGTACAGGGCTGTGGCGGCGGTGTCGGTGGTGAGGACGTCCAGGAGGGGGTGGAGGCGCAGGCGGCGGGACTCCGCGGCGGCACGGTCGAGGAGGAGGGTGCCGAGGCAGTGGCCGCGGGCCTGCGGGGTGACGAAGAGGCGGCTGACGACGGCGGTGGCGGGGGTGTGCCAGAGCGCGGGGGCCAGATCGCCGTCGCCGCCGGGGGCGAGGGAGACGTGGCCCGCCAAGCGGCCGTCCAGTTCGACCACCCAGGCGCCGAGGCCGGACGCCCGGGCCAGCCAGCCGCCGGGGTCGGCGGGCCAGTCGAGGGGGTAGCCGTCGTGGCGGTGGACGGCCGCGAGTGCTTCCGCGCAGGCGGGAAGGTCCTCGGGGGTGCGGGGGCGGATCGTCGGCGTGGTGTCGGTGGTCACCGCGGCATCGAAGCACGGGCCCCCGCGGAGTTCTACGCCTTTTCGGGGGAGTCGAAGCCGGCGGGGACGACGCCGCCCGCCGGGCCGCGTACGGCGGCGTCGACGAGCTCACGGACACGTGCCGCGGGGACGGTGACGCCGGGGGTCTCCAGGGCCCAGCGGAACCAGTCCGCCGGGGAGAGGCCGGCCGGGGACTCGCCGGCGTACGGCTTGACGTAGACCGGGGTCTCCGGCTCGCTGCGCCAGCTGTCGGTGAGGGTGCCGGTGTCGACGGTGTCCCAGCCGAGGACGTCGAGGAGTCCGGCGGTGGCCTTCTTGGCATCCGGGCCGTCACCGGCGACGGGCAGGGCACTGCGGTCGGGGGCGCCGGCGGGGCGGGCGAGGGTGAAGAGCTGGTGGGCGCCGATGTTGTTGAACACCTTGACGACGCGGGAGGCGGGCAGGAGGCGCTGGAGGAGGGCGCTGCTGGTCAGGTCGTTCGTGTCGAGCTCGGCGATCCGGCCGTCGCGCTGGGGGTAGTAGTTCAGGGTGTCGAGGACCGTCTTCCCGGCGAGGGCGTCGACGGGGAGCTTGTCGTAGGCGTGCAGGGGGACGGTCGCGACGACCAGGTCGCCGGCGCGGGCGGCTTCGGCGGGAGTCGCGGCACGGGCCCGGTCGCCGAGTTCGGCGACGAGGCCGGCGAGGGTCTCGGGGCCCCGGGAGTTGCTGAGGACGACGTCGACTCCGGCGGCAACGGCCAGGCGGGCGAGGGCGGTTCCGATGTTTCCGCTGCCGATGAGTCCGAGGGTGCGGGGCATGGCGTACTCCGTTCGTCGCGGCCCGGACAGATATCCGGAGGCACAGTCCGTTTTCTATCACACCAAACGGAGACAGCGTCCGGTTACGGCTCTGGTTCACTGGTCCCGACCCGCACGACAGGAACAGGAACGCGCCATGGACACCACCCCGACGACGTGCCGCAAGCCGCGTACCGATGCCGCGCGCAACCGCGCCCGCATCCTCGACACGGCGCTGCGTCACTTCACCGAGCGCGGGGCGGGGACCTCACTGGAGGCCGTCGCGAAGGAGGCCGGGGTCGGGCCGGCGACGCTCTACCGGCACTTCCCGACCCGGGAGGCGCTGCTCGCGGCGGCGCTGGAGACCCCGGCGGGCGAACTCCTCGCCGAACGCGAGGAGTTGCGTGCCGTCGGCGATCCCGACGAGGGGCTGCGGCGGTGGCTGCTGGCCCTGGAGCGCTACCTCAGCACGTTCACCGGGCTGCCCGCGCCCGTCCTCGCCGCCCTGAACTGCGACGACTCCCCGCTCGCCATGTCCTGTCAGGAACTGATCGGCATCACGGACGAGTTCCTCGCCACCGCGCAGCAGGGCGGGACGGCACGGCCGGCGGTCCACGGCCGCGACCTCTTCCTCGCCGCCCTCCTGCTCGCCTGGACTGGCGGCGCCCCGGTCGACGACGACGCGCTGCCGACGCTGCGCCGGCTCATGGAGACCGGGTACAGCACGCGGTGAGCTACTGGTGGTCGGCCCAGACGTAGCTCTCGGGGAGCAGGTCGGCGACGGGTACGGCCCGCTCCCCCACGATGACCTCGACCGTCGGGAAGTAGTCGAGGAGGACCTGCCGGCAGCGTCCGCAGGGCGGGACGACTCCCCGGTCGCGGTCCCCGACGGCGACGATCGTCCGCAGGTCGTAGACGCCCTGGGCGGCGGCCGTGCCGATGAGGACGAGTTCGGCGCAGGGGCCGCCCGTGAAGTGGCAGGCGTTCAGCGCGGTGACGATCCGGCCGTCGGGGGCGCGGCCGGCCGCCGCCATGGTGTGGCGGTCACCGTGGCAGCGGGTGCGGGCGAGGTGGGCGGCGGCTTCGACGAGTTCATGATCCACGCGGCCACGATCGCTTCGTAGGTGGGCGTGTGCAAGCGGATTGCGGGGCGGGGGTGCGCGCCGGGAGGCGTCAGGGCGGCATCCGAGCGGCATCCGGGCGGCGCCGTCCTCGGAAGAGGTGCCGAGGAGAGTGCGGGACGCCGTGCGGATCATGTGGCTAACGTGGGCGGGTGACTCTCCTCTCCCCCGCCCGGCTCGTCCCGCGCTCCTATCAACCCCTGTTCCGGCACGGCGAGTTCAGGCGGCTGCTGCCCGCGCTCGCGGTGTCGGACCTCGGGGACGGGATGAGTGTCGTCGCGGTGGCGTGGCTGGCCGTGCTGATCGCGCCGGACGGGCAGGCGGGGTTCGTGGTGGGCGCGGCGGTGGCCGCCTACGCCCTCCCGGGGGCCGTGGGGGCGCTGGTGTTCGGGCGGTGGCTGCGGCGGCTCGCGCCGAAGCGGCTGCTGGCGGTGGACAGCTGGCTGCGGGCGGCGATGCTGGGGTGCGTGCCGGTGGCGTGGGCGCTGGGGGTGCTGCATCCGGTGCTGTACGTGGTGCTGCTCGCGGGGTCGTCCGTGCTGCACGCGTGGGGCGGGGCCGGGAGGTACTCGCTGGTCGCGCAGCTGCTGCCGGCCGAACGAAGGCTCGCGGCCAACGCGTTGCTCAGTTCGAGCGTGTCCGTCTCGATCATCCTCGGGCCCGCGGTCGCCGGGTTCCTGGTGGCGGTGGTGGGGCCCGCCTGGCTGATCGGGGCGGACGCGCTGTCGTTCGCCGTGCTCGCCGTGCAGGTGGGGCGGATCGGTGAGGCCGGCGGGGTGACCGAGGCGCCGGCGGACGCCGGGCGGTCCATGGACGGGCTCAGGCTCCTGCGGGGCCAGCCCGAGCTGCTCGGGGTGCTGGTGCTGACGTGGATGTTCAACTTTCTGTACGGGCCCGTCGAGGTCGCGCTGCCGCTGCACGTGACCGAAGACCTCGGATCGGGCGCGCAACTCCTCGGACTCTACTGGACGGTGTTCGGGGTGGGGGCCGTGCTGGGGGCACTGGCGGCGGGGGCGTTGAGGCGGCTGCCGCTCTGGCCAGTGACGCTGGGGATCGTCGTGGGGTGGGGGCTGCTGCTCGTGCCGTTCGGGTTCGGGGCGCCGGCCGGGGTGTCGCTGGTGTGCTTCGCGGTGGGCGGGGTGATCTACGGGCCGTTCACCGCCTTGTCGTTCACGCTGTTCCAGGAACGTACACCGGCCGCCTGGCTGACGACCGTGCTGGCAGCCCGCGGGGCGGCGCTGCTGACGGCGGCGCCGGTGGGGACGGCACTGGGCGGGCCGCTCACGGCGACGCTCGGGCCTCGGGGAGTACTGGGGGCGTCGGGGGCGGCGACGGTCGTGCTCGGGGTGATCGCCGCGGGGGTGTGGGGATGGGCGCGGTGGTCGGGGGCGCGGAGTCCGGAGAAGGGGGGTGGGTGAGCGGCGGGGTTCAGGGCTGTTCGCGCGGGCGGCGCGGCTCGGCGTCGTACGTGTGGTGGTGCTTCGCAGGAGCGGAGGCCGATGGGCGGAGGGCGGAGGCCGGTGGGGTCAGCGTCGGCCGCCGAACTCCCAGGCGTGGACCTCCGTCTCGGCGTGGGGGCCGAGGACCGTGCGGGCCGTGTGCGGGTCGGGGGCGCGTACCAGGGCCGTCGTGCCGAGCCATCGGGTACCGTCGTCGGAGAGGAGGGGGCCGAAGGCGATGAGGTCGTCGGTGGTACCGGGGAGGGTGAGGACAGTGGACGGGACGGGGCCCAGGCCGAGGACCAGGTAACGGTCATCGCCGGTCGGGCCGCCGGGGAAGTCCCACATGGTGCGTCCGAGGAGGTTGCGCCAGCGGCGCAGGAGGACGTCCCGGTAGACGCCGGCCTGATGGTTGGGCTCGTCGTGGGCGAACGCGCGGGCGGCGGCCGGATCGGGGAGGCCGACGATGTGGACGCTGCCGGTGGGGGTCTCGCCGTCGGCGGCGAAAGTGGGGCCGCGGGCGATCAGTTCGGCCGTGTAGCGGTCCATGTACGACCAGTGGGATTCGGCGAGTTCCCTGCGCAGGGGCAGGGAGCCGGTGCGGTCACGGTGGTAGCAGAAGAACTCCATGGGCGGTGATCATCGCGGAGGCGGGGAGGAGGCTCAAGCGACTTCGGCCGCCGGACGGACCTGGGGGGTGCCGTACGGCGGCCGGCCGTGGATTGGCTCAGGGCTCGGTGGTCACTTGAGGGCTGCGGCGATCGTGTCCGCGATCGGTGTCGTCGGACGGCCCGTCAGGCGGGACAGGTCGCCGGTAACGGCGGCGAGTTCGCCGCGGGAGAAGGAGGCGTCCGCGTCGGCGAGGATCGTCGCGTAGAGGGCGGGCACGCCCGCGCCGGTGAGGACGTCGGCGTACGCCTCGGGGGTCACCCGGTGGTAGGCGATCTCCTTGCCGCAGAGGCGGGAGAGTGCGGCGGCGAACTCCGTGAACGTCCAGGCGTGGTCGCCGCCGAGTTCGTACGTACGGCCCTCGTGGCCCTCGCCGGTGAGGACGGTGACGGCGCCCGCGGCGTAGTCGGCGCGGGTCGCGGAGGCGATACGGCCGTCGCCGGCGGCGCGGACCAGGGTGCCGTGGGCGATGATCCGGTCGAGGCCGTCGGCGAAGATCTCGCTGTACCAGTTGTTGCGCAGCACGGTGTGCGGGACGCCCGAGGCGGCGAGGGTCTTCTCCGTGGCGCGGTGGGCCTCGGTGAGGGGGGCGTCGTGGCCGCCGGTCGCGCTGGTGTAGGCGAGGAGGGCGACGCCGGCGGCCCGCGCGGCGTCGATGACGACCTTGTGCTGGGCGGCGCGGTCCGCCGTCATCTCGCCGCTGGAGATCAGGAGCACCTTGTCGCCGGGCGCGAACAGGTTCGCGTACGTGTCCGGGGCGTTGTAGTCGGCGAACGCGGTCCGTATGCCCCGGGCGGTGAAGGGGGCGGCCTTCTCCTCGCTCCGTACGACGGCGGTGATCCGGTCGGCCGGGACCCTCTCCAGCAGGCCCTCGACGACCAGACGGCCGAGGTTCCCGGAGGCTCCGGTGACGACGTAACTCATGACGGCTCCTTGCGGCAGGGGGGTTGGGTGTGTCCTCGACCCTAGGAGTTTTCGTCACTCTGCGTGAGTACGTACTTTGAAGTACGGTACTGGCATGACCGTCAGTGCCGGGGTGGCGAGCCGATCCGGGGCGTTGTGCCCGCAGCGTCTGACCATGGAGCACGTCACCAGCCGCTGGGGCGTCGTCGTCCTGATCCGGCTCCTGGAACGCACCTACCGGTTCGCGGAGTTGCGGCGGGCCATCGGCGCCACGGAGTC
Source organism: Streptomyces sp. NPDC004539 (assembly GCF_040610055.1). Classification (NCBI taxonomy): domain Bacteria; kingdom Bacillati; phylum Actinomycetota; class Actinomycetes; order Kitasatosporales; family Streptomycetaceae; genus Streptomyces; species Streptomyces sp. NPDC004539. Next base: position 36,056 of record NZ_JBEXLS010000053.1, on the reverse strand, counting down.
CGTCGGGCAGGTCACCGAGAAGATGCTCGGGCAGACCCTTCAGAGCCTGGAGCGGGACGGGCTGGTCCACCGCGACGTGAAGCCCGTCGTCCCGCCGCACGTCGAGTACTCCCTCACCGATCTCGGGCGCGAGGCCGCCGTCCAGATCCGGGCGCTCGCGCTGTGGACCGACGAGCGGCGCGAGCGGGTGGAGCGGGCTCGGCGGGAGTATGACTTGGCGCGGGCGGGGGGCTGACGGCCGGGGCGGGGGCGTCTGGTGCGGGGGCGTCCCGAATCTGATCCTGGTGCGGCCCGGCTGTCGCGGCACGACTGGTGGGGCGTGGTGCTGGAGGCACCCGATCCCGGTGAACTGGCGTGCTTCTACGCGGAGTTGCTCGGGTGGGAGATCGTGAAGGCGGATGTGGACGGGGCGGCTGTCGCGCCCGCCGAGGGGGTCGCGTATCTCGGGTTCCAGCGCGCCGAGGGGTACGTCCCTCCGGTCTGGCCCGCGCGGGAGGGTGCCCAGCGGATGACGGCCCATCTCGACTTCGAGGTCACCGATCTCGCCGTCGCCGTCGCTCACGCGGTCGAACTCGGGGCCCGGGAGAGCGAGTTCCAGCCTCAGGACGGTGTGCGGGTGCTGCTCGATCCGGCGGGGCATCCGTTCTGCCTGTACGTGGACGGTGCTGGATAGGGTGGGGCGATGCCGCTCGTGGAGATCACTTACGCGCCCCATGTCGCACCGGAGGTTCTGCGTGAGCTCGGGGATGTGTTGCCGCATCTGGTGTCCGTGGCTGTGGAGTGTCCTGAGGAGCCGTATGACGGGGATCTTCGGCCTGGGGACGTGGAGTTGAGGTTCCGGGTGCTCGGGCCGTTCGATCGGAGTGGGCTGGATGTGGTGATCGAGGTGCGGTCGAAGTGGTTCGAGAGCCGGGCGGTGGATCGTCAGGAGCGGGTGGACGGGTTGTACGAGGCCGTGGCGGAGGCGACGGGGTTGCGGGAGTTCGGGGTGTATCTGTCGCTGCCGGTGGCGGCTTGGGCGCAGGGGGATTGACGGGGATGGAGGGCGTGGGGCGGTTGGGGCATGTGTACTGGGTCGGTGGGGGGCCGGGGGCGGGGAAGTCGACGGTTGCCCGGAGGATTGCCGCGCGGCGGGGGTGGCGGCTGTATGTCACGGACGACGTGATGGAGGAGCATGCGCGCCGGACCACTCCTCGGGACGCGCCGTTCCTGCGCGAGTTCCTCGCGATGGACATGGACGAGCGGTGGGTGGGGCGGTCGCCGCGTGTCATGGCCGAGACGTTTCACTGGTTCCGGGGTGAGGGGTTCGGGCTGATCGTCGAGGATCTGCTGCGGTTGCCTCGGGACCGGTGTGTGGTGGTGGAGGGGTTTCGGCTGCTGCCCCGTCTGGTGCGGCCACTGCTCGACGCTCCCGGTCATGCCGTCTGGCTGCTTCCGACGCCCGGCTTCCGGAAGGCGGCCATCGAGGGGCGGGCGGCGCCCGGGGACGGGTTCGTGGGGCGGACCGGTGATCCGGAGCGGGCCGCGCGGAATCTCGCGGAGCGGGACGCGTTGTTCGTCGAGCGGTTGACGCGGGAGACCGGGGAACTGGGGCTGGACACTGTGCGGGTGGAGGTGGGGATGACGGAGGAGGAGGTCGTGCGGCGGGTCGGTGGGGTGTTCGGGGTCTGAGGGGTGTGACGCGTGTCAGGGAGCTGAGGGGCGTGACGCGCCTGAGGGGGGTGTGTCCGTGGGAGCCGTCCTGTCGGCTCTCGGCGGGCCTCTAGGACCGTTTTCGTCCTACATCGGTCCTACTGTCGGAGACAGATGATTCCTCTGTTCCTCTGCGGAAGGGTTCCCATGTCGAAGCAGCCTGCCGGCTACACCACGGTCGCGCCTTGGGTCGTCACGGACGACACGGGCGGGTTTCTGGACTTCGTGGTGGACGTGTTCGGGGGTGAGGAGCTCGCCCGGGTGACGACCGAGGACGGGGCCGTGGGGCACGGGGAGGTGCGGGTCGGGGACACGGTGGTGCTGGCGTTCGACCGGCGGGAGGAGTGGCCGGTGATGCCGGCGCTGCTGCGGGTGTTCGTGGCGGACGCGGACGACGCGGTCGCGCGGGCCGTCGCCGCCGGGGGCCGGGTGGTCACGCAGGTGATGGACAGCGCGTTCGGGCAGCGGGGTGGGCGGGTCAGGGACCCGTTCGGGAACGTGTGGTGGGTGGTGGCACATGTTGAGGACGTGCCGGAGGACGAGATGTGGCGGCGGCTCGGGGAACCGGTGTACGCGGAGGGGATGCGAGTGGCGCAGGAGACGCTGGACGCCGAGTTGAGCGGCCGGGGTCAGGGGCGCGGGAGTGCGCCGGTCAGGCCGGGCGGCTGAGGGCGTCCCGGTCGACCGCGGCGTCGAGCAGGGGGGTCAGTTCCCGGACGGCGGTGTCGAGGGCCCGGGTGCTCTGTTCGGCGCGGGCGATGAGGAGGGCGCCCTCGATGCTGCTGATCATGAGGGTGGCCAGGGAGGTGGAGCGGTCGGGCGGCACGCCCATGCCGGTGAGGGCCTCGGCGACGGCCTCGGTCCAGGTGGTGAACGCGCCGACGGCGGCTTCCCGGGTGGAGGCGGTGGATTCGGCGCAGTCGACCGTGGCGGCGGCGACGGGGCAGCCGCCCGCGTATCCGGACGTCGTGTACTCGGCGGTCCACTGGCGGACCATCTCGGCGAAAAGGCCGCCGGGGGTCGGTGCGGGGAGGGCGTCCAGGAAGCGGGGGACGCGGTTGCCGGCGTACCGGCCCGCCCAGCGGACGGCCTCGTTGACCAGTTGCTCCTTGCCGCCGGGGAAGTAATGCTGGAGGGAGCCTCGGGGTGCGTCCGCGTGGGCGGCGACGTCCCGCATGCCGGTGGTGGCGACTCCGTCGCGCCGGATGAGCTGGGCGGCGCTGAAGACCATCCGTTCGCGTGGTCCGCGTTCCGTCACTCCGGGCCTCCCTCTCGTGTACCGCGGCCAGTCTATGACCGCTGTCATAGCGCGGGCTACTATGACAGCGGTCATAGTCCCGGGAGAGTGGTGGTGCGGCATGTCGTACGTGGGTTTCGTCGGTCTCGGCGTCATGGGTCGGCCGATGGCGTTGAATCTCGCGCGGGCCGGGACGCCGTTGGTCGTGTGGAACCGTTCGCCGGAGCCGTGCGAGGCGCTGCGTGCGGCCGGGGCCGAGGTCGCCGCGAGCGCGGCCGAGGTCTTCGCGCGGACGGGGACGGTCGTCCTGATGCTCGCCGACGAGGGTGCCATGGACTCCGTGCTGGGCCGGGGGACGCCGGAGTTCGCGGCGCGGGTCGCGGGACGTGTCGTCGTCCACATGGGCACGACCTCGGCCGAGTACTCGACCGCTCTCCAGGACGACGTCCGGGCGGCGGGCGGGCGGTACGTCGAGGCGCCGGTCTCGGGGTCGCGCGTACCGGCGGAGCAGGGTCAGTTGGTGGGGATGCTGGCCGGGGACGACGACGCCGTCGCGGCGCTGCGGCCGTTGCTGGCGCCGGTGTGCCGTGAGGTGTTCGTGTGCGGGGCCGTGCCGGGGGCGCTGCTCATGAAGTTCTCGGTGAACCTGTTCCTGATCACGCTGGTCACGGGGCTGACCGAGGCGTTCCACTTCGCCGAGCGGCAGGGGGTGGACCTGGGGCTGCTGCGGAACGTGCTGGACGCAGGGCCGATGGCGAGCGCGGTGTCGCGGGTGAAGGCGCCGAAGCTGGTGGAGCGGGAGTTCGGGGTGCAGGCGGGGGTGGTGGACGTGCTGAAGAACAACCGGCTGATCGCGGAGGCGGCGCGGAAGGCGGGGGTGGCTTCGCCGTTGCTCGATGTGTGTCACGCGTTGTTCGGGGAGACGGTGGAGCTGGGGTTCGGCGGGGAGGACATGGTGGCGGTGGTGCGGGCGATCGAGGGGCGGAGTGATGGGGTGTGAGGTGGGGTGTGAGGTGGGGTGTGAGGTGGGGGTCGGGGGTGTGAGCTGGGAGGGCGAGGGGGCGAAGTGGCGGTGAGTGCGGGGCGAGGGTGAGGGTGAGGGGGTGGTGAGCATGGGGAGGCGGGGGTGCGCCTCGGCCGAACGGCCGATTCTGGGGTGGGTCGGGGCGTGATGTCCGGCCGTTCGGCCGATGTGGGGCGGGGGTGCGGGGCGGGAGGGTGGTGTGTGACGGAAGTGGTCTCGCAGGGCGGGTCCCGCCGTCGTCGACCGTCCCTGTCCAGGAAACGTCCCCCCCTCCAGGAATCGTGCCTCTCATGACCGTTGCCCTCGACGCAGTCGCCCGCTCCGACCGGGCCGCCCCCTCGGCGCGGCGGAGATGGTCGGGGGCCGCCCGCCGGTGGCGGGTGCCGCTGCTGGCGACGGCTTCGATGCTGCCCCTGTACCTGGTGTGGGCGGTGTTCCGGGCGAACGGCGGCGGTGACCTCGCGGCGCAGGAGGCGTGGGCGCGATTCGCGGCCGAGCACGGCGACTCGGCGTACGGGCTGTTCTGGTTCGGCGGGCTACACACGGCGAACTACAGCCTGCTGTCGCCGTATCTGATGGGTTTCCTCGGCGTGCGGACGGTCGCCGTGGTGTCCGGGCTGGCCGCGAGCTGGCTGGCGGCCGTGCTGTTCGTGCGGTCGGGGGTCCGGCGCCCGCTGGCGCCCGCGCTGACGGCGGCGTTCGGGCTGTGGGTGAACGTGGCGGCGGGGCGGGTGACGTTCGCGCTGGGGGTGGCCTTCGCGCTCGCCGCGTGTGTGGTGCTGGTGGGTGAGCGGCGGCTGGTCCCGGCCGCCGGGTACGCGTTGCTCGCGACGGCGGGCAGTCCGGTGGCGGGGCTGTTCGTGGTGGTCGCCGGTGCGGCGTACGGCCTGCTGCGGGACTGGTGGCGGGCCGCCGTGCTCATGGTTCCGCCGTTCCTGGTCGTGGGGGTGACGACGCTGCTGTTCCCGTTCGACGGGGAGGAGCCGATGGCGGTGGGCCGGGTGTGGTGGCCGGCCGGTCTCGGGCTCACGGTGGCGGTGTGCGCGCCGCGTGGGCGGGGGTGGCGGGTCGTCAGGCTCGGGGCGCTGGTGTACGTGCTGGGGGTCGTGCTGTCGTTCCTGCTGCCGACGCCGATCGGCAGCAACGTGGAGCGGTTCGCGCTGCTGTTCGCGCCGGCCGTGCTGGTGGCGGCGCTGGTGTCGTCCCGGCCGCCGGAGCGGCTGCCGGGTGATCGGGGGCGGCTGGACCGGCTGTCTGTCCTTCGGCTCCCCTTGGCGCGGCTGCCTTGGGAGCGGCTGCGGCGCGGCGGGCTCGTGCTGGCGTTGGCGGGGTCGTTGTTCTGGGTGGGGTCGGGGACGCCCGTGTCGTTCGTGAAGGGGTCGAGCCAGGTGCCGGCGTGGGCCGCGGACACCCGGGGGCTGCTGGGGGCGCTGGACCGGTTCGACGCGGACCAAGGCCGGGTGGAGGTCGTCCCGGCGCACGACCACCGTGAGGCCGCCGTCCTCGCACCGCACGTGAACCTGGCGCGCGGCTGGAACACCCAGCTCGACGTCGAGCGCGGCCGGATCTTCTACGAGGGCACGCTGACCCCGGCCGCGTACCGGGCCTGGCTGGACACGTGGGCGGTCGGTCTCGTCGCCGTCTCCGACGCGGAGCCCGATCACTCGGGGGTCGCGGAGGCGGCGCTGATCCGGGGCGGGCTGAGCTGGCTGGAGCCGGTGTGGAGCGACGCGCACTGGCGGCTGTACCGGGTGCGGGACGCGGTGCCGCTGGTGTCCGCCCCGGCGGAGGCCGTGCGGGCGCCGGACTCGGACGCGTATCTCGTGGTGTATCTGCCGAAGGCGGCGTCGGTGACCGTGCGGATCGCCTGGTCCCCTTGGCTGCGGGCCGACAACGGGGCCTGTCTGAGCGAGGACGGCGAGTTCACGCGGCTCACGGCACGGCAGGCGGGCGTCTTCCAGATCTCCTCCCAGTACGATCCGACGGTCTCCCTCCCGGAGCCGAAGCACCGGCCGGTGTGCCGGTGAGGGCCCGGGCGGGAGCTGCCGGAGCCGAACCCGCAGCGAGGAAGTGAGCAGCTCATGCGCCGTCAAGGGCGACCCACCGGAGCGTCGGAACACACGGGCCGTGCCCGTCGGTCCACGGGAGCGCCGGAGCGGACGGGCGGTGTCCGTCAGGGCCTGGACCGGGAGCTGGAGCAGCTCGACGGGGCGTCCTACAGCCGCTACCGGGGGCTGACCGGGCGGTGGGAGCTGCCCGGGGGTGTGTCGGTGGAGATCGTGCGGGGGCAGGCGGACCCGTACGCGCCGCCCGCGCGGGTCGCCGTCCGGATGCCGGGTGAACGGGCCGGGTTCCCGAGGGAGTTGTGGGACTCGCCGGTGCGGCGGCGGGCGCTGGCCGGGTATCTCGTGCGGCGGGCGGCGCGGGAGGTGGCGGCGGAGCGGGCCGTGCAGCTCGACGCAGGCGGGCAGGAGGTGCTGGACCGGAATTCGTGCACGGTGGACGCGCGGGACGGGTCGGTGACGTTGCGGCTCGGGGTGGCGTTGCCGGGGCCGCATCGCCGGGTCGACGGGCGGGAGGCGCGGCGGCTGCTGTGTCAGGTGCTGCCGGGGGTCGCGGAGCGGGCGTTGTGTCTGGCGGCGCTGGAGGCGGGGCGGGTGCGGGAGTTCGTGGCGGCGGTGGAGGACTCGGCGGCGTTGCGGGCGGCTCTGCCGGGGCTGGGGCTGGTCGGGTTCGTCGCGGACGGGTCGCTGCCGGCGAGGCGCAGCGGGGCGGACGACCGGCCCGCGGAGGGTGCGGGGGTGGTGGCGTTCCGGTCGCCCGAGGAGCTGCGGGTGAGCGTCGAGCTGCCGCATGCGGGGACGGTCACCGGGATGGGGGTGCCCGAGGGGGTGACGTTGATCGTGGGGGGTGGTTTCCACGGGAAGTCGACGCTGCTGCGGGCGCTGGAGACGGGGGTGTGGGACCACGTTCCGGGGGACGGCCGGGAGCGGGCCGTCTCATTGCCGGACACGGTGAAGATCCGGGCGGAGGACGGTCGTCCGGTGGAGCGGGTGGACGTGCACGCGTTCGTCAGCCATCTGCCGGGCGGGGCGGACACGGCGGACTTCTCGACGCCGAACGCGTCCGGGTCGACGTCCCAGGCGGCGTCCCTGTGCGAGGCGGTGGAGAGCGGGGCGCGGCTGCTGCTCATCGACGAGGACACCGCGGCGACGAACCTGATGATCCGGGACGCGCGGATGCAGGCGCTGGTGGCGAAGGAGCGGGAGCCGTTGACGCCGCTGGTGGACTCGGTGCGTTCGCTGCACCGGGACCACGGGGTGTCGACGGTGCTGGTGATGGGCGGCAGCGGGGACTATCTCGAAGTCGCCGACCGGGTGGTGCTGATGGACGCCTACCGTCCGTACGACGTGACGGAGCGGGCCCGGGAGATCGCCGCGGTGCCGACGGGGCGGCGGGCGGAGGCGGACTCCTTCCCGGGGGTGGTCGCCCGCCGGATCGACCCGGCGTCGGTGGACTCGACGGTCAAGGGGCGCAGCCGGGTGCGGGCGCGGGGTACGGACTATCTCGTCTTCGGTGAGCACGACATCGATCTGCGGGGCGTCGAGCCCCTCGCGGACGCCTCGCACGTCACCGGGGTGGGGCTGGCGCTCGAACTCCTCGTGCGGCACGGCCATCTGACGCGGGACCGGACCCTGGCGGAGGCCCTCGACCTGCTCGACGCGGACTTCGCCGGGGCCGATCCGGTGGCGGCGCTGCGCGGCGTCCACGACGACGACTTCGCGGTGCCCCGGCGTCACGAGATCGCGGCGGCGCTCAACCGGCTGCGGGGGCTGAGGGTGGTGCGCTGAGGGCGTCCGGCGGGCGGTGGGGCGGTGAACTGGGGGTCGACGGTGACGGCGGTGACGCCCAGCGGGAGGGCGAGGGCGCGCAGGGCGGGTTCGGCGAGGCGCAGCCAGGGCTGGTGCGGGCCGAGGGTCGCCGTGAGGCGGCGGGCGGAGGTGAAGCCGACGGCCGTGCGGGTGCCGAGGGGCGTGCGGAAGAGGCGGGCCGTACAGCCCGAGGGGCCCGGCCGGACGGGGACGTACAGGGGTCCGGCCGGGGACGGATCGGAGGGTTCGGGGTCGTCTCCGTACAGGGCTTCCGTCATGAGTGGCCTCCGTGAGGGGTGCTCGGGGCGCCCCGGTCGCGGGGAGGCGGGACCGGGGCTCGTCGTCGACGTTATGCCCGCTCCCCCGGCATTACGGTCCATCCTGACGGAACGTTGACAGACATCCCATGAGCCGACGAGTCGAACGGCGAGTACGTGAGCCCTCGGAGACCAGACAGTTCCCGGAGGCATATGCCGTTCAGCTCGAACGAATGCTCTAGTCTCGGCGGATGGAGCTCTACTTCGACCCGGTGGCCGTCCTCGGCAACGACCGCAATGTCTTTGAGGGCCGTTGGGAAGACCGACTGTGGCTCAACGTCCCCGGGCCCTTCTACGGCGGGGAGACCGACACCTGCTGGACGGGACGGCTCTCGGCGCCCGCCCACGTCCTCTACGGAGGCGAGTACCTCAGCGAGTACGTCTACCGTCAGCCCAGAACGCTTGCGGACACGGCCCGGCTGGTCGAGGCGGCGGACAACGACCCGTTCCTCGGATACGGCTGTGACGGCGACTCGCGATGGACACCGGAAACGGTTCGAGAGTGGTGGCGTGACCGCAGCCAAGTCGTGCAGTACCTGTCCGGACAGCGGAGCAAATGGGATGAGGGCGATGCCTGGTCAGGCCAGGGCATCGCCGCCGCCGTCCGCGACTTCGAGCTCTACATCGCCGATGGCCTGGCAGCTGACCTGCGGATCTACCTCTACTGGCTGGAAGAGCAGCGGTCTCCTACATCCGTTGACCGGTTGCCCGAGCTGTAGTGTCACGCGGCGAGTTGACGCAGGGCGGAATTGAATTCGATGCTGCGGGCTCGTTGTTTCTCGCGGTGGGCCCTGGCACCGGCGGAGATCCTCAGTGCGGAGAATGCCTGAGCGATCAAGGCGTCGATGAGTCGGTCGCTTCGGACGTGCCGGGCGGTCACGACCTTCTTTCCACCGGAGGCGCTGAGTATCGAGCCCAGCCCGAGCTGGGAGCCGATGATCTAAGCGTTGGGGTACCGACGGAAGTAGTCCTCGACCTGCCCGCGTAGAAAGTTGACCTGCCCGTTCACGGTGGCCAGCAGCGCGGCAAGAGCGCGTACCGAGTCGGAGTAGGCAGCCGTCACAGCGGCGGTGGCCCAGGTGCTTGGCGCCGCAGTACGGCCTGTTGCGCCGACGGGCGCGCTTGAGGACTGCACTGATCTGTGCGGCCGTCAGCTTGGCTGCGACTGCCGGGTCAGGTGCTTTGGCCAGCAATTCCAGGGCGTCGGGGGCGTCCAGGTCCTCGAACGCCTCCAAGGCGGCGGGGAAGTAGTCCAGCAGGGCGTGCCGCAGCCGCTGCGTGGTGTGGGTCCGCCCCCAGATCAAGGTCCTATGGGTGCGCGTTACCACCTTGACTGCTTCCGCGTCGGCAGTGAAGGGCGCAACTGGTGGGAGTCGGTGCGCACCACGTCGGCGAGCATGTACGCGTCGGCCGCGTCACACTTGGCCCCCGAGACCGCCGAGCGTTCCCGGTACCGGGAAGCTTGCAGTGGGTTTGACCACGTAAACCGTGCAGCCGCAACGATCAGCGCCTGCGCCCATGAGGCCCGGTCGGTCTCGATCCCGATCACCACCTCGGCCCTGTTGTCCTCTCCAGCTCGGCACCGATCATCCTGTGCAATCGCTCGATGCCCGCGACGCCTTCTGGCAGCCGAGCCTTGGACAGCCGGCGACCTGATGGGACACCGTTTCTTATGGTGCTGCTGGACACGCGTACTGGAGGAGAGCGAAGGACGCGCCGGCGGAGGCGGCAGGGAAAAGCCGCAGGACGGTAGCCCGGTCCGGCGTCGTGATGACGTAGTACCGCGCCAGGTGGGAAAGATCTCCCCAGCTTTCACGGGCATGAACGCGCATCAGGATCTGGCCGCATATCGTGCAGGTGATCCAAGGCACGAAGACGAGGCCGGCCAGGTCCTGTACGCCCACAGCAGTTGCCTCGGGAACGGGGCTCCCGTCGCCATCGATCAACTTCATGGGGCCTGGCGCGCCTTCGACACGACACTGAAGGATCTTGGGTGTGAGGGTTTCCCGCTCGCCCCAGATCTCGGCGAGTACGGAGATCTGGGCCCTGGCCGTCTCACTGATCGGCACCCGATGGCCGACAATTCCGGAGACAAGCAGGCCAAGCCCTGCCTCCTGCTCTCCGATGTCCCAGCAGTCTTTGACTTCCCGGGCTTCGGCCTCTGGCAGCAAGACAGTGAACTGGTTCCAGATGACGGCGTCGTCGGTCACCTGACAGACGCTACCGGCCGACGCATGGCATCGATCGTTCCAGCGAACTCGACCTGCCACGGACCGTCCCAGTCCTGGGCGCGGAGGACCGCGACGCGGCTGCCCGACATCAGCCCACCCGCTGGCCATGTCGGGTTCAACGGACGACCGAGGACGTGCTCCGCCGCCTGGCGGTCATCAACGCCCAAAGGGACCGAGCCAGAACTTTCTGTCATGCCGCCCACTCTGCCCGCGCCACATCCGGGAACGCCAGAAGACGAAGAACAAGCCAAGGCTGTGCTCACGCCGCGATCGGGCGGGCACGACATCCCATCAGCGATTTCACTCCTGGCTGGCCGGCAGGGGCACGATCTGTCAACAGGACTCGGTGTCCAGAGAAAAGAGAGTGCTCACCGCCGGCGGCTACCGGGCACCGAGCCCGCCGGATGGAGCCTCAGTAGGTCCTGTTAGGGGTTGGGGGGACCTTGACGAGGTGCTGACGTGCGGGTGGCGGGCCCTTCAAGTCTCGCCGGTCAGACCGTCATCCAGTCCAGGACCGGTGTCGACTGGAGGTAGACGAGCGCCGCGAAGCCGAGGAGGAGGCCGAGGCTCCAGCCGAGGACCTTGCGGAAGATGAGGCTTTCGCTGCCGGCCATGCCGATGGACGCGGCGGCGACGGCGAGGTTCTGTGGGGAGAGCATCTTGCCGAGGACGCCGCCGGTGGAGTTGGCGGCGGCGAGGAGGACGGGGTCGAGGCCGGTCTCGTGGGCGGCGGTGACCTGGAGGACGCCGAAGAGGGAGTTGGAGGAGGTGTCGGAGCCGGTGACGGCGACGCCGAGCCAGCCGACGACCGGGGAGAAGAACGCGAACGCGGCGCCGGTCTGGGCGAGTGCCGTGCCGAGGGTCGCGGTCTGCCCGGAGAGGTTCATCACCCAGGCCAGGGCGAGGACGGAGGTGACGGTGACGACGGTCCAGCGCAGTTGGTGGAGCGTCGCGGCGTACGCCTTGAGCGCGGGGCCGGGGCGCAGGCGGTAGAGGGCCGTCGTGAGGAGGCCGGCGAGGAGGAGGATCGTGCCGGCGGCCTTGAGGTGTTCGAGTTTGAAGGTGACGGCGCCCGCCTGCTGACCGGTGGGCGTCAGGACGTCGAGGCCGGGCCAGGAGAACGTGACGACCCCGTGCACGGCCAGCCACTCCTTGACGGGGCCGAGCTGGGTGAGCGCGAAGAGGGCCACGATGATCAGGTAGGGCGCGAAGGCCATGAGGGCGCTGCTCTTGACGGGGTCTTCCGCATCGGAGCCTCGACCGGGGCCGACGTCGGGGCCAAGGCCGACACCGTGACCGGGGCTGGAGCCGACACCGTGACCGGAGCGGGAGCTGGAGTCGGAGCGGGAGCCGGTGCCGGAGCCGGTACGGGAGCCGGTGCGGGTGACCGGGCCCGGCACCGACTCGCCGCGTGCGCCGGACCCCGTAGCCCCGCCGGAACCCGACCCCGCACCCGAACGCGACCCCCCGCCCGAGCCACCCCCCTCGCCCGCGCCGCCGCCCGTGCCCGAGCCCTCGCCCCCGTACATCTCCGCGTCCGAGTACGTGTCGATCCCCCCGCCGACCGTCACCAGCGCCGGCTGCCACACCCGCAGGAACCCGAGGACCGACAGCAGCGCGACGACGCCGGCGACGATGTCCGTGACCTCGACGCTGATGTAGTTCGCGGCGGCGAACTGGGCGAGCCCGAAGGTGACCCCGGCGACGACGGCGACGGGCCACGTCTCGCGTACGCCGCGCCGGCCGTCGAGGAGGAACACGAGGACGAGGGGGACGAACACGGCGATCAGCGGTGTCTGGCGGCCCGCCATCGCGCCGAGGTCGTCCAGGGGCAGCCCGGTCACCCCGGCGAGGGTGGTGAGCGGGACGGCCATGCTGCCGAAGGCGACCGGAGCGGTGTTGGCGACCAGGGCGACCGTGGCCGCCTTGAGCGGGGCGATGCCGACGGCGACCAGCATCACGGCGGTGATGGCGACGGGCGCGCCGAATCCGGCGAGGGCCTCGATGAGCGCGCCGAAGCAGAACGCAATCAGGATGCCCTGGACGCGCTGGTCGTCGGAGACCGTGCGGAAGGACCGGCGCAGGACCGCGAACCAGCCGGTGACCTCGGTCATCCGGTAGATCCAGAGGGCGTTGACGAGAATCCACAGCACGGGGAACAGCCCGTAGAAGCCGCCCTCGACCGCGCCCGACAGGGCTTGCCCTGCGGGCATCCCCCACACCGCGACCGCCAGGAGCAGCGCGAGGGCGAGGGCGGTGAGCGCCGCGTACTGGGCGCGGACGCGGAAGAAGCCGAGCAGCGCGAAGAGGGTCAGCAGGGGCAGGGCGGCGAGGAGGGCGGACCAGTACAGCGATCCGGCCAGCGGGTCGAGCACTTGACGGTACAAGTGGACCTCCCGGTACGGCAGTTGCTGCCGTGAAGCGCGATGTTCCGGTTCACAGACTTGTAGGACACGTGATCGGGGCCGTCAATGGCGCCCTCGCCGGCCGTGCTCACCTGCGGGTCCTGTCACAGGCGTTGACCCGGCTCTGAAAACGTTTTAACTTCCCCTCACTCCCAACCCCGAGCCGAGGAGGCTCCGTGGCGGTGCAGTTACGTGAGGGCCCCGGGAAGACGGCGGTCAGAGGTGTCCGCCGCGATCGGCCGGGCAGGCTGGGCGAGCGAAAAGGTTTTCAGGGACGGCGCAGCCGGACGCTGTTCCTGCTGATGCTTCCGGGACTCGGGTACTTCCTGGTGTTCCACTACGGGGCGCTCGTCGGGAACGTGATCGCGTTCAAGGAGTACGTGCCGTTCGACGGGCTGTGGGGCAGTCCGTGGACCGGGGTGGACAACTTCCGGCGGATGTTCGAGGACGCGGCGTTCTGGGACGCGGTGGCGAACACGGTGTGGATCGCGCTGCTCCAGCTGGTGTTCTTCTTCCCGGTGCCGCTCGGGCTCGCGCTGCTGCTGCACAGTCTGACGCGGTCGTCGGTGCGGCGGTTCGTGCAGTCGGTGGCGTATCTGCCGCACTTCATCTCGTGGGTGATCGTCGTCGCGCTGTTCCAGCAGGTGCTGGGCGACACGGGAATGGTCAACGGGTACCTGAACGACGCCGGGCTGCACACGGTCGACATCGTCGGGAACCCGGACGCGTTCAAGCCGCTGGTGGTCGCGCAGGTGATCTGGAAGGACGCGGGCTGGGGGACGATCATCTTCCTGGCCGCGCTGGCGCAGGTCGACGAGCAGCGGTACGAGGCCGCCGCGATCGACGGCGCGGGGCCCTGGCGGCGGTTCTGGCACGTGACGCTGCCGGCGATCCGGCCGGTGCTGGTCCTGCTGCTGATCCTCAGGCTGGGCGACATCCTGTCCGTCGGTTTCGAGCAGATGCTGCTCCAGCGGGACGCGGTGGGTCCGCAGGCCGCCGAGGTCATCGACACGTTCGTCTACTACCAGGGCATCGTCGGCGGCGACTACGGGTTCGCGGCGGCGGCCGGGCTGTTCAAGGGCGTCGTCGGGGCGCTGCTGGTGTACGCGGCGAACAAGGCCGCGCACCGGCTCGGCGAGCAGGGGGTGTACCGGTGAGGCCCGCGTGGATGGAGAAGCCGAAGCCGCTCACGCAGGCGGGGAAGGCGGTCGCGCTGACGGCGGTGGTGCTGCTGGTGTGCGTGCCGTTCCTGGTGATCCTGTCGACGTCGCTGGCCTCGCAGCGGGAGGTGGTGGCGAACGGCGGCTGGGTGCTGTGGCCGCAGGAGCCGACGCTGAAGGCGTACCGGGACATCCTCGACGGCGGGATCGTCACGCACGCGCTCGGGGTGAGCGCCGGGGTGACGCTGGCCGGGACGCTGCTGAGCCTGGCCTGCACGGTGACGCTCGCGTACGCGCTGTCGCGGCCCGGGGTGTTCGGGGGGCGTCCGGTGCTGCTGCTGATCCTGTTCACGTTCCTGTTCCCGCCGGGCATGATCCCCAACTATCTCCTCGTCAAGCAGCTCGGTCTGCTGGACGGTTACGCGTCGCTGGTGCTGCCGGTGCTGGTGAACGTGTTCAACCTGGTCGTCCTGCGCGGCTTCTTCCAGGGTGTCCCGGAGGAGCTGTACGAGGCGGCGCGGCTGGACGGGGCCGGTGATCTGCGGGTGCTGTGGTCCGTCGTCCTGCCTCTGTCCAAGGCGGCGCTGGCGGTGGTCGGGCTGTTCTACGCGGTCGCCTACTGGAACTCGTGGTTCTACGCGTCGCTGTATCTGGAGAGCGACCACTGGCCGTTGCAGCAGGTCCTGCGGACGTACGTGATCGCGGGGACCGGGCTGACGGACACGACGACGGGTGAGGGCACGGTGAGCGCGCCGCAGACGATCCAGATGGCGGTGCTGGTGATCGCGACCGTACCGATCCTGCTCGTCTACCCCTTCCTCCAGAAGTACTTCACCAAGGGCGTGCTCACCGGCGCCGTCAAGAGCTGACACACCCTCGCTATCGGAAAGGTCCCGCTCATGTCCCGCATGTCCCGACGCGCGCTGCTCGGTTCCATGGCAGCGGCGAGTGTCCCCGGTCTGCTGACCGCCTGTTCCACCGGCAAGGACGACGGCGACACCGCGAACGCGGGCAAGAAGCTCGCCGCGTGGCCCGCGTACCGGCCGGCGACCGGCGCGAAGCCGGATCTCGCGCCGACCGACGCGGGGGTGCAGCCGGGGTACACCTCCTATCCGGCCGCTCTCCCGGCTTCCGTGAAGCGCACGCCGGGTGACGGGTCGACGATCCGCGTCATGTCGGTCACGTTCGGCACACCGCCCAAGGGGCGTGCCGACAACCGGTACTGGCAGGCCGTGGAGAAGGCGCTCGGCGTGAAGGTCGAGTTCACGGTCATCCCGACGGACGACTACCAGAAGAAGATGGCGACCGTCATGGCGGACGACCCCGACGCGCTGCCGGACATCCTGAACGTGTTCTCCGGGTTCACGCTGCCGCGCGAGGCGCAGTTCGTACAGCGCAGGGCCGAGGACCTGACGCCGTTCCTGTCCGGCCAGGCGGCCCTGGAGTACCCGAACCTGGCGAACATCCCCGGGCACGCCTGGCGGGACATGGGCCGGATCGGCGGCCGGATCTACGGTGTCCCGCTGGAGCGTCCGCTGCCGGGGTCGACGCTCTGGCTGAACCAGGGGGTGTTCGCCGGCGCGGGGATGCGCGAGGGGTGGACGTCCGAGGACTTCGCGGCCGTCGCGGGCCGGGCGACGAAGGGCAGGACGTACGCGCTGGGCGCGGGGACGGGGTCGGTGTTCGGGAACGCCGTGCACGCCGCCGCGCACGGTGCGCCGTCCGGGTGGGCCGTCGACGGATCGGGGGTGTTCCGGCCCAACTACACCGACGAGCGGTACCGGGCGGCGATCGCCTATCAGGCGGGGCTGCGCAAGCGAGGGCTCTACCATCCGGACGCCGCGTCGATGTCGACGTCCGACCTGACGACGCTGTTCCTCAACGGCACGGTGGGGTCCATGCAGAACGGGTTCGGCTCCTACCAGACGCTGTACCCGGACGCGGAGGGCCTCATGACGCCGGCGCCGGCACTGCCGTACAGCGTCGGCGCGGCGGCGGGCGGGATTGTCGCGGCGCGGCGGTCGTTCGGGTACACCGTCGTCAAGAAGGCGAAGAAGGAGCGGGTGCAACTCCTGCTGCGGGTGCTGGACTTCCTCGCGGCGCCGTTCGGGACGAAGGAGTGGGAGCTGGTCCATCACGGGGTGGAGGGGACGCACTTCACGCGGGGTGCGGACGGCGCGCCGCGGGCGACGAGGCTGGGGGAGGTGGAGAACGTGACGAACCTGCCGTTCCGGTATCTCGCCGAGGGGCCGCAGGTGCTGTTCGTGCCGGGCCGGCCGGAGGTGGTGCGCGCGGTGCACGCCTGGCAGGAGAAGGTCGTCCCCGTCGCGATCCGGGACGCGTCCCTCGGGCTCCAGTCGACGACGCGGACCACGCAGGGGACGACGCTGAAGGCGCTGATGGACGACGCGACGACGGCCGTCATCGCGGGGCGTTCGCCGATGTCCGCGTACGACGAGGCGGTGCGGACCTGGCGGGCGCGGGGCGGGGACAGAATGGCGGACGAACTGGCGAAGGAGCACGCCGCCGCCTCATGACGGCGTTTCAGGCGGCTTTTCATGACGGCTCTTCGTGGCGGCACGGGACGAGAAGGGGGCGCGCGGCGACATGGTGGCGAGGGAACGGGTCACGATCCGTGAGGTGGCCGAGCGGGCGGGCGTGTCGGTGGCGACGGTGTCGCGGGTGCTGACCGGGAACTATCCGGTGCCGCCGGCCACCCGGTCCCGGGTCCTGCGGGCGGCCCGCGCGCTGGACTACGTCGCGAACGCGCACGCCCGCGCGCTGGTCGGGGGTGGCCGCAAGATGGTCGCCGTGGTGCTGCGCCAGGTCACCAGCCCGTTCTACGCGCAGGTCGCCGAGGGGGTGGAGGCGGAGGCAGCCGACCGGGGCTGGCTGTGCCTGGTCGGCACCACCGGGGGTGATCCTCAGCGGGAGATGGACTTCGTGCAGCTCATGCGGGAGGAGGGGGCGCGGGTGGTGATCCTGGTCGGCGGGGTCGTCGAGGACGACGCCTACCGGGAGCGGGTCGCGCACTACGCGCAGGCCCTCAGCGCGTCCGGGGCGCGGCTCGTGCTGTGCGGACGCCCTTCCCCCGATCCGGAACTCCCGGCACTGGTCGTCGAGTTCGACAACGAGGCGGGCGCGCGCGCCGTCACCGGGCATCTGCTGTCGGCGGGGCACCGGCGGATCGTCTTCCTCGGGGGGCTGCCCGGGAACACCGCTCTCGACGCGCGCGTACGGGGCTACCGGGCGGCGCTCGCCGAGCACGGGCTGCCGGAGGGGGCCGGGTACGTCGTCGACTGCGGGCTCGGGCGGGAGGCGGGGCGGGTCGCGATGGAGCGGCTGCTGCGCGAGACGCGGGAGTTCACGGCCGTGGTCGCCGGGGACGACATGGTGGCCGCCGGGGTGCTGCGGGCCGTCGCGGACGCCGGGCTGCGGGTGCCCGGTGACGTGTCGGTCGTCGGGTACAACGACATCCCGCTCGCCGAGGACTTCAACCCGCCGCTCACCACGGTCCGTACGCCCGCCGAGGAGCTGGGGCGGGCCGCCGTCCGGCTCGCCGTGCGGGATGGGGCGCCCGCCGGCCGGCATCTGCTGGGCACCCATATCGTCGTCCGGGAGAGTGCGGGGCCGCCCGCATGAGCGATGCGCGGGCGAGGTGGGAGGGGGCCGCCGACCGGCTGCTGGACGCGCTGGTGCCGTACGCGACGCCCGGTTTCGCGCAGTACCGGCTGCCCGGACGGGCCGGGCACTCCGGGGTGTGGTCGGACGGCCTTGAGGGGTACGCGCGGTCGTTCCTGCTGGCCGCGTTCCGGATCGCGGGGGCCGGGGGCGTGGGGGTGGACGCGCTGATCGAGCGGTACGTGTCGGGGCTGGCGGCCGGGACCGATCCCGCCCATCCGGAGCACTGGCCGCCGATCACGGACCGGGGGCAGCCGATGGTGGAGGCCGCGTCCGTCGCCGTGGCGCTGCACGAGACCCGCCCGTGGGTGTGGGACCGGTTGCCGGAGGGGGTGCGGCAAAGGGTCGTCGAGTGGTTCGGGGGGTTCGTGGGGGCGGTGGTGAACGACTCCAACTGGCGGCTGTTCCAGGTGATCGTGGAGGAGTTCCTCGCGTCCGTGGGGGCACCGTACCGGCGGGCGGAGATCGAGGCCGGGCTCGCGCGGCTGGACGACTGGTACCGGGGGGACGGGTGGTACACGGACGGGGACGGGCAGAAGTTCGACTACTACAACGCCTGGGCACTGCACCTGTATCCGGTGCTGTGGGCCCGGATCGCCGGGGTGCGCGCCGATCCGGCGGTGGTGGCGCGGCACCGGGGGCGGCTGCGGGAGTTCCTGGAGACGTACCAGTACTTCTTCGGGGGTGACGGCGCTCCGGTCCATCAGGGGCGGTCGCTCACCTACCGGTACGCCGTCGTGGCACCGCTGTGGGCGGGGGTCCTCGCGGACGCCACTCCCCTGTCGCCGGGGCGGACCCGGGCGCTCGCGTCGGGGGCGTTACGGCACTTCGAAGACCGTGAAGTGCCGGACGGGGACGGGGTGTTGCGGCTGGGCTGGTACCGGGAGTTCCTGCCGGTGACGCAGCCGTACTCGGGGCCCGCCTCGCCGTACTGGGCGGCCAAGGCGTTCCTGGGGCTGCTGATCCCGGCCGGTGATCCGGTGTGGACGGCTCCCGAGGAGCTCCTCGCGACGGAGGACCGGTGTCTGTCGCTGGCCGCTCCCGGGTGGCTGCTGCACTCGACGGCCGCCGACGGGATCGTACGGCTCGTCAATCACGGCAGTGACCGGCTCGCGCCGGTGCCGGCCCGGTCCGAGGCCAGTGCGCACTACACGCGGTTCGCGTACTCGTCGGTGACCGCGCCGGAGACGCCGCCGGGGGACGTGACGGGCGGGGTGGACAACCATCTGGCCGTGGGGGCGTCGCGCCGGGGGCGGATTCACCGGGCGGGGACGGGGGCGTCCTGGCATGTGCCGCTGACGGGCGAGGGTGAGGAGATGGCGGGGTGTGCCGTCTCGACGGTGAGTGTGGTGCACGGGGCATGGGAAGTGCGGGTGCATGCCGTCGAGGGGACGGAGGGGGCCGTGCTGCGGGAGGGGGGCTGGGCCGTGGCCGCCGACTCGGGGGCGCCGGTGGGGTCGTCCGGGGAGGGGTGGGCGGTGGTGCGGCGGGCGGACGGGCTGTGCAGTGCGGTCGTGTCGCTGCTCGGGGGTGTCCGGGAGGGGCGGGTGGTGTCCGGGGAGGGGGCCAATGCTTACGGGCGGTGGTCGGGGACTCCTGTGCTGGTGGGCGGGGGTGCGGACGGGGTGGTGGTGACGCTGGTGGTGCTCACCGCCGATCCCGGGGTGGGGTGGTCGGGGGCCTGGGCTCGGGAGATGGGGGGTGGGAGGGTCGAGGTGGGGTTTCCCGACGGATGGACGGAGGTGGTCGGGGTGGGTGGGGTAGACGGCGACGGCGTTCGGGGAGGGTGACTCGTTTGCGCCAACTACCTTGTACCGAGGGGTAGTTGAATCGTCCAGGGCCGTTACCATCGCCGCATGCGATCACTGCGTGGACAGGACGACCTGGACCGGCTTCCGCGGGACAGCAGGGCGGACGCGTATCCGATGCCGAGTGTGCCGTACGGGTGGTACGCGGTGGTGCGGAGCGGGGAGTTGCGGGCGGGGAAGGTGGTGAGCCTGCACTACTTCGGGCGGGCGTTGGTGGCGTTCCGGGGTGCGGACGGGCGGGCCGCTGTGCTGGACGCGCACTGTCCGCACTACGGGGCGCATCTGGGGGCGGGCGGGAAGGTCGTCGACGGGGCGGTGGAGTGTCCGTTCCACGGGTGGCGGTTCGGGGTGGACGGGCGGTGCGTGAAGGCGCCGTTCGCGGCGCGGGTGCCGAAGGTGGCGCTGGGCGGGTTCCCGGTACGGGAGCACAGCGGGCTGGTGTTCGTGTACGTGGGGCCCGGGGAGCCGGAGTGGGAGGTCCCGGAGATCCCGGAGACGGCCGACCGGGGGTACGCGGCGCCGATCGAGGACACCTGCCGGGCCCGGGTGCATGTGCAGGAGATGCGGGAGAACATCGTCGACGAGTCGCACTTCCACTTCATCCACGGGCAGCCGGAGCCGCTGGCTCAGGAGTGGCGGGAGGACGGGCCGTTCGCGGAGGCGCGGGGGCGGATCGGGCGGCGGGTGCTGCGCTGGGACATCGACAACACCTTCGACGCGTTCATGTACGGGCCGGGCGTCATGGTGGTGCGGACGCAGGGGCCGGTGCTGTCGTTGACCGCGGTCGCGCTGAGCACGCCGGTCGACGAGCGGACGAGTGAGCTGCGGATGCTGTACTACCTGCGCAAGCCGCCCCGGGCGCCGTTCCTGACGCCGCTGCTGAAGCTGGTGTTCCGGTCGCAGGCGCTCGGGGAGGTGCGGGAGGAGGTGCTGATCTGGGATCACAAGGTGCATCTGGCGAAGCCGGTGCTGCTGCCGCACGAGAAGGGGATTCGGGCGCTGCGGCGGTGGTACGCGCAGTTCTATCCGCCGGTGTGATGCGGGCGGGGCGTCGGGGTCCGGGGTATGACTGGGGCTCACGTCGTCGAGAGGGAGAGAGCTCAGTGAGCAACGTCAGCGGGCCGCTGTCCGGCCGTGTCGCCCTGGTCACCGGTGGCGGTGGGGGGATCGGGCAGGGGATCGTGCGTCAACTGGCCCTGGCGGGGGCGGGGGTCGTCGTCCACTGCCGTCAGGCGGTCGGGCGGGCCGAGGAGTTGGCGCGGGAGGTCGGGGAGGCGGTGGTGGTGCGGGGGGATCTCACGCGGGAGGAGGAGTGCCGGCGGGTGGTGGAGGAGGCCGTGCGGTGGCGGGGGCGGCTCGATGTGCTGGTCAACAACGCGGGGGTGCAGCCGGTGAAGGAGCTCGCGGCGCTCACCGCGTCCGACTGGCAGGAGATGCACCAGGCCAACGTCACCAGCGCGTTCGCCTGTACGCAGGAGGCGGCGAAGGTCATGGTGGGCCAGGGCGGGGGCAGCGTCGTGCACATCGCCTCCGTCGAGGGGACCCGGCCCTCCCCCGGCCACGCCCACTACAGCGCCTCCAAGGCCGCCCTCATCGCGCACGCCCGCGCCGCCGCCCTGGAGTACGGTCCCCTCGGCATCCGCGTCAACACCGTCTCCCCCGGCCTCGTCGACCGTCCCGGTCTCGCCGGCGACTGGCCCGAGGGCGTCTCCCGCTGGCACGCCGCCGCGCCTCTGCGGCGCCTCGGCCGTCCCGAGGACGTCGGTGCGGCGTGCGTGTTCCTCGCGTCCGACGCGGCGTCCTGGATCACGGGGGTGGACCTTCCGGTCGACGGGGGTGTGAGTGTGCGGCCGGGGTGGTGACCGCGCCGCCTGCGGGAGGGCGGGCTCGGCGGACCGGGGCGGTGGGGGTACGGCAGGGAGGGTGGGGTTAACCCCACCCTCGCTTCGGTGGCGTACCTCAGTGATCACGCCGTCCCGTGTGCGGGAGGGTGAGGGGGTCGTGCCGACCTGACCCCGGGAAGTGCCTTGTCCAGTACCGCCACCGTTCCTTCGCCCACCGGCCGGCTGCGGGCCCGTGTGCTCGTCCCCCTCGCCGGATCGCTCGTGCCCGCCGTGTACTTCGGGCCTCATCTGCTGGCGGCCGACGCGTCGCAAGGCGGGTTCGGGGATCAGGGGCGGCTGGTCGGGGCCGTCAAGGAGGGGTTCGTCCGGTACTGGGCCGCCGGGCGGGCGGACTACTCGCCGGAGCTGGGGGGTGTCGTCGACTACTGGTTCCGCTTCCACCTGGCCAAGGCGGCGCTCTCCGCCCTGCTGTTGGCGGTCCTCGTGGCGCTGGGGGTGGTCGTGTGGCGGGCGTTCCTCAGGAGCGGCGGGGCACGGCGGGCCGGACTCGCGGTGTCCGGGGTCGTCGTCGGTGCCCTCGGGCTGCTCTCGCTGGTCGTCGCGGCGGCCAACGTGCAGGGGGCGGTGGCGCCGTTCACGTCCGTCCTGACGATGCTGCCGACCGGGACCCGGACCGGGGCGCTCGGGGGGACGCTGGAGCAGGTGAGGGCCGGGCTGGGGAGCCCGGAGAGCGCGCCGCCCGCGCTCGCGGTGATGATCGGGGACAACACGCGCTACCACGTGACGATGGCGGTCGTCTCCGCGGTCGTGGCGGTCGGGTTCGTCGCCGTGAGCGTCCTGCTGTGGCGGCGGTTCACGGGGACGGCGGACCGGCGGGCCCGGCGTCTGCTGGGCGTGTTCGGCTCGCTCGGGGTCGGCATGACGCTGGTCGTGCTGGTGGTGGGCGCGGCGAACGTGAGCGTCGCGGCGGACTCGGCGCGGGGGTTG
Organism: Streptomyces sp. NPDC004539; assembly: GCF_040610055.1. NCBI lineage: Bacteria > Bacillati > Actinomycetota > Actinomycetes > Kitasatosporales > Streptomycetaceae > Streptomyces > Streptomyces sp. NPDC004539. The sequence continues at coordinate 13,798 of NZ_JBEXLS010000053.1, read as the reverse complement.
TCGGAGTTCTTCGGGGCGTAGCCGTTCACCGGATGACCATCAGCTAGTGACCGCCCGGTTGCGCAAGGAGTGACAGAGAGGGGTTCGGTGGTCTCGGCGTCCGCCCCCGCACGCGTCACGTCCGGGCGTCGGTGAGCAACATGCGGGCGAGGGTGCGGAGTTCGTCGTCGGTGTGGCCCGGGCGGGTGTGGGGGAGGTCGGTGAGCAGGCGGTGTGGGGAGAAGGAGAGGGCGCGGAGGGTGGGGCGGAGGGGGGCGGGACAGTGGCCGAGGACGGTGAGGGTGCGCAGGGCGTCGAGGCCGACGGGGGTGGGGCCGACGAGTGCGGTGAGGACCGGGAGGGCGCGGTCCGGGGAGCCGGTGATCCAGTGGTGGACCTCGGCCGCCGCGAGGCGTGTCCAGTCGTCGCGGGAGTCCAGGAGGGGTTCGACGACGGGGAGCAGCGGGGCGGCGGCGCTGCCGAGGGGGCGCAGGCCGCGGAGGTACCAGTGGGTGCGGCCGTCGGCGAGGAGGCGGGACCTGATCGTGTCGAGCGTGGGGACGGGGTCGTCGGTGAGCTGGTGGTGGGCGACGGCGGCCGAGATGCTCAGGGAGGCGTCGGGGCTGTCCATCGCGGCTCTCAGGAGGGCGGTCGTCTCGGGGGTTCGTACGCCGAGGTGGCCGAGGCGGCGGGCGGCGACGATGGCGGCGCGGCCGGTGCGGAGGCAGTCGACGAGTTCGGGGTGGGCGGTGCGGGCGGCGGCGCCGAAGGGCGTGAGGGCGCCGACGAGGGTGATGGCCGCGTTTCCGGTGGCTCCGGCGGCGAGTTCACGCCGGATCAGGGGGACCAGGCGGTCGGCGTGCTCGGGGAAGTGGTGGGCCGCGGCCTCCAGGAGGGCGGGGGTGAGCCGGTCGGCGAGAAGGTCGAGGGCTCGGGGGTCCTCGGCACGCAGGAGGGCGAGGAGGGCTGGGGCGGCGGCGTCGCCGTCGGTGGTGGCGTGGGGGTGGAGGGTGTCGCGGAGGGTGGTGAGGAGGCGGGCGTGCGAGGTGGCTGCGCGGTCTGTCGCCGGGGCTTCGAAGCCGGTCCCGGCGGGGCGGGTCCCGGCGGGATGAGTTCCGGCGGGGTGGGCCGGTGGTTTCGGCAGGCGTTCCGTCCAGTGGGCGATCGCGCGTATCCGGGCCGCCGGGTCGTCCGCGTGGTGGGGCAGGGCGGCCAGCAGGAGGGTGAGGACCTCGGGTTCGCGGTCGCGCCAGGTCTCGGCGATCTCCTCGGCCAGCCACGAGCCGTGGGTGCCCGCGTCACCGGCGTCGATCCAGCGGGCGGCGATCGTGAGCGCGGCGTCCGGGTCCTTCCCGAGCAGTGCGGTGATCCTCTGATGCTGCCCGACCCCGTCCGACCACGGGAAGCCGTCCCCGGCGCCGGGCGGGACCGCCGCGAACACCTCCACGAGACCGGCCGGGTACGGCGCCCCGCAGCGCTCGGCGTGCAGCACGGCCGCCGCGAGCCGCACCTCGGGCGCGGGGTCGTCCAGCCCCTGCGGCGCGCGCCCGAAGCGGGCCAACGCGGTGAGCGCGTCCGCCCGCACCGCCGGGTCCGGGTCACCCGCGTACAGCGCGTCGAGCCACTGCTCGGCCCGCGCCCTCAGGTCGGCCGGGAGCAGGCCGGCGACGACCGCGACCGTCCGCAGCGCGGCCCGGCGTACGGAGGTGTCGGGGTCGTCGAGGCACGGGAGGAGGTCCGGGAGGACCCGGCGGAGTTCGGCGCAGATGGCGGCGGTGTCGCTGCCCGCCCAGTGCCGGGATTCGGTGTCCTCGGGGTCGTGGTCGGCGAGGACGGCCAGCAGCATGAGGAGGTCGGCGGCGCGGCCCGGGGCGTGCCGGGCGGCGTGGGCGAGGAAGGGGACGGCGGGTGCGGACGCCTCGTACACCGAGCCCTGGTGGTGGATGTTGCCGTACAGCTCGTAGATCGCCTCCTCCGCCGGTTCCGCGCCCTCGTACAGGGCCCTGATCAGTCCGGGGACGTCCTCGGCGGTGCCGTAGGCGTGGGTGAGGGTGTGCCACTGGACGGTGTCCAGCTCCGCCGGAGGTCTCATGGGCCGTGCTCCTTGTCAGATCAAGGTGGAGTCGACCTTAACCAGCGGCACTGACAATCCGGTTGAGAGGCCGGGCGGGGGCTCGTAGGGTCCCGGCATGTCCCTACGTGATCGACTGCGCCGAGCCCTGCCCGAAGCGATGCGGGCCCGGGAGAAGACCGCCGTGAGCGCGCTGCGTGCGACGCTCGCGGCCCTCGACAACGCGGAGGCGGTGCCGGTGGACGCGTCGGCGCTGCGGGGGCAGGCGATCGAGCAGGTGCCGGTGGGGGTGGGGGCGACGGAGGCCGAGCGGCGGGTGCTCGGTGAGGAGGACGTCGTACGGATCGTGCGGGCCGAGACGGACGAGCGGTTGCGGGCGGCGGAGCAGGTGGAGGGGACGGCGCACGCCGAGCGGCTGCGGGCCGAAGCCGGGGTGCTGCTGCGGTTCCTGGAGGACGCAGCCGTCCAGGACGGTTCTACTGCGGGGCGTGGTCCCCGAACGCCGTGACGGACAGGAAACGGATGGGGAGCGAGACGAGTTCCTGGGGGCCGTGCGGGCCCTCGCCGTCGAGTTGGAGGGCGTCGCCGGGGCGCAGGGTGTAGGCGGACTCGCCGTGGCCGTACACCATCTCCCCTTCGAGCATGTAGAGGAGTTCGGTGCCGGGGTGCTGGAAGAGGGGGAAGACCTCGCTCTGTTCGGTGAGAGTGACGAGGACGGCCTCCATGCGTTTGTGGGGGCCGCGCAGGGCGCCGAGGAGTTCGTAGAGGTGGCCGACGCGGCTGCCCCGGCGGACGATGCGGGCGCCGTGCCCGGCGGGGACGTACACCGCCTCGCGGTCGGCGTCGAGGCCGCGGAAGAGGGCGGTGACGGGGATGCCGAGGCCGTTGGCGAGGCGGCCGAGGGTGGTGAGGCTGCACGACGTCTGGGCGTTCTCGATCTTCGAGAGCATCGCCTTGGAGAGGCCGACGCGGGCCGCCATCTCGGCGATCGACAGTCCGGCGGCCGTGCGGTACTCCCTGACCTGGCGGCCGATCACGGCCTCCAGGCCCAGCGCCTGCGCCGCCGCGCCGGGGTCGACCTCGCGGTCGGGCAGCGCGGCGGCGTGTTCACGCAGGTCGGTGGGGCCGGGGCCGGGATCGGTCGTCATGCGGTCATTGTGCCCCGGGGGTGCGGCGCGTCAGCCGGAACCTGGGGTGCGGCTCGGCGACGCCCGTCGCCAGGTCGGCCGCCATCGCGCCGATGAGCGGGGTGAACTTGGCGCCGTGTCCGGAGCACGGGGAGACGATCACGAGCGGTCCGTGGCGGTCGAGGACGAAGTCCTCGTCGGGGGTGGTGGTGTAGAGGCAGGTCGCCTCGGCGACCGGTTCGGGGTCCAGGCCGGGGAAGCGGTCGCGGACGAAGGCGGTGATCCGTTCCCGTGAGCCGGCGTCGGGGACTCCCGTGCGGGTGTCGGCCGTGGTGGGTGTCCCCCGGTCGTGCTCGGCGACCTTCATCGCGGGCGCCGCTCCCCCGTCGCTCCCGGAGGGCAGCCCGTACGCCTGCATGTCCGTGTACTTGATCACCGACACGGGCCACGCGTCGGCGGGCCGGCGCTGCCGGAAGTGGAAGACCTGCTGCTGCGTCACCCGCAACGGCGGGAGCGGGACGGGCAGTCGGAGGCCCGGCAGCCAGGCTCCCGCGGCGACGACGACGGTGTCGGCGGCGATCTCCTCGCCGCCCGCCAGCCGCACCCGGCCCTCCTCGATGCCTACGACCCGTGCCCCGGTGACGATCCGCGCCCCCGACTCCCGCGCCCTGCGTACGCAGGCGCCGACCGTGGCGTCCGCGTCGATCACCCCGGCGTCAGGGTGGTGGAGGACGGTCTCGTCGAACCGGATGAACGGCCACCGCTCGGCCGCCGCCTCGGGGCCGAGGAGTTCGCAGGGCACTCCGGCCGCGCCGAGGACGGCGGCGAGCTTCTCGGGGTCGCGCCCGTCCCCCAGGTCGAGGCCGCCGGTCGTCCGCAACAGGGCTTCCCCGCTGTCGAGTTCGAGTTCGCGCCACTGCTCGTACGCCCGGCCGGTGAGGCCGACGTACAGCGGATCGGCGTAGGCGCGGCGGAAGATGCGGGAGCTGCCGTGCGAACTGCCCTTGCGGTGGCCGATGTCGAACGCCTCGATCAGCGTCACCTCGTGGCCTCGGCGGGCGAGCTGCCAGGCGGTGGCGGCGCCCATGAGTCCGGCGCCGACGACGGCGATCACAGGCCCGCTCCCGGAATCCAGTCGGTGCCGGCGAGGGGGACGCGGGCCATGGCGGCGGACTCGATGGTGAGGGCGACGAGGTCCTCGGGTTCGAGGTGGAGGAGGTGGCTCTTTCCGCAAGCTCGGGCGAGGGTCTGGGCCTCCATCGTCATCACGCGCAGGAAGTTGGCGAGCCGTCTCCCGGCGGCGACGGGGTCGAGGCGGGCAGCGAGGGTCTCGTCCTGGGTGGAGATACCGGCGGGGTCGCGGCCGTCCTGGTAGTCGTCGAAGTAGCCCGCCGCCGAGCCCAGTTCGCGGTACTCGGCGTCGTACCGGGGGTGGTTGTCGCCGAGGGCGATGAGGGCTGCGGTGCCGATGGCGACGGCGTCCGCGCCGAGGGCGAGGGCCTTGGCGAGGTCGGCGCCGGAGCGGATGCCGCCGGAGACGACGAGCTGGACCTCGCGGTGGACGCCCAGCTCCCGCAGGGCGCGCACGGCCTGGGGCAGGGCGGCGAGGGTGGGGATGCCGACGTGCTCGATGAACACGTCCTGGGTGGCGGCGGTGCCGCCCTGCATGCCGTCGACCACGACGACGTCGGCGCCCGCCTGGACGGCGAGTTTCACGTCGTAGTAGGTGCGGGTGGCGCCGACCTTGACGTAGACGGGTTTCTCCCAGTCGGTGATCTCGCGGAGTTCGAGGATCTTGATGGCGAGGTCGTCGGGGCCGGTCCAGTCGGGGTGGCGGCAGGCGCTGCGCTGGTCGACGCCGACGGGCAGCGTCCGCATGCCGGCGACGCGTTCGGTGATCTTCTGGCCCAGCAGCATGCCGCCGCCGCCCGGTTTCGCGCCCTGTCCGAGGACGACCTCGATGGCGTCGGCGGCGCGCAGGTCGTCGGGGTTCATGCCGTAGCGGGACGGGAGGTACTGGTACACGAGGTGCTTGGAGTGGCCGCGTTCCTCGGGGGTCATGCCGCCGTCGCCGGTGGTCGTGGAGGTGCCGGCCTCGCTGGCGCCCCGGCCGAGCGCCTCCTTGGCCTGGGCGGACAGGGCGCCGAAGCTCATGCCGGCGATGGTGACGGGCGTCGCGAGGCGGAGGGGGTGCTTGGCGTGGCGGGTGCCGAGGACGACGTCCGTGTCGCAGCGTTCGCGGTAACCCTCCAGCGGGTAGCGGGACATGGAGGCGCCGAGGAGCAGCAGGTCGTCGAAGTGCGGGAGTCTCCGCTTGGCGCCCCAGCCGCGGATGTCGTAGACGCCGGTCTCGGCGGCGCGCTGGATGGCGTGGATGGTGGCGCGGTCGAAGGTGGCGGACTCGCGCAGGCCGTGGGATGCGGGTTCCATGGTCGATCGACTCCCTCAGTACGACGCGGTGTTGCCGGTCTTGAAGTGGTACAGCTCCCGGGCGGAGCCGTACCTGCGGAACTCCCCCGGGTCCTCGTCCCGTTCGGCGGCCTTGAGCAACTCGGCGAGTTCCGCGAGGTGTTCTGGCCGTATCTCCTTCTCGACGCAGTCCGCGCCGAGGGACTTGACCGTCCCCCGGACGTAGATCCGCGCCTCGTACAGCGAGTCGCCGAGTCCGTCCCCGGCGTCCCCGCAGACGACCAGCCGTCCCGCCTGTCCCATGAACGCGCTCATGTGACCGGCGTTCCCGCCGACGACGATGTCCACGCCTTTCATGGAGATCCCGCACCGCGCGGCGGCGTCCCCGTCGACGACGAGGAGTCCGCCGTGCGCGGTGGCGCCCGCCGACTGGGAGGCGTTGCCGTGGACGCGGACGGTCCCGGACATCATGTTCTCGGCGACGCCGGTGCCCGCGTTGCCGTGGACGGTGACGGTCGCGTGCTGGTTCATGCCGGCGCAGTAGTAGCCGACGTGCCCGTCGATGTCGACGGTGTGGCCCGCCCGGATTCCGCAGGCCACGGCGTGTGCGCCGCGCGGGTGCGTCACCCGCCAGGACTGCGCGTCGGTGTCGTGCAGTGTCTGGTTGAGTTCGCGTACCGGTGTCGTGGCGAGGTCGATCAGCGTCGCCATAGGTAGACCTCTTCCGGCTCGGGTTCGAAGATGCGGGCGTGTTCGATGCCGGGGAGGACGTCGAGGGCGCGGTACTCGGAGGCCATGGCGACCCAGTCGTCGGTCTCGGCGATCAGCGCGGGTTTGCAGGCGATGGCGTCGCGGACGACGGCGAAGGAGTCGTGGGTGGTGACGAGGAGGGTGTAAAAGCCGTCGAACCGCTCGCACAGCAGCTTGAGGGCCTTCTCCAGGTCGGCGCCCCGGGCGAGGTGGTGGGCGATGAAGCGGGCGCCGACCTCGGAGTCGTTCTCGCTGTCGAACTCGACGCCCTGGGCGCGCAGTTCGCGGCGGATGGTGGCGTGGTTGGCGAACGAGCCGTTGTGGACGAGGCATTGGCCGGGTCCGACGGAGAAGGGGTGGGCGCCCTCGGGGGTGACGGCGGACTCGGTGGCCATGCGGGTGTGGCCGAGGGCCTGGTGTCCGGTGACGTGGGCGAGGCCGAAGGTGTCCGCCAGCTCGACGGGGTTTCCCACGCCTTTGAGGACGGCGAAGCCCTCGCCCGAGCCGATCACGGTGGCGTCCGGGGGGTCCGTGTGGACCAGTGTGGTGTCACCGAGAACGATCCCCGGGGTGTCCGCTGGGGCGCCGAGCAGGCTGGTCGTGACGACGCCGGGCGGTGACAGACGGGGGTCGCCGTAGACGGCGACGCCCGCCGAGTCGGGGCCGCGTTCCGCGACCTGTCCCAGCATCGCGGCGAGGAGTTCGCCCAGGCGTGGTTCGAGGGAGGGGGCACGCAGGTGGAGTCCCACGATTCCGCACATCTCAAGTCCCTTCAGAAGGCGGTCAGATAGTGGTCCAGCTCCCAGGGGCCGACCGTGGAGTGCCAGTCGAAGAACTCCTCGCGTTTGAGGTCGGCGAAGTAGCGGCTGACGCCGGGGCCGGCGGTGTCGAGGGCGCCGCCGACGACGTCGTCCGCCTGGAGGGCCTCGACGGCGTGCAGGAGGGTCGGGGGGAGCTCGGGTCCTTTGCCGGGGGCGCCGGGTTCGCCGGGGTCGAGGCCGCGTTCGATGCCGTCGAGCCCTGCGGCGAGGGCGGCGGCTGCCGCGAGGTAGGGGTTGGCGGCACCGTCTCCGCCGCGCAGTTCGACGCGGTTGCCGTCGGGGACGCGGACGAAGTGGGTGCGGTCGTTGCCGCCGTATCCGGCGACGCGGGGTGACCAGGTGGCGCCGGAGCGGGTGGCGACGGCGCCGGTGCGCTTGTAGGAGTTGACGGTCGGTGCGAGGACGGCCTGGAGGGCGGGGGCGTGTTCGACGATTCCGGCGAGGAACGAGTAGGCGAGCGGGGAGAGGCCGAGGCCGCGTCCGTCGTCCGGGGCGGGGAAGGCGGGTTCGGCGCCGCGCCACAGGGAGAGGTGGAGGTGCAGGCCGGTGCCGGTGCGGTCGGTGAACGGCTTCGGCATGAACGTCGCGGTCATGTCCCGGCGTTCGGCGAGCACCGAGATCAGGTACCGCAGGGTGATGACGCGGTCGGCGGTGGTGAGGGCGTCGGCGTGCCGGAAGTTCTGCTCGAACTGGCCGTTGCCGTCCTCGTGGTCGTTGGCGTAGTTGCCCCAGCCGAGCGTGTTCATCGCGCGGGAGACGGCGGTGAGGTGGTCGTACATGCGGGTCAGGCCGCGCGCGTCGTAACAGGGGCGGGTCGCGGTGTCGCGGGGGTCGGCGACGGAGAGCGTGCCGTGGGCGTCGCGCTGGACGAGGAAGTACTCGACCTCGGCGCCGACCTGCATCGACAGGCCCTGTTCCGCGGCCAGTCGGAGCTGGCGGCGCAGGATGACGCGCGGGGCGTAGGGCCAGGGTTCGCCCTCGACGTACGGGTCGCAGTGCACGAGGGCGAGGCCGGGTTCGACGAAGGGCAGGGGGGTGTAGGAGGTGACGTCGGGGCGGGCGACGACGTCGGGGTCGCTGGGGAGCTGGCCGAGCGCGCCGGCGGCGTACCCGGCGAACCCCACTCCCTCGTCGCGCAGTTCCTCCACCGACTCGGCCGGCACGAGCTTCGCGCACGGTTTGCCGGTCAGGTCGACGAAGACGGCGAGCACGAACTCGACGCCGTCCGCCCGGACGAGTTCGGCGAGGTCGGTCGTCATGGGGCCTCCCGGAGGGTGTCCACTGACAGGAATCAATGTTGCACACCAGTAGACTCGGCAAACATTTCCGGGGGATTTCGGCGGGGGAAGTTCCGGGTTAGGGGTGGTGCCTGCTGCACCCCGGAAGCGGACGTCTCCTTCATGGTCCGGCCCCCGCGCCGGGTTCTACGGTTGCGGGCATGCACCTCACCGCTCACCTGCGCCGCATCGCCCTGGACCCGCTGCGCGGCGCCGCCCGCCCGGTCGCGTTCCACGTCACGGGGCTCCTGGTCCAGCTCGGCGTCCTGCTGGTCCTGGCCCTGCCGTGGATCTTCCTCAGGCCGTCGGCGCTGTGGGCGGTCCTCCTCGCGGTGCTCGTGCCGTCGGCGGCGCTGGTGGCCGCCGGGCCGGTGCTGACCCGGGTGCAGCGGGCGCGGTTCCGGGAGCGGCTCGGGGTGGACATCCCTGCGCCGTACGGCCGTTCACGCCGGCCGTTCCGCTACCATCTGGCGGCCGGCCCGCTGGTGTCGCTCGGCGCGGCACTGCTCCTGCTCGCCGGAGCCGTGGCCGTCGGGGCGGTCTCGTTCTACGTGTGGATCTGGGCCCTGCCTCCCGACTGGCGGCTCGCACCGGCCGGTTACTCGGTGTGGGGCGCGTACGTCACCGTCGTGGGTCTCGCCCTGCTGTACGGCACGGCGTGGCTGTCGGGGGCGCTGGCCCGGCTGGACGGGCGGGTCGCCCGGACGCTGCTCGGGCCGAGCCCGGCGCAGGCGCTGGCGCGCCGGGTGGACGCGCTCGCGGAGAGCCGGGCGGAGCTGGTGGCGGCCGTGGACGCGGAGCGGCGGCGGATCGAGCGGGATCTGCACGACGGGGCGCAGCAGCGGCTGGTGTCGCTCGCCGTCGGCCTCGGGATCGCGAAGGCGTCCCTCCCCGGTCTGCCGGTGGAGGTGCGGCGGGTGCTGGACGAGGCGCACCGGGAGGCGAAGGAGGCGATCGAGGAACTGGGCTCGCTGGTGCGGGGGTTGCATCCGGCGGTGCTGGAGGACCGGGGGCTGGACGCCGCGCTTTCCGGGCTCGCGGGGCGGGCGCCGTTGCCGGTGCGGGTGCGGGTCGATCTGGCGGCGCGGCCGTCGGCGACGACCGAGTCCGTGGCCTACTTCGTGGTGTCGGAGGCGCTGACGAACGTCGTGAAGCACGCGGAGGCGTCGCGGGCCGAGGTGAGTGTGGAGCGGTTCGGGCCGACGCTGCTGGTCGTGGTCAGTGACGACGGGGTGGGCGGGGCGCGGGTGGGGGCCGGGTCCGGGCTCGCCGGGCTGGCGGGGCGGGTCGCGTCGGTGGATGGCAGGCTGTCCCTCGACAGCCCCGTCGGGGGGCCGACCGTGCTGAGTGTGGAGCTGCCGTGCGTGCCGTGATCGCCGAGGACTCGGTGCTGCTGCGGGTCGGGGTCGTCAAGGTGCTGGAGCTGTCCGGGTTCGAGGTGGCCGCCGAACTCGGGGACGCGGAGGGGTTGTTGGCGGCGGTCGAGGAGCACCGGCCCGAACTCGCGGTGGTGGACGTGCGGATGCCGCCCGGGTTCACCGACGAGGGGGTGCGGGCGGCGCTGGTGATCAAACGGCAGTGGCCGCGGACCGGGGTGCTGCTGCTGTCGCAGTACGTGGAGGAGCGGTACGCGGCGGAGCTGCTGGCCGCGCACACGACCGGGATCGGCTATCTCCTCAAGCAACGGGTCGCGGACGTCGAGGAGTTCGCCGAGTCCGCGCGCCGCGTGGCCGCCGGGGGCACCGCGCTGGACCCCCAGGTGGTGTCCCAGCTCCTCGCCCGCCGGCACAGCGATCCCCTGGACCGGCTGACCCCGCGCGAGCGGGAGGTGCTGGAGCTGATGGCCGGCGGGCGCTCCAACGCGGGGATCGCCGGGGAACTGGTGGTGAGCGAGAGCGCGGTGGCCAAGCACATCAACAGCATCCTCGCGAAACTGGACCTGCCGCGCGCGGACACGGATCATCGACGGGTGCTGGCGGTGCTGCGGTTTCTGGGGGTGGCTTGAGGGGGACGAGGGCGTGCGAGCTGGAGGTTGGAGTGCGGGTGAGCCGGGGCTGAGGAGTGCGGGCAGGCCGGGGCCGATGGGTGACACGCAGGCCCGGGGCCGAACGGCGTGCGCAGGCCGGGGCCGAGGACCACGCGCGGGCCCCGAGTCGGAGGGTGCACGCAGGCCGCCGCTGTTCCCGAGGGCCGGCCGACGGCGCATCAGCACCGGGCCCGCACTCCTGCGCGCGGCCCCGCCCGTGTTTCCCGGCGCGCGGTGCGCGGCCGTGTGCCGGGAGGGGCCTCGTCCGGTCGGGTCAGGGCTGGAGCCGCTCGTGCGTCCAGGACGGTGTCCGCGTGCCGGGACGGTCGTAGCGCAGGCGGCGGTGGAGCCGGTCCGGGCTGCCGTACCAGAACTCGACGGCCGTGGGGATCAGGCGGTAGCCGGTCCACTCGCCGGGGCGGGGGACGTCCGTGCCGGCGGCGACCAGGGACGTCGCCCGCTCGCGCAGGGCGCGTTCGTCGGTGAGGGGCCGGCTCTGGCGGGAGACGGAGGTGGTGGCGCGGGCGGCGAGGGGCCGGCGGGCGAAGAGCGCGTCGGACTCGGCGGCGCCCACCTGTTCGACGGGCCCGGAGACGGTGAGCTGCTGGAGGGTCTCGCGCCAGTAGAAGGTGAGGGATGCCCAGGGCCGGGCGGCGAGTTCGCGGCCCTTGCGGCTGCCGGTGAAGCTGGTGAAGACGAGGCCCGAGGCGTCGGCGTCCTTGACGAGCAGGACGCGGGTGGAGGGCCGGCCCTCGGCGTCGGCGGTGGCGAGGACGGCGGCGTACGGCTCGCGGACCTCGCGGGCCACGGCGCTGTCGAGCCAGCCGAGGAGCAGGGGGACCGGGTCGGCGGGCGGGGTGTCGAACTCGGGGAGGTCGAGGTCGGTGGCGCCGCTCAGCGTCTGGGAGTGGGGGGAGGTGGTCACTTGGGGAGCGCTCCTTGGGCGTGACGGTGCGTACGGTGGATCATCCTGCCCGACCACCCGGCCCCCGGCGTGCGCGGGACGGCCGCCGAGCAGCGGCAGCAGGCTCACGACGGTCAGCAGCGCGAGGGTCAGCAGGATGCCGGGGGCGGGCAGTTCGCGGTCGAGCAGGTCGAAGACGAACGGCGCGGTGAAGCCGATGTAGGCGAGCGCCCAGTAGATGCCGGTCAGGGCGGCGAGCCGGTCGGGGCCGGCGAGGCGGGCGGTCTGGGTGAGGCCGTAGACGACGCACAGGCCGTATCCGCAGCCGAGGACGGCGGAGGCGGCGAGGGCGAGGAGCGGGTCCTGGTGGTGGACGGCCCAGCTGCCGGCCAGGAGCCCGACGGCGATCGTCGCCATGCCGGCGACCGCCGGGACGAGGGGACCGCGCGCGGCCAGCCGGCGGGCGAAGGGGCTCATGAGGGCACCGGCGCCGGGCGTGACGAGGATGGCGAGCCCGCTGTACAGCAGGACGTGTTCACCGAGCGCGCCGGCGACGAGGTGGGGCAGGACGACGTACCCGATGGTGGGCGCGGCGAACACCCAGGGGGCCAGCGGGACGACGTACCGCAGGAAGGGGCGGACGCCGCCGCCGCGCCGTCCGTCGCGCCGGGTGGTCCGGCGTGCGGTGGGCGCGGCGGTCTCGGGGAGCCGGACGGCGGCGGCCAGCGCGACCGCGGCCAGGGCGAGTTGGGGGACGTAGGCGAGGAGCAGGGGATGCGGCAGCCACTGCGCGACCAGCGCGGAGCACAGCCCGCTGAGGGCGAACCCGGCGGACAGGCAGAGGCCGGCCCAGCGGGCGGGGCGGTCGGGGTCGTCGTCCGGTCCCCGTACCCGGTCGTGGAGTTCGCGCGACCAGACGACGACGGAGGTCATCGCGGCGCCGATCGCGAGCCCGGCGAGCATCCGGCCGGCGTACAGCAGCGCGGGCGCCTCGGAGCCCGCCATCAGGGTCAGGGAGGAGAGCCCGGAGGCCGCGATCGCGGCGACGACGACCTTCTTGCGGCCGAGGCGGTCGGTGACGGGACCGCCGAGCAGGATGCCGGGGACGATGCCGAAGACGTAGACGACGAACGCGCCGACGACGAGTCCCTGGGAGAGGCCGAGCAGCCGGCGGTAGACGTCGAGGAGGACGGTGAACTCGTTGGCGGTCCAGCCGATCGCGACGAGGGTGAGGGCCGCCCTGCGCCATCCTCCGGCGTCCCGCGCCGGCCCGGGCCGGGCCCCGTCCGGCGGGGCGAGTGCGTTGTTTCGCAGCCGGTGTTTGTCACCCATGCGGACACCACACCCGCTCCGACTTTCCGACTCTTGGCGCATGCAACGTTATTCCAACCCTTCCGAACTTTTTAGCCCGCCATCACCAATGCGCTGCTTGTTGTATACAACTTGAACCTTTAATATCCCGGACATGGATCTTCGACGCCTGAATTCATTCGTGGCAGTCGCAGAGGAAGGGCATTTCGGCAAGGCCGCCAAGAGGCTCTACCTCTCCCCGCCGTCGGTCACTCTGCACATCAAGCAGTTGGAGGCCGATTTCGGAGTGCAGTTACTCCACCGCACGCCGGTCGCGCTCACCCCGGCCGGCCAGCGTCTCCTGCGGCACGCCCACCGCCTCCTCGGCGCTCTGGAGGCGGCCCGCGAGGACCTGGCCGAACTGACGGTGCCGGCCGGCTCGCGGCCCGCCCGGCTACGGGTGGGGGTGATGAGCCACGGCGCGGGGGAGCTCACCTCCTCCGCGCTGTCCGCTTTCCAGCACCTGCGCCCGCACACTCCGCTGCTGGTCGTCCAACTCGACTTCCAGGAGCACCTCTCCGCGCTCCTGGAGGGCGAGGTGGACGTCGCCTTCATCCGCCCCGCGCCGACCGACGAGCGCATCCGCTACGACGTGCTCGCGACCGAGCCGCGGATCGCGATCGTCCCCGCGACCTCGCCGCTGGCGGACGCGCGGACCGAGGGCATCCCCGTGAGCGCCCTGCTCGACGAGCCGTTCCTGCCGATCGCGGAGGTGACGCGGGAGTTCGCCGACTACTTCTACTTCGCCCCCGCGCGCGGCGGGACACCGGTCCGGCGAGGGGCGCCCGGAGTGGTGCGCACGCCGTACGACGCGCTCCGCTCGGTGGCGGGCGGGGCGGGCATCGCCACCACGGTGGACTCGTTCACGCATTATCACTCCTGGCCGGGAACGGCGTACGTGCCGATACTCGACGCCCCCTGGGAAAAGTGCGTGCTGGCCCGGCGGGGGAACGACGACAGTCCCGACGTCCGGACGTTCCGGGCACTGACACGGCAGCTGTAGTTCTTGATCACGGTTGGTCGTGACGGTGGTGTCGTTGCTGGTGGCAGGCGGTTGCGACGGCTTGGTGACGGCGTCGCCAGG
>NZ_JBEXLS010000052.1:0-48161 GCF_040610055.1 Streptomyces sp. NPDC004539 | reverse complement strand
TCGCCGCCGTCCCCGTCGCCGTCTTCGTCGTGGCGAGGTCGGCGGCGACTCCCGGGGGCTCGACGCGTTCGGGGTTCAGGCTCCGCGCTGTCGCAGCACCCTCGGTTCCGTGGCCCGCGCGCCCAGGTGGCGCAGGCACCCCGCCTCGTCCTCGCGGGCGGCGAGGGTGTCGGGGTGGTCGGGGCCCAGGAGGTGTTCGCGGGTGGCGGCGAGCTCGCGGTAGTGGGTGAGGGCGTCCTGCCAGCGGTCCAGCCGGCCGAGGGCGACGGCGGTCTCGCGGCGGCTGACGAGGGTGTCCTCATGGTCGTCGCCGAGGACGCGCGCGCGGATCGCGTGGACGTCGCGGGACTCTGCGAGGGCCTCCTCCCAGCGCCCTAGGCGGCCCAGGTTGACGCCGAGGCAGTGCCGGGCGCGGAGGGTCTCGGGGTGGTCGGGGCCGTGGACACGGGCGCGGTCGTCCACGAGCGCCCGGTACAGGGCGAGGGCCTCCGCGCTGCGGCCGAGGCGCCCGAGGCTGATGCCGGTCTCGTGCCGGGCGGCGAGCGTGTCGGGGTGGTCGGGGCCGAGCACCCGGGCACGTGCCTCGGCGACCTCGGCGTAGCCGGCGAGCGCCTCCGGCCAGCGCGCCAACTGGCCGAGCGTGTAGGCCACTTCGTACCGGGTGAGGAGGGTGTCGGGATGTTCCGGGCCCAGGACCCGGGCGCGGGCCGCCGCCACCTCGCGGGCCATGCGGTACGACTCCGTCAGCCGGCCCAGCCTGCCGAGGTTGAAGGCGAGGTTGTGCCGGCAGCGCAGGGTGTCGGGGTGGTCGGCGCCGACCGCGCGCTCCCGGGCGGCGAGGACGCCGGTGTACGTCTGGTGCGCCTCCAGGTGCCGCCCCAGCCGGCCCAGGACGTACGCCGTCTCCTGCCGGACGGCCAGCGTGTCCGGGTGGTCGTCGCCGAGGGTCCGCGCGCGGGCCGCCGCGACCTGCCGGTACTCCCGCAGCGCCTCCTCCGTGCGGCCCGTGCGGCTGAGCGTGAACGCGGCCTCGTAGCGGCTCGCGAGGGTGTCCGGGTGGTCGGCGCCCAGCAGCCGCGCCCGGTCGGCGGCCACCGCCCGGTGCACCTCCCCGGCCTCCGTCCAGCGGCCCAGCCGCCCCAGGTCCATCGCCGCGTGGTGGCGGCGGGCGAGCACGGCCGGCTGCTCGTCGGACGGGGGCTGCCGGGGCCGGGGGTCCGGTACGACGCCCAGGGCGGGCCTGCGTGTCCAGTCCCCGGAGAGCGGGGTGTCGGGGGGCGGCGGGGTGCGGGGGCCGGTCGCCCTGGGGCCCTGCGTCATGCCCCGCGTCCACAAGGGAAGCCGGGGGTCCGTCGGGGGTGCCGTCTCCGGCCGGGGGCGTTGCGGTTCGCTGCCGAAGTCCGGTTCCAGGGGCTCCGGCTGGGCCGTGACGACCGTCGGCACGTATCCCGGCGCGCTACGGCCGTGGGTGATCCGGCGGACGATCTCGCCCGCGTCGTCCGGGCGCCCGTCGGGCCGCTTCGCGAGGAGGTCGAGGATGATGCGGTCGAGGTAGCCGGGGAGTTCGGGGCGGTGGTCGCCGGGGGGCCGGGGCGGGGTGTCGCGGTGGCCGATGAGGACGGCCCAGGGGTCGTCCATCGCGAACGGCGGGGCTCCGGTGGCGAGTTCGTACAGGACGCAGCCCAGCGAGTACAGGTCGCTGCGCCGGTCGACCTCCGTGCCGCCGATCTGTTCCGGGGACATGTAGTGCGGGGTGCCCATCGCGACGCCCGTGCCGGTGAGGCGGGAGGTGACGGCGATGTCGTGGCCGATGCGGGCGATCCCGAAGTCGCAGATCTTGACGGTGCCGTCGTCGAGGCGGACGACGTTGGCCGGTTTCAGGTCGCGGTGGACGATGCCCCTGCGGTGCGTGTAGTCGAGGGCGGCGGCGAGCTGGCCCGCGATGTCGACGACGTCCGGGACGGGGAGGGGCCGGTGGCCGGTGGCGGTGAGGATCTCGCACAGGTTGCGGCCGTCCAGGAACTCCATCACCAGGTACAGGACGCCGTCGGACTCCCCGAAGTCATGGACGACGGTCACCCCCCGGTGTTGCAGCCCCGCCGCCACCCGAGCCTCACGGCGGAACCGTTCCCTCAGCACCCGCGTGAACCCCGGGTCATGATGCGGGCCGGGTGGTTTCAGACACTTCACGGCGACCTGCCGGCCGAGCGACTCGTCCCTCGCCCGCCACACCTCGCCCATCCCGCCCCGCCCGATGAGCTCCAGGAGCCGGTACCGCCCCTGGATCAGCCTCGACTCCGCCATCTCGCCCCGCCGCCCCCGTCGTTGCCGTTCCGGCGAGTTCCAGTATGACGATTCGCCGCCCCGCCCGGTACGGCGCGGACCGCGTGTCCTCGCGCTCCCCCGCACCACCTTCGGGCCGGCCGGCGGTTCACCCCGCCCGCGGTTCACCCAGCACGAGCCCCGAGTCCCGCAGCCACGCCTGGCCCTCCGGCTCCCAGGCGACCCGGTTGCCGAGCTCGACCCAGACGCCGAACTCGCCGGGCGACGGCAGGCTGTGCTGATCCATCAGGGCACTGTTCAGACAGAGCCGCAGCCCGCAGTTCTTCGTGTCGGACAGGCCACGCCAGTCGCAGCCCCAGTCCACGTCCAGGCTCAACGGCCCGAGCACCGCGACCATCCCGTCCAGTTCCTCCTCCGAGCAGTCGTGATGGGACTCGGTCTCCGGCGTACCGAAGGGCAAGGTCGTGTCGAGCGAGACCATCACGCCCTCGGGCAGCGGCCAGAGATCGCCAAGGCCCGGGTCGAGACGCAGATCCGCCACGAGACACGACCTCGGCTGCTCCGCCGCGAACGTGACGGCATCGCGCCGCACCAGTTCGTCCAAAAAGGGAAAGACGACCACGGGATCGCGGCCCGCGACCATGCGGGCGGTGTCGAAGGTACGGAGAGCGTACGCGTACTGCTCCGCCGTACTGATCCGTTCCAACTGGGGCCACCAAAGGCCGAACGCGTCGGCATGCTCACGCAGGATCGCCCTCGCCCTCGCCAGCGCGCTCGCGGCGTCGGGGAAGGGTTCGAGGACGGGCCAGAGCGTAGAGGACAAAAAGGGTTCCTTTCGAAGTTCACCAGCCCGTCTGGGGTTCGCCCAGCGGAATTCCCAGGTTACGCAGCCATGCCTCGCCGGCGGGGGTCCAGGCCACGCGGGGGCCGAGGGAGATCCAGACGCCGAACTCGCCGGGGGACGGCTCGGTGTGCTGCGAGACCCAGACACTGTTCAGGCAGAGTTGCACGGCACAGTCCTTCGACTCGGGCAGGCCGCGCCAGGCGCAGTCCCATCTGGCTTTCAGTGTCAGTGGCCCGAGCGCGGCGACCATCCGGTCCAACTCCTCCTCGGTGCAGGTGTCCTCGGGCTCCCTGCCACCAGGGCTGCCGAAAGGCGGGGTCAGGTCCAGGCCGAGGTCCACCCCCTCGGGCAGCGGCCAGAGACCGGCCAGGTCAGGGCTGATCCTCAGGTCCGCCGTGAACCAGGTTCTCGACGGGCCCTCGTCGAAGGTGATGACCCCGCGGCGTCTCAGTTCGTCCAGGAAAGGCATGACGCCGGGCTCCCAGTCGCCGGCCATGCGGGCGGTGTCGAAGGTCCGCAGGGCGTACGCGTACTGCTCGGCCGTGGTGACCTCCTCCAGAGTGGGCCAGGGGAGGGCGGCCCAGTCGGTCAGCTCACGCATGATCGCCCGTGCCCGGGTCAGCGCGCTCGACGCGTCGGAAAAGGGTTCGAGGACTCGGTAAAGCGTCGAGGACAAGGAATGCGCCTTTCGGGCAAGGGCAGGACGGTGGACGGAGATTCAGTAGGAGTGCCCGTTCGGCGAATAGTAGGTGTGTCCCACGACATGGCCTTCGTCGGCGTTGACGCCGAGGTCGAATCGGCCTGGGTGAGGCTCGCCTCCGCCGGCAGCGCCGACGAGACCGTCCTGTCCGAAGAGGGCACCCAGACCTCGCCCTTCGCCCTCCAGTACAACCACCCCCACACCGGCGGCCCCGGCTGGGCCCTCGCCTTCACCGACGCCGACACCGCGAGCCCCACCACCGCCTACACCTACGCCGCGACCAGAACGGCCCAGTTGTACGTCGACGGCGCCCTCGCGGCGACCACCACCGGGGTCACCTCCTGGGCGGCGACCGGAGCGCCTGGTTCGGCGGCTCCGTCAGCGGCGTCCAGGCGTACGCCTACGCCCTGACGGCCAACCAGATCACCGCGCTGTACCAGAGCATCCCCTGACCCTGACTGCGACGCGGTTGGTCCCGACGCCGGAACCAGGTCGATTTTCAGCCATGACTCTGTGACGTCCCTGTGCGGAAAGGTACTTCCGCAGTGGGGCATGCACCTGACATCTTGCATCCACCACTCGTTACGTACGGCCCGGTCGCTGCCATAAGCACGGCCGGGCCGTCTCCGGAGGACGCATTGATACCCCACATATTCAGCCGCTCCAGACGCACGCTGGTGCTGGCGGCCACACTCGGTGCCGCCCTCGCGTTCGGCGCCCCGGGCGCCCTCGCGGGCACGCTCCCCGTCGTCTCCTCCACCACGCCGGCCGCCAAGACCCTCGCTCCGGCCGCCGCTTCCCAGAGTGCGGCCTGGGTGGCCGGCACGCGTGCCTACCTCGTGATCACCGCCCCCGGTGAGAACGCGGCGGTCCGCTCCGCGATCACGGCCAACGGCGGCACCGTCTTCTCGGACTTCGCCGCCATCGGTGTGATCGTCGCCCACTCGGCGTCCGGCGGATTCGCCACCGCCATGCGCGGCGTCGCCGGCGTGCAGCAGGTCGGCGCCACGCGTACCTCGGACGTCCCGGCCGACGCCTACAACCCGGCGCTCCCGGCGAACCCGTCCCAGTCGACGACCCCGGCCGGGGAACCGGTCCGGGCCGACATGAGCCAGATCAAGGCCGACCAGGCATGGGCCGTGAACCCGGGCTCCGCGTCCGTCACGGTCGGCGTCCTGGACACCGGCGTGGACGACCAGCACCAGGACCTGGCGCCCAACTTCGACGCGGCCGACTCGGCCTCCTGCGCCTACGGCAAGCCCGACACCCGTACCGGCGCCTGGCGGGACGTCGACACGCACGGCACCCACGTGGCGGGCACCATCGCCGCGGCCAAGAACGGCAAGGGCGTCGTCGGCGTGGCCCCCGGGGTGAAGATCGCCTCCGTCCGGGTCGCCGAGCCGGGCAACGCCTTCTTCTTCGCCGAGAACACGATCTGCGGCTTCGTGTGGGCCGGCGACCACGGCTTCAAGGTCACCAACAACAGCTATTACACGGACCCGTGGCAGTTCAACTGCCCGGACAACATCGACCAGGCCGCCATCATCGAGGGCGTCACGCGCGCCCAGGCGTACGCCGAGGGCAAGGGTTCCCTCCAGGTCGCCGCCGCGGGCAACGAGAACTACGACCTCGCCCACAAGACGACCGACACCGCGAGCCCGAACGACTCGACGCCGGTCACCCGCACCATCACCAACGCCTGCCTCGACATCCCGACCGAGCTGCCGGGCGTGGTCACGGTCGCGGCCAACGGCACGGGCGTCACCAAGGCGTCGTTCTCCAACTTCGGGCAGGGCGTCATCGACGTCTCGGCGCCGGGCAGCAGCGTGTACTCCACCGTCCCCGGCGGCGGCTACGGCAGCAAGAGCGGCACCTCGATGGCCAGCCCGCACGTGGCCGGCGTCGCGGCGCTCATCGCCAGCGCCAACCCGGGCATCACCCCGGCCCAGATCCGCGCCAAGCTGGCCGAGCAGGCCAACGACATCGCCTGCCCCTCGGACAGCCGCTGCACGGGCACGACGGCCAACAACGCGTTCTTCGGCGAGGGCCAGGTCGACGCCCTCAAGGCCGTCGGGGCCACCCCGGCGCCCGGCGCGTACTTCGAGAACCTCACGGACTTCACCGTCAACGACAACGCGACCGTGGAGAGCCCGATCACCGTCACCGGCGTGACCGGCAACGCCCCGGCCACCCTCAAGGTGGGTGTGGACATCAAGCACACCTACATCGGTGACCTGAAGGTCGACCTGGTGGCACCGGACGGCACCGAGTACACACTCCACAACCGCACCGGCGGCGGCACCGACAACATCGCCCAGACCTACACCGTGAACGCCTCCTCGGAGGTCGCGAACGGCGTCTGGAAGCTGCGCGTCAACGACAACGCCGCCTCCGACACGGGCAGGATCGACGCCTGGAACCTGACCTTCTAGGACAGGACCCGGCGACGGCCGTGTCCGACCGGCACGGCCGTCGTCGGCCGAAAAGCCTCGCCGCGATCCCGCTACCGCCGCACCCTCGGCATCCCCAGCCCGATCCACGTGATGATCTCCCGCTGGATCTCGTTGTTGCCGCCGCCGAACGTGAAGATGACGGCGGAGCGGTAGCCGCGTTCCAGTTCGCCGTGGAGGACGGCCCCGGCCGAGCCCTCCTGGAGGGCGCCGGGCGCGGCGACGATCTCCAGGAGCCAGGCGTAGGCGTCGCGGCGGGCCTCGGAGCCGTAGACCTTGACTGCGGAGGCGTCCTGCGGGGTGAGGGTGTTGTTCTGGACGGCCTGCACCATCTGCCAGTTGAGGAGTTTCAGGGCGTCGAGCTTCACGTGGGTCTGGGCGAGGCGGCGGCGCACCCAGGGCAGGTCGACGACGCGGCGGCCGTCGGCGAGCTTGGTCTCGCCCGCCCAGCGCTGGACGTCCTGGAGGGCGCGGATCGCCATGGTGCCGTGGGCGGCGAGGGTGACGCGTTCGTGGTTGAGCTGGTTGGTGATCAGGCGCCAGCCCTCGTTCTCGGCGCCGACGCGGTTGGCGACGGGGACACGGACGTCCTCGTAGTAGCTGGCCGTCGTGTCGTGGGAGGCGAGGGTGCGGATGACCGTGCAGGAGTAGCCGGGGTCCGTGGTCGGGACGAGGAGCATCGTGATGCCCTTGTGGGGCGGGGCGTCGGGGTCGGTGCGGGTGGCGAGCCAGATCCAGTCGGCGGTGTCGCCGTTCGTCGTCCAGATCTTCTGGCCGTTGACGACGTACTCGTCGCCCTCGCGCACCGCCTTCGTCTTGAGGGCGGCGAGGTCGGTGCCCGCGCCGGGTTCGCTGTAGCCGATCGCGAAGTCGATCTCGCCGGACAGGACACGCGGCAGGAAGTACGCCTTCTGCTCGTCGGTGCCGTAGCGCATGAGGGTCGGACCGACGGTGTTGAGGGCCATCAGCGGCAGGGGGACGCCCGCCTGGGCGGCCTCGTCGAAGAACACGAACTGCTCGACGGGGGTCAGGCCCCGGCCGCCGTACTCCTTCGGCCAGCCGACGCCGAGCCAGCCGTCCGCGCCGAGGCGGCGGATCGTCTGCCGGTAGAAGCGTTTCGCGCCGACCGGGTCGGCGTGCCGGGAGTAGGCGTTGTCCGGCACCAACTCCGCGAAGTACTCCCGCAGTTCCGCGCGCAGTCGCTGCTGTTCGGGGGTCTGGTCGAGGTGCACGGCGCCTCCTGGTGGCCCATGGCCGGTGTCCTGACGGCGCACACGGTAGAACGTGTTCCAGAAATTGGGAATGCAGAATGGTGCGCACGGCTGCCGAGGACGGTGGCCGGTGAACCGTACGGACAAGAGGTACGCCGCGTGACCCACCGTCTCCACCTCCTCGCCCCCGCGCTCTCCGCCTCCCTGCGCGAGGCGCGCTTCGACGACGGGTGTTCGCTGGACGCCGCCGGGGTGCGGGCGGCGCGGGACGCGGCGGACGGCGTGCCTGTGGCCGTGCGGGTGTGGTGCTCGCCGAGCGTGCGGTGCCGGGAGACGGCCGCCGAGCTGGGGCTCACGGCGGTGGACGTCCCGGAGTGGGCCGGGCTGGACGCCGGGCGGTGGCGCGGGCTGACGCTGGAGGAGGTGGGGGCCCGGGAGCCGGAGGCGCTCGCCGGGTGGCTGTCCGATCCGGGGGCGGCGCCGCACGGCGGGGAGTCGGTGCGGGGGTTCTGCGACCGGGTCGCGGGGTGGCTGACGTCCGGTGCGGAGCTGTCGGGACGGACGGTCGCCGTGGTGGAGCCCGAGGTGGTGCGGGCCGTCGTCGTCCGGCTGCTGGGGGCGCCGGACGAGGCGTTCTGGCGGGTGGACGTGCCGCCGCTGTCGGGGGTGGAGGCCAGCGGGCGGGGCGGGCGGTGGAACGTGCGGCTGGGCGGGGGCCCACTGTGAACACGCCCCGCCCTCGACACGCCCCCGCCCTCGACTCACCCCTACCCTCGACACGCCCCCGCCCGAGGCCCCCTCAGCTGATCTCGCGCTTGAGGATCTTCCCCGTCGACGTCATCGGCAGCGCCTCCGTGAACTCCACGACGCGCGGGTACTTGTACGCGGCGAGCCGTTCCTTCGCCCAGTCGACGAGTTCCGCCTCGGTGACCGGCACGCCCGCCTTGCGGACGACGACGGCCTTGATCTCCTCGCCGTGCGAGGGGTGCGGGACGCCGATGACCGCCACCAGGGACACCGCCGGATGCTCCATGAGCAGTTCCTCGATCTCCCGGGGGTACACGTTGAACCCGCCCCGGATGATCATGTCCTTGGCGCGGTCGACGATGTAGTAGTACCCGTCGGCGTCCCGCCGCCCGAGGTCACCGGTCCGGAACCAGCCGTCCTGGAGGACCTCGGCGGTCGCGTCGGGCCGCTTGTAGTAGCCCTTCATGATGTTGTGCCCCTTGATGGCGATCTCCCCGATCGCGCCCTCCTCGTCGACCGGCGAGACCCCGTCCCCCTCGACGAGCCGCAGTTCGACGCCCGGCACGGGCAGCCCGATGGACCCGACGCGCGGCTCCTGCCCGAGCACGGAGAACGACGCGACGGGGGACGTCTCGGAGAGCCCGTACCCCTCCAGGATGGTCACCCCGAACCGCTCCCGGAACGCCCGGTGCACCTCGTGCGGCAGCGCGGACCCACCGGACACGGCGACCCGCAGATTCCGGGCGAGGGTCTCGACGTCCACGGAGTCGTCGAGGGCGCCGAGCAGCGCCCAGTACATCGTGGGGACGCCCCCGAAGAACGTGATCCCCTCGGAGAGCATCAGCCTGAGCGCGGCGGCCGGTTCGAAGCGGGGCAGCATCACGATCGTCCCGCCGTAGGCGAGCGCCCCGTTCTGGATGACGGTCTGCCCGAAGGAGTGGAACAGCGGCAGGACGCACAGGAACGTGTCCGGCCGTTCGACGGACGCCCCGAACAGCACCTCGTCGATCAGGACGTTGTCCCGCATGTTGCGGTGCCGCAGCTCGGCGCCCTTGGGACGGCCGGTCGTACCGGAGGTGTAGAGGATGACGGCGGTGTCGTCCTCGTCCGTCGCCACGGTCCCGAAGACCGGCGGCCGGCCCGCCCAGGGCAGCTCGCGCGCCGGGTCGACGACGAACAGCTCGACGCCGCCGGCCTGTTCGACGGCCTCGCGGGCGTAGGCCCCGATGGGGAGTTCGGGTGTCCCCTCGAACGCGATGAGCACCTTCGCGTCGGAGTCCTGGAGGTGGTAGGCCACCTCGCGCGGCTTCAGCAGCACGTTCAGCGGGACGACCGTCGCGCCCGCCTTGAGGATGCCGTAGTAGGCGAACGTGAAGTACGGCAGGTTCGGCATCGACAGCGCGACCTTGTCGCCGGGCCGCACCCCCGCCGCGACCAGCAGGTTCGCGACCTGCCCGGCCGCCGCGTCGACCTGCGCGTACGACAGCCGCGACTCGCCGAACACGATCGCGGTGCGCTCCGGATGACGGGCGGCCGAATCCTCCAGGAACCCGGCGAGGTTGTACATGGTCATGCCCGGACGCTAGTGGCGTCCGGCGTGCCGCCGCAAGGATCTTGCGTCAAAGAGTTGTGCAGGTCAGAGGCTTGCCGCGTGGTCGGGGACATAGTTCTGGAGATCGCGCGGCGGGCGCACGTACCCCGTGGACGGTGGGCGTTCGGGCAACTCCAGGACCGGCAGCGGGACTTCGTGGTAGGGCACCGAGTCCAGCAGGTGCGCGATCATGTTGAGCCGCGCCCGCTTCTTGTCGTCGCTCTCGACGACCATCCAGGGCGCCTCGGCGATGTCGGTGTGCACGAGCATCTCGTCCTTGGCACGCGAGTACGCCTCCCAGCGGGTGATCGACTCCAGGTCCATCGGGGAGAGCTTCCAGCGGCGCACCGGGTCGTCGAGGCGGGCCCGGAAGCGGTCCTGCTGTTCGCCGTCGCTCACCGAGAACCAGTACTTCCGCAGCATGATCCCGTCCTCGACGAGCATCCGCTCGAAGATCGGGCACTGCCGCAGGAACCGCTGGTACTCCTCCTTCGTGCAGAAGCCCATCACGTGCTCGACACCGGCCCGGTTGTACCAGGACCGGTCGAGCAGGACGATCTCCCCGGCCGCCGGGAGATGTTCGACGTACCGCTGGAAGTACCACTGGCCGCGCTCGCGCTCGGTGGGCTTCGGCAGGGCGACGACCCGGGCGACGCGGGGGTTGAGATGTTCGGTGACCCGCTTGATCGTGCCGCCCTTCCCGGCCGCGTCCCGCCCCTCGAAGACGACGACCAGCCGGGCGCCCTCGGCCCGCACCCACTCCTGGAGCTTCACCAACTCCGTCTGCAACCGCAGCAGTTCGTTGTCGTACGTCTTCCGCTTGAGGGCCCCCGTCGCCTTCTTGCCGGCCATGCCCCGCCTCTTTCCGTCGCCGTACAGGTGAACGCCCGAAGTCTAAGGAGGGACGTCGCGCACGGCGTACGCTGGCACCCATATGGACGTCCGCCTCGCCGTCGCCGCCCGCCTCACCGGCACCCCCGCACGGCAGGTCCGCCCCCTTTCGGGCACGGTCGCCGAGGCGGACCTCACCGACGGCCGCACGGTGATCGTCAAACACACGGGCACCCCCGAGGCGGCCCGCGCCGAGGCCGCCGGACTGCGCTGGCTGGGGACGGCGGGCACCGTACGGGTACCGGCGGTGCACGGGTACGACGGTGAGTGGCTCGTCACCGATCACGTGCCGTCGGGTCGCCCGACCCCCTCGGCCGCCGTCGCCCTGGGCCGTGAACTCGCCGCGCTGCACGCCCGAGGCGCCCCCGCGTACGGCGCGCCCCCGCCGGGCGGGCCGGTGGAGGCGTACATCGGAGCGGCGCCGATGCGGAACGTGCCCGGGGACGAATGGGCCGGCTGGTACGCCGAGCACCGGGTGCTGCCGTATCTGCGGACGGCCGTCGATCGGGGGGTGATGTCCGCCGCCGAGGGGGCGGTGGTGGAGCGCGCGTGTGCGCGGCTCCCGGGGGTCGCGGGGCCGGTGGAGCCCGTGGCCCGGCTGCACGGCGACCTCTGGAACGGGAACGTGCTGTGGGGTGCCGACGGCCGGGCGTGGCTGATCGATCCCGCGGCGCACGGGGGCCATCGGGAGAGCGACCTGGCGATGCTGCGGCTCTTCGGGTGTCCGTTCCTGGAGCGGGTGATCGCCGGGTACGAGGAGGTCGCGCCGTTGGCCGAGGGGTGGCGGGAGCGGGTGGGGGCGCATCAGCTGTTTCCGCTGATGGTGCATGTGGTGCTGTTCGGCGGGGGGTATGCGGGGCGGGCGGTGGAGGCGGCGCGAAGCGTCTCCTGACGTTCAGTGCGCGCCCAGTCCTCCGCCCCCGAACGACCCGCTGGACCCCGGCGACCACCTGCGCCGGACCTTCGAGTCGCTGTGCCGGGTCTGCATGTTGGTGAGTTCGTACGGGGTGAGGGCGTGGCCGCCCTTCGGGACCTTCGGGACCTCCTCGGGCTCACGGTTCTCCAGGATCTCGTGCACCGCGCCCTCGGGCGGGAGGTGCGGCTGCTCGTCGGGGCGCGGGCACGGCGGCTCGCGCATCTTGATTCGGTTGCCCAGCCAGAACGCCCCGATCAGCATGGCCACGAGCGCCACGCCGACCGCGAACATTCCCAGGCTGAGCAGGCCGCTCGGCGCGGCCAGCACAACGGATGCGGTACTCATATCAGCCGAATACCCCACCAAGAGGACACGAACCCTGCGGGGCGCACCGAGTCCGGCGCCGCGACAACAGCGCGGCTACCGCCGGTGAACGCCCCGTCCCGCAGAGCACCCAACCCCCGTCCACCCCGTGAAGTACGGTCTGTCCGTGACCACACCACGCAAGCCCCGGGGCCCCTACCGCAAGGGCCTTGAGCGGCGGGAACAGATCCTGCGGGCCGCTCTGGAGGTGTTCGGCGACCACGGCGAGCGCGGCGCGTCCCTGAAGGAGATCGCGGACCGGGTGGGGATGTCACAGGCGGGCGTCCTGCACTACTTCGGCTCCCGCGAGGAGCTGCTCGTGGCCGTCCTGGAGGAGCGGGACGCGCGGGGCGGCCGGGCCACCGCCCACGTCACCTCCCCCGGCGAGGCCCTCGCGACGACGGCCGCCCGGAACACCGGGGAGCGCGGCCTGGTCGACCTGTTCGTGACGCTCTCCGCCGCCGCCTCCGACCCCGCGCACCCGGCGCACGCGTTCTTCACCCGCCGGTACGACGAGCTGACCGACTCCCTCGCGACCGGCCTGCGCGAGGGACAGCGGCACGGCCGGACCCGCGACGACGTACGCCCCGACCAGCTCGCCCGCATGCTGATCGCCCTCTCGGACGGGCTCCAGTTGCAGTGGCTGCTCAACCCGGGCGTGGACATGGCGGACACGATCGAGGCGTTCAACCGGATGTGCCTCGCTGACGGCGAAGGCACCGACCGGGACCCCGGCACCGATCCCGACCCCGACGCCGGACCCGATCCCGACGCCCCCGCTAAAACCTAGCGTCCTTCGCTTTTTACGCCTAGAGTCGGCCTCACCCGCGCCCCCGCCACGTGAGGACCCGCAGCATGGACCGCACCGCCCTGGACCTGGACACCAAGACCTCCCTCCTCTCCGGCCACGACATGTGGACCACCGTGCCCGCCGACCCGGCCGGCATCCCCGCGCTCCTCCTCTGCGACGGTCCGCACGGCGTCCGCAAGCAGAACGGCGGCGCGACGGAGGTCTACGACAGCGAACCGGCGACCTGTTTCCCCCCTGCCGTGGCCCTCGCCTCCAGCTGGGACCCCGAGCTGATACACCGGGTCGGCGTGGCCCTCGGCCAGGAGTCGCGCGCGCTCGGCGTGGACGTCCTCCTCGGCCCCGGCGTCAACATCAAGCGCTCCCCGCTGTGCGGCCGCAACTTCGAGTACTTCTCGGAGGACCCGCTGCTCAGCGGTGTCC
This sequence comes from Streptomyces sp. NPDC004539, assembly GCF_040610055.1. Classification (NCBI taxonomy): domain Bacteria; kingdom Bacillati; phylum Actinomycetota; class Actinomycetes; order Kitasatosporales; family Streptomycetaceae; genus Streptomyces; species Streptomyces sp. NPDC004539. The sequence goes on along the minus strand of NZ_JBEXLS010000052.1, from coordinate 34,934 downwards.
TCGGCGCCGCGCACGTAAACGGTGTGCAGAGCCAGGGCGTGGGCGCGTCGGTGAAGCACTTCGCGGCCAACAACCAGGAGACGGACCGCATGCGGGTCAGTGCGGACATCGACGAGCGCACCCTCCGCGAGATCTACCTCCCCGCGTTCGAGCGGATCGTCCGGGAGGCCCGCCCCGCGACGGTGATGGCCGCCTACAACAAGGTCAACGGCGTGCACGCCACCCAGAACCACCACCTCCTGGCGGAGATCCTGCGCGAGGAGTGGGGGTACGACGGTCTGGTGGTCTCGGACTGGGGTGCCGTCGCCGACCGGGTCGCCGCGCTGGTCGCGGGCACGGACCTGGAGATGCCGGGTACGGGCGGCCGTTCGGACGCGGAGGTCGCGGCGGCGGTCCGGGAGGGCCGGCTCGACGAGTCCGTCGTGGACACCGCCGTCGGCCGCCTGCGCGACCTCGCCCGCAGGGTGCGCGCCGAGTCGGGTCCCGTCGAGATCGACCACGACGCCCAGCACCGGCTGGCCCGCGAGACCGCCGCCGACTGCCTCGTCCTCCTCAAGAACGACCACGGCACCCTCCCCCTGGCCCCGGCCGCCCGCATCGCGGTCCTCGGCGACTTCGCCCGCCGGCTGCGCTACCAGGGCGGCGGCAGCTCCCACGTCAACGCCACCCGCGTCGACAGCCCGCTCGACGAACTCCGCGCCGAACTCCCCGACGCCCGGGTCGACTTCGCCGACTCCCCCGCGGACGCCGCCGATGCGGACGTCGCCGTCGTCTTCGCCGGTCTGCGCGAGGAGGACGAGTCCGAGGGCTTCGACCGCGACCACATCCAGCTCCCCGCGGACCAGGTGGAGTTGATCCGCGCGGTCGCGAACTGCGCCCCGCGCACGGTCGTCGTCCTGCTCAACGGCGGTGTGGTGAGCCTTGAGGACTGGTACGACGACGTCGACGCGGTCGTCGAGGCGTGGCTGCCCGGCCAGGCGGGCGGGGGCGCGGTCGCGGACGTCCTCAGCGGGCGCGTGAACCCGTCGGGGCGGCTCGCGGAGACGATCCCGTTCCGCCTCCAGGACACCCCCGCGTACCTCAACTTCCCCGGCGGGCAGGGGCAGGTGCGCTACGGCGAGGGCGTGATGGTCGGCTACCGGTACTACGAGAGCGCCGAGGTCGCCGTCCGCCACCCCTTCGGGCACGGCCTGAGCTACACGACGTTCGAGCAGTCGGACCTGCGGGTGACGGCGACCGGCCGGGACACTGCGACCGTGTCGGTGACCGTCACCAACACCGGGGAGCGTTTCGGCAAGCACGTCGTCCAAGTGTACGTCGCCCCGGCGGCCCGCCCGGTGCGCAGTCCCGTCCGTGAGCTGCGGGCGTTCACGAAGGTCGCGCTGGCGCCCGGTGACCGGACGACCGTCGAACTCGTGCTGGACCGGCGGGCGTTCGCGTTCTGGGACATCGAGCGCGGGGACTGGACGGTGACGCCGGGCCGGTACGAGGTGCAGCTCGGCGCGGACGCGCACACCGTCCTCGCGGCGGCGGCCCTGGAGCTGGACGGGGACACGTACTCGCGTCCGCTGACCCTGGACTCGTCGGTGGAGGAGTGGTTCGGGCACGCGGTCGCGGGTCCGGCGCTGCGCAAGGCGCTGGACGGCGGGGGGATGCTCGGGGACGACGTGATGCGGATGATCGGGTCGATGCCGCTCAGGCAGTTCCAGGGGTTCCTGCCGGAGCCGATCCCGCAGGACCTGCTGGCCGGGCTGATGGCGGCGTGACGAACCTAGCGTTTGCTTGGTGAGGCTCGCTATGGTGACGGGATGGCCCTCCAGCTGGACATGTCGGGCAAGGTCGTCCTGGTCACCGGCGGCACGCGCGGGGTCGGCGCGGGTATCGCGGAGATGTTCCTGAAGGCGGGCGCGCACGTCGAGGTGTGCGCCCGCACCGAGCCCCCCGAACTCCCGGCCCACTTCAGCCGGTTGGACGTCCGGGACCCGGATCAGGTCGAGCGCTGGATCGCCGACGTGTCCAGGCGTCACGGCCGGGTCGACGTCGCCGTCAACAACGCGGGCGGTGCCCCGTACGCCGCTTTCGCGGACGCCTCCCCCGGCTTCCACCGCAAGGTCACCGACCTCAACTTCCTCGCGCCCGTCTACGTGTGCCGTGCGGTGTTCCCGGTGATGGCGGACGGCGGGGTCGTCCTGAACGTCACCTCGATCAGCGCCCGCCGGGTGAGTCCGGGGACGGCCGTGTACGGGGCGGCGAAGGCGGCCCTGGAGAGCCTGACGGCCTCGCTCGCCGTGGAGTGGGCGCCCAGGGTACGGGTGAACGCGGTGAGCTGCGGGCTGGTGGAGACGCCGGGGTCGATGGACCACTACGGCGATCCGGCGCAGGTCGCCCGGGTCGCGGCGACGATCCCGCGCGGGGTGTTCGCGCGGCCCGAGGACGTCGGCGGGGCCTGTGTGCTGCTGGCGTCGCCGCTGGCCGCGCACGTCACGGGCGCGGTGCTGAACGTGGACGGGGGCGGCGAGTGGCCCGCGTTCCTGCGGCACACGCCGAACGCCTGACGAGGCATGATCGCTATGCTGGGCCCCGCACCGGGCCAGGCTGGAAGGAACGACGACATGGCGGTACGACGCCCCGTCCGCACGGCGGCCGACAACGGCTCCCCGAAGGCGGGTTCGGACCGCCGGGCCGAACTCCTGGCGATCGCCGCCTCGTTGTTCGCGGCCCGAGGCTACCGGCAGACCACGGTCCGGGACATCGCCGACGAGGCGGGCATCCTCTCGGGCAGTCTGTACCACCACTTCGCGTCGAAGGAGGAGATGCTCGACGAGATCCTCCGGGACTTCCTCGGCCGTCTCCTGGAGCGTTTCACCGCGATCGAGAAGGCGGAGCCGGACCCGCGCCGGGTCCTGGACCAGCTCGTCCAGCATTCCTTCGCCGTCATACACGAGACGCCGGAGGCGGTCGCCCTCTACCAGAACGAGTCCGGGGCCCTGACCGGCCGGCCCCGGTTCGCGTACGTCGAGCAGTGGGGCCGCAGGATCGAGAGGATCTGGCTGCGCGCCCTCACCGCCGGCCAGCAGTCGGGCGCGTTCCGCGCGGACGTCGACGCCCGTCTGACCTACCGGTTCATCCGCGACACGGTGTGGTGCTCGGTCCGCTGGTACCGCCCGCGCGGCCGGTTCCGCCACGAGGCGGTCTCCGAGCAGTACCTGCGGATTCTGTACGGCGGTCTGGTCACGGAGTGACGGGGACCTCCCGGTTGCGAAGTCCCCGGGGGTCGATCTCCTCGCGGATCAGGCGCAGTTCGGCCTCGTCGGGGAGCCGGGTCCCGGTGACGCCGGTCGCGTCGAGCGGGAAGCCGGTGCGGGCGCGGACGTCGTCGACGGTGACGCCGGGGTGCACGGAGCGGATGCGCAGGCGGCCGTCGGTGCCGTAGTCCAGGACGGCGAGATCGGTGACGACGACGCCGAGGTGGTGGAACGGCAGGCCGGCGGCCCGGTCGTTGCCGACGCCGCAGACGAGGTCGACGTTCTCGACGAACACCTTCGGGGAGTGCCGGGCGACCCAGTAGTCGACGCGGTGGTTGGCGGTATTGCCGGGCGCGCCGCGCACGCCGATCAACTGCCGTGCGGGTTTACGCCAGTTGCCGACGAGGGAGATGTTCTGGTTGCCGTACCGGTCGAGCTGGCTCGCGCCCATCATGCTCTGCCGGCGTCCGCTCTCCAGGAGTTCGAAGATCCGCCCGAAGGGCACCCAGCCCTCGACGGTTCCCCCGTCGGCGGCGGTGCCTCCGAGCGGTGGCGGTTCGCTCATGTAGTACGCCTCGCCGTCGGAGAGGACCAGTTCGGGGCTGGTGGTGCGGCGGGCCAGCCGGGCGCCGATCATCGGGACGAGGCCGACGGCGTGGGCGAGCACCTCGCCGGCGCCCTGCCAGGTGTCGGCGCAGGCGGCGGCGCACACCTCGGCACGCGTGATCATCGCCCCTCCTCGGGATGGACGTCGGTGTGGAAGTCGGTGACGGCCTGCTGGTAGGCCCGTTCGTCGCCGTCCAGGAACCGTTTGCGGAACAGTTCCCAGGCGCCGGGGTCCTTCGCGGAGGCCGCGTAGTGGGCCTGGAACGCCTCGTCGCGCGGATGGTCGGGCACGCAGGAGGTGAAGTGGGCGCCGCGCGGGGTCTCGATCACTCCGGTCACGAAGATCCGGCTGATCAGCAGGGTCTGGGCGGGGCCTTCGGCGAGGAGGTCGGGGACGACGCGTTCGGCGCTGACGTAGCAGCGGTCGGCGGCGCGGGCGAAGAGGTCGTCGAAGTAGGGGTCGGGGCCGAGGTACTGGGCGTTCCCGGCGGGGTCGGCGCGGTTCATGTGGAGGAGGGCGACGTCCAGCGGGAGGGCCTTCATCGCGACGTACTCCTCGCCCGTATAAGGCGATGCGACGGTTCGGAGGTCAGGGTTCATGGTGAGGACGTCCGAGCCGAGTCCGGCGCGGGTCGGCAGGAACGACAGGCGGCTCGCCGCCGCCCGCAGCCCGGTGACGACCATGCCCTCGTCGTACTCGGCGGTCTCGATCTCGCCGCGTTCGCGGGCGGCGCGGAAGTGGGGGTCGAGGGCGATGGAGTCCAGCGAGACGAATCCGTAGACCAGCTTGCGGACCTTTCCGGCCGCGCAGAGCAGTCCGGCGTCCGGGCCGCCGAAGGTGACGACGGTGAGGTCGTGGGCGTCGCCGCGCAGGATCTCCCGGACGAGCGCCATGGGTTTGCGGCGGGAGCCCCAGCCGCCGATCCCGATGGTCATGCCGGATTCGACGACTCCGGCGAACTCCTCCAACGGCACTGTCTTGTCAGCCATGTTGACCCTCTCGGGGTTCGGCGCCGACCGTGTCCTTACCAAACAAATGCTTGGTGGGTTACGGTAGGTCACCGTTCCGGCTCCGGACAAGCAGGGGGGCTCATGGACCTTCCCGAGATGGACCCCGCCTACGTACCCGGTCATGGGCTGCTCGCGGGAAGGACGGTCGTCGTCACGGCCGCCGCCGGGGCCGGGATCGGGTCGGCGGTCGTCCGGCGCAGCCTCGAAGAGGGCGCGCGGGCCGTGGTGTTCGGGGACGTCCACGAGCGGCGGCTCGCCGAGGCGCACGAGGCGCTGGAGAAGGAGTTCGGGGCGGACCGGGTGGCGACGGCCGTGTGTGACGTGACGGTCGAGGAGCAGGTCGAGGAACTCCTCGATGTGGCGGGGGCGTTCGGCGGGGTCGACGTGATGGTGAACAACGCGGGGCTCGGGGGGACGCGTTCGCTGCTGGAGATGACGGACGTCGAGTGGGGCCGGGTGCTGGACGTGACGCTGACCGGGACGTTCCGGTGCGTGCGGGCGGCCGGGCGGCGGATGGTGCGGGACGGCAAGCGGGGCGTGATCGTCAACAACGCGTCGGTGGTGGGGTGGCGGGCGCAGGAGGGGCAGGCGCACTACGCCGCCGCCAAGGCCGGGGTGATGGCGCTGACGCGGTGCGCGGCGCTGGATCTCGCGGAGCACGGCATCCGGGTCAACGCGGTGTCGCCGAGCCTCGCGCTGCATCCGTTCCTGGAGAAGGTCACGAGCCCCGAACTGCTGGACCAGCTGACGGGCCGGGAGGCGTTCGGGCGGGCGGCGCAGCCCTGGGAGGTGGCCAACGTGGTGGTGTTCCTCGCGAGCGGCTACGCCTCCTACATGACGGGTGAGGTCGTCTCCGTGAGCAGTCAACACGCCTGAGAGGAGGGTCTGTCGTGTCTTCTGCGCTGCGTACGGCGTTGTGCGAGCTGGTCGGGGTGCGGTATCCGGTCGTGCAGACCGGGATGGGGTATGTCAGCGGGCCGGAGCTGACGGCGGCCACGGCGGCGGCCGGGGGGCTCGGGATTCTGGCGGGGGCGACGCTGTCGCCGGTGGAGCTGCGGGACGCGATCCGGGCGGTGCGGGAGCGGACGGACGCGCCGTTCGGGGTGAATCTGCGGGGGGACGCACCGGATGTGGTGGAGCGCGGGGAGCTGCTGGTGCGGGAGGGGGTGCGGGTCGCGTCGTTCGCGCTGGCGCCCCGGGAGCGGGTGGTACGGCGGCTCAAGGACGCGGGGCTGATCGTCGTGCCGTCGGTGGGGGCGCGGCGGCACGCGGAGAAGGTGGCGGCGTGGGGGGTGGACGCCGTCGTCGTGCAGGGCGCCGAGGGGGGTGGGCACACGGGGGCCGTGCCGACGTCGATCCTGGTGCCGCAGGTCGTGGACGCGGTGGATCTGCCGGTGATCGCGGCGGGCGGGTTCCGGGACGGGCGGGGGCTGGTGGCGGCGCTCGCGCAGGGGGCCGCGGGGATCGCGATGGGCACCCGGTTCCTGCTGACCAGCGACAGCACGGTGCCGGACGCGGTGAAGGCGGAGTATCTGCGGCGGGGGGTGGACGGGACGGTCGTGACGCGGGTCCTGGACGGGGTGCCGCAGCGGGTCCTGCGGACGGAGCTGGTCGAGCGGCTGCTGCGGGAACGGGCGCCCGCGCGGGCCTGGCGGTCGGTGCGCGCCGCGTCGGCCTTCCACCGGGCCTCGGACATTCCGTGGCCGGACATGGTCCGGGAGGGGCTCGCGATGCGGCGCGGCCAGGGGCTGGGGTGGTCGCAGGTGCTGATGGCGGCGAACACGCCGATGATGCTGCGCGCGTCGATGGTCGAGGGCCGCACCGACCTCGGGACGCTCGCCTCCGGGCAGGTCGCCGGGGTCATCGACGACCTGCCCAGCTGCAAGGAGCTGATCGAACGCGTCGTCGCCGAGGCCGAGGCCGTCCTCGCCCGGCTCGCGGGCTGAAGGGACGTCCATGGGTGCCGAGTTCATCACGACGACCGTCGACGGGCGGGGTGTCGCGGAGGTCGTCGTCGACCGTCCGCCGGTCAACGCCCTTCCCGTGGCGGGCTGGTACGCCCTCGCGGAGACCCTGACCGGTCTCGGCCGCGATCCCGCCGTGCGGGTCGTCGTCCTGCGCGCGGAGGGGCGCGGCTTCAACGCCGGTGTGGACATCAAGGAGTTGCGGGCCGAGGGCGCGATCGTCGAGGTGAACCGCGCCTGCTTCGCCGCCTTCGCCGCCGTGTACGACTGTGCCGTGCCGGTCGTGGTGGCGGTGCACGGGTTCTGTCTGGGCGGCGGGGTCGGGCTGGCCGGCAACGCGGACATCGTGCTCGCCTCGGACGACGCGTACTTCGGGCTGCCCGAGGTGGACCGGGGCGCGCTGGGCGCGGGCACCCATCTCTCGCGGCTCGTGCCGGCGCACCGGGCGCGGGCCATGATGTACACGTGCGCGACGGCTTCGGCCGCCGAACTGCACGGCTACGGGTCGGTGTTGGACGTCGTCCCCGAACCGTCGTTGCGTGGGCGGGCGTTGGAGGTGGCCGGCGAGATCGCCGGGAAGCATCCGGCGGTGATCCGGGCGGCGAAGGAGGCGTTCAACGGTATCGATCTGTGGGACGTGAAGCGGAGTTACCGCTACGAGCAGGGTTTCACGTTCGAGGTGAATCTGTCGGGTGTGGCCCGGCAGGAGCGGTTCGGGATCGGTGACTGATGGATCTGACCTGGAGTGCGGAGGAGGAGGCGTTCCGCCGGGAGGCGCGGGGGTGGCTGGCCGCGCATGTGCCGTCCGAGCCGCTGCCGTCCGGGGACACGCGGGAGGGGTTCGCCGCTCATCTCGGCTGGGAGCGTGAGCTGTTCGCGGCCCGCTGGTCGGCGGTGTCGTGGCCCGAGGAGTACGGCGGGCGCGGGGCGTCGCTGTGGGAGTGGCTGATCTTCGAGGAGGAGTACTACAGGGCGGGGGCCCCGGCGCGGGTCACCCAGAACGGCGTCTTCCTGCTGGCCCCGACGCTCTTCCGGTACGGCACCGCCGAGCAGCGCTCCCGGTTCCTGCCCCGGATGGCGGCGGCCGAGGACCTGTGGGCGCAGGGCTGGTCGGAGCCGGAGGCGGGCAGCGACCTGGCGTCGATCCGCAGCCGTGCGGTACGCGCACCGGGCGGCTGGCGGCTGACCGGGCACAAGACGTGGACGACGCGCGGCGCGTTCTGCACGCACCTCTTCGGTCTCTTCCGTACCGACCCCGAGGCCGCCCGCCACCGTGGCCTCACCTACTTCCTGCTCCCCCTCGACGCGCCCGGCGTGACCGTCCGGGGCTTCCCACGCCTCGACGGGGACGAGGGGTTCGCGGAGGTGTTCCTCGACGACGTGTTCGTCCCGGACGCGGACGTGCTCGGCGAGGTCGGCCAGGGCTGGACGGTCGCGATGGCCACCACGGGCTCCGAGCGGGGCCTGACGCTCCGCTCCCCCGGACGTTTCCTCCACACCGCCGACCGGCTGGTCGACCTGGCCCGGTCGAGGGGACCCGGCGCGCACGAGGACGCGGTGGTGCGGGCGTGGATCGACGCGCAGGCGTACCAGTGGTTCACCCTGGAGCAGGTCACGGCGATCGCCGACGGCCGCGAGGTCGGCGCCGAGGCCAGCCTCAACAAGCTGTTCTGGTCGGAGCTGGACGTCCGGCTCCACGAGACGGCCGCCGAACTCCTGGGCCCGGAGGCCGAGTTGGCGGGGCCGTGGAGCAAGGGTTTCCTGTTCTCGCTGGCCGGGCCGATCTACGCCGGCACCAACGAGATCCAGCGCACCATCGTCGCCGAGCGGCTGCTCGGGCTGCCCAGGAGGTGACCGGGTGCGATTCTCCGTGGCCGAGGTGGACGCGGCGCTCGCCGAGGCGGCGCTCGGGGTGCTGGACAAGCGGCGGGACAACGTCTGGCGAGCACTCGCCGAGGTGGGTGTCCTGGGCGCGCTGGTGCCGGCCGAGGCGGGCCTCGACGAGAACTGTCTGCCGCCGCTGATGGAGGTCCTGGGCCACAGTGGCGTGCCGGTGCCCGCCGCCGAGACCATCGCGGCCGGAGCGCCGTTGCTGGCGGAACTGCCGGTGTCCGCGGCGGTGTTGGACGGTTCGGCGCTGCTGACGGTCTCGCTCGCGGAGGGGGCGCCGGTTCCCTTCGCGGCTCGCGCGGACCTCGTCGTCGTCCGCACCGGTCATCGGTTGCGGCTCTTCCCCCGCGAGGAGTTGGGGATCGAGCCGCTCGACTCGGTCGATCCTTCGCGGGAGTTGGCACGGGTGAGGGTGCCGTCCCGGGGCGGGGTGCTGCTGGCCGACGGGGTGGCGGAGGTCGATGCGGTGTGGCGGCGGGGGGTGCTGGCGACGGCCGGACTGCTGGTCGGCCTCGCGGGGCGGATGCTGGAGCTGACCGTGGCCTATGTGCGGGAGCGGGAGCAGTTCGGGGTGCCGGTCGGCTCGTTCCAGGCCGTCAAGCACGCGCTGGCGGACGCGGCGGTCGCCGTGCGGTTCGCGCGGGCGTCGGTGTTCGCCGCGGGGTGGGCGCAGGCCGCCGGGCAGGCCGACGCGGACGTCCGGACGTCGGCGGCGAAGGCCCTCGCCTCGGAGGCGGCCCGCGAGGTCGCCCGCACGGCGATCCAGTCCCATGGCGCGATGGGGTACACGACGGAGTACGAGTTGCACCGGTACGCCAAGCGGGCTTGGGCGTTGGCGGCGGACTGGGGTGGTCCGGCGGAGCATCGGGCCCTGATCGCACGGCGGTTGGGGCTCTCCGGGAACCGAGGAGGCAGGGCGTGATCTGTCAGGACCGGGTGGTCGTCGTCACCGGCGCGGGCCAGGGCCTCGGGCGCGCGCACGCGCTCGCGCTGGCCGCCGAGGGGGCCGCCGTCGTCGTCAACGATCTCGGCGAGGCGGCGAAGACCGTCGTCGACGAGATCACCGCGAGCGGCGGTACGGCGGTCGCGGATCTCGGGGACGTCAGCGACTGGGGGTACGCGGAGGCGTTGGTGCGGCGGGCCGTCGAGGAGTTCGGGGTGCTGCACGCGCTCGTGAACAACGCGGGCGTGAACCGGGACCGGATGCTGGTGTCGATGACGGAGGCGGACTGGGACCTGGTCGTCAAGGTCGACCTCAAGGGGCACGCGGCGCCGCTGCGGCACGCCGCCGCGTACTGGCGCGAGTGCGCCAAGGAGGGTCGTCCGGTGGCCGCGCGGATCGTCAACACCAGTTCCGGGGCCGGACTTTCGGGGAGTGTCGGGCAGGGCAACTACGGTGCCGCGAAGGCCGGGATCGCCGCGCTGACCGTCATCGCCGCCGCCGAACTCGCCCGGTACGGGGTGACGGTGAACGCGATCGCGCCGTCCGCGCGGACGCCCATGACGGAGGCGGTCGAGGCGTTCGCCGAGCGGATGCGGGCGCCGGAGAGCGGGTTCGACGCGATGCATCCCGGGAACGTGTCCCCGCTGGTGGTGTGGCTGGCGTCGGCCGGGTCGGGGGCGGTGAGCGGGCGGGTGTTCGAGGTCGAGGGCGGGACAATCGGCGTGGCGGACGGGTGGCGGCACGGGCCTCGGGCGGAGCGGGACCGCCGGTGGGAGGTGGGAGAAGTGGGGGCGGCCGTCGGGGAGTTGCTGGCCAAGGCGCCCGAACCGGCCGCCGTGTACGGGACGTTCTAGCCGCCGCGCACGGAAGCCGCCGACGGCCCGGTCTCTAGCCGACCCGGTCCACCAGCCCCCACTCCAGTGCTCCCCCGGCGTCCAACTCCCTTCCGGACAGCACGAGATACAGCGTCCGGTGCCGTCCGATCCGACGCGGCACGCTCACCGTCCCGCCCGCGCCGGGGATCAGCCCCATCCCCAGTTCCGGGAGCCGTATCCGGGTGTCCGGCGCCGCCACCACCCGCCCGGCGAAGGCGGGGAGTTCGATCCCGGCGCCGATGCAGTGCCCGTGAATCCGGGCCGTGAGCCGCTCCCGTACGGCGTGCAGCCGGCGCGCCGCCCCCGCGCTCGTCCGGACCAGATGAGCCATGGCCGGATCACCGGCGGTCCCGAACTCGTCCAGATCGCCCCCGGAACTGAACCCGGGTCCGTTCGCGTCGAGTACCACCTCCCGGATGCTCCCGTCCCGAACGGCCAGTTCCACGGCGGCAGTCAGCGCGTCCCGCATCCGCGCACTGTGGGCGTTCCGGCGAGCGGGATGATTCAGCGTGATCCGCAGCCGGTCCCCCACCCGGTCCACCAGCACGGGTTCCTCGGCCGACACCACCGCCCGCACCGCCCTGCCCGCCCGCCACTCCCGGAACCCGGCCCCTCCCAACAGCGTGGAGTACGCCAGGGACTCCGCCTCCAGAGCCTGCCCCACCGGCAGCTGCATGCGCAGGAGTTGACGGAGGATCAGCGCGGCCTGCGCCTGCCCTTCGGCCCGCTCCCGCAGCAACTCCACCTCGGCAAGGGGATCTTCGACCACGACAACCCCTGGGTGCGGGGTCTTCGCGCCTACGACGGTCAGATCCAGCACGTCCCACAGCTCGGCGCGCGTCCCGCACCCGACCAGCAGCCGTTCGCTCTCCCGCGCCCGGCGTCCGGCCTCCCGCACCTCGGCCGGGGTCGCCGGCCGGTCCAGGTCCACGGCGAGGAGGGGCCGCCGCGGGCGTCCGTCCTCGTCGAGGAGGTCCGTGTCGGCGGCGCCCGCCGCGAGGTCGGCAACAGAAATCACGGTGTTCACTGTGGTCGCCGGGGCGGCGCCCGGTCTAGCATCCGGACATGATCGACCGGTCCGACGTGCGCCACTGGGCACGCAGCGGGGTGCCCCTGCTCACCGGTCACGCCGAGGGGCCGCCGCTGCTCCCGCCCGGCGGCGCAGCGACCTTCGCGTCCCGGCTCACCGATCACATCGCGGCTGCGGGCGGAGCCCGGCTGGACGGCGCCGCACTGCTCTCCGAACGGGCCGCGCTGCACGGCCGTGGGCGGCGCGGACGCCGTTCGGTGGGCGGCAGTTGCCGGCTGCTGCCCACGCGGGACGGCTGGGCGGCGGTGTCCGTGGCCCGCCCGGACGACCCGCTCCTGTGGGGCGCGCTGATCGGGAACGCCTTCGGCGAAAGGGAGTTGGCGTCCTGGCTGGCCGCCCACTCCGGCGCCGAACTCGACGCACGCGTCGAACTCCTCGGCCTCGCGGGCGGATCGGTGACACCCCGCCCCGACCGGCTCTGCCCGCTGCCGGGGCGTCCCCGCTCGGCGGACGGTCTCCTGGTCGTCGACTTCAGCGCCCTGTGGGCCGGTCCGCTCTGCGCGCACCTGCTGGGGTCGGCCGGCGCCCGCGTCGTCAAGGTCGAGACCCCGTCCCGCCCGGACGGCGCCCGGTTCGGCGAGGGCGCCTTCTACGACCTCCTCCACGCCGGGCACGAGTCCGTCGTCCTCGACCCCGGCATCCCTCAAGGGCGTTCGGCGCTGCGGGAGTTGGTGGCGCGCGCCGACGTGGTGATCGAGGCGTCCCGGCCGCGCGCCCTGGCCGGGTTCGGGCTGGACGCGGCGGCCGAGGTGGCTCGGGGGTGCGTGTGGGTGTCGATCACGGCGTACGGGCGGGCGTCCGGGCGGGTGGGGTTCGGGGACGACGTGGCGGCGGGACGGGGGCTGGTGGCGGTCGACGGGGAGGGGTTGCCGGTGTTCGTGGGGGACGCGATCGCCGATCCGCTGACGGGGATGCTGGCGGCGGCGCTGGTGCTGTCGGAGTCGGCGGGGGGTGTGCTGTGGGATGTGGCGATGGGGGACGTGGTGTCGGCGTGCCTCGCGGTGCCGGGTGGGGAGGGGCGGGTGGTGCGGGCGCCGGACGGCGAGGGGTGGGCGGTGGACGGCGGCTGCGGCGTGTTTCCGCTGTCCTCTCCCCGACCGCGCCCGCATCGGCCGACCGCCGCCGCCCCGGCCAGTGGCGCCGATACCGCGCGCGTGCTGGGCGAGTTGGGGATCGGTGTGCCGTGACGGGGGTGCTCGTCCGGGGTGCCGAGGTCGACGGGCGACTGTGTGACGTTCGGGTCCGGGGCGGGATCGTCGTCGGGCTCGGTGCCCGGCTGGCGCGGGAGTCCGGTGAGGAGGTGGTGGAGGCGCGAGGCGGGGCGCTGTTGCCGGGGTTGACCGATCACCATCTCCATCTGTTCGCGTCGGCGGCGGCCTTCGCGTCGGTGGAGTGCGGGGGGCGGGGTGTGGAGGCGCTGCGGTCGGCGGTGCCTGACCGGTGGGGGTGGATCAGGGGGGTGGGGTACGACGGTGATCTCGACGGGGCGGCGCTGGACGCGCTGCGCGGGGAGGTACCGGTGCGGGTGCAGCATCGCAGTGGGGCGCTGTGGGTGCTCAACTCCCGTGCGGGTGAGGCGGTCGGGCTCGCCGGTGCCGATCATCCGGGGGTCGAGCGGGACGCGGAGGGGCGGCCGACGGGGCGGCTGTGGCGGGCGGACGGCTGGTTGCGGGAGCGGCTGCCCCGGGAGGCTCCGCCGTCGCTGGCGGAGGTGGGGCGGCGGCTGGCGCGGTACGGGATCACGGGGGTCACCGACGCGACGCCGCGTCTGTCGGCGGACACGGTCGCGGCGCTGGCCGAGGAGAGGGCGAGCGGGCGGCTCCCTCAGCGGCTGCTGATGCTCGGGGCGCCCTTGGGAACGGGGGCCGCTGGAACACACACCCCTTCGGCGGCCCGGACGCTCCAGACACACCCCCTCCAAGCCCACGCCCCCTGGAAGATCGTCCTACCCGACTCCGCCCTCCCCGCCCTCCCCGACCTCGTCGCCGAGATCACCGAGGCTCACCTCCGTGCCCGCCCGGTCGCCGTCCACACCGTCACCGACGTCTCCCTCGCCCTCCTCCTCGCCGCCCTCCAGCAGGCCGGCCCCCTCCCTGGTGACCGTCTCGAACACGCGGCGCTGGTCCCCGAGAGCGCCCTCGGCGTCGTACGGGGTCTGGGGCTGAGCGTCGTCACGCAGCCGGGGTTTCTCGCGGACCGGGGGGACGTCTTTCTGGACGGGACGCCGGCCGGGCAGCACGGCTGTCTGTACCGGTGTGCCTCGTTCCTGGCGGCCGGGGTGGGGGTCGCGCTGTCGAGTGACGCGCCGTACGGGCCGTTGGACCCGTGGGCGGTGATGCGGGCGGCGGTGGAGCGGCGGGCGCCGGACGGGAGGGTGGTCGGGGCGGGTGAGCGGGTCTCGGGGGCGCGGGCGCTCGCGGGGTATCTGGCACGCTCCCCCGGCGCGGCCCCGGCGCGGGTGGTGCCGGGGGTTGCGGCCGATCTCGTGCTGCTCCGGGTGCCGTTGGCCGAGGCGCTGTCGGGGCTGTCCGCGGAGTTCGTGCGGCGTACCTTCATCGCGGGACAGTCATCGGATGTGTGGTGAAAGCGCGTTCAAAGGCGTGTGTCCCCGCGTCTATGCGCCCCAGCTCCCCAAACGTTCCGTCACGGTAGCCGAATTGAAGCCGACCGGCCTCTTGTCACTGCGGGCGACGGCATCGTAACGTCCTCGGCATTCCGAGATACATCGGAGGAATCACGGCTCAGGGGAGAACACGGCCAATGAAGCCCGCTCGTATCCGCTCGACCGCCGCCGCCACCGCCGTCCTCGCGGTGCTCGCTCTCTCGACCGCCTGCAACCGCGAGAGCTCGGACTCGTCCTCGACCGGCGGGAAGTCCGCCATCGGGATCGATCTGCCGCGCTCCGACTCCGACTTCTGGAATTCCTACGCGCAGTACCTCAAGAAGGACATCACGGCCGACGGCATCGACGCGCTGCCGCTGAGCAACTCGCAGAACGACGTGACCAAACTCGTCGCGAACGTCCAGGTGTTCCGCAACACGGGTGCCAAGGCGGTGGTGATGGCCCCGCAGGACACGGGCGCGATCGCGTCCACGCTGGACAGTCTCGCGGCGGCGAAGATCCCCGTGGTCAGCGTCGACACCCGGCCCGACAAGGGTGACGTCTACATGGTGGTGCGCGCGGACAACCGGGCGTACGGCACGAAGGCGTGCGAGTTCCTGGGGCAGCAGCTCAAGGGGCAGGGGAAGGTCGCCGAGTTGCAGGGCGCGCTGGACTCCATCAACGGGCGGGACCGCTCGGAGGCGTTCGCGGAGTGCATGAAGACGAAGTTCCCGAAGATCGAGGTGTTCGAGCTGCCGACGGACTGGAAGGGTGACGTCGCCTCCGCGAAGCTCCAGTCCCTCCTGGCCCAGCACCCGGACCTGAACGGCATCTACATGCAGGCGGGCGGGGTGTTCCTCCAGCCGACCCTGGCCCTCCTCGAACAGAAGAAGCTGCTCAAGCCGGCCGGGCAGCCGGGGCACATCAGCATCGTCTCCAACGACGGCATCCCGCAGGAGTTCGACGCGATCCGCAAGGGCCAGATCGACGCGACGGTCTCGCAGCCCGCCGACCTGTACGCCAAGTACGCGCTGTACTACGCGAAGGCGGCGACCGAGGGGAAGACGTTCGCGCCGGGTGCGACCGACCACGGCTCGACGATCATCAAGATTCCGAACGGACTCGAGGACCAGCTGCCCGCTCCCCTGGTGACCAAGGCGAACGTCGACGACGCCGCCCTCTGGGGCAACAGCATCGGCTGAGAGGCACGTCCATGAACGACATCACCACCTCCCCGGTGGCCGAGGCCGTCGGCGTCTCCAAACGGTTCGGGGCGACGGTCGCCCTGCGCGACGCGCACATCTCCGTCGCCCCGGGCGAGTCCCATGCCCTCGTCGGCCGCAACGGCGCGGGCAAGTCGACGCTCGTCTCCCTGCTGACCGGCCTCCAGCGCGCCGACGCGGGCACCCTGCGCTTCTCGGGCCGTCCGGCCCCCGCGCCGGGCGACCTCGCGGCGTGGCGTTCCCGGGTCGCCTGCGTCTACCAACGGTCCACGATCCTCGACGAGTTGACGGTCGCCGAGAACCTCTTCCTGAACCGGCAGAGCGACAGCGCGCTGCGGCCCATCCGCTGGCGTCGACTGCGGGAGCGGGCGCAGGAGTTGCTGACCGAGTACGGGGTCGACGTGGACCCCGCCGCACGGGCGGGCCAACTCTCGGTCGAGCAGCGGCAGTTCGTGGAGATCGCGCGGGCCCTGTCGTTCGGCGCCCGGTTCATCATTCTCGACGAGCCGACGGCGAAGCTCGACGCGCGGGGCATCACCCGGCTGTTCACGAAACTCCGTGAACTGCGCGAGCAGGGCGTCGCGTTCCTGTTCATCTCGCATCACCTCCAGGAGGTGTACGACCTCTGCACGACGGTCACGGTGTACCGGGACGCGACGCACGTCCTGACCGCTCCGGTGGCCTCGCTGGGGCATCGGGAGCTGGTGGAGGCGATGACGGGCGAGTCCGCGGCGCCGGTGGCGGCCGTGCGGAAAGCGGCGGCAACCGCTTCCACCGAGTTGCTGGACGTCTCAGGTCTGACGCTTCCCGGTGTCTGCGAGGGGCTCTCGCTGAGCGTGCGGTCCGGTGAGGTCGTCGGGCTCGCCGGGTCGGCCGCGAGCGGGAACGTGCAGGTGGGCGAGGCGATCGCCGGGCTGCACAGGGCGCGCACCGGGTGGATCGCGGTGCGCGGTCGGGTCGTACGGACCGGGAGTGTGCCGTCGGCGCTGGCCGCCGGGGTGGGGCTGGTGCCCGAGGACCGGCATGCGCAGGGGCTGGTCGCCGGGCGGAGTGTCGCCGAGAACGCGACGCTCACGGTCACCGATCAGCTCGGGCCGTTCGGGACCGTACTGCCGTCGCGGACCCGGGAGTTCGCGGGGCGGGTGATCCGGGGGCTGGACATCAAGACGCCGAGCGCCTCGACGCCGGTCGCCGCGCTGTCGGGCGGCAATCAGCAGAAGGTGGTCGTCGCGCGGGCGCTCGCCACCGATCCGGAGGTGCTGGTGGCGATCCGCCCGACCAACGGGGTGGACGTCAAGTCCAAGGAGTTCCTGCTCGGCACGGTCCGGGGGATCGCCAACGGTGGCAGGGCCGCGCTGATCGTCTCCGACGAGCTGGACGATCTGCGGGTGTGCGACCGGGTCGTCGTCATGTTCCACGGGCGAGTGGTCGCCGAGTTCGCGCCGGGCTGGCGCGACGAGGAGATCGTCGCCGCCATGGAGGGCGTCGCCGACGCCCTGGGGAGGTAACCATGTCCGCGACCACCGAAGTGACGCCGGCGCCCGCCGGGTCGGCCCGCCGCGGCCGGCTCGATCTGGGCCGTTTCCGCGACCTGTCGCTCGTACCCGTCATTCTCGTGCTGATGCTGATCGGGTTCATCGTCTCGCCCGCGTTCCTCACCTCCGACAACCTGATCGGGGTGCTCCAGCAGTCCACGGAGCTCAGCCTGTTGGTGCTGGCGACGACGTTCATCCTGATCGCCGGCCGCATGGACCTGTCGCTGGAGTCGACGATCGGGGTGGCGCCGGTCATCGCGGTGTGGCTGGTGCTGCCGTCGAGCGGGGGCCGCTTCCACGGGGTCGGTCTGCTGCCGGGGTGGACGGCGATACCGCTGTGCCTGCTGGTGGGCGCGGTGATCGGGGCGGTGAACGGGTTCCTGATCCTGAAGCTGCGGCTCAACGGGTTCATCGTCACGCTCGGCGCCCTCACCATGCTGCGCGGGCTTCAGGTCGCCATCTCCGAGGGGCAGTCGATCGTCGACCTGCCGCCGTCGTTCACCTATCTCGGACGGACGTCGTGGCTCGGACTGCCCGCCGCCGTCTGGGTGTGCGGCGTGCTGTTCGCGCTCGGCGGGTGCGCCCTCTCGTGGCTGCGGCACGGGCGCGCGCTGTACGCGATCGGCGGGAACCAGGAAGCCGCCCGGACGGCGGGCATCCGGGTCGACCGCATCGTGTGGACCGTGCTCATCACCGGGAGCGTCCTCGCCGCGTTCGCCGGAATCCTCTACAGCGGGCACTACGGGTCCATCTCCGCGACTCAGGGCAGCGGCTGGATCTTCCAGGTGTTCGCGGCGACCGTGATCGGCGGGGTCAGCCTCAACGGCGGCAAGGGCTCCGTGTTCGGCGCCCTCACCGGCGTCCTCACCCTTCAACTCGTCGTGAACGTCATGACGTTGGCGGGGGTGCCGCCGCTGTGGAACCAGTTCCTCAACGGGGTCATCATCATCGTGGCGCTGATCGTGTCCCGGTTCGCGTCGGGGGAGAAGCAGGAGTGACGTCTCGGATGTCTCGGGCGTCGCGGGTCAGCAACAGCCCGCAGCCGTACGCCCGTCCGCGCCCGACGCCCTGACTCAGCGCCGTCACCAGCGCGGCCGGGTCGGTGACCGTGAGCGTGCCCCGGATCTCGGCGCGCGCGAGCCGCAGCCCCTCGTGCGGGCCCGCGCTGGAGGCGGCGGGGAGCATCCGTACGGACAGCGCCTCGGGGTCGGCGGTCGCCCCGATGCGGGGGACTCCGCCGGGGGACCGCTGAGGTTGGCCGGGCGGCTGGAGGCGGTCCAGGAACCAGGCGCGGACGTGGTCCGGGCGGGTGTGCGGGGTACGGCGGCCCCGGGGGCGGTCGCCCGGCGGGCCGCTCTGGCGGCTGTACGTCGGGTTCACGACCGTCCGGAACGTCAGGGTGTCGCCGCTGCGGAACGTCCGGTCGACGGTGATGACGTGCGGTTTCCTGGTGAGCGCGCCGCGCGGCATGCCCGCCCAGTCGCCGGGGACCCTCGACTGGACGACCAGGACGAGGACGCCCGCCCTGAGGTCCACGGTCCACGTCGACAGCACGCCCATCTGGGCGCGCGCGTCGGGGTCGCCGTCCGTGCCCCAGCCCCGGAATCCGCTCATCACCGTGCGGTGCATGTCCTGGGCGTCGATGAGGGACTTGGCCGTGTACGGGTGGTCGGTGTCGAGGCTGAGGATGCTGTGGGTGGCGACGAAACGGGCCGTCATCGGATCAGCGCCTTCCACTCGGTGGGGTTGTCGTCGATGGTGATCCGGGTGCGGATCTCCCACCGTGTGCTGTGTACGGGGGTGTCGGCGTCGAAGCTGACGGGCTGGTCCTGGACGGGGGCGGCGCCGGGGGTGCTCGGGTGGGCCTCGATCCATGCCCAGGGCCGGGGTTCCGGGGTGAGGCCGTCGGCGTCGAGGAGAGCCGTCGCGCTGAACGCCTCGTGGATGGTGGCGTGTCGGTGGAGGGGGCCGGTCAGCGTGCCGGAGGGCGGGCAGGACTTGCGGCCCAGCCACAGGAGGCGGGCGGGGTGTTCGAGTGCCGTCGCGACCGTGCGGAGCAGGCCGGCGTCCTCGTGCTGGAGCGCGGCGACGAACGCCGCGTCGGCGAGGTACCAGCGTTCGGTGACAAGTCCGTTGCGGGCGAGCTGTTTTGACACCAGGGCGCCCGACTCGGGGTCGGTGGCGATGTACTTCGGGGCGCCGTACCAGTCGTCGAGCGTGTGGTGCCCGAACGTGTCGCCTTCGGCGTCCGCCATGGTCGGGGCGAGGGCGGCGGCTCTGCGGTGGTCGGTGAGGACGTCACGCGGCCGGATCGGGAAGCGGCCCGCTCCGACGAGGTGGTAGTCGCGGGTGGGGGTGCCGGGGTGGTCGGCGCGCACTCCGTACCGCACGGCGGCCAACTCGCCGAGTTCCTGGTCGCGTTCGAGGCCGAGTGCCGCCGCGCACATGCCGATCACCGCGGATTTGGCGGGCCGGTTGTGGGTGTCCCTGCGGGCGGCGAAGCGGGAGAGGGTGCCCCAGGACTGGAGGGGCCCGGCGAGGCGGATCAGGAGTGTGTGGGGGCTCACCGGGTCAGGTCCTGGACGGAGTCGACGTCCTGGACACCGAGTTCCCGCAGGACGGCGTGGACGGCCGGGTCGTACGTCAGGACCCGGCCCTCGGTGATGTCGTCCCGCTTGCTCCGCACGAACCGGTGATGGTCCATCAGCTTCCGCACCGCACTCTCCCCCGCCGGCCCGGCGGTCTCGTCGACCGGCTTCTGGAAGGCGCCGCCGTAGTTGAAGGGCCGGTCCCCCTCGAAGGCCAGCACCAATACGGGCAACGACCCTGTGGACGCCGTCGAGTTCTTCTTCGCCTGCGGAAACGCGTGCACGAACGCGTCCACGAACTCCGCCTCCGCGGCCCGCGCCGCGACCTCGGCGTCCGCCTCCGGCATTCCCGCCGCCCGCAGGTTGCTCAGCAGGGTCCGCCGGTCCAGCACCGCGTGCCGGTAGAACGTCCCCGAGATCAGCGACTGGTACCCCGTCATCCCGGCGCCCGCGTCGTCCGCCGTGTCCAGGAAGTCCAGCGCGTTGTTCCTCCGGTCGATCTTCGCGTCGTCCGCCGCCGCGTAGAAGTCGTCGGTCGTCTCCGCCTCGTGCACGGTGAAGGCGTGCCCGCTCTGGATCGCCCCGTCCACGTTCGGGGAGTCGGCGATCTCGGCGAGGAAACGGCCGTACAGGGCGATGTCGATGGCGTCCCGGGGGGCGAGAGCGGTCAGGACGGCGTTCCGCGTGTCCTTCTCCAGGCCGGGGAGCCTGGGCCCCTTCTCCGCAGCGGGGGACTTGAGCCCCTTCGCCCGCTTCAGCCGCTCCTCGACCGCCTGGTACTCGGCCGCCCACGCCGTGATCTCCTCCTCGCACTCCGCCAGCCGGTCCGCGATCCGCTCCCCCGCGTCGGCCGGCGCGAACACCAGCACCTTCGTCAGATCCGCCACGGTCGGCTTCGCCGAGTCCCCGAACTTCAGCCCCGTCGCCTGAAGCACGGAACGCGCGGTGGCCAGCGCCCGCTCCCCGTCCCAACCGTGCCTGCTCTCCAGCGCGTCGGCCGTCTTCAGCGCCCACTCCCTCGTCCGCACCCCCATGCTGTACCCGACGAGCGGCCCCTTCCCCTCGTTCGCCCGGTCCCGCGAGTACATCCGCTCGGCCCTGCGCCGCGCCTGACTGGTGATGAGGTGACGCTCCACTCCTCCGTACACGATGCTTTTCGGGGAGCCGTTCTCGTCGCGGACGGGGAGGACGGCGACGAGGGTTTCCAGGAGGTGGAGGGAGAGGAACGGAGGGCGGTCGGGGGTGCTCACGTCAGTCGGTGCCCTTCTTCGGCGGCGGGGTGTGGAAGTCGACGGCCCATCGGTAGGGGACGCGTGCCGCGCGGTCGCTCCAGCAGGCCAGGTCATCGGCGAGGCGTGGCCAGGAGGGGGGCGGCATCTCGCAGGAGCGCAGCCGGGTGACGGCGTGCCGGAGGTGGCGGACGGGGAGTCGCCGACTGGCGACGATACGGTCCATCAGGCGGCTGGCGCCGGGGTCGTCGGGGCCGCGTCCGAGGCCGCCGCCGATGCGGCGGGCCGCGGCGCCCAGGGTGCCGTACCCCTTGTGCGGCCGGTCGGCGCCCTGGTGGTAGACGGCGAAGAGGAACGCCACCTGTTCGAAGACCTCCCGGCGGAGGTCGTCGTCGCGGGGCGCGCGGCAGCCCGCCTCGATGCGGGCGTTGGTGCAGGCGTTCGGGCGGCGCAGGGCGGCGAGCGCGCCGTAGTCCCGTCTGATCACCAGGCCGGTCAGCCAGTGGCCGAGCAGTTCGCTGTGGGTCGGTTCGAGGTCCGGCGGACGTGGGCTCATGCGCGTTTCCCCTTCAGTTCGTCCGGGGCCTTGAGGCCGGTCAGTCCGGCGTCGAGGAGGCGGGTGGCCCGGACCCGGGTCCGGTAGCCGCGTGAGGTGGCGGGCAGGGAGTCGAGCCGCTGGTTCAGGAAGCGGCGGGCCTCGCGGGCGAGGTCGGCCGCGTACGCGACGAGTGCCTCGTCGAGGTCGGCCTTGGCCGGAGCGGCCGAGGTCTCCTCCAGCAGGACGTGGAACGGGACGGCCGCGTACATCCAGTACTCGGGTCCCGCGTCGAATCGCGCCAACTGGTCGGCCTTGTCGGAGGGTTTGGGGTTCGGGTAGGTGACGGTCCAGGCGACGTACGCGGCTCGGGACAGGCAGGCCGCGATGTACTCGGCGATGTGCGAGCCGCGCTCGGCCGCGTAGCGCAGCTCCCGTTCCCGGCCTCGGACGAAGGGGAAGGTGTCCGACACCCAGGTGACGACCGAGGTGTGGCGGGTGATGAGCCCCACCGCCCAGAGGGTGACCTTGGTCCCGCTGTGCCGGGCGACGCGGTCGTACAGGTCGCCCTCTCTCCGGTTCGCGACGGCGGCGTACAGGGCGTGCGCCTCTCGCCAGAAGGCGCGGGTGGCCGACGGCCGCAGGGGTTCGTCCTCGCCCCGCGGATACACCGCGTCCCGTGCGGGAGGGTCCGTGAGGAGTTCGCCGGCGGCCAGCAGGACGCGGTCGACGGCGAGTTGCCCGCCGGCGGCGACGGGGCGCAGCAGGATGGAGCGGCCGAGGACGGAGTGCAGGTCGGCCGGGCCGTCGGTGCTTCGGCCCCGGGGTTTGACGCGGAATCCCCGGCGGGGAGTGGGGGACACGGTCCAGGTGTGGTTGAACGTGCCGGCGCCGTCGCCGTCGAGGGGGAGCAGGTTGAGCAGCAGCGTGTCCTGGAGGGTCGGGCCGAGGGCGACGACGCGGATGCGTGCGGCGAGGCGGCCGAGGCCCAGGTTGGTGAGGGTCGGGCCGAGGGTCTCCTTTCCGGAGACGCGGGCGCGTCCGCCGGGGCCGTAGGCGTGCTGGGCGAGCATCGCGCGGAACGCGGCGGCGGCCGGGAGGGGTTCGGTGCGGTCCAGGTGGTGGTGGTCGAAGAACTGGTTGTAGTCCCCGGCGCGCTCGATCACCAACTGGGCGGGACCTGTGCCGTGTTCGTCGAGGTAGGGGGCGAGGAGGGAGTTCTGTCCGAGGGGTTCGGTGGGGTGGAAGAGGTCCCACTGGTCGTCGGGGCGCGTGTCGAGCCACTCCGCGGCGCGGGCCGGCGTCTCGGGCCCGGCCGCCGCGCCCTGAGCGGCGTAGCAGATCGCCAGGAGGTACTCCAGCAGGGCGACGGTCTCCCCCGGTGTCGTCACCGCGAGCCCGGAGAGTTCGCCGGCTCTCCTCAACGCGTCGACCAGGCCGACCAGTTCGCGCGTCCCGTCGCCCGTGAACACCGGAACGCAGGGTTCCCGGCGCGGGTCCCAGCGGGGACGCGCCGCACACCGGACCGTTTCAGTCAATACACCCACTTCCCCCCTCACCCACTGATACCCCTTGATGAGATGGGAAGGGACCGTAGCACGCCGAGCGGGAGCAGTATGGGCACACCGGAGGATTTCAACTCAAAGGCGTACCTGTGGTGTTGGGGAACGATCACCCCCACCGAGGGGCTCGGCTGGACCCCGCTCGTCGTGGAGCTGGTCACCACGGCATCGGTGGCGCTGCGGCGCTGGGACCGGCTCCCCGAGCACCGACAGGACTCCCTCACCGCGGAGTTCGCGGCCCGCGACCGACGCACCGCCCGCCTCGCCGTCGCCTTCCTCGCCGGGCTCAGCCGCCTCGGGCTCGCCACCCCCGCGCGCATGAACTCCTTCGACAGGGGCCTCGGCTGGCTGGACAACACCGTCGCGGGCCTCGACCACGCGGACGAGATCTGGCAGTACCACGCGCTCCGTGCGGGCCTGCCCCTGGAGCCCTTCGACGCCGATCCGTACGACGCCTCCCCCGCCCACATCACCGCCGCCGTGCTGCCCCGTCTCACCGGCTGCGCGTGTCCGGGGTTCACGGACGGCGAGCGCTGCGACACCCCCGCGCACGAGGGGCTCTACACCGCCGCCTACGCGCTCAACTCCCCGGACTCCGGTGTTCTGCACGCCGACACGGTCGCCGTCGCCTTCCGCGCGACCGGCGGTCCCGCCTGGGACGCGGTCCGCGCCGATCTGGTGTCCGCCGTCGCCGCGCACGTCGGCATCGACGCGCGGTCGCTGCCCCGGCTGATCCGGCCCACGCGGCCCCACCGGCTGGCGGAGTTCTCCGACCTGGTGGCCCGGAGTGCCGAGGTGTCCGAGGGCAGGGTCTCGGCGTCGCCGCACGAACCGTGGGGCGCGGTGGCGGAGCGGGTGCGGCGCTACGCCCGCGAGGCGGTGCCGGACTGAGCCGGGGCTTCGCTCACCTGCGCTGGGCCGCCAGCCGGATGGGGGCGTTGGCGGCGCCGTACCCGCCGTACCCCCCGTCCCGCTGGACGAACTCGAAGAACACCTGCCCGACCGTCCGGGTGTAGCAGTGCCGGAACTCGCCGCCCTGTTCGTCGCGGTCGTAGAGGATGCCGAGTTCGCGGAAGGCGGCCAACTCGGCGTCCGGGAGGTCGAATCGGGCGGCGAGGTCGTCGTAGTAGTTGCCGGGGACGTGGAGGAGGGGGGCGCCGGCGGTGTGGAGGTCGCGGGCGGTGGTGACGAGGTCGGTGACGGCGACGGCGATGTGGCGGGCGCGGTCGTCGGTCTCCGGGGTGGGGGCGAGGTTGAGGACGAGGTGGGGGCCGGTGGGGGAGGCGGAGAGGGCGCGGCTGCGGAAGAGGCCGTAGGGGTCGGCGAGCTCGACGGTGTCGTGGGGGCTGAGGCCGAGGATCGCGCGGTGGAAGAGGACGGCTTCGTCGAAGTGGTGCCAGGGCTGGGTGAGGGCCAGGTGGTCGAGGTGGCCGTCCGGGTGGGGGGTGGCGCCCGTGAAGGTGAAGTCGTCCGTCCAGCTGGGGAGTCCGGTGCGGCGGGTGGCGCAGAAGAGGACTTCCGTGCCGTCGGGGGCGGTGATGGAGTCCAGGGGGACGTCCTGGGCGGCGCGGTGTTTGGGGACGGTGGGGGCGAGGAGGGCCTCGGCGCGGCGGGCGGAGGCGGCGGGCTCGGCGGATTCGAGGCCGAGTGCCGAGAGGGTCGTACCCGTGCGCCGTGTCGCGGTGTTGAGGACGACGCGGGCCTCGCCGCGTTCCCAGAGGGCGACGGGTTTCGTGTGGTGGCGGGCGGTGCGGGTGAAGCCGATGGCGGTGAGGAGGTCCTCGGTGGGCTGGGGGTCGCTGGTCGCGAGTTCGGCGAAGGCGACTCCCGTGGGGACGACCGGGGCGGGGAGGCGGGAGGCGCCGGCGCTCTCCTCCAGGGCGAGGAGGGAGCGCATGCCGTCGAGGGCGGTGCGGCCGGCGTCCGCCTGGCGGAACACGTCGTTGAAGACCTCCAGAGAGAGCGGGCCGGGGTAGCCGGTGGCGAGGACGCGCCGCAGCAGGCCGGTGACGTCCAGGCCGCCCTGGCCGGGGAAGCAGCGGTAGTGGCGGCTCCACTGGAGGACGTCCATCGCCAGCACCGGCGCGTCGGCGAGCTGGAGGAAGAAGATCTTCTCGCCGGGTATGTCCGCGATGCCTTCGAGGTCCTTCGGGTCGGGGGTCCGGGAGAGGATGTGGAAGCTGTCGAGGCAGGTGCCGAGGGCGGGGTGATCGGCGGTCCGTACGACGCGCCAGGCGTGGTCGTACGTGCTGACGTGCCGCCCCCAGGCGAGCGCCTCGTACGCGACGCGGATGCCGGACTCCTGGGCCAGGTCGGCGAGCCGGGAGAGGTGGGCGGCGGCCAGGGCGTCGTCGTCCCGGGCGAGCGCGGAGACGTTGGAGCAGACCAGGACCGTGTCCACGCCGAGCCGTCCCATGAGGTCGAACTTGTGGCGGGCGCGGCGGAGGTTGCGGACGAAGTGGTCCTCGGGGACGGCCTCGATGTCGCGCATCGGCTGGTAGAGGTCGATCGTCAGGCCCAGGTCGGCCGCGCGGGCGGCGATCTCCTCGGGGGTGAGGGGGCTGGCGAGGAGGTCGTTCTCGAAGATCTCGACGCCGTCGAAGCCCGCGCGGGCCGCTGCGGCGAGCTTCTCGGTGAGGGTGCCGCTGAGGCAGACGGTGGCGATGGACTTACGCATGCGCGCTCCCGATACGTTTCCAGGTCTCCTCAGGAGACGGGGACAGGGTGCCGACCCTTCCACGGTAGACCACCAGACGGTTCACTTGATCCGCTCCACGGCCAACTTCTCCGCTTCCACCGACGCCACCGGCTCCTCCCCCACGTCCCGCATCCGCCACGCCACCACCGCCGACACCAGGCACCCCAGCGCGACGTACCCCGCCACGAGCGACCACCCGCCGTCCGCCCAGATCACCAGCGACCCGGCGATCAGCGGCGTGAACCCGCCCCCGACGGCGCTCGCGAGCTGATACCCGACACCCGCCCCGCTGTAGCGGTACTCGGCCCCGAACATGTCGGTGAACAGGGCCTGCTGGACGGAGACGGCCATGTCGTGGGCGATGTTCACGAGCAGCACCGCGCAGACGACGATCAGCAGCATCGACCCCGACTCCATCGCCCAGAAGTACGGCACTGCGCCCAGCGCGCCGAGCACCCCGCCCGCGCAGTAGATCCGGCGGCGCCCGTAGCGGTCGGCGAGATAGGCGAAGGCCGGGATGGTGAGCACGGCGAGGCCGCCGACCGCGAGGTTCACGTCGAGCAGGCTGTCCCGGTCGAGCCCCAGCTCGTCGGTGCCGTACGACAGGCCGAAGGTCGTCACCCCGTAGAAGGTGAACAGCTCCACGAACCGCAGACCGATGATCGCGAAGAATCCGCCGGGGTTGGACCGCACGGCCTCGACGAGCGGCATCCGCGAAGGCGCGGCCCCACCGGCCCCGGCCTGAGCCCCGGCCCCCTTCTCCGTGAACACCGGCGACTCCTCCACCTTCGCCCGGATCACCAGCCCCACCACCACCAACAACGCGCTGAGCAGGAACGGAATCCGCCACCCCCAGGCCCGGAACGCCGCCTCCGAGGTGGTCGACGACATCAGCTTCGTGACGAGCGTCGCGAGCAGCAGCCCGAAGGAGGCGCCCACCTGGACGCCGCTGCTGTACAGCGAACGCCACTTCCTCGGGGCGTTCTCCACGGCCATCAGCGCGGCCCCGCCCCACTCGCCGCCGACCGCGAACCCCTGCGTGGCCCGCAGCACGACCAGCAGGACCGGCGCCCAGATCCCGGCCTGCGCGTAGGTCGGCAGGACACCGATCAGGGTGCTGGCCACGCCCATGATCAGCATCGTCAGCACCAGCATCCGTTTACGGCCCAGGCGGTCGCCGAAGTGGCCGAAGACGATGCCGCCGAGGGGGCGGAAGAGGAAGCCGACGCCGAAGGTGGCCCAGGCGGCGAGGGTGCCGACGGCCGGGGAGGCGTCGGGGAAGAAGAGGTCGCCGAAGAGGAGGCCGGCGACGATGCCGTACAGGAAGAAGTCGTACCAGTCGACGACGGCTCCCATGAAGCTCGCGAAGGCCGCGCGCCGGGCGAGGGCGTTGTGCGGGGTGCCGGTCATCTGCTCACACGCTCCTTTGTTCCACTGTGCGGATCTCTTGATCCGACCAGCGGAACCATAGGGCGGGTGGTTTGCGGCCATCAAGAGGTGCGGCAAGATTTCCTCCACACCTGTACATATGAAGGCGACCGGGACCACGGGGAGGCAGCGCATGAGCACCGACGAGGAACCCTCCCCCCGGCCCCCCTCCGCCCCGGAGCCCCACGCCTCCGGCGTCCGCAGCGTCCGGCGGGCCGTGGAGATCCTGAACCTCCTCGGCGAGGACCGCCCCGCGGTCACCCTCCGCGAGATCACCGAGGCCACCGGCCTCGCCAAGACGACCGCGCTGCGCCTCGTCCAGACCCTGGAGGAGAGCGGCCTCCTCGCACCCCACCCGGGCGGCTATGCGGCGGGCCCGGCGCTGTGGCGGTGGGCGTACCTGGCGCGCAGCCAGTGGGAGGTCCCCCAGGAGACCCGCAAGGTCATGCGCGACCTCGCGGACCGGCTGGGCGAGACGGTCAACCTGTTCGTCGCCCGGGGTGTGCACCGCATCTGCGTCGCGCACGAGGAGAGCACCCACCCCCTGCGCCACGTCGTGGACGTCGGCGACGAACAGCCCCTGTGGGCCGGCGCCTCCTCCAAGATCCTCCTGCGCGACGCCCCCGACGCCCTGCTGCGGCGCATCGCGGCGACCTCCCCCCAGGGCGAGCCCTCGGCCGACCGCCTCAGGACCTGGGCGGCGGAGGCGGCCGAACGCGGGTACGCCGTGAGCTCCAGCGAGTTCGACGAGGGCCTCACCGCCGTCGCCGTCCCCGTCACGGGCGGCACCGGCCGGGTGGCCGCCTCCCTCTCCGTCAGCGGCCCCACCCACCGCTTCCCCTACGAGGCCGTCGAACGCTTCGCCGCCGAACTCGCCCAGGGCGCCCGCCTCATCTCCGACCAGGGCTTCAGCCACCCGCTGGGCAACGCCGGCTGAGCGACCGCGAGCAGCACGCACGAACCCCTCCCGGACCGCCCGAAACTATTCGGCGGTACGGGAGGTATTGACGCTGCCCCCGAGGCACCTATCATCCGAATCGTCCGACGCTCTGTCCGTCGTTCGTATATGCGAACGACGCCGCACCGGACACCCTCGCGGCACCCCTCACCGCACCCTCGCGGCACCCTTCGCGCCACCCCCTCGCACCACAGCTGAACAGCCCGAGAATGGGAGCGCTCCCACTCCCCGCTGGAGGATCTGATGGACGTAGCAGGAGAGCCGGCCGCCGGTATGTCATGGCTGGGACAAGGGATCAGCAGGCGCAGAGCGCTGGCGGGCGGAGCCGGGCTGGTGGCGGGAGCGGCGCTCCCGTTCAGCGCCGAGGCGGCGGCCACGTACACGAACCCCGTGCTGTGGCAGGACTTCGCGGACATCGACGTCATCCGGGTCGGCGACGCGTTCTACTACTCGGCGTCGACCATGCACTACTCCCCCGGCGCCCCCATCCTGCGCTCGTACGACCTCGTCAACTGGGAGTTCGCCGGGCACTCGGTGCCGGTCCTGGACTTCGGCGCGAAGTACGACCTCAACGGCGGCCGGGGCTACGTGCGCGGCGTGTGGGCGTCCTCCCTGGCCTACCGCCCCGCCAACCGGACGTTCTACTGGCTGGGCCAGATCGACTTCGCCCGGACGTACCTCTACACCGCCCCCGCGGTGGAGGGCCCGTGGACCCGGCTGGCGTCGCTGGGGAACGTGTACTACGACGCCGGCCTGCTGGTCGACACGGACGACACCCTGTACGTCGCGTACGGCAACACGACCATCAGCGTGGCCCAGTTGACGCCGGACGGGCGTGGTCAGGTCCGCGCGCAGCAGGTGTTCAGCACGCCGTCGGGCATCGGGACGCTGGAGGGCTCCCGGTTCTACAAGGTGAACGGCAGCTACTACATCTTCCTGACCCGCCCGGCGAACGGCCAGTACGTCCTCAAGTCGACCGGCGGTCCCTTCGGGCCGTACCAGCTACGGCAGTTGCTGCTGGACCTGCCGGGCCCGATCCCCGGCGGCGGCGTCCCGCACCAGGGCGGCCTCGTGCAGACGCAGACCGGCGCCTGGTACTACCTCGCGTTCGTGGACGCCTTCCCGGGCGGCCGGGTCCCGGTCCTCGCGCCGGTGACCTGGACGTCGGACGGCTGGCCGGTGCTCCAACTGTCCGGCGGCGCCTGGGGAACGTCGTACCCGAGCCCCGTCCTGCCCGCCCCGCCGCGCCAGGTGACGCCCATGATCGGCGTCGACACCTTCGACGGGACGACGCTGAAGCCGAAGTGGGAGTGGAACCACAACCCTGACACCACCAAGTGGTCGGTGAACAACGGCCTCACGCTGTCGACGGCGACCGTCACCGACGACCTGTACTGGGCCCGCAACACCCTCACCCACCGCATCCAGGGCCCCTCCTCCACGGCGACCTCGACCCTCGACATCACGGCGATGCGCGACGGCGACCGCGCCGGACTCGCGCTGCTGCGGGACTCCTCCGCGTGGATCGGCGTCAAGCGGGAGGGCGCGGCGACCCGGCTCGTGATGGTGAACGGGCTGACGATGGACGCGAGCTGGAACACGACGGGGACGGGCACGGAGGCCGCGAGCGTCCCGCTGACCGGCAACAGGCTCTGGCTGCGCGCCAATGCCGACATCCGCCCCGGCGCCGCCCGCCCCGGCACCTTCTCCTACAGCCTCGACGGCGTCACCTTCACCCGGCTCGGACCGGCGTTCTCGATGGGCAACTCCTGGCAGTTCTTCATGGGTTACCGCTTCGCCCTCTTCAACCACGCCACCCGGGCACTCGGCGGCTCGGTCCGCGTCTCGCGGTTCGAGGTGTCGGTGCCCTGACGTACGGCACGTCCCGCAAGGAACCCGCATCCCCACCGTACGAGGAGCACCCCCATGCATCTGCGCACACGACAACCCGCCCTGCTGGGCGCCCTGGTGGCGGTCACGCTGCTGGCCGGCGGCACCGCGGCGACCGCCGTCCCGGACGACGCGCCCGCGCTGAAGGCGTCCACGCTCGGCGCCCAAGCCGCCCAGTCCGGACGGTACTTCGGGGCCGCCGTCGCCGCGTACAAGCTGAGCGACTCGACGTACTCGACCATCCTGAACCGCGAGTTCAACCAGGTCACCGCCGAGAACGAGATGAAGTGGCAGACCGTCGAGCCGTCCCGGAACTCGTTCAACTTCGGCCCCGGCGACCAGATCGCGAACCAGGCGTCGTCGCACGGGCAGAAGCTGCGCGGGCACACGATGGTCTGGCACTCCCAGCTCCCCGGCTGGGTCAGCGCGATCGGTGACGCGAACACCCTGCGCAGCGTGATGAACAACCACATCACGCAGCTCGCGAACCGCTACAAGGGCCGCATCCACTCGTGGGACGTCGTCAACGAGGCGTTCGCGGACGGCAGCGGAGGCGGACGGCGGGCGACCGTCTTCCAGAACGTCCTGGGCGACGGCTACATCGAGACCGCGTTCCGCACCGCACGCACCGCCGACCCCGCCGCCAGGCTCTGCTACAACGACTACAACATCGAGGACTGGAACGCGGCCAAGACCCAGGGCGTCTACCGGATGGTCCGCGACTTCAAGTCCCGCGGCGTGCCGATCGACTGCGTCGGCTTCCAGGCCCACTTCGGCACCGGCGGCCCCCCGGCCACGTTCCAGACCACCCTCGCGAACTTCGCCGCCCTCGGCGTCGACGTCCAGATCACCGAACTCGACATCGCCCAGGCCGGCACCACCGCCTACGCCAACGCCGTCCGCGCCTGCCTCAACACCGCCCGCTGCAACGGGATCACCGTCTGGGGCATCCGCGACAGCGACTCCTGGCGCAGCGGCGAGAACCCCCTCCTCTTCAACGCGAGCGGCGCCAAGAAGGCCGCGTACAACTCCGTCCTCACCACCATGGGCGGCACCCCGACGACCCTCGACGCAGCCGCTCTGCCGGGAAGTTACTCGTGGAGTTCCAGCGGCGTCCTGATGTCGCCGAAGTCCGACTCGACGCACAACATCGCCGGGCTCAAGGACCCGTCGGTCGTGTACCACAACGGCAAGTACCACGTGTTCGCGAGCACGGCCGGCGCCTCCGGGTACAACCTGGTGTATCTGAACTTCACCGACTGGTCGCAGGCCGCGAACGCCACGCACCACTACCTCGACCGCACGCCGATCGGGGCCGGTTACCGGGCCGCGCCGCAGGTCTTCTACTTCGCGCCGCAGGGCCTGTGGTACCTCGTCTACCAGACCGGCAACGCGTCGTACTCGACGAACTCCGACATCTCCAACCCGAACGGCTGGAGCGCGCCGCGCAACTTCTACTCGGCGATGCCCGACATCATCCGGCAGAACATCGGCAACGGCTACTGGGTCGACATGTGGGTGATCTGCGACGCGTCCAACTGCTATCTCTTCTCCTCCGACGACAACGGCCACCTCTACCGCTCGCAGACGACCCTCGCCCAGTTCCCGAACGGCTTCACGAACACCGTGATCGCCGCGCAGGACTCGAAGTTCGCGATGTTCGAGGCCGCCAACGTCTACAAGGTGCAGGGCGGCAATCAGTACCTGCTGCTGGTGGAGGCGATCGGCTCGGACGGGAAACGCTACTTCCGCTCCTGGACGTCACCGAGCATCGCCGGTTCCTGGACGCAGCTCGCCGCGAGCGAGTCGAACCCCTTCGCACGGGCCAACAACGTGACGTTCCCCGCCGGGGCGTGGACCCGTGACATCAGCCACGGCGAGATGATCCGCGCGGGCAACGACCAGACGCTCACGATCCCCGCATGCCGCCTCCAGTACCTGTACCAGGGCCTCGACCCGAGCGCGACAGGCGACTACAACACCCTCCCCTGGCGTCTCGCCCTCCTCACCCAGGCCAACTCACCCTGCTGACCTCCTCCTACGCCTCGCGCGACCCCCGACTCCGGCCGGGGGCCGCGTGCCGTCGCCGGGCCAGCATGTGGGCGATCCCGGCGAGGAGCGCGGGGACGGCGAGTTCGACCGTGAGCGACACCGCCCACTCGGGGTTGATCCGGCTCGTCGCACCGCTGGTGTACCGGCAGGTCGCCTGGGGCGGGAAGAGGCTGTACCCCTCGGTCGTGGGCGGGTTGCTCCCCCAGTCCGCGCCCCGGGCGCAGGCCGCCGAGGGTCCGGCCAGCAGCCGCCAGGCGTTCAGCGCGTAGAACATGAGGAACACGGACCCGAGGACGAGGAGGACCGTGCGTGTGTGCCGGAGTTTCGCGGCCCTGGTGACGGGGAGGACGAACGGGCCGCCGAGGGGCGGTTCCAGGCAGTCGGCGACCAGTGCCACGAGCAGGCAGGCCACCAGGACGGCCAGCCCGGCCCACAGCACCAGGTTCAGCGGCCCGCGCCCTCCGATCGACGACACGTCCCCGCTCTCGAACTCGCAGACTGTGGCCGGCGGGAACGCCTGATTGCGCGTCCGCAGCAGCCGCCCCGGCCCCTCGGTCAGCCCCTGCGAGCACCGCTCCCCGAACTCCAGCATCCCGCCCAGCGCGACCAGCGTCCCCACGAGCAGCACACCCAAGGAGATCCCCACGGCCGCCCAGAGCCGGTCCGTTCGATAACTCCCGTACATGCCGGGAACGGTAGTAGCTATGGCTCCTGCTTGATCGTCTTCATCGTGAAGTGGGAGACGACGTTCCTGATGCCGGGGATCGTCATGACCCGGCGGCTCAGGAAGGTCTCGTACGCGGGGAGGTCGGCGACGGCGACGCGGACGAAATAGTCGGGGGCACCGAAGAGGCGGCGCAGTTCCCGGACTTCGACGGCGGTCGCGAGGGTCTCCTCGAAGTGTTCGACGGTCGGGGCGTCCTGCGACTCCAGGCTGAGGTCCATCAGCACCTCGAAGGAGCGGCCCCGGGCGGCAGGGTCGATGATCGCCCGGTAGCCCTGGATGACGCCGTCCGCTTCGAGCCGCTGGACGCGGCGCAGGCAGGGTCCTGTGGTGAGGCCCACTCGGTGGGCGAGTTCGACATTGGTGAGCCGTCCGTCGCGCTCCAGCTCGGAGATGATTGCCTGGTCGATCGCGTCCATGGGAGAAGATTGCTCCATCGACCCACGGTCCGGCAATCTCCGCCACCGCGCCGGGCCGCCACGCCCGCTCCCCGCTATGGCTTTCGACCCGGTCGGCTACGTAGCCTGGCCCTGGCCCAACAGGATGTAGCCACCACCGAGGAAAGGGTTCCGTTGACCCCCGGCAGCTATTACGAGCGCATCGACGACCACCGCTTCAAGCCGACGCACCACGTGCAGGGCGCCTGGTCGCCGGACGAGCAGCACTTCAGTCCGCTGGGCGGTCTGATCGTCCACGCCATGGACCGCCATCTCGCGGACCGTCCCGGCCTGCTCCTCTCCCGGATCAGCTACGACATCCTGGGGCGGCTCGCCCTGGAGGAGTGCGAGATCGAGGTGGAGACCGTCCGCCCCGGCCGCACGATCGAGCTGATCGAGGCCGTCGTACGCATCGCGGGCCGGACCGTGGTGCGGGCGCGCGCCTGGCTGCTGACCGTCGTCGACACGACCGTCGTGGCGGGCGGTACGGGTGAGGTGCTGCCCGCGCCGGAGGTGTCGGAGCCCTGGCCGATGAGCGAGCTGTGGCCCGGCGGGTACGTCGCGTCGGTCGACGTCCGGGTGCCGGTCCCGCCCCGGCCCGGCCGCGGTACGGCCTGGCTGACCACCCCGCACACCCTCGTCGCCGGCGAGCCGGTCAGCCCGCTCGCCTCGTTCC
Organism: Streptomyces sp. NPDC004539; assembly: GCF_040610055.1. Taxonomy (NCBI): domain Bacteria; kingdom Bacillati; phylum Actinomycetota; class Actinomycetes; order Kitasatosporales; family Streptomycetaceae; genus Streptomyces; species Streptomyces sp. NPDC004539. Next base: position 1,173 of record NZ_JBEXLS010000052.1, on the reverse strand, counting down.
TCACCCTCGTCGACACGGCCAACGGCATCGCCGTACGCCGTCCGCCGACCGAGTGGATGTTCCCGAACGTGGACCTGACGATCCACCTCCACCGTCAGCCCCGGGGCGTGTGGACGGGCCTCGACACGACGGTGACGTTCGGCCCGACCGGACAGGGCCTGACCAGCACGGTCCTGTACGACGTCGAGGGCCCCGTGGGTCAGGCCCAGCAGATCCTGACGGTCCGGCCGGCCCCGGGAAGCTGACGGGTCAAGCATCGGAGCGGGTGAAGCGGACCCACCGGCAGCTCCAGTCGTCGTCGGCGTACGGCCGGGGCGGTCCGTACATCTCCTCCTGGGGGAGGTACCGGCCCCGCGTCCCCTCGTGCCATCCGCAGGTGACGCGGTACGTCCCCGGCTCGACCCGCAGCACCGCGCCCGCCGCCTGCTCCGCCGCCCAGACCACCACGGCCCGCCCGCCGGGGAGTTGAAGCTCTCCCACCTCCGTCTCCTGTGCCGGGGACGCTCCCGCCGCCCGCCTGCGTGGGGCGTCCCGTCTGTCCCTGGGGAGCCAGGAGCGCGTCAGCAGGAAGGTGCCGGCGGGTCCGTACGCGATCTCGGCGCTGCCCTCGCCGTCCATCTCCCAGACGAGGCCGGTGTGTTGGCCATGGGCTCCGAAGCGGACGAAGGCGGCTTCGAGGTCGTCGTCGGAGGGGTGGACCGCCGACCAGGCGCGGGCGTAGTCGCAGGCGGGGTCGAGGGTGTAGGCGGAGTCGTGGAGCGCGCCGCCCCACTCCGGGAAGGCGTCCGCCTCGCAGACGAGCAGCGGCCCGCCTTCCGAGCCGACGGTCGTGGACTGCCAGGTGTGGGCGGGGAGTTCGTCGTTCACGTGAGGCTGCCTGGGACGAGTGGGCCGGGGACACGGGTCAGTCTGGGCCGTCGGCCGTACCTCCCGCATCAGGGGAACTACGCAGTCGGGTACGGGAAACGCCCCCGGACACAGGTCCGGGGGCGTTCCGTCGTCCTGTGACTATGCGTCGGTCTCGGGGCGGTCGGCGTCGGCCCAGTGGGTGTGGAACGCGCCGGGCTTGTCGACACGGCCGTAGGTGTGCGCGCCGAAGTAGTCGCGCTGGCCCTGGAGGAGGGCGGCGGGGAGGCGTTCGGCGCGCAGGGTGTCGTAGTAGGCCAGGGACGC
>NZ_JBEXLS010000051.1:0-48843 GCF_040610055.1 Streptomyces sp. NPDC004539 | reverse complement strand
GTAGACGGCCACGCTGGCGATACCGGCGTCCCGGCACGCGCGGGCCACACGGACTGCGATTTCGCCACGGTTGGCGATGAGCACCTTGCGCACGATTGAGGCTCCCTCCTGGAAACAAGCCGAGTTTAGGGACTGCCGACACGGCGCATCGACCCGTCCCCAAAGGTGAGCTTGCCCACACAGAGCGTGACGCCAGGCTCGCTCGACCCGCGAAATCCCTTGTCGTACGGCCGTACGCAGGACTCCTCGGAAAACCCTAGCCCTCTGATGTGGTCAAGGTCTCTGTGAAGGCGTGCTGCGGCCCACTCCGTTTCTTTGTCAGATCCCTACGAACGACGCTCCGGATCTTTGCGCCGACGCGAACCATTGTCCTGAGCTTTACCAGTGAGTAGCGTTCCTGATGACCCGAACGTACTTCGGGCGGGAGCAGAATGGCTCCAGCCCGGGTCGAAAGCAGGTGGTGACAGTGGTCCGCAGACCGGTGGCGTGGGTGGTCGCGGTCGTCCTCCTCGCGGAGGCGTTCGGCGTCGCGCTCCTGAACTGGATTCTCGGGACGTTCGTCAGCCGCCAGAACATGTCCCTCGCGGGCCTCGACCCGGACCTGATGGCGAACTCCTCGAAGGCCGCGGGCCTCGTCTTCGCCGCCTACTTCGCCTTCTGCGCCCTCGTCGCGTTCCTGGTCGCCCTCCGGGGCCGCCGCCCGGCGGGCCTCGGCCGCGTCCTGCTGATCAGCGCGGCCGTCGTCCACGGCCTGCTGGCCGCCGTCGCCTGGGGCCTGGTCGGCCCCACGGCCTTCGGCACGCTGATCGTGGTCATGGCCCTGATCGTCCTGCTGCTGATGACGCACGACGGGGCCCCGGACGACGCCGGCGAGCCGGTCGTCGAGGGGAACCCGCGCGGCGGCGGGCCGGGGCCACTCACGCCTCCGTCGGTGCCCACAACTCCGTGATGCCGATGCCGAGTTCACCGAGCAGCCGGCGAACGAGCGGCAGGCTCAGGCCGATCACGTTCCCGTGGTCGCCGTCGATGCCGTCGATGAACGGCGCCGAACGGCCGTCGAGCGTGAACGCCCCGGCGACGTAGAGGGGTTCACCCGTCGCGACGTACGCGGCGATCTCCCCGTCCGTCGGTTCGCCGAAGCGGACGACCGTGGAGGCGACGGCGGAGGTCCAGCGGCCGTCGGCGTAGACGCAGTGCCCGGTCTGGAGGGTGCCCGCCCGGCCGCGCATCGACTTCCAGCGGGCGGTGGCCTCCTCGGCGTCGGCGGGCTTGCCGAGCGCCTGGCCGTCGAGGTCGAGGACCGAGTCGCAGCCGATCACGACCGCGCCCGCGGCCTCCGGGCGGGCGGCGACCACCGACGCCTTCGCCTCCGCGAGCGCCCGCGCCAGCTCGGCCGGGGTGGGGGCGGTGATCGCGTCCTCGTCGACGCCGCTGACGATCTTCTCGGGCGCGAAACCGGCGTCCCGCAGCAGCTTGAGGCGGGCCGGGGACTGGGAGGCGAGGATCAGGCGGCGAGTCATGGGGGTCAGGGTAGTCGGGGGAGGTCAGGGGTTCACTTCAGGCCGAGGACGATCATCGCCAGCACCATGGCCGCCGCCATGAGAACGCCCAGTCTCCGCAACATGACCTGCATGTCGCGGAGTTCCTTGGGAGGTTCGTTCTCAGGGTCGGACCACAGCATGATGTCCAGGGTGCGACGGAAAGGTGGAGAAGACCTGAGTACTAGTACTCAAGTCTTCCGCTTTCACCCCGGCCAGTACGTCTTTCACCCCGGCCAGTACGTCCGGGCCCACGCCGCCGCTCCCGGCCGGGGCAGCCCCCGCCCCGCGATCCGCGCCGGATCGGACCAGGCGTCCCGCGCCTTCGGGGCGTCGGCCGCCTGCGCGGAGGCCGACGCCCTGGCTCGCACCACCGCGAGTGCGGCGGCCAGCTCCTCCGGGGTGGGGTTCCCCCGTACGACCTTGATGTTCACGGCGTCTCCTTGGAGGGGTCCGTCTGGAGGGGTACCTCTAGAGGGGGATGTTCCCGTGCTTCTTCGGCGGCAGGGACTCCCGCTTCGTCCGCAGCTGCCGCAGCCCCCGTACGACGTGCCGCCGGGTGTCGGACGGCATGACCACCGCGTCGACGTACCCGCGCTCGGCGGCGATGTACGGGTTGAGGAGGGTGTCCTCGTACTCCTGGACGAGCCGCGCGCGCACCGCCTCGACGTCCTCCCCGCTCGCCTCCGCCTCGGCGATGGTCCGCCGGTGCAGGATGTTGACGGCGCCCTGGGCGCCCATGACGGCGATCTGCGCGGTCGGCCAGGCCAGGTTGAGGTCGGCGCCGAGGTGCTTGGACCCCATCACGTCGTACGCGCCCCCGTAAGCCTTGCGGGTGATGACGGTGATGAGCGGGACCGTCGCCTCGGCGTAGGCGTAGATCAGCTTCGCGCCCCGGCGGATGATGCCGTCGTGCTCCTGGTCGACGCCGGGCAGGAAGCCGGGGACATCGACGAACGTGATGACCGGGACGTTGAACGCGTCGCAGGTCCGCACGAACCGCGCGGCCTTCTCGCTCGCCTTGATGTCCAGGCAACCGGCGTACTGCATCGGCTGGTTGGCGACGATCCCGACCGGCTGCCCCTCCACCCGCCCGAACCCGGTGAGGATGTTCGGCGCGTACAGCGGCTGCGTCTCGAAGAACTCCGCGTCGTCCAGGACGTGTTCGACGACCGTGTGCATGTCGTACGGCTGGTTCGCGGAGTCCGGGACGAGGGTGTCCAGCTCCAAGTCCTCGTCCGTGACGGCGAGATCGGCCTCCTCGGGGAAGACCGGCGCCTCGGCGAGGTTGTTGGACGGCAGGTACGACAGCAGCTGCTTGACGTACTCGACCGCGTCCTTCTCGTCCCCGGCCATGTGGTGCGCCACGCCCGACACGGAGTTGTGGGTGCGCGCGCCGCCCAGCTCCTCGAAGCCGACGTCCTCACCCGTCACCGTCTTGATGACGTCGGGACCCGTGATGAACATGTGCGAGGTCTGGTCGACCATCACCGTGAAGTCGGTGATCGCGGGGGAGTAGACCGCCCCGCCCGCACACGGCCCGACGACCAGGCTGATCTGCGGGATCACCCCTGAGGCGTGGGTATTACGCCGGAAGATCTCCCCGTACGCCCCCAGCGAGGCGACCCCCTCCTGGATGCGCGCGCCGCCCGAGTCGTTGATCCCGATCACCGGGCAGCCCGTCTTCAGCGCGAAGTCCATCACCTTGACGATCTTCTGCCCGTACGTCTCGCCGAGCGCCCCGCCGAACACCGTGAAGTCCTGCGAGAACACGGCCACCGGACGGCCGTCGACCGTGCCGTACCCGGTGACGACCCCGTCCCCGTAGGGCCGGTTGTGCTCCAGGCCGAAGTTGGTCGAGCGGTGCCGGGCGAACTCGTCCAGCTCGACGAACGAGCCTTCGTCCAGGAGCAGTTCGATGCGCTCACGGGCCGTCAGCTTGCCCTTGGAGTGCTGCTTCTCGACGGCCCGCTCCGACCCGGCGTGCGTCGCCTCGTCTACGCGGCGGCGCAGATCCGCGAGTTTCCCCGCGGTCGTATGGATGTCGATCTCGTGACGCTCTTCCGGCTCGGACATCGGGATGCGGCTCCCTGCCTGCTCAAAAGGGGAACGGTGGAATTAGGGGTTACCCGTTCGTAGAGTAGTGGTGCCCCTACGGGTCGGCAGTGCGGCGTTGGCCACACCTAGGGTGGGTCGTATGACACCCCGAGACGCCGCAGACCCGAGCCCCTGGTCCGACCTCGAACGCCCCCCGCTGAACGCGCTCGCCCTGCGCCGGGGGCTCGTCCGGGAGGGCGGGCTGTGGCGCGAGGTGCGGGTCGTACGCAGCACGGGCTCCACGAACACGGACCTCGCGGCCGTCGCCGACACCACCCCCGAGGGCACGGTCCTGGTCGCCGAGGAGCAGACCGCCGCGCGGGGCCGCCTCGACCGCCGCTGGACGGCTCCGCCGCGCTCGGGCCTCTTCTTCTCGGTCCTGCTCCGTCCCTCTCGGGTACCGGTCCACCGCTGGGGCTGGCTCCCCCTGCTGACCGGCGTCGCCGTGGCGACGGGGCTGGCGCGGTCGGCAGGGGTGGACACGTCCCTCAAATGGCCCAACGACCTCCTCGTGAAGGTCGAGGGCGAGGAACGCAAGGCCGGCGGCATCCTCGCGGAACGCGCCGACACCGACGCGGTGATCATCGGCGTAGGCATCAACGTCACCCTCAAGTCCGACGAACTCCCCGTACCCCAGGCGGGCTCCCTCGCCCTGGCAGGCGCGGTGAGCACCGACCGCGACCCGTTGCTCCGTGCCGTCCTCCGCTCCTTGGAGGAGTGGTACGGAAAGTGGACGGAGGCGGACGGCGACCCCCTGACGAGCGGCCTCCAGGAAACCTACGCGGCAGGCTGCGCGACGCTGGGCCGCACAGTCCGCGCGGAACTCCCGGGCGACCGGTCGGTCGTAGGGGAAGCGGTCGCGGTCGACGGCGACGGCAGACTGGTGCTCGCGACGGAGGAGGGGGTACGGGAGCCGGTGGGGGCGGGGGACATCGTGCACTTGCGACCGGCGTAGAGCCGGGGGACTTTTGGAACTGGCGTCAGGGATATGCCCTAAGGGGCGCGGGGAACTGCGCGAGCAACCACGACGGCGGGAAAGCCGGACAAACACAGCAACCCTCACGGCGCTACCCGCCCCGGTTCCCCTTCCCCGCGTGAGCTACCGCACATCTGCCGTAAAGTTGACCCCGGTCGATACCTGACCGTGGCAGACCGGAAAGGCAGCAGGCGTGACCGTCGACGACACCGGCTCCGACGTGGGCGAGGACGCTGCCGACCCCGGCGAGGACCCCCTCGCGCTGCGCCTGGAGGGCCTCATCCTGGGTGCGGAGCGCCGCTACACCCCCTTCCAGGCGGCCCGCAGCGCGGGCGTCTCGATGGAACTGGCGTCCAGGTTCTGGCGTGCGATGGGCTTCGCGGACATCGGCCAGGCGAAGGCGCTGACCGAGGCGGACGTCCTCGCCCTGCGCCGCCTCGCGGGCCTCGTCGAGGCGGGCCTGCTGAGCGAGGCGATGGCCGTCCAGGTCGCCCGCTCCACCGGCCAGACGACCGCCCGCCTCGCGGAGTGGCAGATCGACTCCTTCCTGGAGGGCCTGACCGAACCCCCGGAGCCGGGCATGACCCGCACCGAGGTGACGTACCCGATCGTCGAACTCCTCCTCCCCGAACTGGAGGAGTTCCTCGTCTACGTCTGGCGCCGCCAGCTCGCCGCGTCGGCGGGCCGCGTCGTCCAGACCGCGGACGACGAGGAGATGGTGGACCGGCGGCTCGCCGTCGGCTTCGCCGACCTCGTCGGCTTCACGCGGCTGACCCGCCGCATGGAGGAGGAGGAACTCGGCGAACTGGTCGAGGCGTTCGAGACCACCGCCGCCGACCTGGTCGCCGCGCACGGCGGCCGGCTGATCAAGACCCTGGGCGACGAGGTCCTGTACGCGGCGGACGACGCCGGCACGGCCGCGGAGATCGGCCTGCGCCTCATCGAGACGATGGCGAACGACGAGACGATGCCGGAACTCCGCGTCGGCATGGCCTTCGGCACGGTCACCACCCGGATGGGCGACGTCTTCGGTACGACGGTCAACCTCGCCTCCCGCCTCACCTCCATAGCCCCCCGGGACGCGGTCCTCGTCGACACGGCGTTCGCGGAGGACCTGATCCGCAGCGGCGACGCGCCCGCCTCCGAGGCGCAGGCCGCCGAGGAGGCCGCCAAGGCCGAGAAGGAGGGGGAGGAGCCGCCGGGCTACCGCTTCGCCCTCCAGCCGATGTGGCAACGCCCGGTGCGGGGCCTCGGTGTGGTGGAACCCTGGCTGCTGAGCAGGCGGGACGGGGACGAGGGGGCGGTCTAAGGAGGCGGTCCAGAGGTCGTAGGGGGTCTACGGGGAGGGCCGGGGCGCGGCGAAGGGTGTGTCCACGCAGAGGCCGATCGCCGGTATGCAGAGCTCGTGGGGGTTGTCGGGGGCGGTGGGCGTCGGAGCGGGGGTCGAGGCCGGGGGCGGGTGGCTCGCTGGGGGTACGACCGTGGGGGTGGGGGCCGGTGCGGGGGTATGGGCGGGGGCGGGGGCGGTGCCGTACGGCGGGGTACTACGGGTTGGTGCCGGGGGTACCCGTACATCCTGAGCGGGAGCCGACGGGCGGGGGACGCCGGAGGTACTAGGGGTATTACGGGACTGGGCGCCCCCGGACGCGGCACCCTCTGAAGTACTACGGGTATCACCCGGGCCCCCTGGAGCGACCGGTATCGCCGCAGCGGCGTTCGTCGCGGGATCGCCGACGCCGGCGTCGTACCCGGAACCCGTAGTACCCGTAGACCCCGTAGTACCCCCGTCACCCACCGCCGCCCCCGCGACCGGGTCCCCGCCGACCTGGCCCTGTCCCTGTGCCTGCCCCTGCGCCTGGCCCTGGTCCGGGACGATCCGCAGCAGTCCCAGTACCCCCGCCGCGAAGGCGAGGCCGCCGGCCGCGAGGACCACCTTGCGGGGGCGGGGGCGACGGTGCCGGCCGCGGGGGCGGAATCCGCCGGAGCGGGGTGCCGCCGGATCGTCTGACTCGTACATGTCCCCTCCCGATGGGCCGCAGCGACGGTATGCGCGGGGGAGGGCGGGCGGCCGGGAGTCCGGGGGGATGTCACTCGAACGGGTAGTCGTACGTCGAACCCGTCGCCCTTCCCCGGGCGGGGGATGTACTGCGATGATCGCCCCGGACGAAGTGTTAACCAGCGTTAACGACGTGACCCCGGAGGATGGCATGAGCAGCGAGGAACGGTTCGGCGAGCATGTCCTGGTGCGCCGGCACTCCGACGGACACGTGGCGGAACTGGCGCTGGACCGGCCGAAGGCGATGAACGCGGTCTCGACGGAGATGGCCCGCTCGATCACCGCCGCCTGCACGGCCCTGGGGGTCGACCCCGACGTCCGTGTCGTGGTCCTCACCTCCACCCACGACCGCGCCTTCTGCGTCGGCGCCGACCTCAAGGAGCGCAACTCCTTCACGGACGACGACCTCCGCCGCCAGCGCCCCACCGCGCGCGCCGCCTACACCGCCGTCCTCGACCTCCCCGTCCCCGCCATCGCCGCGGTCAACGGCTTCGCCCTCGGCGGCGGCTTCGAACTCGCCCTGTCCTGCGACGTGATCGTGGCAGACGGCACGGCGGTGGTGGGGCTGCCGGAGGTCTCGGTGGGCGTCATCCCGGGCGGCGGCGGCACGCAGCTCCTGCCCCGCCGGGTGGGCGCCGCCCGCGCCGCCGAACTGATCTTCTCGGCGCGACGCGTGGAGGCCGCCGAGGCAAGGGAGTTGGGCTTGGTGGACGTGCTGGTCGAGGAGGGGAAGGTACGGGACGAGGCCCTCTCCCTGGGCGCCCGCATCGCCGCCAACTCCCCGATCGGCCTGCGCGCCGCGAAAAAGGCCCTGCGCCTCGGCCAGGGGCTGGACCTCAGGGCGGGCCTCGAGGTGGAGGACGCGGCGTGGCGGACGGTGGCGTTCTCGGGGGACAGGGCGGAGGGGGTAAAGGCTTTCAATGAGAAACGGAAGCCCGTATGGCCGGGTGAGTAGTCCAACCCAGGGGCGCGGGGAACTGCGCGACCAGCCACATTCAACCCGCACCCCGAGACCCACAGATCCCCCCCACTCGGACCGTCCAAAACCTCCGTTTCAACCCATATATCCCTAGCCTGAAGTAATGGGCCCCGACAGACACCTCGCGGCAGTGGTAACCCTCGCGCAGGGCATGGCAGCCGCGCGCACCCCCAGGGACACCTGGGCCGCCGCGGCGGCCGGCGCGTGCCACGCCCTGGACGGCACCTTCGCGGCGCTGTCGGTGTGGGAGCGGGCGCGAGGCAGACTGCGGGTCCTGGTGAACGTGGGGGAGCGGGCCCCGGACGAGGAGGAGTACCCGGAGTCGGAGTCGTACCCGGTCCACCAGTTCCCGGAGATCACGGAGTTCCTGCACGAACGCTGGGCCACCGGCGGCGAGCCGAACGCGTGGGTGGAGACGGCACAGGGCCCGACGACGGGCACCCCGGGATACGTCCACCAGCGCGTCGCGGCGCTGCGCCGCAGAGGCCGGGGCTCCTGCGTGGTCGCCCCGATCGTCCTGCACGGCCGCGCCTGGGGCGAGTTGTACGTGGCGAGGCCGACGCAGTCACCCCCCTTCGGCCGGGCGGACGCCGACTTCGCGACGGTCCTCGCGTCGGTCGTCGCGGCGGGCCTCGCGCAGACGGAACGCCTGGAGGAGGCCCGGCGCCTCGCGTTCACGGACGCGCTGACGGGGCTGGCGAACCGCAGGGCGGTGGACGTCCGGCTGGACGAGGCGGTCGAGCGGCACCGGCGGGAGGGGGTGACCGTCAGCCTCGTCGTGTGCGACCTGAACGGGCTGAAGAAGGTCAACGACACGAAGGGGCACGCGGTCGGGGACCGCCTGCTGGAACGGTTCGGCTCGATCCTGTCCCTGTGCGGGGCGATGCTGCCCGGCGCGCTGGCGGCCCGGCTCGGGGGCGACGAGTTCTGTCTGCTCGCGGTGGGGCCGACGGCGGACGAGGTGGTGACGGCGGCGACGGAGCTCTGCCGGCGGGCGGGGGAGCTGGAGCTGGGGGACGGGGTGGCCTGCGGGATGGCGTCGACGTCCGACCCCATCGGGCCCATCCGCACGGCCCGCCGCCTCTTCCGGCTCGCGGACGCGGCGCAGTACCGGGCGAAGGCGGAACGGGCGGGATACCCGGTGGTCGCGGGACGCAAGGGCCCCGAGGACCCCGTAGTACTCCTGGCGGACACCCCACCCCCTACCGGCGCCGAGCGGCGACGGTTCCGTGGGGGCGGGGGGTAGGAGGGGCGGGGTATTACGGGTACCAGGGGCCGGTCCGCGTCGGTACTACGGGTACTCAGCTCATGTCCGCCCAGAAGTTGCTGAGGCTGCTCTCCGCGGGCAGCGTGAAGTCCCGGGACCGGATGTAGCCGGCCGTGCAGTCGGGGCTGGTGAAGGTGATCAGCTTGACCGCGCGGCCCAGGTAGAGGTCCTGGTGCCCGTCCTTCCTCACCATCAGGTGCAGCAGGCCGCCCGTGGAGGCGGAGGCGGGCGCGCCCGGCCGGGGTGGGTGGTGGTGATCGCATCGGTAAGGGTCAGAACCGGTCTCCGGTCGTGACTTATTCGTCTTCAGTGCGTACGCTCCTGAATATGGATATGCACACTGTGGTGGTGCGGCCCACCGGGGTCACCGCGTCGGACGTTCTCGCCGTGGCCCGGGGCGGTGCCCGGATCGAACTGTCGGCGGAGGCGGTCGCGGCGCTGGCGGCGGCGCGGGAGATCGTGGACGCGCTGGCGGCCAAGCCGGAGCCGGTCTACGGGGTCTCCACCGGGTTCGGCGCCCTCGCCACCCGGCACATCGGCCCGGAGCTGCGCACCCAGCTCCAGCGCAACATCGTCCGCTCGCACGCCGCGGGGATGGGCCCGCGCGTCGAGCGCGAGGTCGTCCGCGCGCTGATGTTCCTGCGCCTCAAGACGGTCTGCTCGGGCCATACGGGCGTCCGCCCCGAGGTCGCCCGGACGATGGCCGACATCCTCAACGCCGGTATCACCCCCGTGGTCCACGAGTACGGCTCCCTCGGCTGCTCCGGCGACCTCGCCCCCCTCTCCCACTGCGCCCTGACCCTCATGGGCGAGGGCGACGCGGAGGGCCCCGACGGCGTCGTACGGCCCGCCGGTGAGCTGCTCGCGGCGCACGGTATTACCCCTGTGGAGCTACGGGAGAAGGAGGGGCTCGCCCTCCTCAACGGCACCGACGGCATGCTCGGCATGCTCCTGATGGCGCTCGCCGACCTCGACGCCCTCTACAAGGCCGCCGACGTCACCGCCGCCCTCTCCCTGGAGGCGCTCCTCGGCACCGCCAAGGTCCTCGCCCCCGAGCTGCACGCGATCCGCCCGCACCCCGGCCAGGGCGACTCCGCCGCCAACATGCTCGCCGTGCTGGAGGGTTCGGAGCTGACCGGACATCACCAGGACGACGCGCCGCGCGTCCAGGACGCGTACTCCGTGCGGTGCGCTCCGCAGGTCGCCGGGGCCGGACGGGACACCCTCGCGCACGCCCGCCTCGTCGCGGAACGGGAGCTGGCGTCGGCCGTCGACAACCCCGTAGTACTTCCGGACGGTCGGGTGGAGTCCAACGGGAACTTCCACGGCGCCCCCGTCGCCTACGTCCTCGACTTCCTCGCGATCGCCGTCGCCGACCTCGCGTCCATCGCCGAGCGCCGTACCGACCGGCTGCTCGACAAGAACCGCAGCCACGGCCTGCCGCCGTTCCTCGCGGACGACGCCGGCGTCGACTCCGGCCTGATGATCGCCCAGTACACGCAGGCGGCGCTGGTCAGCGAGTTGAAGCGGCTCGCCGTACCCGCCTCGGCCGACTCGATCCCCTCCTCGGCGATGCAGGAGGACCACGTCTCGATGGGCTGGTCCGCCGCGCGCAAGCTGCGTACCGCCGTCGACAACCTCACCCGGGTGCTCGCGGTCGAGCTGTACGCGGCGACGCGGGGCGTCGAACTCCGCGAGGGCCTCCGGCCGGCGGCGGCGACGCAGGCCGTCATCAGCGCCGTCCGTGAGGCGGGCGTCCAGGGGCCGGGGCCGGACCGGTTCCTCGCGCCCGACCTCGCCGCGGCGGACGCGTTCGTGCGGGGCGGGGGGCTGCTGGAGGCGGTGGAGAAGGTGACGGGACCGCTCAGGTAGCCGGAAGGGCCCCCGTAAGTACTACGGGGGCCCCTGAGAGGGTTACTTCAGCTTGGCGAGCTGGGCGGTGATGAGGGCCGGCGGGTTCTTCGGGCTCTCGCCCTGGCCGGCGAACGCGGCGAGGTTCAGGCTGTAGAACGTGGCGACGGTGTTGCCCTTGCGGATCACTTCGCCGTGGACCGGGACCGTGGTCCCCTCGATGTCCACCGCCTCGACGAAGGCCAGCGCCTCGTCGCCTCCGCCGGTGCCCTTCTCGGCGGTGACCTTCGTGATCTTGGTGGGCTCGCCGTCGGCGTCGGTCGAGGTGAAGCCGCCCGAGCAGGCGGTGATGCTGTCGGAGACCGCCTTCATGGCCTTCGTCGCGCCGTCGCCCTCGTAGGAGGACAGGCCGATGAGCGTCCGGGTGTTGGCCAGCGCCGCCGTGGCGCTGAGCTCGCCGGAGCCGCCCGCCTTCTTCTCCTCCTTGAGGGCGGTGTTGGCGGACACGGTGGTGTCACCGGGCGGCAGGCCGAGGGTGGACCACAGGAGCGGGCTGCACTCCGTCTTGTCGACCTTCCCCTGGTCCTTCGACTTCGGCAGCAGGGCCTCGCTGCCGTCGGTGGCGTAGCCCGTGACATCCCCCGCCACCAGCAGCAGCTTCTTCAGCTCCGCCGCCGTCGACGCCTTCCCCGCGGGCGCGACGGGAGCCGTCGGAGACGCCTTGGTGTCGGCGGTGTCTTCGGACTTGTCACCGGAGTCGGAATCGGACGAGCAGCCGGTGATGAATGCGAGCGAGAGCGCGCTCGCGGCGGCCGTCATGGACAGCCGCACCCCCCAGGAACGGTTCATGGGATCGAACTATGAAGTTCAAGCCAAGGAACAGTCAAATTAGGCTCAAAAATCCAGACGTTCCCGGCGAACCGAATAAAGGACGAAACCCGCACCCAAGGTGAGGAAAAGACTCCCGCCTACGACATACGGCGTGGTGTCGAAACTGCCGGTGTCGGCGAGTTCCGCGCCGGACGAATCCGAGAGGGGCACCGCACGCGCCTGCTGGGAGGCGCTCTGCGATGGCGTGGACGCTTCCTGGACCGTGTCGGCCTTGGCGGAGGGGACGAACCACAGGGCGCACAGGAGGGTCCCCGCGGCGGTGGCGGTCAGCAGCGGACGGCGGGCGGAGGACACGGAATATCGATCTCCTTGTGGCGCGGGAGAAATTGGCCGTGGGGCGATGTTAGTGAAAGACGAGGGTCACGGGAAAGTCACGGGGGTGAGAGATCGTACGCTCCCCGCATGACTACGGAAAACACCTCGCGCTTTGTCCGCCTTCGCGTGGATATCGTGCTGGAACTCGACGACGAAGGCGCCGTGACCGGCGCCGCGCTGGAGCGCCTCGCGGAGGACCCGGAGCTCGCGGGCGACGAGCGGGCGTACGCCGAGAGCGCTGTGACGGAAGACACCGCGGAGGCGCTCGCCTATCTCGTCGACCCGTTCGGCCTGGTCAGCGGGGTGCCCGGGGTGGAACTCGTGCAGGCGTCCTGGTCCACCGAGCGCATCGACTACGACCCCGATTCGCCGGAATGGGACCTCGACGAGGATGATGACCAGGAGGACGACGCCATGGACCGCAACGGTTGAGCGTCCTGGGGAACTCGTGAAATCCGCGGCCCCGGACGGAAACCGCGTCCGGGGTTTCGTCGTCTCAGGCAGTACGCAGGCCACTGCCGCCTCAGGGCCATGACGTCCGTCGGACGACGTGGTGTCGCCCACATGCCGGGAACATGTGGAACGGACGGCGGCAGTAGGCGCGTTGACAGTGAAGAGGGTGCCCGGGGTTTGGGGAAGGCCCTCGGGGAAACGGGGACGTCCGGGTTCCGGGAAATCGGCAACGTATGGAGAAGCGAGTGATAGCGAACAGTAAGCGGCGCAAGGGTCTCAGGGCCGCGTCCGCACTGCTCGGGGGGGTCCTGGTGCTCTCCGCGTGTTCTGGTGGCGACGACAGCGCTTCCGGCAGCGGCGGCAAGGACACCTCGCAGGCCAAGGCCGACGAGGCGGCGGCTGCGAAGGCGTCCGTGGCGGACATCAAGATCACGCCCGCGGACGGCTCCGCCAACGCCTCCATCAACAACTCCGCGGCCGTCACGGTCAGCAAGGGCACGCTCACGGCCGTCACGATGACGACGGCCGACGGCACCGCCGTCAAGGGCGAGCTCTCCGCCGACAAGCTGACCTGGAAGCCGAGCGACCAGCTGGAGCGCTCGACGACGTACAAGGTCGCCGCCGAGGCCACCGACTCCGAGGGCCGTGTCGCGCACGAGAACGGGTCGTTCACGACCGTCTCCCCGGCCAACAGCTTCATCGGCAACTTCACCCCCGAGGACGGCTCGACCGTCGGCGTGGGCATGCCGGTCTCGATCAACTTCAACAAGGCGATCACCAACAAGGCCGCGGTCCAGAAGGGCATCACGGTCACCTCCAGCAGCGGCCAGGAGGTCGTCGGTCACTGGTTCAACGCGAACCGCATCGACTTCCGCCCCGAGCAGTACTGGACGGAGAACTCCACCGTCACGCTGAAGCTCGCGCTCGACGGTGTCGAGGGCGCGGCCGGTGTCGTCGGCGTCCAGCAGAAGACCGTCACCTTCAAGATCGGCCGCAACCAGGTCAGTTACGTCGACGCGAAGACCAAGCAGATGAAGGTCACGCAGGACGGCAAGACCATCAAGACCATCCCGATCTCCGCCGGTTCGCCCGACAACAAGACGTACGAGGGCACGATGGTGATGTCGGAGAAGTTCAAGGAGACGCGCATGAACGGCGCGACCGTGGGCTTCACCGACGACGACGGCAAGGGCGAGTACGACATCAAGGACGTCCCGCACGCCATCCGGCTGACCAACTCCGGGACGTTCATCCACGGCAACTACTGGGGCGCCAAGTCCATCTTCGGCTCCACCAACACCAGCCACGGCTGTGTCGGCCTGTCCGACACGAAGGGCGCCAACGACACGGGTACGGCCGGGTACTGGTTCTACACGAACTCGATGGTCGGTGACGTCGTGGTCGTCCAGAACACCGGCGACAAGACGGTCGCGCCCGACAACGGGCTGAACGGCTGGAACATGAGCTGGGCCGACTGGAAGGCCGGATCTTCCGCCTGACGTACGGCAGTTGAACGGTGCCGCTTCCCTCGTCCGGGGGGAGCGGCACCGGCGTTTCACAGGGTTCCCCGCCCCGGCACAGTGCCTTCTCATGCAGCTCTTATCCACGGCTTATGGAGTCATCACACGCCGTCCCTAGCTTTCGGCGCATGTTCTTCACCTACCTGAGGCGCGAGTTGCGCCGCCGTAGAAAAGCGGCCCTCGTCGTCGCCTCCGGACTCGCGCTGGGTATCGCGCTGGTCATCGTGGTCAACTCCGTGTCCTCCGGCATGGGGAAGGCCCAGGACAAGGTCCTCCAGTCGCTCTACGGCCTCGGCACCGACATGACCGTCACCAAGGCGGCAGCCGCCGGCGGGACCGGCTCCGAGCGTCCGCGCTTCCAGTTCGACGCGCAGGACAGCGACTCCGACGCGTCGCAGAGCAGCGACGTCGTCATGGTGCGCGGCTTCCAGACACTCGCCACCTCGACCGTGACGCAGGTCGGCAAGCAGAGCGGGGTCGCCGACGCGGTCGGCGGGCTCAGCGTCCAAGTCATCAAGGTGGACGGGCAGTTCACGCGCGGGCAGTTCCAGCAGAACGAGGGCGGCAGCGGTACGGGGACCGGCCGTGGCGGTGCCGGCGGTGCCGGCGGCTCCGGTGGTCAGCCGCAGGGTGAAGTCCAGGGCGGGGGCGCCAACTTCGACGTCAACAACTACTCCGTGTACGGAACCGACGTCACCAAGCCGGAGTTGGGGCCGCTGACCTCGTCGAAGATCACCAGCGGGCGGACGTTCAAGACGTCCGAGACCGCGGCGAAGGTCGCCGTCGTCGACGCGTCCTACGCCAAGGAGAAGTCCCTCAAGGTCGGTTCGACCGTCACCATCAAGACCGTCAAGTTCTCCGTCATCGGCATCGCGACCGCCGACAGCGGCGACTCCGCCGCCAACCTGTACATCCCGCTCGCCCAGGCGCAGACCCTCGCCGACGCGAAGGACAAGGTCACGACGATCTACGTCAAGGCCACCGACTCGCAGAAGATCGACGGGGTCAAGTCCGCGATCCAGAAGAACGTCACGGGTACGACGGTGACGACCTCGGCGGATCTCGCGGACACGGTCTCCGGCTCCCTCTCGACGGCGTCCTCGCTCGCGACCAGCGTCGGCAAGTGGCTCTCGATCGCCGTGCTGATCGCGGCGTTCCTCGTCGCCGGTCTGCTGACCTCCTCCGCCGTCTCCCGCCGGGTGCGCGAGTTCGGCACGCTCAAGGCGCTGGGGTGGAAGTCGGGCCGGGTGACCCGGCAGGTGATCGGCGAGGCGATGGTGAACGGGCTGCTCGGCGGGGCGCTCGGGATCGCGCTGGGCCTCGCGGGGGCGTACGTGGTGACGGCCATCAGCCCCACGCTGCAAGCCCAGTTGGGCGGCGGCAACGGCGGCGGTGGGGGTGGCGGCGGCTTCGGTGGCGGTCCCGGTGGGGGTGGCCGTGCGGCGGCGGCCCGCACGCTCGACGTCGCCCTCACGGCCCCGGTGAGTGTGTCAACTGTCGCGCTGGCCGTGGGACTTGCGGTGGCCGGTGGGCTGATCGCCGGGGCGTTCGGTGGCTGGCGGGCGTCCCGGCTGCGGCCCGCTGACGCGCTGCGGCGCGTCGAGTAGCGGCTGGCGGCCCCTCCCCACGTCCCTCTTCGGAGCTTTGGAGCTTCCATGTACGAACTCAGAAACGTCACCAAGCGCTACACCCGGGGCAAGGACACCGTACTCGCCCTGGACGACGTCGACTTGACCATCCCCGACGGGGACCGCCTCGTCATCCAGGGCCCCACCGGCGGCGGCAAGTCCACCCTCCTCCAGATGCTCGGCGCCCTCGACCGCCCCTCGTCCGGCGAAGTCATCCTGGACGGCACGGACTTGGCGAAACTCTCCGAGGCCAAGCTGACGAAGGTGCGCAGCGAGAACATCGGTTTCGTCTTCCAGTCC
Source organism: Streptomyces sp. NPDC004539 (assembly GCF_040610055.1). Lineage (NCBI taxonomy): Bacteria > Bacillati > Actinomycetota > Actinomycetes > Kitasatosporales > Streptomycetaceae > Streptomyces > Streptomyces sp. NPDC004539. The sequence continues at coordinate 32,972 of NZ_JBEXLS010000051.1, read as the reverse complement.
TTCAACCTGATCCCCACCCTGACCGCCCAGGAGAACGTGGAAACCGCCCTCGTCCCCCTCGGCCTCAAGGTCAAGGAACGCCGCCAACGGGCCGCTGAAGCACTGGAGTCGGTGGGCCTGGGCGAGCGACTCTCCCATCTCCCCTCCGAGATGTCCGGCGGCCAGCAGCAACGCGTCGCGATAGCGCGGGCGTTGGTGAAGCGTCCGAAGGTGTTGTTGGCCGACGAACCCACCGGCAACCTCGACGAGAGCATGCGCGACGAGATCATGGACGTCCTGGAGACGCTGTGGAAGGAGCACGGGCTGACGTTCATCATGGTCACCCATGACTCGTCCATCGCGAAGAAGGCGCCTCGTCTCGTGACGATCCGGAAGGGTCGGGTGACGGTGACGGAGAAGGCGGCGTCCTGACGTTCTGAGGTGCGGAAGGCCGGTCTCGGGAGATCCCCGGAACCGGCCTTCTCGCGTATCGCGTCAGTCCGCCGGCCTCACCTCGCACCACACCGTCTTCCGGCCCACCCCCTGTTCCACACCCCAGCGTTCGGCCAGGGCGTTCAGGAGGGCGAGACCTCTTCCCGACTCGTCGGTGAGGGTCGCGTGGAGGAGGGTGGGGAGGGCGCGGGGGTCGGGGTCGGTGACTTCGACGCGGGTACGGCCGTGTTCCGTAGCGCGGACCCTGACCGTCACCGGGGTGCCGTCCCCGACGTGGTCGATGACGTTCGTGATCAGTTCCGTGGCGCACAGGCGGACGTCGTACGAGTGGTCGCGCAGCCGGTCCCGCAGCTCCGGGACCGCCTTGGGGGTCGCCAACAGGTCGTACTCGAAGCTCACTTGGCCGCGGCCTCACGGAGGATGCCGGCGAGGGAGAGGGCTGTGGTGGAGGGGCAGTTGCCGAGCGAGAGGAGGTTGAGGGGCGGGTTGTAGCGGCCCGCGTAGCTCGGGAGATCCAGGCCGAGGGAGGGGAGTTGGAGGCCGTGGAGGGCGAGGGCCTGGCGGAGTTCTTCGACGCAGGCGGGGATGTCGTTGGGGGAGGGAGGGGTGTGGGGCATGTGGGGGAGTCACTTTCTGTGCGGTGTGTGACGAATGCCTCACAGGGTGTCGTGCCGGTCGCTACCGTGAAAGGGGTTTTGCGTTCGCAGCGCACGCTGCGAAGAGCCGGTCAAGGGGTGAGGAACATGGCGCGAGGCAAGGACATCGACGGTTCCGAGGGGGTCTCGACCTTCTACGGCAAGGAGCTGCGCTGGAAGCGGGAGCGGGCGGGCATGTCGTTGGAGGAGCTGCTCGCCGGGAGCTTCTTCGGCAAGACGTACCTCAGCGACATCGAGCGGGGCGAGCGCAACATGCCGATCGAACTGGCACGGCACGTGGACCAACGGCTCGGTACGGACGGGTACTTCGAGCGGAACTGCGAGGACGTGCGGAAGTCGAGGAGGAAGGGGCACGCGAAGTACTTCGAGAAGGTGCTGGAGGCGGAGAAGCACGCGTTGACGATCGAGGAGTGGGCGCCCACGCTGGTGCCGGGGTTGCTGCAAACTCCGGATTACGCGCGGACTGTTGTGCTGGCGACCCACCCGTTGGCCCTCGACGAAGAGGTGGAGGAGAAGGTCAGTGGCCGAATGGAACGAGCCGACCTCTTCGAGAGGGACCATCACAAGCCGGAGTACTGGGCGATCCTGCACGAGTTGCTGATCACCGACCCGATCCTCCCGCCGCTGGAGATGGCCGAGCAGCTTGACCGGATCGTGGGGTTGGCCGAGCGGCGCCGAATTGTTCCGCAGATCCTCCTGCGAACTCACGGGGCGCATCCGTTCATGACGGGACCTGCGTTGTTCATGACGTTCCCGGATGCTCCGCCACTGTTCTACACGGAGGCGCTGCACAGCGGTGACACCATCGATGATCCGGCGCTCGTCCTGGAGTACCGCAGGTCGTACGATCGCCTCAGGGCCGCCGCACGTTCTCCCAAGGCGTCCCTGGCCATGATCAAAGCAGCGGCAGAGGATTACCGAAATGGCAAGCGACCGGATCGACTTGAGTGACGCCCTGTGGCTCAAGAGCAGCTACAGCAACGGTAGCGGCGGGAACTGCGTCGAGGTTGCCAGCAACTTCCCCGGCGCAGCCATCTGGCGCAAGTCCAGCCACAGCAACGCGGGCGGCGGCAACTGCGTCGAACTCGCCACCAACCTCCCCCACCTCATCCCCGTCCGCGACTCCAAACTCCCCACCAGCCCCACCCTCCTCCTCACCCCCACCGCCTGGACCCCCTTCCTCGCCGCCCTCAAGACCCCCACCCCGTAACGATTCGCGGGGCCACTACACGATCGACCCCGAACCCTGGGGTCCCCCCTTCGTCGTCCAGGACGCCCGACGGGCACCGAGGGCCGAAACCGGGCCTGCCCTTGCGGAGCCCCCTCGCGGCGGACTGCTTCGGCCCTTACGAACTGCACCTCGGCCCTGTCCGGACGTACCCGCGGGGCCGGTACGCCCGACGGAACGTCACGGCCGCTCAGGCAACTCCACCCGAGCCGCATCCGCCCCCCAACTAGCCAGCAACCGCAACCCCTCCGCGCTGGTCGACCCCGGCTCGGCCGAGTACATCACGAGGGTCTGCTCGGGGTCCGCGGCGGACTTGAACCCCTCGTAGGACAGGGTGAGTTCGCCGACGAGGGGATGCAGGAGGCGCTTCACGCCGAAGCTCTTCTCCTTGACGTCGTGGATGGCCCAGAGTCGGCGGAACTCCTCGCTCTTGACGGAGAGTTCGCCGACGAGGGCGGAGAGGCGGGGGTCGTCGGGATGGCAGCCGGCCTCCCAGCGGAGGGTGGCGACGACGTCGCCCGCCTTCTGGTCCCATTCGAGGTAGAGGTCACGGAACTCGGGGTGCAGGAAGACGAGACGGGCGAAGTTGCGCTCGGCGGGCGGGAGTTGGGACCAGTCACCGAAGAGCGCCGACGCCATCCGGTTCCACGTGAGGATCTCGGACCGCCGCCCGATGATGTACGCGGGCACCCCGTCCATCGAGTCGAGCAGCTGCCGCAGGGTGGACCGCACCGGCTTCTGCCGCCCCGCCCCCGACTTCTTCTTGTGCTGCTTGGGCCCCGCGAGATGCATGAGATGCGCGTGCTCGGAGTCCGTCAGCCGCAGCGCCCGCGCGACCGAGTCGAGGATCTCCGTCGAGACGTTCCGCCCGTTGCCCTGCTCAAGACGCGTGTAGTACGCGACGGACACCCCCGCGAGCTGCGCCAGCTCCTCCCGCCGCAGCCCCGGCACCCGCCGATGCCGCCCGAACCCCGACAAGCCGACGTCCTCCGGCTGCAACCGGGCCCGCCGGGTCCGCAGGAACTCACTCAGCTCGGCCCGCCGGTCCAGCCCGGCGGCGGCCCGCTCACCGGACTCGGCCGCCCGGCCCACACCCGCCGACCCGCTCGATCCGGCCACCCGCCCCACCTCCGCCGCAGACCCGCCGACCCTTGCCGCCTCGCCCGTCCCCCTGTGCCGCTCCTCGTCCATACCCCCAGTATCCGCGACCCCTAATGGTCGTACGCCCCCGATCCTGTCCCCGCCAGTGGTACGCACGCCGAACGTAGGCAAAGCGGTGATCTGGGCGGATACCCGGACCTCGTGGCAGGCTGAAAAACGTGCCCGGCCCGAAGGCAGGCCGGGACGCAACCCCCCGCTAGGAGAACCACGGCATGACCACCGTCGCCGCGTACGCCGCCCCCGCCGCCAAGGCCCCGCTCGCCCGCACCACCATCGAGCGCCGCCCGGTCGGCGAGTTCGACGTCCAGATCGACATCAAGTTCGCCGGAATCTGCCACTCCGACATCCACCAGGCCCAGGAAGGCTGGGGCAGCGCCATCTTCCCGATGGTCCCGGGCCACGAGATCGCGGGCATCGTCTCCGAGGTCGGCCCCGGCGTCACGAAGTACCAGGTCGGCGACCGTGTCGGCGTCGGCTGCATGGTCGACTCGTGCGGCGAGTGCGGGAACTGCAAGGCCGGTGTCGAGCAGTTCTGCGCGCAGGGCAACGTCGCCACGTACAACGCCATCGGCAAGGACGGCGAGCCGACGTACGGCGGCTACTCCGAGAAGATCGTCGTCAAGGAGAGCTTCGTCGTCCGCATCCCGGACGGCCTCGCCCTCGACATCGCCGCGCCCCTGCTGTGCGCCGGCATCACCACCTACTCCCCGCTGAAGCACTGGGGCGCCGGTCCCGGCAAGAAGGTCGCCGTCATCGGCCTCGGTGGGCTCGGCCACATGGCCGTCAAGATCGCCGACGCGCTCGGCGCCGAGGTCACCGTCCTCTCGCAGACCCTCAGCAAGCAGGCGGACGGCCTCAAGCTCGGCGCGGACCACTACTTCGCGACCAGCGACCCGGACACGTTCAAGCAGCTCACGGGCGCCTTCGACCTCATCGTCTCGACGGTCTCCGCGCCGCTGGACTTCGGCGCCTACCTCAGCCTCCTCAAGACCGGCGGCGCGCTCGTCAACGTCGGCGCCCCCGAGGAGCCCATCTCCCTCAACCTCTTCTCCCTCATCGGCGGCAACAAGACCCTCGCCGGCTCGATGATCGGCGGCATCGCCGAGACCCAGGAGATGCTCGACTTCTGCGCCGAGCACAACCTCGGCTCCGAGATCGAGCTGATCTCCGCCGCCGAGATCAACGAGGCGTACGAGCGTGTCGTGAACAGCGATGTGCGGTACCGGTTCGTGATCGACACGGCCACGATCTGAGTCTGACGGTCGTACGACCATCGAGTGACTGAGGGCTGGCTCTCCGGTATCCCCTACCGGAGAGCCAGCCCTACGTGCGTCTGCCGAGCAGCCACAGCAGATACGGCCCTCCCACCAGCGCCGTCAGCGCCCCCACCGGAATCTCCAGCGGCGGCACCAGCACCCGCGCCACCAGGTCCGCGATCACGAGGACGACGGCCCCGGCCAGCCCCGACGCGACGAGCGGGAGGTGCGGCGTACGGGTCAGCCGGCGGGCCAGTTGGGGAGACGTGAGAGCCACGAACCCGATCGGACCGGCCGCACCGGTCGCGGCGGCGGCCAGTACGACCCCTAGTACCGTCAGCCCGAGCCGCACCCGGTCGACCCTGACGCCGAGCCCCGAGGCCGTCTCGGGGTCGAGCCCCAGGGGACGGACCGCCCGGCTCGCCCACACCAGCGCGGGCAGGGCCAGCAGGAGGACGACACCGAGGGGCCGCGCCTGCTCCCACCCCCGCCCGTTCAGGCTCCCCGTCAGCCAGAGTTTCAGCTGCTCGGCGGCGTCCAGCTCACTGTCCGCGAGGTACAGCTGGACCACGGCGGACAGGGCCACCCCGATGCCCACGCCGGTCAGCACGAACCGGTTCGGCTGAAGCCCGTTCCGCCAGGCCAGCGCGTACACCAGCGCCGCCGCCGCGAGGCCGCCCAGCACGGAGACGACGGGCATCGCGGACGGCGACGACACCACGCCGGTCGCCAGCGCGCCCACGGTCGCCGCAGCCGCGCCGTGCCCGACACCGATCACGTCGGGGCTGGCCAGCGGATTCCGGGTGACCGTCTGGACCAACGCCCCCGAGACCCCCAGGGCCACCCCCACCAACGCGCCCACCACGATCCGGGGTACCCGTAGCTCCCCTACGACCAGGTCATAAGGGCCGGGCGTCCCCCTGAGGGTCGACCACACCTGCGCCGGGGACACCACGGTCTGGCCCAGACAGGCCGACGCCAGCATCGCGCCCCCGAGCAGGACGAGAAGGACCGCGGAGACGGCGAGGGAACGCCGGTGGACGACTAGGGAGAGGCGAGGGGTGGGTCGTACCACCAGGGAACCCGTACGACCTGCGGGGGAACCCGTACGACCCGTGGGGGACGGTGTGCTGCCCGTGGGGGACGACGGCGGACGATCCGCCGGGGGCGGCGTACGACCCGTAGTACCTCCGGGGGACGCGGAGAGCTTGCCCGTCCTCATGCGACCTCCTTCCGCCGCCGTACCAGCACCACCAGCACCGGCACCCCCACCAACGCCGTCATCACCCCGGCCGGCACCTCGGCGGGCGCGCGCACCACCCGGCCCGCCACGTCCGCGAGGACCAGCAGGGCCGCCCCCAGCAGCGCGGACAGCGGCAGCAGCGTCCGGTGACCCCCCTTGACCAGCCGCCGCGCGAGATGCGGCACGACCAGGCCGACGAACACGATCGGCCCGGCGGCGGCCACCGCGGACGCCGTCAGCAGCGTCGCACCGAGCGCCGCCGAGCCCCGTACCAGCCGCACCCGATGCCCGAGCGCCCGCGCCGTCTCGTCCCCCAGCGCCAACGCGTCGAGCCCCGGCGCGCACAGCATCACCAGCACCGCCCCGACCAGCAGAAACGGCAGCATCCGTACGACACTGTCGGCGTCCCGCCCGCTCAGCGCGCCGACCTGCCAGAACCGGAACTGGTCGAGCGTCGCGGACGACGAGGTGAGGACGACGGTCGTCCCCCCGGCGGTCATCGCCGCCAACGCCGTTCCCGCCAGGGCGAGTTTGACCGGTGACGCACCGCCCCGCCCGCGCGAGGCGATCGCGTACACGAGACACGCGGCGACCACCGCACCGGCGAACGCGAACCAGACGTACCCGCTGAAACCGTTTGCGAGACCGAGCGAGATCGCGACGACCACCCCGGCCGCCGCGCCCTGGCTCAGCCCCAGAATCCCGGGATCGGCCAGCGGATTTCTCGTAACCGCTTGCAGAGACGCCCCGGCGAGCCCGAGCGCCGCACCGGCCGTCAGCCCGATCTCGGTGCGGGGCAGCCGCAGCGACCGGACGACCAGCGCGTCCGGGGAGTCACCCTGACGCAGCAGCGCGTCCAGGACCGCCGACGGGGGGACGGCCCGCGTACCGACGGCGAGGCTGAGCACGACGGCGGCGGCCACCGCGAGGGTGGCCGCCGGCCAGACGAGCAGGCGTCGGGTCACTTGGACAGGTGCTCCGAGAGTTCGCCGACGACGAGACGCGCGGCCGTGGGACCGGCGTTCAGGTACCAGGGGTCGTCGTCGACCTGCACCGCGTGCCCGGCCTTGACGCCCTTCATGCCCTTCCACAGCGGGCCCGCGACCGTGCTCGCGGCGTCCGTCTTCGACGCGTCGCCCTGCACGGAGTAGAAGATCCAGTCGGCGTCCGCCGTGTCGATCTTCTCGCTGCTGATGTCCTGCGAGACGGCCCTGAACTGCTGCGACGCCGGGCGGCCGAGGCCCATGTCGACGGCGAGTGAGCCGGTGAAGGAGGAGACGCCGAACATGCGGGTGCGGTCGGGGGTGAAGCGGATCATGGAAACGGTGGGGGAACCGGTTACTGCCGTTCCCTTCGCTTTGGCGTCCGCGACGATGCCGTCCAGCAGCTTCTGGGCCGCCTGGCCCTTGCCGGTCGCGTCGCCCACGAGGAGGAGGTCCCGCTTCCAGTTGATGCCCTGGCCCGCGGTGACGACCGTGGGGGCGATCTTCGTCAGCTTGGGGTAGAGGTCCGCGAGGGACTTGTTGACCAGGATCAGGTCCGGCTTGGCCGTCGCGAGGGACTCCAGGTTCGGGGCCTGGCGGGTGCCGGCGTCCGTCATCGACTTCAGCGCGCTCTTGTACTGCGGGAACGCGTCGTTCAGGTAGTCGGGGACCAGCCCCGCGTTCTCCGCGCGCGTCGAGGCGGTCGGGACGACGCCGAGGGTGAGGAGGTCGTCGAGCTGGCCGGTGCTGAGGACGGCGATCTTCTTGGGCTCGGCCTTGATCGTCGTACTGCCCTCGAAGTGCTTGACCGTCCGGGGGAAGGCGCCGTCGGTGTCGACGTCCGAGCCCATGCCGGCCGCGAGGGCGCTGGGGGCGGCGGTCGGGCCCTCCTCGGCGCCCGCGACCTTGTTGACGCCGGCCGGGGTCTTGGCGTCGGTCGTCGCCTTGGCGCTGTCCGAGTCGGTCGAGCAGCCTGCGAGGAGGATGCCTCCGATCAGGGAGGCGGTCAGGACTGCTGTCGGCTTGGACGTGCGCACGAGGGTACTCCGGGGGCATGAGGGGCTTGCCGGGGCAAGGGGTTTCGCAAAGGGGTTTTGCTAAGGCAAGCCTTACCTTAACCCTTCGATCTGTGGGGAAGCGGACAGGGGGGAGGGCGCGGGCGGGGTCGGGTGCCTGGTCAGGCGCTTCCGTGGTTGTCGGGGCGCTCGATCGGGAGGGTGGTGATGCCCAGGTCCCTGCGCATGTGCTGGCGCACCTCGTAGAGGCCCTCGGAGGCGGCCTGGAGTTCTTCGAGAAGGGCGTCCAGGGGGGTGGGGGTGCGGTGGGAGGGGTGTTCGTGGCGGGTCAACTGGGTGTGGACGCGCTGGAGTTGGTGGACGACTTTGCCCGCGGCGAGGAGGACGTCGTCCGATACGACGAGTTGGGCCGTCGCGTATGCCTCGCGGAGGTCTCGGAGGGCGTCCGTGCGGTCGGTGGCGTCGGGGGTGGCCGGGGCGGCGTCGGGGGTGTTCGAGGTTGCCGCCGCCGCTGCCAGGGACTCCCTGTGCTGCCAGAGGAGCAGGTGCAACTCCCTGATCGCCTTGTTGAGTTGGACGTACGACACTCTTCGTGCCTCGGCGTTCTCGCGGCGTTCCGCCGCGCCGCGCTCCTCCTGCCGCTCCTTGCGGGCGTGCTCCAGCTCCATCGACGTGGAGCGGAGGGTGCCTCGGTGGGCCAGGATGCCGGAGAGGAGCGTGCCGGCGACGCCGACCACGGCGACGATGAGGGCGCTGGTGGAGGGGGACATGGGGGGACGGTAGCTCAGGCGGGCGGCGGGGCGGGTGGCTCAGAGCCCCTGCAAGCCCTCGTACGCCGTCGACACGACCTCCAACCCCCGCTGGTCCTGGGCCGGTTCGCGCATCTGGTTGGTCACGTACGCGACGACCATCCGGGCGTCGGGATCGACGAGGACCAGGGAGCCGCCCCAGCCGCCCCAGCCCAGCGTGTTGCCGAACAGCCCGTATCCGAGGCCCCATTGGACCGGCATCCCCAACAGCCGGTCCTCGCCGGTGAATTGGGTCAGGCGGGCCAGCTCCAGGGTGCGGCCGGTGAGCCGGGTCTGCGCGAGGGCGACGGAGCGGGCGTTGCCGTATCCGCTGGCCGCGGGGATCTGGGAGCGGCGCCAGGGAAGGGAGTTGCCGTCGCGGACGCGGATGCGGGCGGGGGCGTCCGGGTCGGGCGCCGGCGCGTTCGCCCCCGGTGCGCTCGCCGCGTACTCCTCCGTCTCCCCCGGCGGGGGGACGGTCTCGGCGACCCGGTGGTCGTGCTCGGCGGCCAGCCCGATGTGGAAGTCCGCGTCCAGCGGGCCCGCGATCTCCGCCGCGAAGAACTCGCCGACGGTCCGCCCGGTGATCCTCCGTACGACCTCGCCCACCAGGTACCCCTGCGTCAGCGAGTGGTACCCCGCTTCCTCGCCCGGCGTCCACTGCGGGGTCAGGCCCGCGAGACGTTCGGTGACGGCCGTCCAGTCGTACAACTCCTCCACCGTGCCCGGCCAGTCGGGGAGGCCGGCGGTGTGCGAGAGGAGGTGCCGGACGCGTACGTCCTTGGCGCCGAACTCCGGCCAGTAGTAGGTGACTTCCGTGTCCGGGTCGAGCAACTTCCGTTCGATCAGGGTCAGTGCCGTCAGTGCGGTCATCGTCTTCGTCACCGACCACACGTTCGTGAGCGTGTCCTGTCGCCAGGGGGTGCTGCGCGCTGCGTCCGCGTATCCGCCCCACACGTCCACCACGGGCCGCCCGTCCACGAACACGGCGACCGAGCCGCCGGTGTCGCCCTCGTCCAGGAGGCGGGCGAGGAGGGTCGGGACGGAGCGGAAGAGTTCGTCGTACGTGCCCTGGATGTCGGCCATGTAGGGCATTAGCGGGGGGAGTCGGGGTGCAGGGCAACCGAATTACGCTGACGTGCGCGGGAGTTGCCCCGCGACTCACGCCCGGTACAGCACCCCCGTACCGCCCAACCCGCAGTATCCGCCCGGGTTGTGGGCGAGGTACTGCTGATGCAGCGCGCTCGCCGGATAGAACGGGTACTCCTCCGCCGCCAGGATCTCGGTGGTGATCTCCCCGTACCCGGCCTCCGTGAGGCACTTCTGATAGACGGCGAGCGAGCCCTCGGCGGCGTCCCGCTGCGCTCCGTCCCGCACGAAGATCAGCGAACGGACGTGCGTCCCCACGTCGTTGCCCTGCCGGAACCCCTGCGTGGGGTCGTGCGCCTCCCAGAACAGCACGAGCAGATCCTCGTACGACACCCGCGCGGGGTCGTACACCACCCGTACGGTCTCGGCGTGCCCGGTCATCCCGGTCCGCACCTCGTCATCAACGGGAAACGGGGTAAACCCGCCCTGGAACCCGACGACGGTGGTCCAAACCCCCGCCAGCACCTGCCAGTACCGCCTCTCGGCCCCCCAGAAACACCCCAACGCGAACTCCGCCACCCCGTACCCCTCCGGATACGGCCCCAACAACCCCGTCCTCAACACCACATGCCTCTCCGGCACCTCATACGCCAACGCCCCCCTCCCCACCGGCGCCTCCTCCCGCCCCGGCATCCTCAACTCCCGCCGCCCAAACCCCACAACGCCCCCTCCCATCCCGCCCGAACCTGAACTCCCCATTGTCCGATGGGGAGTGGCGAGTGCACAGGGGGAGGCCGGACGGGGTGGGTGGGTTTTCGGCCGTGGGGGAGTCTGGGGCAGGGGGCGGGTGGTGGTCGCGGCGTTGTGTGTGGTGGGGGCTGATGTTCCGTTCCCGGCAGGGTGGTACCCGTAGCGGACCGAACGGGGAGGCCCGTCGGATCGAGCAACTGTGCGTCGGACCACAGGGGTTGGAGGGGTTGCGGGACACATGCCGTGCGGTCGTCACGGGTGACGTCTGGGCCCAGGCGCCGACCGGTCTCGGGGGTCGGCGCCTTCCTCGCGTACGTCGAGCACCGGTGAACCGAGGCCGTGACCAGCGACGCGTGACCGGCCGCGGAGCGTTCCTTCGAGGCGGCGGCTCCCCTTTCCGCCCGTAGGGCCCGGCGGTGGTGCAGAAGGAAGGCCGCGAACGAGACCAGCAGCCCGGCGAGCGCGATGCCGGTCACCCAGGCTTCCCCCATGTCAGCTCCTGACGACGTACGAGAGTCGAGCCGCGGTGGGTTTCGGTGTCATCGCCACCGTCCAGACGATTGAACATCCCGCCGCGCGGCCACTTCAATGGCCGGATGACCACGGCACCCATGACCGGCGGCGGGCTCGTCGCCGGCAGCGTTTCCCTCGATGACGTCATGACGGAGCTCGGCCGGCGTCGGCCGGTGTTTCATTCCGAGGCTGATATGCAGCACGGGTTCGCCCGGCAGCTGTGGGAGCTTGCGGGGGGCGTGGAATCCAGGCTCGAAGTGCCGCAGCGGCGGGACTCGGGGAAGACGGAGTACCTGGACCTCCTGTGCATCGGACCGGCCCGTACCGCGATCGAGTTCAAGTACTTCACCCGGCGCTGGTCCGGCACGGTGGGTGCTCCGGCCGAGGAGTACAGCTTGAAGGACCACGCCGCGACGGACCTGGCCCGGCTGTACTTCGTACGGGACATAGCCCGGCTGGAGCGCTTCGGCAGGGGGCGGGAGCAGAACGGGTTCGCGGTCATGGTGACCAATGAGGCGTCCCTGTGGACACCGCCCTCGCCGGGGCGGAAGGCGACGCGTGATCAGGACTTCCGGATTCATCAAGGGCGCCGGTTGGAGGGCACGTTGTTGTGGGCGGACGGTGAGTATGCGGCCAACACGTGCAAGCTGGGCGGTATTTACGACCTGGAGTGGAAGCCGTACTCCGAACTGGGCGGGGCGGGTGGGGAGTTTCGCTATCTGGCTGTTCCGGTCGGGTAGTACGTGTGAACGGGAGGGGAGGCGTTGTCGAGGGAGTCGGGACTCAGCGCCCGGCACCCCCTTACCGCTGGCGGAATCGCTCGGCCCCGTCGAGTGTTGGACCGTGCAGACAAGCCGGGCGGCCCGGTGGGTGAGTCGACGAGACGGAGGAGTGGACATGGCGGGGCAGACGCAGAGGGCTGTGCTGGCCGGTGGGTGTTTCTGGGGGATGGAGGAGCTGGTGCGGCGGTTGCCGGGGGTGACCGCGACGCGGGTCGGGTACAGCGGGGGAGATGTCGAGAACGCCACGTACCGTAATCACGGCACGCACGCGGAGGCGCTGGAGGTGCTGTACGACCCCGAGCAGACCGACTACCGCGCGCTGCTGGAGTTCTTCTTCCAGATCCACGACCCGAGCACCAAGAACCGCCAGGGCAACGACATCGGCCTCAGCTACCGCTCGGCGATCTACTACGTGGACGACGAGCAGAAGCGCATCGCCGAGGACACGATCGCGGACGTGGACGCCTCCGGGATCTGGCCCGGCAAGGTCGTCACCGAGGTGGAGCCGGTCGGCCCCTTCTGGGAGGCCGAGCCGGAGCACCAGGACTACCTCCAGCGGTACCCGGACGGCTACACCTGCCACTTCCCCAGGCCGGGCTGGCGGCTCCCGACCCGTACGGAGGGCTGAGCCACCCGTACGACCCTGACGCCGCCCACCCCCGTCCGGTACCCGTAGTACCCCCGGCCCCGCCGGAGGGCACGTGATACCCGTAGTACCCCTACTCCCCCCGAGCCGCCCACGCCGCCGTGTCCCGCACCCGGCAGTAGTACTCCGCCATGTCGTTCCGATACCGCCACGGCAGCGCGTCCACGTACCCGTCGACCAGGCGGAACTGTTCGAGGGACGCCTCGGCGCGGTCCTGCATCGCGAGGTAGAACGCGAGGAGGTGGCGGAGCTCGGGGAGCCGGGGGTGGCCGGGGTCGGCGGCGGCGGCGTCCGCGAGCCCCGCGTTGACGCGGGCGACCATCTCGGGCGTCTGGTCGACGGCGGCGTCGTCGGACTCGTCGTGCTCGAAGTGGGCGATGAGCGGCAGGGCCGTCAGAAGGCTGCCGAGCGGCGCGGAGGCCGCCGCGCGCTCCGCGAAGTCCATCGCGAGCCGCTCGGAACCCCGCCACTTCGCGCACCAGTACTGGAGCGCCGAGAAGTGCGCCTCGTAGTGGTGCGGGTCCCGCGCGACGATCTCCGTCCACAGCTTGTCCATCTCGGAGTTGGGGTACCCGAGCCCGAGCGCGACCCAGATCTCCGTGACGAACGGAGTGGGGTCGTCGGGGTTCAGATCCGCCGCCAGCGCGATCTCCGCGCGGGCGTTCTCCAGCGTCCGGTGGAACCCGGCGAACTGCTCCCCCGTCGTGTACTTCGCCTTCTTCGCACCCCGGATGTTCCACGCGAGGATCACGGTCGAACGGGCCCGTACGACGGCCGCGTCCGGGTCCCCGGGCCGCTCCCGCTCCCACGCGAGCAGCCAGTCGTCCTCCTCGGCGGCCTGCTCCGCGACGAGGTACGCGAACCCGGAGCGCCGTTCCCAGTCCCGCCCGATCCCGGTCATCACCTCGGCGACGGCCCGCCAGTCGCCCCGGCGCGCGGCGGCGAGACCGGTCCGCTGGTCCTCCGGCAGGGGTCCGGCGTACTCGGTGCTCTGCCGTTCGGCCGGCAGCAGACCGAGCCGCTCGGCGTGGGCGGCACCCTCCCCGCCGGGCCCGCCGTCCCCGCTCGGCGAGAAGAACTCCTTCAGGAACACCCAGGCCAGCCAGAGGCCCGCGAGTACTACGGGGGCGGCGAGGACGCCGAGTATCCAGAGCAGGACGGTCATGTCACTTTCCTCAGGGGGGTCAAAGGGCCGGTACGTCTCGGGTACTACGGGACACTCCCGTACATCTCAGGTACTACGGGGTCGCCCCTCCCTCACCCGCCCCCCACCGTCGGCGGCAGCAACGCCCGCAGCGGCCCCGTGTCCGGATGATCCGCCAGCGCCGCCTCCACGGCCGCGTCCAGCGCCTCGCCTCCGGAGTCCCCGGGAAACCGCACCACAGCGGCCTCGGACCACGAGAACTCCCAGGTCAGCAGCGACTGCGCGTTCAGCTCCGCGAGGACCATCGTCGTCAGCAGACCGCGCAGCGGCGGCCGGACGAACTCCCGGAACGCCCGCCCCTTCGCCGCCACCGCCTCGTCGGACAACGGCAGCCGCCGGGCCATCAGCCACACCTGCCCGTCGTCGATGACGGTCAGGAGCGCCGCCACCGTCGGCCGCGCCTTCGTGTGCATCGCCAGCGCCCGGTGCAGCGGGGTGTCGAGCGCGGTGAGCCGCTCGGACATCGACGCGTCCAGCAGCTCCTGCCAGCCCGCCGCCCGCCGCAGCGCCCGCGCCTCGTCGGACAGCGCGGCGTCCTCCAGCGCGGCCAGCGTCCGGGACACGTCCGCGAGCACCCCGAGCGCGGCCCCCTTCGCCTCGTCCGTACGCCCGTCCGCGGGCAGCGCCTCGATCCGCCGCACCCGCTCCGCGATCGGCGGATGCGAGTCGTACGGCGACACCGGCTCCGTCGGCAACTCGGTGCGCGCGTCGGCGAGTTGGAGTTCGCGGGCGGTGAGGAGCCGGCCGAAGCCGCCGAAGAACTCACCGCGCGGCGGCAGCAGCCCGGCCGGTGCGCCGAGGGTGGCGTACGACTCCAGGTAGAAGTCGTGGGCCGAGTCCAGCACCGGGATCTCGCGCAGCGCGGAGGCCGCCGCGTCCCGGCCCGCGATCCGCGCGGACGCGAGGTCGGCGGCGAACTCCTGGTCGCGGGCGGTGGAGAGGGAGGCGCGCAGGTAGAGGCCGCCGTACCAGCTGTAGATCCCGGCCATCGCCCGGTACGTCACCCCCGCCCCGGAGACGTCCGTCCCGCGCGTCTTCCTCCCCTTCGCGAGCCGCTTGGCGTCGGCCTTCTCCTGCCGGGCCCGCTCCTTGTCCTGCTTGGCCTCGGCCTTCGTGCGGAACTGCTCGATCGTCCGCCCGATCTGCGTGCGCCCGCGCACGACCAGCGCGGACAGCCGGGTGTCACCGCCGGTGAAGTGTCCGTACTCGTGCGCCAGAACCGCTCTGAGCTGGGCCTCGCTGAGGCCGGTCAGCAGCGGGACGCCGAGGAAGAGGCGGCGCGGGCCGGGGAGCAGGCCGAGCAGGCGCGGGTACTCGCTGACCGCGGCGTTGACGTCGGCCGTCAGGACGATCTCGTCCGGCACCCGCGTCCCCGACGCCAGGGCCAGCTCCCGCACCAGCGCCCACAGCCGGGGTTCGTCCGCCTCGCCGACCCTCAGTCCGACCGGCTCGTCGTCCTTCGGCCTGCGGATCATGAGCATGCCGCGTACGACGGGGATCGCGAGCAGCACCGACACGATCGCGAGCTTCCCGGACACCGAGGCGGGCAGCCAGGTGAACGCCGCCGCGTCCAGGCCCGCGAGCGCGGCCAGCAGGGCGACGCCGAGCAGATAGAAACCGGCCAGCAGCAACAGGGCGCGCGCGGCGCGCAGAGTCGGGCCCATCGGGCTGATCCCCCCACGAGATCGTCAGCAGAACTGGTCGGTGTGGTCGCATCGGCCAGGGATTGTGGGGGGAAGCGGAGTATCCATCGGCGCAGGTCAGGTGGGCAATCCCGGGGTCCGGTAAGGGTGGAATGTTCCTGACAAATTTGAGGTTCGCGGGGCCGTGGACGCGGAGGGGGCGGTTCCGGGGGCACAGGGGCGGCTTCCGGCCTCGACGCACCGGCCTCGCGGCCCCGCCCCTGGCCTCGCGGCCCCGCCTCCGGCCTCGCAGCCCCAGCACCCCGGCTTCGGCACGCCGGCCTCGCAGCCCCAGCGCTGCGGCCTCGCACCCCGGGCCCCGTCACCTCGGCCTCGCCCCCCGGCCTCTCAGCCCAGCCCTGCGCCCCCCGGCCCTGAACCCCACCCCCTCACACCCCCACCCTCACGCATGCAGCGTCGCCGGGCTCCCCCCGTTCGCCTCGTACCCCGCGACCGCCAGCGCGCGGTACACCGCGAACTCGGCCGCCGGGTCCGCGGAGAGCGTCCAAGGGAGGGCGCCCACATGCCCGTCCACATGGACGAGCTGGTTCATCGCCTCGGCCCAGCGCTCCGAGCGGACCAGGAAGAAGATCAGGAGATGCCGGACGTGCGCCAGCATCGGGTCGTCCCGCCGCGCGGAGTGCACCGCGTGCAGCGCGCCGTGGATCGCCTTCGTGACGACCTCGCTCTGGTAGAAACCTCGGACGAGATTGACTTCGGGGAGATGCTCGAACACCGAGAACAGGGGCATCGCCGCCAGCAGCGACCCCTGCGGCGCGCGGGCCGCGGCGGCCTCCGCGAAGGACTGGGCCAGCTCACGGGAGCCGTGCCACTTCTCGCACCAGTAGTGCAGGGCCGCGAGATGCGCGCCCATGTGGTTCGGCGCGCGGTCCAGGATCTTCAGCCAGAGCTGCTCGAACTCCTCCCGCGAGTAGTTCAGCCCGCGCGCGATCGACAGCTCGACGATGTACGGCACCGGATCGCCGGGGGAGAGGAGCGCCGCCTGCCCGCAGGCCGCCTTCGCCTCCTCCATGATGATCCGGAAGTCGTCCGTCCCCGGCGCGGACGTCCGCCACGCCTGCTGCACCAGGAACTCGGCGTGCACCGCCGCGCCGCCCGCGTCCTTCGGCTGCTCGGCCCGCCACACCCGCAGCCACTGCCCGCCCGGGCTGTCGCTCACCCCGCCCGGCCGCTGCTGGAGCTCCAGCGCCGCCGCCCCGGCGAACGCCTGCACCCGCTGCCAGCGGACCTCGCCGTCCTTCTCCGTCCCCGCGAGCAGCTGCCGCGCCGCGCCGTAGTCCTGCGAGCGCTGCACCACGTCCAGCACATCGGTCAGGTCCCGGTCGGGGCCCGGCATCCGGATGTCCAGCTCCTCCTCCCGCACGAAGCCGTAGTCCGCCGGGTCCGCCGCGTCCGGATGCCCCGGCTGGACCAGCTCGATCCCGCCCCGCCTGCGCCGCAGATACGGCAGCAGCACGAAGCTCAGCAGCAGCGCCCCGAACAGGACCAACAAAATCTCCATGCCTCAAGCGAACCAGACCGCACCGACAAATGGCCAACCCCTCCCCCTCAGCCTGTGGATAACTTCCCGGCCTGTGGACAACCCCGCCCTCACCCTGTCCTCAACCCGCGCCCTACCTCGCCCCCACCCCACCCGTACCCCACCCGTACCGCACCACCGCCCCGAGCGCACTACCCTCGGAACCCATGAGCGACAGGCACATCAGTCAGCACTTCGAGACGCTCGCCATCCACGCGGGCAACACGGCGGACCCCCTGACCGGGGCGGTCGTCCCGCCGATCTACCAGGTCTCGACCTACAAGCAGGACGGCGTCGGCGGGCTGCGCGGCGGCTACGAGTACAGCCGCAGCGCGAACCCCACGCGCACGGCGCTGGAGGAGAACCTCGCGGCGCTGGAGGGCGGTCGGCGCGGGCTCGCGTTCGCGTCGGGCCTGGCGGCCGAGGACTGCCTGCTGCGCACCCTGCTGAGCCCGGGCGACCACGTGGTCATCCCGAACGACGCCTACGGCGGCACGTTCCGGCTGTTCGCGAAGGTCGTCGCCCGCTGGGGCGTGGAGTGGTCGGTGGCCGACACCAGCGACCCGTCCGCCGTCCGCGCGGCGATCACCCCGAACACCAAGGCCGTCTGGGTGGAGACCCCCTCCAACCCGCTGCTCGGCATCACCGACATCGCCGCGGTCGCCCAGATCGCGCACGACGCGGGCGCGCGCCTCGTCGTCGACAACACCTTCGCCACGCCCTACCTCCAGCAGCCGCTGGCGCTCGGCGCGGACGTCGTCGTGCACTCGCTGACGAAGTACATGGGCGGCCACTCCGACGTCGTGGGCGGCGCGCTGGTCACGGCCGACGAGGCGCTCGGCGAGGAGCTGGCGTACCACCAGAACGCGATGGGCGCGGTCGCCGGGCCCTTCGACTCCTGGCTGGTGCTGCGCGGGGCGAAGACGCTGTCCGTGCGGATGGACCGGCACAGCGAGAACGCCACGAAGATCGCCGACATGCTGACCCGGCACGCGCGCGTGACGAACGTGCTCTACCCCGGGCTCCCGGACCACCCGGGGCACGAGATCGCCGCGAAGCAGATGCGGTCCTTCGGCGGGATGATCTCCTTCCAGGTGACCGGGGGCGAGGAGGCGGCCGTCGAGGTCTGCAACCGCACGAAGGTGTTCACCCTCGGCGAGTCCCTCGGGGGCGTCGAGTCCCTCATCGAGCACCCCGGCCGGATGACGCACGCGTCGGTCGCCGGTTCCGCGCTCGAAGTCCCCGCCGACCTCGTCCGGCTCTCCGTCGGCATCGAGAACGTCGAGGACCTCCTGGAGGACCTGAAGCAGGCGCTCGGCTGAGTTCTCCTCGGCCGGGTCACCAGCCCGTGACGGGTGGGGTCGTCTCCGACGGCGGCTCCACCCACGGGTGCGCGAGAGCCGCCCACACGGTGAACGCGACGACCCCCGCGCACAGCAGCGTCCACATCACCCGGCGCGCCGTCCTGTGCCACCGCAGCAGCCGCGCACCCCGGCGCACGGCCTCCGCCGTCACCTCCGGCGGCACCACCAGCGTGCGCCCCTCCATCATCCGCCGCACGGTCACCTCGCGGTTCGACCGGGTGCTCACGACGGCACGGCCTTCGGCGCGGGCCGGGCCGGTGCCGGGCCCCGGGGCGGGTGCAGGAGGTTCGTCGTGGCGCGGTGGCAGATCGCCCGGGCGCGTTCGGGGGAGAGGCCGAGGAGGGCCGCGATCTGTTCCTCGGCGATGCCCTCGTGGTGACGCAGGACCAGGATCAGCCGCTCCTGGGGGCTCAGGCGGGCCAGCGGCGAGTCCGGGTGCGTGGCGTGGTGGCGCCAGGCGGAGTGCGCGAACCGGGTGGCGAGCTGCCCGCGCGCGTGGTCGTACGGATCACCGCCCTGGACGCGGTCCCAGGAGGCGTACGTACGGGCGAGGGCGAGCGCCAGCAGGCGTCGCGCGCGCGGGTTGTCGTCCGCGGTCTCCCCGGTGATCAGCGTGGCCGTCCACAGCAGCCGCCCCCCGGCCCCTGCCACGAACGCCTCGAACTCCCGCACCCCGCACCTCCCCCGGCGTCCCGACCGTCCTCATCTGAGGACAACGACCCCCCACCGGTCAACCCCTGTGCGCGGACGGCCCCTCAGGACGCCAGTACGGGCCCCCGGACCCGTCCCTCGGCCCCCGGCCGCCCCGGTGCTCCCTCAGGACTCGTCCTGCGCGGGCTCCGTCCCGGCGACACCCTGCGTCGACATCCGCTCGGAGAGCGCCGTGTTGAAGCGGGTCAGGAGGGAGCAGAAGGCTTCGCGTTCCTCCGGCTGCCAGTCCTCGGTGAGCTCGGCCATCAGCTGACGGCGGGAGGAACGGACCTCCTCCAGGCGCGACTTGCCGCGCGGGGAGAGCTGGAGGACGACCGCGCGGCCGTCCTCGGGGTGGGAGGTGCGCTTGACGAGACCGGTGTCGACGAGCGGCGCGACCTGCCGGGTGACCGTCGAGGAGTCGATGCCCATGCTGGCGGCGAGCGCCTTGACGCCCATCGGGCCCTCTTTGTCGAGCCGGTTGAGCAGCAGGTAGGCCGCGCGGTCCATGGAGTTGCGGACCTGGCCCACCCCGCCGAGCCGGGTCTGCTCCGCGCGCCGGGCGAAGAGCGCGACCTCGTGCTGGAGGGCGTCGAGAAGACCGGTGTCACCGACGGTCGTCATGTCCATCGACATTTCAGGTGTTGTGGGCATGGCCGGGGGCTCGCTCCATCATGAAGGCTCTGGGTTGGGGGACAGGGTACGCGGCCGGACGGGCGGCCGTACCGGCGCTGCGCAAACCTGTCCGCGCCTCGGTCGGGCGACTCGTTCCCGCCTGTGAACTGCGATGCTGGAGTCATGAGCTACCGCACGGCTGACTCCTTTCGTCCCGTCACATTGGACGACGTCCGGGGCGCCCAGAAGATGCTCTCGGGCATCGCGCGGACGACGGCCATGGAAGGCAGCCGGTACCTGACTCAGCTCGTCGGCTCCCCGGTCCACCTCAAGTGCGAGAACCTCCAGCGCACGGGTTCCTTCAAGCTGCGCGGCGCGTACGTCCGGATCGCCGGCCTCCTCCCCGAGGAGCGCGCCGCCGGGGTCGTCGCCGCGAGCGCGGGCAACCACGCGCAGGGCGTCGCCCTCGCCTCGGCCCTCCTCGGCGTGCACGCCACGGTCTTCATGCCGCAGGGCGCCCCCCTGCCGAAGATCAGCGCGACCCGGGAGTACGGCGCGGAGGTCCGCCTGCACGGCCAGGTCGTCGACGAGACCCTCGCGGCGGCCGAGGAGTACGCCGCCGAGACGGGCGCGGTCTTCATCCACCCCTTCGACCACGCGGACGTCATCGCAGGTCAGGGCACAGTCGGCCTGGAGATCCTGGAACAGTGCCCGGAGGTGCGGACGATCGTCGTCGGCATCGGCGGGGGCGGCCTCGCCGCCGGTATCGCGGTCGCCGTGAAGGCGCTGCGCCCGGACGTCCGGATCGTCGGCGTGCAGGCCGCCGGTGCCGCCGCCTACCCGCCCTCGCTCGCGGCCGGACGGCCCGTGTCGGTGCCCGCGCCGCTGACGATGGCCGACGGCATCCGCGTCGGCCGCCCCGGGGACGTGCCCTTCGGACTCGTCCGCGACCTCGTCGACGAGGTGCGTACGGTCACGGAGGACGAACTGTCCGCCGCGCTGCTGCTCTGCCTGGAGCGGGCCAAGCTCGTCGTGGAACCGGCGGGCGCGAGCCCCGTCGCCGCGCTGCTGGGCGAGCCCGGCGCGTTCGAGGGGCCGGTCGTCGCGGTCCTGTCGGGCGGGAACGTCGACCCGGTGCTGATGCAACGCGTCCTGCGGCACGGAATGGCGGCACAGGGCCGCTACCTCGCCGTACGGCTGCGCCTCACGGACCGTCCCGGCGCCCTCGCGACGCTGCTCGGGGTGCTGTCGGGCGCCGACGCGAACGTCCTCGACGTCAGCCATGTCCGCACCGACCCGCGGCTCGGGCTGAGCGAGGCCGAGGTCGAACTGCACCTGGAGACGAAGGGTCCGGCGCACTGCGCCGAGGTCGGCGGGGCGCTGCGGGCCGCGGGCTACACCGTCATCGACTAGAACGCCGCAGGTCACGAGAGAGCCGCTCACCCGCACGGGTGAAGTGCATTGAGCAACGCGATACATCGCGTTATGGTGTGTCGTACATCGCTCGAACGGCTGTCGGGCGATCCGCGAGTCACGAACCTACGCTTTTCGCAAGGCCCCTTCGTACGATCCGAAGAATCCCCGATGACGTGGAGAACCCAATGCCGGGTGCCATCTACGCCGAAGGACTCGTGAAGACCTTCGGTGACGTCAAAGCCCTCGACGGCGTCGACCTCGACGTCCCGGAGGGCACGGTCCTGGGCCTGCTCGGGCCCAACGGCGCGGGCAAGACCACCGCCGTACGCTGCCTGACGACCCTGCTGCGCCCCGACCGGGGCCGCGCGGTCGTCGCCGGGCTCGACGTCCTCAAGCAGCCCAACGAGGTCCGCCGCTCGATCGGCCTCTCCGGCCAGTTCGCCGCGGTCGACGAATACCTGACCGGCCGCGAGAACCTCGTCATGGTCGGCCGCCTCTACCAGATGTCCGCCCGCCAGGCGAAGGCCCGCGCGGCCGAACTCCTCGACCGCTTCGACCTCGCGGACGCCGCGGACCGCACCGCCAAGACCTACTCCGGCGGCATGCGCCGCCGCCTCGACCTCGCCGCCGCCCTCGTCGTCTCCCCGCCGGTGATGTTCATGGACGAACCGACGACCGGCCTCGACCCCCGCAACCGCCTGCTCCTGTGGGAGGTCATCAAGAACCTCGTCTCCGGCGGCACGACCCTCCTGCTCACCACGCAGTACCTGGAGGAGGCCGACCAACTGGCCCACGACATCGCCGTCGTCGACCACGGCCGCGTCATCGCCCGGGGCACCTCCGACCAGCTCAAGGCGCGCACCGGCGGCGAGCGCGTCGAGGTCGTCGTCCACGACCGCGCGCACATCCCGACCGCCGCCGACCTCCTCACCGCCTCCGGCAAGGGCTCCGTCACCGTCGAGGAGCACACCCGCCGGCTCACCGTCCCCGTCACCGGCGGCGCCAAACTCCTCGCCGAGATCATCCGCGAACTCGACCTGCGGGGCATCGAGATCGACGACATCGGCCTGCGCAGGCCCACCCTCGACGACGTCTTCCTCTCCCTCACCGGACACGTCGCCGAGGAGAAGCCCGACACCGACACCACCCCCGAGACCGGCACCGAGAAGAAGGGCAGGGCCGCGAAATGACCGCCACCGACCCCCGCGTCGTCCCCGCCCCGCCGCACCCCGCCGTCCAGTCCTTCCGGGACTCCATGGTCGTGGCCAAGCGGAACCTGATCCGCATGTCCCGCATCCCGGAGATGGTTCTCTTCGGGGTCATCCAGCCGGTCATGTTCGTGATCCTGTTCGCCTACGTCTTCGGCGGCTCCATGAAGATCGGCAACAGCACCGACCCCGACGTCTACAAGAACTTCCTGATGGCCGGGATCTTCGCCCAGACCGTCACCTTCGCCACCGCCGGAGCGGGCGCCGGTATCGCCGACGACATGCACAAGGGCCTCATCGACCGGTTCCGTTCCCTGCCGATGGCCCGCGGCGCGGTCCTCACCGGGCGCACCGTCGCCGACCTCGTCCAGACCGCCCTCACCCTCGTCGTCCTCGCCGTCGTCGCCCTCCTCGTCGGCTGGCGCCTCGGCACGGCCCAGCCCACCAACTTCGGCAAGATCCTCGGCGGCTTCGGCCTCCTGCTCCTGCTCGGCTACGCCTTCACCTGGATCGGCGCGCTGATCGGCCTCTCGGTCCGCACCCCCGAAGCGGCCACCTCCGGCGGCCTCATCTGGCTCTTCCCGGTCACCTTCATCTCCAACGCCTTCGTCGACTCCGCCCAGATGACCCCCTGGCTGCGGCACATCGCCGAATGGAACCCCTTCAGCGCGACTGTCCAAGCCTGCCGCCAGCTCTTCGGCGACCCCGGCCTCTCCCGCTCCGACGCCTGGCCCATGCAGCACCCCGTCTGGGCCTCGGTCCTCTACTCCCTCCTGATCATCCTCGTCTTCCGCACCCTCGCGGTCCGCAAGTACCGCTCGGCCACGGCATGATCTGGTCCAGCTGGCTCCGCCTGACCGCCCCAGGAGCCCTGCCGCTGCCCCGCACCCCCGAGGCACCCCGGATCACCGTCCGTCCGGACCGCCCCCGGCGACGGCCGGCCCGGGGCCCCGCACATGACGAGACCCCCGGCACCGAAGCGGTGGCGGGGGTCTGCCGAGGGCGCGTGGGGGCTCAGCCGTTGTACGGCTCCGCCTTCAGGATGCGGACCATCGCCTTCCTCCCGTTGGGGAGTTCGTACTCCGCGTCCTCGCCGACCTTGTGCCCGGTCACACCGGAGCCCAGGGGCGACTGAGGGGAGTACGTCTCGATCTCGGTGCTCGCGTATTCGCGGGACGCCAGCAGGAACGTCAGGGTGTCGTCCTCGTCGCCGTCGAAGGCGATCGTGACGACCATGCCCGGAGCGACCGTGCCGTCCGCCGACTGCGGAGTCTCGCCGACCTTGGCGTGCTCCAGCAGCTGCGTGAGCTGGCGCACGCGAAGCTCCTGCTTGCCCTGCTCCTCCTTGGCCGCGTGGTACCCGCCGTTCTCGCGCAGGTCACCTTCCTCGCGCGCCGCCGCGATCTTCGCGGTGATCTCCGAGCGCGCGGGACCAGTAAGGTACGCAAGCTCGTCCTTGAGCTTGTTGTACGCCTCCTGGGTCAGCCAGGTGACGTTCTCGCTGGTCTGGGTCACAGGTGCTCCTCGTAGGTACGGAAATACAAAGCAACGCCCTACCCCAAAGCATGTTCCTTCAGGGATGGGCGAAACCACGAGCCTAACAATTCGACGGCGGAAGGGGGAGGACATAAGTCACCGGAAAACCGTCACCGCAGGTCAGAGCAGCCCCCTACGCGGGACGCATCGAACGCGCGAGCGCCCGGTTCAGCTCGGATGACACCCCAGCAGCTCGGCGGTCGTCCCCCGGGCCGTCGTACGGAGCGTGACGACCTTGTCGATCCGGGTGTCCGAGCCGGAGAAGCGGAAGTCCGCGCGGCCGACCTCGGAGCCGTCCTCGGCCTGCGAGCGGACCGTGCAGTAGCCGCTGGTGCCCGAGTCCTTGCGGACTTCGAGGTGCACCTCGACGGACGAGTCGGAGACCTGGAAGGCGATCAGCTCACCGCTGATCTCGTTCTGGCCGACGTAGTGCCAGCCGAACCAGCCGATCATCCCGAGGAACAGCACACCCAGGACCCCGCCGAGAACCTTCAGCCGGTGATCGGCCCGGGCGTCGGAGGTACGGCCGTAGCGCCCCTCGGGCGCACCCGCACTTGCCGTACTCATGATGGTCCTCCGGGCCCCGGAACAATTCGCCCCCCGATTCGGTCACTATAGAAGCCCCCCGCGCGCGGGAGAGCACCACCCCCTATCGCACCTGCGGACGTCCGCGGGTGCCGACCGACTGAGGATGAGTCTTGACTGACCAGCTGCGACTGATGGCCGTCCACGCCCACCCCGACGACGAGTCGAGCAAGGGCGCGGCCACGATGGCGAAGTACGTGGCCGAGGGGGTGGACGTCCTTGTGGTGACCTGCACGGGCGGGGAGCGCGGCTCCATCCTCAACCCCAAGCTCCAGGGCGACACGTACATCGAGGAGCACATCCACGAGGTGCGCAAGAAGGAGATGGACGAGGCCCGCGAGATCCTCGGGATCAAGCAGGAGTGGCTCGGCTTCGTCGACTCCGGCCTGCCCGAGGGCGACCCGCTGCCCCCGCTCCCCGAGGGCTGCTTCGCCCTTGAGGACGAGGACAAGGCGGCCGGGGAACTCGTCCGCAAGATCCGTTCGTTCCGTCCGCAGGTGATCACCACCTACGACGAGAACGGCGGCTACCCGCACCCCGACCACATCATGACCCACAAGATCTCGATGATCGCCTTCGAGGCGGCGGCGGACACCGAGAAGTACCCCGAGTCCGAGTACGGCCCGGCCTACCAGCCGCGCAAGCTCTACTACAACCAGGGCTTCAACCGGCAGCGCACCCAGGCGCTGCACGACGCGATGATCGCCCGCGGCATGGAGTCCCCGTACGAGGAGTGGCTCAAGCGGTGGGACGAGTTCGAGCGCGTCGAACGCGTCCTGACCACGCATGTCCCGTGCGCCGAGTACTACGAGATCCGCGACAAGGCGCTCCTCGCGCACGCCACGCAGATCGACCCCGACGGCGGCTGGTTCCGGGTGCCGATGGAGATCCAGAAGGAGGTCTGGCCGACCGAGGAGTACGAGCTCGCGAAGTCCCTCGTCGCTACCTCCATCCCCGAGGACGACCTCTTTGCGGGCATCCGCGACAATGCCTGACATGAGCGCAAGCGTGAGCCTGGCAATGACGCATCTCGTCCCCCTCGCGAAGGAGGTCGACGAGAACAAGGTGACCCCCGGCGTCCTCGGCTTCATCGTCTTCGCCGCGATGGCGTTGGCGGTGTGGGGCCTGATGAAGTCGATGAGCAAGCACATGAACCGGGTCGACTTCAAGGAACCGGCGGGTTCGTCCGCCGCCTCCGCCTCCTCGGAGGACGCCCCGGAGAAGCCCGCCAAGGGCTGACCGCCCGATCGCCCCGA
Source organism: Streptomyces sp. NPDC004539 (assembly GCF_040610055.1). NCBI lineage: Bacteria > Bacillati > Actinomycetota > Actinomycetes > Kitasatosporales > Streptomycetaceae > Streptomyces > Streptomyces sp. NPDC004539. The sequence goes on along the minus strand of NZ_JBEXLS010000051.1, from coordinate 7,333 downwards.
GGGCAGTGGCTCGGTCGTACCGCCGCGATGTGGCGACGACCGGGCCGTACGGCTGTCCCGAGCGGGTTGTGATCCGTGTCACGTTCCCTGTGGGGCCCGCTCCAGGCGCCGGTCCATCCCGCAGTGCAGCGCGTACGCGAGGCCCAGCGGATTGTGGAACGCGTCCGCGAAGTGCCGGGCGAGCGTGTGGGCGATCTCGCCGGCCGTGTCCGTACCGCCGAGATAGCGGGTGACGAACGCGTACGCGTACTCCGCCGCGAACACCTGCGGCATCTCGATCTGCGGGCCCAGCACACCGCCCGCCCCCGCCGTGATCAGCGCGCCGCCCAGGTACGTGAGATCCGCCCCGCCCGGCAGGCCGGCGTAACACGCGTTGAACAGCACCAGCGGCCGGTACGGCAACAGGCCCGCCGTGCGCCGCGCCAACACCGTGTGCGCGTCGATGTCCTGACTGTCCGTCAACTGCACGACGAGCAGCGGCGCGCCCGCGTCCTGCGCCGCCTCGAACCTGCCGTGGCACCAGAAGTACATCAACTGGTCCTCCATCCGGCCCGACTTGAGCGCCGCCAGCAGCTCGTCCCGGCGGGAGCGCTCCACGCATACGGTGCCCTGCGCGAGGGCCGTCGCGACGTCCGCCGCGCGCGTCACGCCGTCCCGGTCGATGTTCCTGTCGTGGTTCAGGCTCACGACCGGGACGGGCGGGGGGAGTTGGGGCTCCGACTCGTCCGGGAAGTCGGCGTATCTGCCGCCCGTCTGCTCGAACTGGTGGCGGTAGCCCAGGAATCGGTGAAGTGGGTTCTCGGCGGAGTCGGCGGGCAGGGCCAGCATGGGCCAGGGGAGGAACAGGGGGGAGTCGATTCTGACGCGCAGGGGTTTCTCGCCGGTCAGTGCGTCCCGTACGACGTTTCGGAGCCGGTCCGCCGCGCGGTCCCCTCGGCCCAGTAGCTCGCTCCACAGCAGGTACGCGCCCTGGTCCGCCAACTCCTCCAGGATCTCCGGGAGTTCGTGTTCGGCGGTGAGGTCCAGGCGGGTCGCGTAGGGCTCGGTGAAGTCGTCCGCCGACTGGTAGGCGACGAGTTCCTTCCGCCACAGGGTGCGCAGGCGGGCCGCGCTCGTGCGGATCGTCGACGGGGAGACGTCCAGGCGGGCCGTGTACTCGTACGGGGACGGGGGGAGGGCCGTGCCGTACGCGCGGGCCCTGATGTGGTCCTCCGCGTAGGTGTCCAGGGTGAGGACCAGGTCCGGGTGGCGGATCGTCGACGCCGGGTGCCTCGTGAAGCCGTGGCTCGGGTCCTGGGTGATGCGCAGGGGGAGTTCCTTCGGCACCGGTCAGGGCCTCCGCAGGGAGGTGGGGGTGGTGCCGGTCGAGGGGGTCGTGGTGGTGTCCGTGACGTCGAACTCCGTCTCCACCTCCTGGAGGACCGTGCCGGTGAGGTGGTGTTCCACCGTGAAGCGGATGCGGTGGGGGCCGGGGCGGTGGGGGGTGAACCGGAATTCGGCGCCGGCGTCCGTGTCGTCCGGCGGGCCGGGGCGGATCGTCACCGCGTGGTCCGGGTCGATGTCCGCCGGGGTGAGGGGGGTGGCTCTCGCCGAGAGCCAGGGGAGGGTGGGGGAGGTGGACCAGGGGTGGCGGGGGCCCGGGACGACCTGGAGGGTCAGGCGGTGGTCGTCGTGCAGGGTGAGGCGGACCTTCGACTCCGTCGCGGGCAGGCGGAATTCGGCGTGCTCGTAGCGGGGTTCCGGGATGAGGAGGCGGGCGGCGAAGGGGATGCGGAAGCGGCCGTGGTCCCAGGGCCATTCGGTGGTGGCCAGGAGGGTGGGTGGGTAGCGGCGGGCTAGTTCGCGGAGGGCTTCGGGGGGTGGGTCTTCGTTGTTGGCGAGGGCTTGGGCGAGGGTGGTCCAGGCTAGGCCGGCTTCGTCGCCGATTTCGGTGAAGCGGGCTCGAGCGTGGGCGAAGGAGTGGGGGCCGGAGGGGTGGTGGGGGTTGCGGATGGCCAGTTCGAGGGAGGTCCAGGCTGAGCCGTGGGGGCAGCCGAGGTTCGCGAATGCCTTGATGTTCAGGGAGAGTTCGATGATCTCGTCTCCGACGCGCCCGGGTGAGGACGGCAGGGAGAGCCAAGCGCGGATGATCGTGAAGTGCCGTGACCAGGCCGCGCACAACTGGTCCCTGAGGACGAGCGGCGCCCGGTGTCTCCAGTCCCCGGCCTTCGACAAGGCGAAGAACAGGTTGGCCCACATCTCGTGGCGCCGGTTCGGCTGAATCCGGGTCGGGAACGCATCGTCGACGGGCACGTCGTCGGTGAAACCGCTGACGCCCAACAGCATGGCCAGCCGCATCTGTTCGGCGCCCGCCCAGTCGATGCCCTCGGCGTCATGGACGTCCTGGAACGCCACCCGAGCAGCGTCGATCAGCTTCTCCCCCTCGTCGAAGTCCCCGCTCAGCAACCGCCAACGCCCGTAGTACAGCATCGCCCACGCCTCGCCCCGCAGGTCCCCGGCGACTTGATGCGCCTCGATCGCGCGGCGCAGGAGTGGGCCCACACCACGCAGGTCACCTCGGTCGCAGGCGACGGCGGCGCGGGTGTGGAGGACCCAGCCGTTGGCAGGACGCCGGTCAGGGATCGCGGCGAGCAGCCGGGCCGCTTCACGTAGGTTCCCCCGCTCCCATTTCTTCACGGCGGCGCCCACCTGGCCGTCCCGGCGTGCGGTGGCGACCGGAGGCGAGCCCGTGTAGACCCAGAGCGCCATCAACTCCAGGACATGATCGGCCCGTTCGAGTTCCGTGGTCAGCGTCCGGACGAGTCCCCGGACGTCGTCGTCCCGCGAGAGGCTCAGCAGCCGCCCGGCCAGCAGGACGTACGTCCACGCGTGCGCGTCGACGAGTGGGCCGTCAGCCGCTTTGAGCAGCCGGGTGAAGACCGAGACCGCCCGGTCGTGGAGTTGCTCGGCAGACCAGCGTCCGGTGACGTCCGCGACGGCCGAACCGTACAGCCGTACCCCCGAGTTGGTCTCACGGGCCAAGTACCGGCCGGACAACTGTGCGATGGCGCCGGGGAGTACGGGGATCGATGAGGCCAGCAGTGGCGGGTAGGGCAGGAAGAGGGTGCCTGTCGTGGTGAGCGCGGCGAGGTGCTCGTACAGCCGACTCGCACCCGGGGACAGCCGGGCGGGCTGCTCGCCGGGTGTGGGCGGGCCGTCTTCGTCGGCGGGTAACTGGTGGTATCCGGTGAGGAGTTCGGAGACACCGAGGGCCGCCACGGCGACCGGCGTCCCGTTGATCAGCCCGCGCACGGTGTCGAGGAGCGGTCGGCCGGCGCCGTCGAGGAGGAGGACGGTGCCGACGGGGAGCCCGCTCAGCACTCGGCGGCAGAGTGCCCGGAGCGACTCGGGGAATTCCGGGGTCGGTTCCAGCTCGGAGACGTCGAACCGCCGCCGCAGCGGAGGCGACGCCAGCAGCCGCAGCAAGGTCACCTCCTGCGGCTCCTCCACCCCGATGTCCTCGACGAGGATCAAGGACTCCCGGGGTACCAGGTGGGCCAACTGCTGCACCAGCAGCGTCCGTCCCCAGTCGGAGCCGCCGCTGACCGCCACCAGCCGCCGCCCGGCCAGCTCCTCGTACAGCCGCTCCCCGTCCATCCCCGCCCCCTCCTGCTCCAGGCCGTCTCCCGAGCAGCCCCGCCGAAGCCGCCACCCCCGTCCCCTCCCGCTCCTATGCCGCCCCCGCCGACACCACCACCCCCATCACCTCCCGCGCATGCCTCCCCGGCACCATCCGCAGCCGCCAAGCCTGCCACCCGGCCTCCAGGCTGACCCCCCTCTCCAGCACCAGCCCGTACGCCTCGACGAAATCACCGAGCTTGTCGTCGCGCAACGGATGCCCCTCGCGGCCGAGTTGGAGAAGCTCCTCCTGGGCGACGGCGGTACCGATCTCGACGCCGCCGGGGGAGGCGTACGGCAGCAGCGTGCAGCGCAGGAACCGTGCCCAGTCCTCCCCGCGCCGGTCCCCGTAGGACGAGAACAGGGAGATCGCCTCGTCGCACAGCGAAAGCGCCTGCGCCGTACGGGCGTTGCCGGCGTCGACGACGGCCAGCTCCAGGCACGTCCACGCCTCCCCGTGCGCCACCCCGATCCGCTGGAAGTCGGCCCGCGCGTCCATCAGCAACTGCCGGGCGAACCCGGAGTTGCGCAGGGACCCGGTCTGCGCGGCCCGCTGATCACGGGTGACGCGGGCGGACTGATGCCGCGCGCAGGCGAGCCCGTAGACGTCCCGCATCCGGGAGAACATCGTCCGGGATCGCTCCAACTCGCGGACGGACCGGTCGAGTTGGCCGATCTCCTCCAGGGCGAGCCCGAGATAGTAGATCGTCCACGCCTCACCCCGGGCGTCCTCGTTCTCCCGGTGCCGGGCGGCGGCGGCCCGCAACTCCTCGGCTGCTAGGGCGGATTCACCGGAGATCAGCCGGGCCCGCGCGAGCTGGGTGAGCGCCCACGCCTCGCCCCGGGAGTCCCGGGTGCGCCCGTACAGTTCGAGCGCCCGGCTCAACTCCCCGACGGCCTCGTCGAGTTCTCCGCGCCGCAGGTTCAACTGGCCCAACTGGTAGTGCGCCCAGGCTTCCCCGTGCACCGACCCACCGCGCCGGTGCAGGACGAGCGACTCCGTCAGCAGCTCCAGCGCCTCCGACAGCCGCGCCCGGTCCCGCTCGACGGCGGCCAGCGCGTGCATCGTCCACGCCCGGTCGGTCGCCAGCTCCGGCGCCTGCTGCATGTCGAGCGCCTCCCGCAGCTTCGCCGCCGCCTCCACCAGGTTTCCCTGGTGGTGCAGGGTGATCCCGAGGGAGCAGAGCGCGCGGGCGGCCCCGGCGTCGTGATGCGCTTCGAGGTACAGGTCGACGACGGACGTCAGCGTCGTCCGCGCCTTGTCCAGCTCCCCGAGCTGCCGCGCGGCGATCCCGGTCCGCCACTGCACGGACCGCACGAGCAGGCTCTGGTCGATGGACTGGGCCAACTCGCTGATCTCGCCCAGCCGGTAGAGGTCGCCGCGCAGCAGGCAGTAGTCGCACAGCGCGCCCAGCAGACTGAGCACGGCCGCCTGGTCGACGCCCTCGGCGTGCCGCAGGGTCGCGGTGATGAAGCTGGACTCGTCGTCGAGCCAGCGCAACGCCTCGTCCAGGGACGTGAATCCGTGCGGGCTGAACCGGTCGGAGCGGGTCGACATGTTGCCGTCGACCAACCGCAGCACCGAGTCGGCGAGTTCGGAGTAGCTGACGATCAACCGCTCCTGGGCGGCGACCAGTTCCGACGTCTCCTCCTCGTCCTGGAGCCGGGCGGCGGCGAAGGCGCGTACCAGGTCGTGCAGCCGGAACCGGTCCCCGCGTACCCGGTCGACGAGCCCGGCGCGGGCCAACTCGCCCAGCAGCCGGGCGGCTTCGGAGCGGTCGGTGGCGAGGAGCGCGGCAGCGGCGGCGGCACCGAGCGAGGCCCGTCCGGCGAGCGCGAGCCGGCGCAGGAGCCGCCGGGTCTGCTCGGGCTGGTCGGTGTAGCGCAGCCACAGGGCCCGGTCCGTGGGGGCCACCGGCCCGTACGCGCCCAACTCCGCCGCGAGCCCGCGGGGTGTGCGCGGGCCGAGCGCGGAACCGGCGACGCGCAGGGCGAGCGGGAGTCCGCCGCACAGGTCCAGGAGCCGGTCGGTCGCCTCGGCGTCGTACGGGCCCGTGCTGTCCTGTGCGGCGGCGGCGAGGAGTTCCTCGGCGCCGGCCGCCTCCAGCGGGCGTACCGGCAACTCGTGGACCCAGGCGCCGAGTTCGGCGGGCAGGGCGAGCGGGGTGCGGGACGTCACGAGGATCAGGCTGTCGGAGCGCTCCGGGATCAGGGCGCGGACCTGGGCCGGGTCGGAGGCGTCGTCGAGGACGACGGTGACCGGGAGTTTCGTGAGGTGCTGGTAGTACAGCTCGCTCAGTCGCTTCACCTGCTGGTCCGCCGACGACCGCTCCCGGAACAGGAGTTGCTCGCGCGGGGCGCCGAGCCGGTTGAGGAGGTGCAGCAGCGCGTCGCGCGTCGACAGCGGGCCTTCGTCCGAACCGCCGCGCAGGTCCACGACGCAGGCTCCCCGGAACTGGTCGCGCAGATCGTGCGCCGCGCGCACCGCCAGCGTCGTACGGCCGCTGCCCGGTTCGCCGTGCAGGACGACCACCGTGGGTCGGGTGCGGGTGCTGGCCCGGCTCGCCTGCACCCACTGCCGGATCTTCGCCAGCTCCTGCCGCCGCCCGGCGAACACCCCGGTGGCCTCGGGGAGTTGGGCGTACGACTGCTCCAGCAGCGTCCGGCCGCGGGCGGCGGCGCTCTTGTCGGCGCCCCGCAGTTGCGGTCCGGCGGTCTTCTTCGGGGCCGTCGACGCGCTCAGCACCCGCTGCTGGTCGAGGAAGGGCCGGATGCCCCGGACCTCCAGGGCCGTCAGCCACTGGAGCCTCAACTGCTCGGCCCCGCCCGGCTGTCCGGCCGCACCGGCCCGGCGGCTCGCGGCCGGCAGATGCGTCCCGGCGACCTTCACGACGGTCGCCGCCGCGCCGACCACCCCGACCGCGACGCCCGCGCCCAGCGCCGTACCGGTGCCGGTCCCCAGCACCAGATCCGCGACTGTCGTCGTCACCGCGGCGACTCCCGCTATCAGCAGGGGAGTTCGCCCGCCCTCCTGCGCGTACCGCTTCCCGAAGGTGACGTTCGCCGCCTCGGCCTCGTTCAACGCCCGTGTGTACGCCTCGTATTCGGCCCCGGCGGTCTCCGCCATCGCGTCCAGCGCACCCCGCGCCCGGCCGAGCAGCACCTTCCCGTCCGTACGGCCCCCCGAGCGCCGCACTTCCTCCTCCACGGCCCGAACCACCAGCCGCTCAGCCTCCACCCGATGACTGTCCCGCATGTCCCGTCCCCCTCCGGCGGCAACAGTTGTCCTTGGTCAAGTGTGCGGCGGGGGGCGCCCCGATGCGAAGGGGCGGATTGGCACCGTCCTGTCACAACTCGTTGCCGCATGTCGGCAAGAAGGGGGCGCACGGGCTGAGTGCGCGTACTCAGAGCGGTTGAGCACACCGACCGGTCACCGGAGCCCGCCCGTCCGTTGGAATGAAGCCATGGACACCGCAACCGACCGCCACGTGCGCATCCTCGCCGGCTGGGGCCTCGGCCTCCTGCTCCCCATGACCGTCCTGGCCTTTCTCGGCAATCTCGCCACCGAGCGGGGAACCCAGTGAGCGTTTTCAGCTTGGCCATCGATCGGGTGATGTCGACAGCGTGCGCAACGCACGAGGCTCCCGTGCCGTTGGGGGAGGTGTTCGAAGTCTCA
>NZ_JBEXLS010000050.1:0-48961 GCF_040610055.1 Streptomyces sp. NPDC004539 | reverse complement strand
ACTCCTCCCCCACGGCGGACACTTCGTCGAGATGGGCAAGACCGACCTCCGTGACCCCGGGCGGCTGGCTGTGGAGCATCCAGGAGTCGTCTACCTCCCCTTCGACCTGGCGGACGCCGGCCCCGGCCGGATCGAGGAGATCCTCGACGAACTCGGGACCCTCTTCACCGCCGGCACGCTGACTCCGCCGCCGGTGACCGTGTGGGACATCCGGGAGGCTCCCGAGGCGTTCCGGGCGCTGGCGCAGGCCCGCCTCGTCGGCAAGGCCGTGCTGACGCTCCCTGTATCCGGCTTCACCCCTGGTGAGACCGTGCTCGTGACCGGCGCCACCGGGACGCTGGGGGCGCTCGTCGCCCGGCGGCTCGCCGAGCGGCACGGCGTACGGCATCTCACCCTCCTGACTCGTGGCGGCCCGCACACCCCGCAGGCCGACACGCTCCGCTCCGCGCTGGCTCACTCCGATGCGGATGTGGACGTGGACGTCGTGGCCGGCGACATCGGTGACCCCGATGCGCCTGCCCGACTCCACACCTTTCTGACCGAACGAGGTCTCCGGCTCGCCGCCGTCGTGCACTGCGCGGGGACCACCGACGACGGTTCCGTCCCGATGCTGTCCCCGGAGCGTCTTGCGGAGGTGCTGCGGCCCAAGGTCCACGGCACCGAGCATCTGGCGCGGCTCGTCGAACTCCACCCGGGTGTGCGGCGGTTGGTGCTGTTCTCGTCCGCCGCCGCGACCCTCGGCTCACCGGGTCAGGCGAACTACTCCGCCGCGAACGCCTTCCTCGACGCCTACGCCCGGGGGTTCGGCCCTGCCGTGTCCGTCGGGTGGGGGTTGTGGGAGGAGGACAGCGCGCTGACCGCGCATCTCACGGAGGCGGACCGCCGCAGGCTGCGGTCGGGCGGGTTCAAGGCGCTGTCCACCGAGGAGGGGCTGGCGCTGTTCGACGCCGCGCTGACCGGTGCCGTCGCCGGGAGCGCGGTCGTGGCCGCGCCGGTCGACACGTCCGCGCTGCGGGCGTGGTCCGCGCGGGAGTCGCTGCCGCCGCTGCTGCGGTCGCTGGCCGGTGCGGGCGCGGGCGGTGGCCGGCGCCGGGCGGCCCGGGAGGGCCGGGAGCCGGGTGAGGTGCTGCGCCGCAGGCTGGGCGCGCTGCCCCGGGAGCGGCGGGAGAGCGCGCTGCTGATGGTGGTGCGGGGCGAGGTGGCGGCCGTGCTCGGGCACGCGTCGCCGTCGCTGGTCGATCCCGAGCGTTCGTTCCGGGAGATGGGTTTCGACTCGCTGACGGCCGTCGAGCTGCGCAACCGGCTGGGCTCGGCGACGGGGCTGCGGCTTCCGGCGACGCTGGTGTTCGACCATCCCCGGCTGGACGCGCTCGCCGCGTATGTCGGGGAGCGGCTCTTCGAGGGTGCGGCGGCCGGTGAGGGGGCCGTGCCCGCGCGGCCGGGTCCGGGCGACGACGAGGTGCGGAGTCTGCTGCTGTCGCTGCCGCTGGACCGGTTGCGTGAGAGCGGTCTGCTGGACTCCTTGCTGGCGCTGGCGCCGGCCGCCGTGGCGCGGGACGTCCCGGTGGCGGGGCAGGAGGAGCGGCAGGAGATCGCGGCCATGGACGCCGCGTCCCTGATCGAGATGGCCAGGAGCCTTTCGGCCGACTCCGCTTGAGCGGTGGTCCATCGGGCCGGGGCCCCGCCGACGATCGGCGGGGCCCCGGCCTTTTTCTGTGTGCCCTGAGGGTTTTTCAGGCGGCTTCGCTCAACGCGCTCTCCACGTGGAGGGGGAGTTCCTGCCGGGAGGTGATGTCGAGTTTCCGGTAGACCCGGGTGAGGTGCTGTTCGACCGTGCTGACGGTGATGAACAGTTCTTCGGAGATCTCCCGGTTGGTGCGGCCTTGTGCGGCGAGAACGGCCACGCGGAGTTCGGAATCGCTGAGTTTGGTGGTGGGGTCCACCGAGCGGGGGCCGCGCAGCGCGCCGCGGTGGGGTCGCTCGCCCTCGGTGAGGCCGGCGATGCGTTCCAGGAGGGTGCGTGCGCGGGACTCCTCGGCGAGTTGCGCGGCCTCGCGCAGGGCGAGTTCGGCGGGGCCGTGCAGGCCGAGGTCCTGGTAGGACTCGGCGAGGTCGGCGAGTGCGCCGGCCAGTATCCAGCCGCCGCTGGACTCGCGGAGCTGTTCGATGCCGCGGGCCAGGAGTTCGGTGCGTTCCTGCGGTCTGGCGAGGCGTGCGCGTGCTCTGAGCCACTGTCCCGGGAAGAGCACCTTGTCGCCGGGGGCGGCGGCCTCGTGCTCGGCGAGCAGTTCGGCGGCTTCCTCGTCGCCCCCGATCCTGAGCCAGGTCTCGGCGGCGTCGATGCGCCAGGCGGGCTGCGCCCAGTCGGGTACGAGCCAGTGCTCGGCGCGCTGGCCGATGGTGAGGAAGTCGGAGAGCGCGAGGTGGGGGCGGCCGAGTCCGATGAGGAAGTGGCCGCGTGCTTCGAGGTAGGTCAGGGAGAAGAAGCTGCGGGAGAAGTCGTCGGGCAGCGGCCGGTCGAGGAGGCGGGTGGCCTCTTCGTACCGGCCGGTCGCGGCGCAGACGTCGACGAGGACGGCGAGCGCGCCGCCGTGGAGCGAGTAGCTCGGCTCGGCCTCGGAGGCGGTGAGCACGGCGCGTGCGTGTTCCTCGGCCTCCGCGAGCCGGCCGCGGGCGAGTGCGGCCTGTGCGCGGACGGCGGTGAAGATCTGCCGCCAGCCCTCGACGCCGCGTTCGGTGGCCTGGCGCAGGAAGTGCGCCGCCCAGATCTCGGCGAGGTCGGGGCAGCCGGTCCGGCTCAGGCAGGTGAGGGCGGGCAGGATCAGTCCGAGGGTGGTGTCGCCGAGCGCGAGGGAGCGCAGGAGTTCCTCCACCTCGTACGGTTCGGGGTGGCCGTGGCTGAGGCTGCTGAAGCAGGCGTCGTACGTGAACAGGTCGGTGATGATGGTACCGGCGAGCGAGGCGTCGATGGCGCGGACGGTGGGCGGGAAGTGGGCGAGGCCGGGGGCGACCCGGAAGAGCCAGGGCCAGGTGTGATGGCTCTCGTCGCCGGAGGGTTTGGGCTGCGCGGACATGGTCTGGAGGACGGCGGCGCTCTCTTCCAGCCGTCCGCAGTCGAGCAGGAGTCTGGCGTGCAGGACCGCGCGGGCCTGGCAGGGGTTGTCGCCGTGCGGGCAGGGGGTGGTGCGGACCCGGTCTAGGAAGGTGCGGCCGGCTGTCCAGGGGGCGGTGCGCATGCGCAGGGCGTACCGCTTCAGCTCCAGCCGTACGTGGTTCCAGCAGTCGGTGGTGGCGTCCTGGGCGAGGGCCAGGCAGGCGTCGGCGAATTCGGCGTCGTCGTGGTCGAGCGCTTCGGCGGCGGCGCATTCGAGGGTGGTGGCCTGCCAGGCACCGGTGGCGGCGCGGGTGTCCAGGAGGTGGTGGGCGAGGTCGGTGACGCTCGCGCCGCGGCGGCGCAGCAGTTCCGCGACCTCCGTGCCGAGGGCGGTCCGCGCGCTCTCTTCGAGGCGGTCGAGGAGGCCCGCCGCGACGGCCGGGTGGCGTACGCGCCAGCCGTGGACGAGGCCCGCCGCGTGCAGGAGGCTGCGGCCGTGGGTGGTCTCGGCGGGGCTGAGGCCGAGGACGGTGGCGACGCTGTCGTGGTCGGCGAACTCGCCGAGGGCGGCGATGCCGGTGGCGACCTTGAGGGCGAGGGGTCCGCTGTCGCGGGCGCAGTCGACGGCGGACTGGACGAAGAGGCCGTGGGGCTGGGGCCAGGACGTCATCGGCATCGGCATCCCGAGTTCCTCGGCGAGGGCCCGCAGCAGGAGGGGGTTGCCGCCGCTGATGGTGTGCGCGTCCTCGGCGCTGCCGTGGAAGAAGGTGTCTCCGCCCAGCAGGTTCCACTGTTCACGGCTCTGCTCGGGGAGCAGGAGGCGCAGTTGGACGCGGTGCACGTGCGGCTGGCGCAGGAGGTCGCGGCGGATCGCGGAGGTGAAGGTGCCGCCGAAGGGGAGCATGGTGAGCAGGAGCATGACTCTGCTGCCGCGCAGCCTTCGGACGGCTTCGAGGAGGAGGCGGGTGGTGTGTTCGTCCCGGCCCTGGGGGTCGTCGTGGCAGATGACGACGGGGTTCTCCCGGGCGAGGTCCGCGAGCCGGTCGGCGTACGCCTGGGCGTCGCGGGCGGTGGGGGTCTCCTGGGAGGGGAGGAGGGAGGGGGGCGCGATGACGGTCGCTCCCCGTTCGGCGGCGTGGTGGGCGAGGGTGTCGACAAGGGCGGATTTCCCGCAGCCGGCACCGCCCTCCACGATGACGGTCATGGGCCGGCCCCGGGCGCACCGGGCGTACAGGGCGTTCATGACCTGAAACTCGTCAGCTCGACCGGAAGGCATCACTAAGTTCCACCTCTATTCCCACGCCATATACTGCGCGGGCATATCTGACGCCTCTTCAATAACGTAGTGAGTCAATCGAAGGGCGACAAGAAGCCTGCTGCTTTACGCATGTTCGGCGCATTTGCTGTTGGTCAACACCCCGAATGTAGAACAGACCTCACCTCTACAAGAGGGTGGTTAGGAATCATTGAACGCCGCTCGCACCCCATTGAAAATGAGGTGCGAGCAGGGTCCATTATTCAGTTCGGCCCCATCCTGTGGAACCAACTTTCCACTAGTAGAATCCTTAGTGCCCCAGATCACTCAGCCAGTCGTGGATCGCCGTGGCGGTGATGTGCCCGTGCTCCTCGATCATCGAGTGGTGGTCGCCCGGCACGTCCCGCACGGTCAGCGGCACCGGCCACACCGTCTGCCACTCCTCCGGTACCTCGATGGGGTGCTCGGGGTCGGCGGCGACCGGTGTGGAGGCGCGCAGCAGCAGCCCCGGTGTGGCGAGTTCGGCGGGCGTCCAGGTGTCGAAGAGGGAGAAGTACGACGCCATCGCGGTGAGCCGCAGCCCCGTCATCCGCCCGAACTCGGCCTCCCGCTCCAGCGAGCGGGACTCCATGACGTGCACCATGTACTGGGTCTGCGGGGTGTGCGCGAGGTAGGAGTCGAGCATGACGACCCCCACGGCGGGCGCGCCGAGTTCCTCAAGACGGGCGGCGACCGCGTAGGCGAGGGAGCCTCCCGAGGAGCGGCCAGCCAGCGCGAAGGGGGCGCCGTCCATGGCGCGCAGGACGGTCCGGGCCACGTGGTCGGCGATCGCGTCGACGCTCCCGGCGACGAGTTCCCCGGAGACGAATCCCGGCATCATCAGCGAGTGCGTGTCACGCAGCCCGCGCAGCGGCCTGGCCAGCGCGACGAACTCCTGGTCGCTGGCCCACACCGAGGTGGACGGGAGTCCGATGAGCGCGGGCCGTCCGCTGCCGTCGCCGTCGCCGAGCCGGACCAGGCCGGGTGCCGTGCCCGCCTCCTCGGCCGAGGCGAACGAGGGCCGCAGCCCCGCCGAGTTCATCAGCACCTTGGCGGCCCTGTCGTACTGGCCGACGGACACGGCGTGCCGGTAGAGGGACTCGACGGCGTCCGCGACGACCGTCGTGGGGTCGGCCGGGGCCTCGGCCAGCGCGGCACGCGGCGCCGGACCGGTGAGGCGGGCGTCGAGGGCGGCGGCGAGCGCGGCCGGGGTCGGGTGGTCGAAGACCAGGGTCGGCGGGAGCCTGAGCCCGGTCGCCGAGGCGAGCCGGCCGCGCAGTTCGACGGAGGTCAGCGAGTCGAACCCGAGGTCCCCGAAGGCACGGTCGGCGTCGATGCCGTCGGGGCCGTCGTGTCCCAGGACCCGGGCCGCCTCGCCGCGGACCAGGGCCAGCAGCGCACCGGCCCGCTCCTCGGGCGCGAGTGCGGCCAGCGAACCGGCGCCGGACGCGGGACGGCCCGTCCCGGACGCCTGCCGCAGCGGACGCCGGACGCCGCGCACGAGGCCCCGCAGCACCGCCGGGATCTGCTCGACGGCCAGTCCCTCGGCGGCCTTCAGCGCGAGCCGCAACGGCACCAGCACGGGCCCGGACCCGGCGCCGAGTGCCTCGTCCAGCACGGCGAGCCCCGCGTCGGCCCCGAACGGCAGCAGGCCGCCGCTCTTCGCACGCGCCCCCGCGTCGACCTGGTCCGCCATGCCGCCGACGCCGCTCCACGGCCCCCAGGCCAGCGAGACCACGGGCAGTCCGCGCGTCGCGCGCAGGTGGGCGAGGGCGTCCAGGAAGGCGTTGGCGGCGGCGTAGTTGGCCTGTCCGGCGCTGCCGAGGACCCCGGCGGCCGAGGAGAACAGGACCAGCGACACGGGCCGGCGTCCGGTGCCCTCCTGCGGCTGTCCGTCCGGCGGCGACGAGTACGCGCCGCCCGTCAGCTCGTGCAGCTGCCAGGCCGCGTCCGCCTTGGGCCGCAGCACGGCGTCCAGCCGCTCCGGCGTGAGGTCGAGCGCCGGAGCGTCGTCCACGACCCCCGCGAGGTGGACGACGCCCGCGAGCGGCGTGTCCAGGGCGGCGACCAGTTCGGCCAGGGCCGTACGGTCGGCGACGTCACAGGCCGCGACGGTCACCTGGGCACCCGCCGCCGTCAGCTCGGCGGCCAGTTCCCGCGCGCCCGGCGCCTGCGGTCCGCGCCGGCCGGCCAGCAGCAGCCTGCGGACGCCGTGGTGTGCGACGAGATGGCGGGTGACCAGGGTGCCGATGCCGCCGCTCGCCCCGGTCACCAGAACCGTCCCGGCCGGGTCGAACGCGAGGGGCGTGGCCGGCTCGGCGGGGGCGGGCAGCCGGGTGAGGCGGGGGACGTGGACCGTCGTGGACCGCAGGGCCAGTTGGGGTTCGCCGGTGGCGAGCGCGCCCGGCAGGGCGGCGAGCGCGGTCGTCACCCGGTCCGGGTCGGCGGCGGCGTCGAGGTCCGGTTCGAGGTCGACGAGGACCAGTCGGCCGGGGTGCTCGCTCTGCACGGCGCGGACCAGACCCCAGACGGCGGCGAGCGCCGGATCGGGCGCCTCGGCGCCGACGGCGACCGCGCCGTGGGTGACCAGGACCAGCACGACGTCCGTCAGCCGCTCGTCGGCCAGCCACTCCTGGAGCAGCGCGAGGGTGCGCCGGCCGAGCGCACGGGTGTCGGCCGCCGGGTCCCCGCTGTCCGGCGCGTCGCACCACAGGAGCGCGGCGGCGGGGGCGGGTGCGCCGGAGTCCAGCGCGTCCGCGAGCACACGGGCGTCGGAGTAGGGGACGACGTCCCGTCCGGCAGCGGCGGCGAGCCGGGGCCGCAGCTCGCGCGGGTCGAGTCCGACCAGCGCCCAGCCGGCGCCGTCGGACCCGGTGGGGACGGGAATCTCGGGCCAGTCGAGGCGGTACAGGTCGCTCGCCGGGGCGGCGGAGGTCTCGGGGAGGCTCGGGGTGCGCAGGGTCAGCGCGTCGACGCTCAGCACGGGCCGCCCGTCCGGGGTGGCCAGCAGGACGGCCACGGTGCCGTCGGCGGCGGCGGTCAGCCGGGCCTTCAGCTCGCGGGCGCCGGTGGCGTACAGGTGGACTCCTGACCAGGCGAACGGCAGTCCGGCCGGGACCGGGGTGGCGTCGGCGGAGGCGGCCAGGATGCCGAGGGCGAGCGGCTGGAGCGCGGCGTCGAGGAGCGCGGGGTGCACGGCGTGGTCGTCCGCCCCCCGCGCGCCGGGTCCGCCCTCCGTGTCGAGGTCGGGACCGGACAGGACCTCGGGGAGCGTGACGTCGGCGTACAGCGTCCCTTCGGTCCGCCACAGGGCGCGCAGGCCGTGGAAGGCGGGACCGTACTCCAGTCCCCGTTCGGCGGTCGCGAGGAGGAAGCCGTCCAGCGGCACCTCCTCGGCGCCGGGCGGCGGCCAGGCGGCGGCCAGGACTTCGGCGGGTGCGGGGAGGGGGCTCAGGACGCCGCTCGCGTGCCGTGTCCACTCGGCGCCGGGTTCCTCGGTGCGCGCGTGGACGGCGAAGGTACGCCTCCCGTTCGTGTCGGGGGCGTCCACGCCGAGCCGTAGCGCGGTCGGGCCGGTGAGCGCGAGGGGGGCGTGGACGACGAGTTCCTCGACCTGGTCGCAGTCGGTGTGGCGGCCCGCGTGCAGGGCGAGTTCGAGGAACGCGGTGCCGGGGAGGATCGGGACGCCGCCCAGCGCGTGGTCGGCGAGCCACTGCTGCCGGTCGGGGGCGAGGGAGCCGGTGAACAGGACTCCCCCGGTCTCCGGGAGCGTGGTGACCGCGCCCAGCAGCGGGTGGTGCGCGGGGTCCAGTCCGAGCGCGGCGGTGTCCTGGCCACTGCCGCCGAGGACGCGCAGCCAGTAACGGCGGTGCTGGAAGGCGTACGTGGGCAGCGGGACCGTGCGGGCACCGCTCCCCTCGTAGTGGGCGCTCCAGTCGAGGGGCCGGCCGGTGAGGGTGAGGTGGGTGACGGCGGTGACGAGCGCGTCGGCCTCGCCGCCGGAGGCGGTGCGCAGCGCGGACACGCAGGTCACCGGGTCCTCTTCGGGGAGGTGCGCGGCTGCGGTCTCGGCGACCATCGCGGTGAGCGTGCCGCCGGGGCCGGCCTCCAGGAAGGTCCGCACACCCCGGTCGAGGAGGGTGCGGACCCCGTCGGCGAACCGCACGGTGTCGCGGACGTGCCGCACCCAGTAGGCGGGGGCGCCCAGTTCGGTGGGCGAGGCGGTGGTGCCGGTGACGTCGGAGACGATGGTCAGGGCGGGCTCGTGGAACGTGACGCGGGCCAGTTCGGCGGCGAAGTCGGCGAGCATCGGCTCCATCAGCGCGGAGTGGAAGGCGTGGCTGACCGCGAGGGTCTTGGCGCGGTGTCCGCGTCCGACGAACTCGGCGGTCGCTTCGAGGAGTTGGCTCTCCGGTCCGGAGATGACCACCGACGTGGGGCTGTTGACGGCGGCGATGCCGACCCCGGCCGGCGCGTGGGTGGCGAGCACGCCGACGACCTCGGTCTCGGCGGCGTGCACGGCGACCATGGCGCCCCCGGCGGGCAGCGCCGCCATCAGCCGGGCGCGCGCGGCGACGACACGGCAGGCGTCCGGCAGGCTCCACACACCCGCGACGTGCGCGGCGACGAGCTCCCCGATCGAGTGCCCGATCAGCGCGTCCGGGCGCACTCCCCAGCTCTCCAGCAGCCGGTAGAGGGCGACCTCGACGGCGAACAGCGCGGGCTGCGTGTACCCGGTGTCGTCGAGGACCTCACGGTCGGTGTCCTCCGCCAGCAGCAGCTCACGCAGCGACCGGTCGAGGAGCCCGTCGAAGGCGGCGCACACGTCGTCGAGGGCGGCGGCGAACACCGGGTGCCGTGCGTACAGTTCGCGGCCCATGCCGACGCGCTGGGAGCCCTGGCCGGGGAAGACGACCGCGAGCGGGGTGTCGCGGGGGGTGCCCGTGAGGACGTCGGCGTCGGGGGTGCCCGCCGCGAGGGAGCGCAGTCCGTCCAGGAGTGCCTGCCGGGTGTCCCCGACGACGGCGGCCCGGTGGGCGAGCGCGCTGCGGGTGGTGGCGAGGGAGTGCGCGACGTCCAACGGCCGGGTGTCCGGGCGGACTTCGAGGTCGGTGAGGAGGGCGTGCGCCTGGTCGCGCAGGGCGGTCTCGGTGTGCCCGGACAGAAGCCAGGACACGCGGGGCGACTCGACGGCGGGCGGCTCCTGCGGCTCGGGGGCGGGGTCCGGCGTGTGCTCCAGGATGACGTGCGCGTTGGTCCCGCTGATCCCGAACGAGGAGATGCCGGCCCGGCGCGGCCCGTCCGTCTCGGGCCACGGCCGTGCCTCGGTCAGCAGCCGGACCCCGCCGCCGGACCAGTCGACCTGCCGGGTCGGCTCGTCGATGTGCAGGGTGCGCGGCAGCACGCCCGCGTGCAGGGCGAGGACCGTCTTGATCACCCCGGCGACGCCGGCGGCGTACTGCGTGTGCCCGATGTTCGACTTGACGGAGCCGAGCCACAACGGCCGCTCGGGGTCACGCCCCTTGCCGTAGGTCGCCAGCAGCGCGCCCGCCTCGATGGGGTCCCCGAGCCGGGTCCCGGTGCCGTGCGCCTCGACGGCGTCGACGTCGTCCGGGGTGAGCCCGGCGCTGTCGAGCGCGGCACGGATGACGCGCTGCTGCGAGGGGCCGTTGGGCGCGGTGAGGCCGTTGGAGGCACCGTCCTGGTTGACGGCGGAGCCTCGTACGGTCGCGAGGACCCGGTGGCCGTTGCGGCGGGCGTCCGAGAGCCGTTCGAGGACGACGATCCCGACCCCCTCTCCCCAGCCGGTGCCGTCGGCGGAGTCCGCGAACGCCTTGCAGCGCCCGTCGGAGGACAGGCCCCCCTGGTTGGCGAACTCGGCGAAGGAGCCCGGCGTCGCCATGACGGTGACGCCGCCCGCGAGCGCGAGGTCGCACTCCCCGGAGCGCAGCGCCTGTCCGGCGAGGTGCAGGGAGACCAGGGAGGAGGAGCAGGCGGTGTCGACGGTGACCGCCGGGCCTTCGAGGCCGAGGACGTAGGAGACGCGGCCGGACATGACGCTGCCGGAGGAGCTGGTGAGCGCGTAACCCCCGGCGAGCGCGGCCGAGTTCATCAGCAGCGCGCCGTACTCCTGCGGGGTGCCGCCCACGAACACCCCGGTGCGGGAGCCGCGCAGCGAGAGCGGGTCGATACCGGTGCGCTCCAGCGCCTCCCAGGAGACTTCGAGCAGCAGCCGCTGCTGGGGGTCCATGGAGAGCGCCTCGCGCGGGGAGATCCCGAAGAACTCGGCGTCGAAGTCCCCCGCGTCGTACAGGAACGCGCCCTGCCCGGACAGCGCGGTCTCACGGCCGGGGTCGTAGAGGGAGAGCGCGTCCCAGCCCCGGTCGTCGGGGAAGTCCGCCATCTCGTCGCGGCCTTCGGTGAGCAGCTCCCACAGGTCCTCGGGGCCGCGCACGCCACCCGGGTAGCGGCAGGCCATGCCGACGACGACCAGGGGGTCCTCCGTGTCGGCGGGACGGGCCCGGGGGAGCGCCGACTCGGCCTGGACGCCGAGGAGTTCGTCGCGGAGGTGGTCGGCGAGCGCGGCCGGGGTGGGGTGGTCGAACACAAGGGTCGCGGGGAGCTTCAGGCCCGTGGCCGCGTTGAGGCGGTTGCGGAGTTCCGTCGCGGTGAGCGAGTCGAAGCCGAGGTCCTTGAAGGGGCGTCCGGCGGCGAGGCCGGCCGGGTCGGTGTGGCCGAGGACTCCGGCGGCCCGGCCGCGCACCAGCTCCAGGAGGGTCGCGCGCTGCTCGGCGGGGCTGAGTCCGGCGAGGGTGGCGCGCAGTTCGTTGTCGTCGCCCCGGGAGTCGCCGTCGTCGGCCGGGGCGAGTGCGCGGGCGGCCTCCTGGATGTCCTCGATGAGCGGGCGGCGGCGGGAGAGCGCGTAGACGGGGGCGAAGCGCTCCCAGTCCATGTCGCTGACGGTGAGGGTCGTCTCGTCGTGCTCGACGGCCTCCCACAGGACGTCGATCGCGGTGTCGGGGCGCATCGGGCGGACACCCATCCGCGTGAGCTGGTCGGCGAGTTGGCCGAAGTCGCTGAGCATGCCGCCGTCGGCCCAGCCGCCCCAGGCGACGGACGTCGCGGTGAGTCCACGGGCGCGGCGTTCGTGCGCGAGGCCGTCGAGGTAGGCGTTGGCGGCGGCGTACACGGCGTTGCCGGCGCTGCCCCAGACGGCGGCGCCGGAGGAGAACAGGACGAACGCGTCCAGGTCGAGACCGGCGGTCAGCTCGTCCAGGTGGCGCGCGCCGTCCACCTTCGCGGCCATGCCGGCGGCCAGTTCCTCGGCGGTGACGTCGAGCGCGGGACCGTAGCTGGTGGAGCTGGCGGCGTGCAGGACGGCCGTGAGAGGGGTCGCCTCGGGGATGCCCGCGAGGACGGCGGCGAGTGCTTCGCGGTCGGTGACGTCACAGGCGGCGAAGGTCACCTCGGACCCCAACGCCTTGATCTCCTCAGCGAGTTCGCCCGCACCGGGCGCGTCGGCGCCGCGCCGGCCGAGCAGCAGGAGGTGTTCGGCGCCCTCGGTGGCGAGCCTGCGTGCGAGATGGGCGGCGATGCCGCCCGTGCCGCCGGTGATCAGGACCGTGCCGCGCGGCTTCCACGGCCGGAGCGTGCCGCGTTCGGTGAGCGGCGCGCGCACGAGACGGCGCGCGTAGGCGGCGGGTCCCCGAACAGCGAGTTGGTCCTCTCCCCCGGCTCCCTGGGCCAGCACAGCGGTCAGCGCGGCGGCCGTGCCGTCGGTCCACTCCCCCGGCAGGTCGACGATCCCGCCCCAGCGCTCGGGGAGTTCGAGGCCGACGACCTGTCCGAGTCCCCACAGCCGGGTGGCCTCGGCACGGACGGTGTCCCCGCCGGACACGGCGGCGCCGCCGCGTGTCAGCCACCACATCGGCGAGCGCACGCCGGCCGCGTCCAGTATCCGGAGGGTGTCGAGGGCGTCGGCGGGGGTGGCGGGGAGGCAGAGGATGCCGGCGATCTCGGTGTCGGCGACGGTCTCTGCGGGGGTGCCACCGGTGATCCCGTCGCCCACCTTCTCGACCACGTCCACCACGGCACCGGCCCCGCGCAACGCCTCCGCCACCTCATCACCCTCGCCGAGCGGGTCGACCAGCAGCCAGCGCCCGTCGAGAGCCGTCCCCGTGGGAAGGCCGGTCCGCCGCCAGGCGACCCGGTAGCGCCACGCGTCGACGGGGCGGCCGACGCCGGTGGCCGTGGCAGGGGTCTTCATCCAGTACCGCTGGTGCTGGAAGGCGTACGTCGGCAGATCGACGGTGTCGGCGGCGGGGAGGCAGGTCGTCCAGTCGACGGGGGCGCCGTGGACGTACGCCTCGGCGAGGGACGCCAGCATCCGCCGGGGCCCGCCCTCTCCTCGGCGCAGGGTGCCGGTGACGGCGGCTTCACGGCCGGCCGCGTCGGCGGTGTCCTGGACGGCGCTGGTCAGCACCGGGTGCGGGGTGGCCTCGACGAAGAGGTTGTGGCCCTGGTCCAGGAGTGCGCGGGTGGTCTGCTCGAACTCGACGGGGTGGCGCAGGTTGCGGAACCAGTAGTCCCCGTCGAGCGCCTTGGTGTCGAGCCGTCCCGCCGTGACGCAGGAGTAGAACGCGACCGTCGACGAGGTGGGCGAGACATCCTTGAGCAGCTCCGCGAGTTCCTCGCGCACGGCGTCGACGTGTGCGGAGTGGGAGGCGTAGTCCACGGCGATCCGCCGCGCCCGCACCCCGCTCTCCTCGGCCCACTCCAACAGCTCGTCCAGCGCCTGGGGTTCACCGGCGACGACGACGGAGGCGGGGCCGTTGACGGCGGCGAGGTCGATCCGGCCGTCCCACCGCTTCAGCTCCTCCCGTACGCGCTCGGCAGGGAGTTGGACGGAGACCATGCCGCCCTTGCCGGAGATGGCGAGGATGGCCCGGGAGCGCAGCGCGACGACACGCGCGCCGTCCTCCAGAGTGAGCGCGCCCGCGACGACGGCCGCCGCGATCTCCCCCTGCGAGTGGCCCACCACGGCGGCGGGTTCGACGCCGTGCGACTTCCAGAGTTCGGCCAGGGAGACCATCACGGCCCACAGCACCGGCTGGATGACGTCGACCCGCTCCAAGTCGCCCTGCTCGCGCAGGACTTCGGTCAGCGACCAGTCGACGAACTCCGAGAGTGCCGTCTCACACTCGGCCATCCGCGCGGCGAACACCGGTGAGGAGTCGAGGAGTTCGACCGCCATGCCCGTCCACTGCGACCCCTGACCCGGGAACACGAACACCGTCTTCGCCTTGGCGCCGGAGCCGGTGATCACGCCGGGGGTGTCGGGGGCGGCGTCCCGGAGAGCCTCAAGGCGGGTGAGGAAGTCGGCTCGGTCCTCGGCGAGGAGGACGGCGCGGTGTTCAAGGGCGGCGCGGGTCGCGGCGAGGGAGCCGGCGACCTCGGGGGCGGTGAGGGCGGGAGTGGCGAGGAGGTGGTCGTGGAGGCGGGCGGCCTGCTCGCGGAGAGCGGCGGGGGTGGCGGCGGAGAGGGTCCAGGGGAGGGTGCCGGTGCGGAGGAGCGGTTCGGAGACGGTTTCGGGGGCGTCGTCCGTAGCCGCCTCGGTGTCGGCGGCGTCGGCCTCCTCCAGGATCACGTGCACGTTCGTCCCGCTGATCCCGAACGACGACACCCCCGCCCGCCGCGCCCGGCCGGTCTCGGGCCAGTCCCGCGCCTCCGTGAGCAGTTCGACGTCCCCCACGCTCCAGTCGACCTCGGTGGAGGGCCGGTCGACGTGCAGGGTCTTCGGCAGGACGCCTTCCCGCAGCGAGAGGACGGTCTTGATGACCCCGGCGACACCGGAGACGGCCTGGGTGTGGCCGATGTTCGACTTCAACGAGCCCAGATACAGCGGGAGTCCGGGCTCGCGCCCCTGCCCGTAGGTGGCGAGGACGGCCTGCGCCTCGATAGGGTCGCCGAGCCGGGTGCCGGTGCCGTGCGCCTCGACGGCGTCGACGTCGGAGGGGGAGAGCCCGGCGGTCGTGAGCGCCTGGCGGATGACGCGCTGCTGAGCGGGACCGCTGGGGGCGGCGAGGCCGTTGGAGGCGCCGTCCTGGTTGGCGGCCGAGCCCCGGACGACGGCGAGGACGGGGTGCCCGTTGCGGCGTGCGTCGGAGAGGCGTTCCAGCAGGACGACGGCCGCGCCCTCCCCCCACCCGATGCCGTCGGCGGCGTCGGCGAACGCCTTGCAGCGGCCGTCGACCGCGAGTCCGCGTTGGCGGGCGAAGACGACGAACCCGGCCGGGGTGGCGAGGATGCCGACGCCGGCGGCGAGCGCCAGGGAGCAGTCCCCCTGGCGCAGCGACTGGGCGGCGAGGTGGAAGGCGACGAGGGACGACGAGCAGGCGGTGTCGACGGTGACCGCCGGTCCCTGGAGGCCGAGGGTGTAGGAGACCCGGCCGGACATGACGCTGCCGGTGCCGCCGGTCAGCGCGTACCCCTGGTCCTCCTCGGAGTCGAGCAGCATCGCGCCGTACCCGGTGGGCAGGCCGCCTACGAAGACGCCGGTGCGGGAGCCGCGCAGCGAGGTCGGGTCGATGCGGGCGCGCTCCACGGCCTCCCAGGAGGTCTCCAGGAGCAGCCGCTGCTGGGGGTCCATGGCGAGCGCCTCGCGCGGGGAGATCCCGAACAGGGAGGGGTCGAAGTCTCCGGCGTCGTAGAGGAACGACCCTTCCTTGGTGTACGTCTTGCCGGGCTTGTCGGGGTCGGGGTCGTAGAGGGCGTCGAGGTCCCAGCCACGGTCGTCGGGGAGCCCGCCGGTCGTGTCGACGCCGTCGGCGACGAGCCGCCACAGCTTCTCCGGCGAGTCGGCGCCGCCGGGGAGCCGGCAGGCCATGCCGACGATCGCGAGAGGTTCACGCCACCGCTCCTCGGACTCGCGCAGCCGCTCACGGGTGGTCTGCAACTCCGCCGTGACCCGCCGCAGGTAGGTGCGGAGCTTGTCCTCTGTCATGTGGTCGACTCCCGTTCGGTCTGGTGGGGGGATGGGCCCTGCGGTGGGCGGGTCGCGCGGAGAGGTCAGGCGACGCCGAGGTCGCCGTCGATCAGGTCGAAGATCTCGTCGTCGGTCGCGGAGTCCAGCGCGGCCGAGGCGAGCGCGGGCTCCTCTGCGCCGGTGAGCCGTGCGGCGAGGTCGCGCAGCCGGCGCGCGATGTCGGCGAGGGTGTCGGGGTCCATGTCGGGGGCGTTCGCCGCCTTCAACAGGGACTGTTCCGTGCGGTCGAGGTCCTGCTGGGCGTGGAGGGCGTCGCCGGGGACGGCGCCGACGGCGAGTTCGCGGGCCAGGAGTTCGGCGAGCGCGGCCGGGGTGGGGTGGTCGAACACGAGGGTCGCGGGGAGCTTCAGGCCGGTTGCCGCGCCGAGTCGGTTGCGGAGTTCGGTCGCGGTGAGCGAGTCGAAACCGAGGTCCTTGAAGGCCCGGTCCTCGGTGACGCCGTCCCGGTCGGTGTGGCCGAGGACGGCGGCGGCGTGCTCACGGACGAGGCCGACGAGGGTGTCCTGCCGTTCGAGTTCGGTGAGTTCGGCGAGGGACTCCCTCAGCCGGGTGACGGCGCTGTCGTCGTCCGCCGCCGTGCCGTCACCGGTGCCGTCACCGGAGAGGGCGCGGGCGGCCTCGGGGATCTCCTCGATGAGCGGGCGGCGCCGGGAGAGGGTGTAGATCGGGGCGAACGTCGACCAGTCCATGTCGCTGACGGTGAGCGTGGCCTCCCCCTGCTCCACCGCGTCCCGCAGCGCCTCGATGGCGGGTTCGGGACGCATCCGCCGGACCCCCATGCGCTCCAGCTGGTCGGCGACCGGGTTGTCCCCGGCGAGCATCCCGCCGTCGGCCCAGCCTCCCCAGGCGATCGAGGTCGCGGCGAGTCCACGCGCCCGGCGCTGGTGCGCCAGTCCGTCGAGGGACGCGTTCGCTGCGGCGTAGGCGGCGTTCCCGGCGCTGCCCCAGACGGCGGCGCCGGAGGAGAACAGGACGAACGCGTCCAGGTCGAGGCCGTCGGTGAGTTCGTCGAGGTGACGTGCGCCGTCCACCTTCGCGGCGGTGGCCTCGGCGAGGTCGGCGGGGGTCACGGACAGGACGTCGCCGAAGGTGGCGACGCCGGCCGCGTGGACGACGGCGGTGAGCGGGGTCTCGGCGGGGATGCCGGCGAGGACGGCGGCGAGCGCGTCCCGGTCGGCGACGTCGCAGGCCACGAACATGACGGTGCTTCCCGACGCCGTGATCTCCTCGGCGAGTTCGGCGGCACCGGGGGCCTCCGCGCCACGCCGCCCGAGCAGCAGGAGATGCTCCGCACCGGCGCCGGCGAGCCAGCGGGCGACGTGCGCGCCGATCCCTCCGGTGCCGCCGGTCACCAGGACGGTGCCGTGCGGCTGCCAGGGGGGTGCCGTACGGGCGGGGCGGGCGGCGCGTACCAGTCGGCGGGCGAGGACTCCGGACGGGCGCAGCGCGATCTGGTCCTCCGAGGTGCCGCCGCCGAGGACGTTCAGGAGAGCCGTGCCGGTCTCGGGGGTCCACTGGGCGGGGAGGTCGATCGATCCGGCCCACCAGTCGGGGTGTTCGAGTCCGACGACCTGTCCGAGGGCCCACAGTGCGGTCGCGTCCGGGGTCAGGGTCTCGTCGGCGGTGACGGCGGCGGCACCGCGCGTCAGCCACCAGAGGGGGGCGCGGACACCGGCCGTGTCGAGGTTCTGGAGGAGGGTGAGGGCGGCCTGGGGTCCGGCCGGGGCGGCGAGGACGCCGGTGAAGTCACCGCCGAGAGCGCCGAGAGCGCCGTCGGTCGTCTCCACCTCGACGCCCGCTTCCCGCAGCACCTCCGCGACCCCGTCCGGCGGAGCGACCAGCAGCCAGCGTCCGCCGAGTGTCCCCTCGGCAGCGGCCACCCGCCGCCACACGACCCGGTACTTCCACTCGTCTACGAGCCGCCCACCAACACCCGCCCCGGCGAACGCCTCCGGCCAGTACCGCCGGCGCTGGAACGCGTAGGTCGGCAGATCGACGACCCTCTCCCCGGCCTGCGGCAGAGCACGCGTCCAGTTGATGGGTGCGCCGTGGGTGTGGGCTTGGGCGAGGGAGAGGAGGAGGCGGTGGAGTCCGCCCTCGTCCCGGCGCAGGGTGCCGGTGGCGGTGACTGTGCGGCCGGTGTCCTCGGCGGTTTCCTGGACGGCGGTGGTCAGGACCGGGTGCGGGGTGACCTCGACGAACAGGGTGTGGCCCTGTTCGAGGAGGGCGCGAGTGGTGTCCTCGAACTGGACGGGTTGGCGGAGGTTGCGGAACCAGTAGCCGGCGTCGAGGGTGGTGGTGTCCAGGCGTCCGGGGGTGACGCAGGAGTAGAACGCGACGCGCGATTCCCGGGGTGTCACCGGCGCCAGTACGTCGGCGAGTTCCTCCTCGACGGCGTCGACGTGGGCGGAGTGGGAGGCGTAGTCCACGGCGATCCGCCGCGCCCGTACCCCGTCTGTTTCGGCCCAGGTGAGGAGTTCGTCGAGTGCTTCGGTGTCCCCGGCGACGACGACTGAGGTGGGGCCGTTGACGGCGGCGAGGTCGATCCGGCCTTCCCAGCGGGTGAGTTCCTCGCGTACACGGTCGGCGGGGAGCTGGACGGAGACCATGCCGCCCTTCCCGGAGATCGCGAGAATCGCATGAGACCGCAAAGCCACCACCCGCGCACCGTCCTCCAAAGACAGCGCGCCCGCGACCACAGCCGCCGCGATCTCCCCCTGCGAATGCCCCACCACAGCAGCCGGCTCGACCCCGTAGGACCGCCACACCTCCGCGAGCGACACCATCACCGCCCACAGCACCGGCTGGACCACGTCCACCCGCACCAGCTCACCCTGCTCCCGCAGGACATCATTCAGCGACCAGTCCACGAACTCCGACAGCGCCGCCTCGCACTCGGCCATCCGCGCCGCGAACACCGGCGAGGAGTCGAGGAGTTCGACCGCCATCCCCATCCACTGGGACCCCTGGCCGGGGAACACGAACACCACACCCCCCGAGCCCACCCGCCCCCGCACCACACCCGGATCAGCAGACCCGGCCGCGACAGCGGCAATCCCCCGCACCAACTCCTCCCGCCCGGACCCCACCACCACCGCACGACACCCCAACCCCCCACGCGACACAGCAAGAGAAGCCGCGACAGCGTCAAGGGACACACCGGAACGCTCGTTCAAGTAGCCGGAGAGCAACGACGCTTGCTCACGCAGAGCACCCTCCGTATGCGCGGAGAGAACCCACGGGAGCGGCCCCGTCAACGGCTCCGGACGAGCCCCCGCATCCGGCGCCTGCTCAAGAATCACGTGCGCGTTGGTGCCGCTGATCCCGAACGACGAGACACCGACCCGACGAGGACGCCCCGTCTCCGGGAACTCCCTTGCCTCCGTGAGCAGTTCCACCGCACCGGCCGTCCAGTCGACCTGCCCACTCGGCGCATCGACGTGCAGCGTCTTCGGCAGCACCCCCTCCCGCAACGAGAGGACCGTCTTGATGACCCCGGCCACCCCGGAGACCGCCTGGGTGTGACCGATGTTGGACTTCAACGACCCCAGATACAGCGGCCGTTCGGCGGACCGGCCCCGCCCGTACGTCGCGAGCAGCGCCTGCGCCTCGATGGGGTCCCCGAGCCGCGTCCCGGTGCCGTGCGCCTCGACCGCGTCCACGTCATCCGCATCGAGCCCGGCGTTCGCGAGAGCCTGTGCGATGACCCGCTGCTGGGAGGGGCCGTTGGGGGCGCTGAGCCCGTTGGAGGCGCCGTCCTGGTTGATCGCCGAGCCGCGTACGACCGCGAGGACCCGGTGTCCGTTGCGCCGCGCGTCGGACTCCCGCTCGACGACGAGGAAGGCGACGCCCTCGGACCAGCCGGTGCCGTCGGCGGCGTCGGCGAACGCCTTGCAGCGGCCGTCGGAGGCGAGGCCGCCCTGACGGTCGAACTCGTCGAAGGCGCCGGGGGTCGGCATGACGGCGACGCCGCCGACGAGGGCAAGGTCGCACTCTCCCCGGGTGAGGGCCTGGCCGGCGAGGTGGAGGGAGACCAGGGAGGAGGAGCAGGCGGTGTCGACGGTCAGCGCGGGCCCTTCCAGGCCCAGGACGTAGGCGATGCGGCCGGACATGACGCTGCCGCTGTTGCCGGTGAGGAGGTAGCCGCCGGCCTCTCCGCCGTCGCCGAGGAGGGCGCCGTAGCCGGTGGGGGTGCCGCCGACGAAGACGCCGGTCCGGGAGCCGCGCAGGCTCGCAGGGTCGAGGCCGGTGCGCTCCAGCGCCTCCCAGGCCGTCTCCAGGAGCAGCCGCTGCTGGGGGTCCATGGCGAGCGCCTCGCGCGGGGAGATCCCGAAGAACTCCGCGTCGAAGCCGGTCGCGTCGGCGAGGAAGCCGCCCCGGAGGGCGCCGGTGTCTCCCCAGGTGTCCCAGCCCCGGTCGTCGGGGGCGCCGGTGATGGCGTCGCGGCCCTCGGTGACGAGGCGCCACAGGTCGTCGGGGCCGCGTACGCCGCCGGGGAGCCGGCAGGCCATGCCGACCAGGACGAGCGGATCGTCGGCGTCGGCCCGGTGGACGGCGACGATGCGCGTGAACGGGTCGGCGCCGCCGTACAGCTCGTGGCTCAAGTGGGTGGCCAGGGCTGCGGGGTTGGGGTGGTCGAAGACCAGGGTGGCGGGGAGAGCGAGGCCGGTCGCCGTGCTCAGGCGGTCGCGGAGTTCGGTGGCGGTGAGGGAGTCGAAGCCGAGGTCGTTGAAGGAGCGCAGGTCGGAGACTTCGGTGGTGTCGGTGTGGCCGAGGACGGCGGCGGCGCGGGTGCGGACGAGGTCGAGGAGGGTGGCGCGGCGCTCGTGTTCGGTGAGGCGGTCGAGGCGGGTGCGGAAGGTGTCGTCCGGTGCGGTCTGCTTCTCCTCGGGAGCGCTCAGTGCCGCTGCCGCTTCCGGGATGTCCTCGATGAGGGGGCGGCGGCGGGCGCCCGCGTAGACGGGGGCGAAGCGGGACCAGTCCGTGTCGGTGACGGTGAGGTTCGGTTCGGCGTGTTCGACGGCCTCGCGCATGATGTCGAGGGCGAGCGCGGGGTCCAGGAGGGCGAGTCCCATCCGGGAGAGGGACTGTTCGTCGAGGTCGGCGCCCATTCCGCCGCCGCCCCAGATCCCCCAGGCCAGCGAGGTCGCCGGGCGGCCGGCCGCGTGCCGCTGCTCGGCGAGGCCGTCGAGGTAGGCGTTGGCGGCGGCGTAGGCGCCCTGGGAGCCGCCGCCCCAGGTGGAGGCGCCGGAGGAGAACAGGACGAAGGCGTCCAGCTCCAGGTGCGCGGTCAGTTCGTCGAGGTGGCGGGCGCCGGCCGTCTTGCCGGTGAGGACCTCGTCCAGTTCGTCCGGGGTCAGGTCGCGGACCTTGGTGTAGCGGACGATGCCGGCGGCGTGGACGACGGCGGTCAGCGGATGTTCGTCGGGGATCGCGGCCAGGGTCGCGGCGAGCGCGTCCCGGTCAGCGGCGTCGCAGGCGGCGAACGTGACGGACGCGCCCAACGCCGCCAGTTCCTCGGCGAGTTCGGCCGCGCCGGGGGCCTCGGCGCCGCGCCTGCTGGTGAGGACGAGGTGGCGTGCGCCCTCGGTGGCGGCCCATCGCGCCACGTTCGCGCCGACGCCTCCGGTGCCGCCGGTGATCAGGACGGTGCCGTGTGGCTGCCAGCGCCGGGCCGGGGTGCGGCCGGTGAGCGGGGCGCGGACCAGGCGGCGCGCGAACACGCCGCCGGTACGCAGGGCCAGTTGGTCCTCTCCGCCGGTGGCTCCCGCGAGGACGGCGGCGAGCGTCGGGCCGGTCTCGGGGTGCCACTGCGCAGGGAGGTCGATCAACCCGCCCCACCAGCCGGGTTCTTCGAGCCCGACAACCTGTCCGAGCCCCCACAGCCGGCTGGCGTCGGGGTCGACGGCGTCACCGGGGGCAACGCGCACGGCGTCCCGGGTCAGCCACCACAACGGCACCTTGACCTCGGCGGCGCGCAGATCCTGGACCAGCGCGACGGCCTCGGCGGGACTCCCCGGCAGCGCCACGACCCCGGCGTACTCGCCGGAGACCTCGCGGGCGTCGGCTGCGGTCTCGACCTCGGCGCCCGCGTCCCGCAACGCCTGCGCGACCCCCTCAAAAGTCCCGCGCTCCTCGAAAGCCCCGAGCCCCTGAGCACCCCCGACGAGAAGCCAACGCCCGCTCAGCACACCCTCGTTCAGCGCGACCGGCCGCCAAGTGATCCGGTACCGCCGCGCGTCCTGCGGCCTGGTCCCCGCCGGGCTCCCCGGTCGAGGCCAGAACCTCCGGTGCTGGAAGGCGTACGTCGGCAACGCCACCCGTCGGCCCCCGCCGCCGAGGACGCCCGCCCAGTCGACGTTCACGCCATGCACGTACGCCTCACCGAGCGCGCCCAACAACGCCTCCTGCTCGGGACGGTCGCGGCGCAGCACCGGGACGGTCACGAGGTCGGGGACGGTGTCGCGGACGGTCGTGAGGAGGGAGCCGTCGGGGCCGACTTCCAGGACCGTCGTCACACCTTCGGCGGCGACCGCGCGGACACCGTCGGCGAAGCGGACGGCTGCACGGACGTGCCCAACCCAGTAGTCGGGGGTGGTCAGTTCATCGCCCGCGATCTCACCGGTGACGTTCGAGACGACCGGCACGACCGGCTCCTCGTACGACACGGAGGCCAGCACCCGCGCGAACTCGTCCAGCATCGGGTCCATCAGGCCGGAGTGGAACGCGTGGCTGACCTTCAGCTGCTTGACCCGGCGGCCTTGAGCAGCGAACCCGTCGGCGACCTCCTTGACGGCGGTCTCCTCACCGGAAAGGACCACCGCCCGGGGCCCGTTGACGGCGGCCAGCCACACACCGGGAGTGTCCGTGAGTTCCGACTCCTCCGCCTCCACGGCCCACATCGCACCGCCCGAGGGCAGCTCCTGCATCAGCCGACCACGCGCGGCCACAACCCGGCAGGCGTCCTCCAACGACCACACCCCGGCGACATGCGCGGCCACCAACTCACCGAGCGAATGCCCCAACACCACATCGGCGTGAACACCCCACGACTCCAGCAGCCGATACAAGGCAACCTCGACCGCGAACAACGCGGGCTGCGCGAGACCCGTCTCCGCCAGCTCCTCGGCGGAGCCGCCGAACACCGCCTCCTTCAGGGCGAGTTCACCGAACCCCGCACACACCTCGTCGAAAGCGGCGGCGAACACGGGATACGCCTCGTACAACTCCCGCCCCATACCGACCCGTTGCGACCCCTGCCCGGAGAAGGCGACGGCCACTCCCCCACCCGTGACGGCACCCCGGACCAGTCCCGCGATGTCGTCGCCGTCGGCCAGTGCACGCAGCCCCTGGGTCAAGTCGCCGGTGAGGACGGCCCGGTGATCCAGCGCGGCACGCGTGGTCGCGAGGGTGTGCGCGAGGTCGGTGAGGTCGGGTGCGGGGTGGGTGTCGAGGTGGGTGAGGAGGCGGGCGGCCTGGGCGCGGAGGGCTTCGGGGGTGCGGGCGGTGAGGGTGACGGGGACGAGAGGAGGCGTGAGAGGGGGCTCAGCCTTGGGCAACTCCTCTATCGAGGGGGCCTGTTCGATGATCACGTGCGCGTTGGTGCCGCTGATACCGAAGGAGGAGACACCCGCACGGCGCGGCCGTCCCGTGTCCGGCCACGGCTGTGCCTCGCTGAGGACGCGGACGGCGCCGGTGGTCCAGTCGACCTGGCGGGTGGGTTCGTCGACGTGCAGGGTACGCGGGAGGACCCCTTCTCGCAGCGCCATGATCATTTTGATGACGCCGAGGACGCCGGCCGCGAACTGGGTGTGTCCGACGTTGGACTTGACGGAGCCGATCCACAACGGCCGTTCCTGCGGGCGCCCTTGGCCGTAGGTGGCCAGCAGCGCCTGGGCCTCGATGGGGTCGCCGAGTTTCGTGCCGGTGCCGTGTGCCTCGACGGCGTCGACCTCGTCGGGTCCGAGTCCGGCACCGGCGAGCGCGTCGCGGATGACGCGTTGCTGGGAGGGGCCGTTGGGGGCGGTGAGGCCGTTGGAGGCGCCGTCCTGGTTGATCGCGGAGCCCCGGACGACGGCGAGGATGTCGTGGCCGAGGCGCTGGGCGTCCGAGAGGCGTTCCACGACGAGGACGCCGGCGCCCTCGCCCCAGCCGGTGCCGTCGGCGGTGTCGGCGAACGCCTTGCAGCGGCCGTCGTGCGCGGAGCCTCCCTGGCTGTCGAACTCGCCGTAGATCGCGGGGGTCGTCATGACGAGGACGCCGCCGACGAGTGCCGTGTCGCATTCGCCCGCGCGCAGGGATCGGGCGGCGAGGTGGAGGGCGACGAGGGAGGACGAGCAGGCGGTGTCGACGGTGAGCGCGGGCCCTTCGAGGCCGAGGGTGTAGGCGATGCGGCCGGACAGGATGCTCGCCGGGAGGCCGGTGATGGCGTAGCCGTCGGTGTCGTCGGGCGAGGCGGCGAGCAGCGCGCCGTACTCCTGGGGCGCTCCGCCGACGAAGACGCCGGTGCGGGTGCCGCGCAGGGAGGTGGGGTCGATCCCGGCGTGTTCCAGCGCCTCCCAGGAGACCTCCAGGAGCTGGCGCTGCTGGGGGTCCATGGCGAGTGCCTCGCGCGGGGAGATCCGGAAGAAGCCGGGGTCGAAGTCGGCGGCGGAGGGCAGGAAGGCGCCCTGGTGGCCGGGGTCGTAGGACGGCAGGTGCTGCCAGCCCCGGTCGGCGGGGGGACCGGTCATGGCGTCGCGGCCCTCGGCGACCAGCCGCCACAGGTCCTCGGGGCCCGCGACACCGCCGGGGAAGCGGCAGCCGATGCCGACGACGGCGAGGGGTTCCCCGGCGGCGGCGGTGAGCCGCTGGTTGCTGCTGCGCAGCCGCTGGTTCTCCAGCAGCGCGGTGCGCAGCGCGTCGACGGCCTCGTCGAGGGACGTGTTCATAGCCTGGGGACTCCCATGATCTCTGCCGCTCGTGCCGCTCGCGGGTGAAGCGGAATCCGGTGCCTGCTTCGGACGCTATGGCTGGTCCGTGGTGCTGTAACCCCCAGAAGGGCGGCTCCCGCGCGCTAGGGGTGGGCGCGGGGACGCTAGGGGGTGGGGGCGGTGCGGTGGGTCACCAGGCGACGGGGATCGCGAGGGCGCTGTGGACCATGTTGTAGCCGCGGAAGGCGATCTCCTCGCGGGGGACGGCGAGGCGGATGCCGGGGAAGCGGCGTAGGAGCGCGGTGAGGCCGACCTTCATCTCGATGAGGGTCATGGCGGCGCCGGGGCAGCGGTGCACTCCGTGGCCGAAGCCGACCTGCTGGTTCTGGGGGCGGGTCAGGTCGAGCCGGTCGGGGTCGGGGAAGCGGTCGGGGTCGCGGTTGGCGGCGGCGAGCGCGGGGACGACGTACTCGCCCTTCTTGATGGTGACGCCGCGCAGTTCGATGTCCTCGGTGGCCGTCCGTCCGCCGGTGGCGGAGATGACGCTGAGGTAGCGCATGAGTTCCTCGACGGCCGTGTCGAGGACGGCGGGGTCGTCGCGCAGGAGACGGAACTGGTCGGGGTGGTCGAGGAGGGCGAGCAGGCCGAGGCCGAGGGTGCCGGCGACGGTGTCGAATCCGGCGGTGAGGTGCATGTTGGCCATGCCGGCGATCTCGGCGTCGGAGAGGTCGTCGCCGTGGTCGCGGACGAGGATGCCGATCATTCCGTCGCCGGGGTGTGCGCGTTGTTCGGCGACGACGTCGAACATGAACTGGTTTGCTGCGCCGATGAGTTCGAGCGCCTCCTCCTCGGTGGCGGCGAGGCCGGGTGAGCGTTCGGTGATGGCGAGGTAGGCGGCGCGCTGTTCGTCGGTGAGGCCGAGGAGTTCGCAGATCGCCAGCAGCGGGAAGGGGTTGGCGAACGCGGTCATGAAGTCGGTGCCGTGCCCCTTGCGTTCGAGGTCGTCGAGGCAGTTCTCGGCGATCTGCTCCAGGCGGGGGGTGAGTTCGCGCATCCGGCGTGCGGTGAAGCCGCCGGCGATGGTGCGGCGCAGCCGGGTGTGGTGCGGGGGGTCCATGTTGACGAAACTGCCGGGGGAGATCTCCAGGCCGGTGTCGTCGACGCCGGGGACCATGAGGGTGAGGGGGGTGAGCGCGCTGCTGAGACGGTCGTCGGTGAGAACCTCGCGGACGTCGTCGTAGCGGGTGACGACCCAGATGTCCCGGCCGTCGGCCATCCGGTACTTGGCGACCGGTTCCTCGCGCTGGGCTCGGCTGAGTGCCGGGCTCGGGTCGTAGGGGCAGCGCTGGTCGCGCTGGTAGGGGAGGGGGGTTTCCATCTCCAGGGGCATGGTGCGCTCCGTGAATGTTCGAGGAAGTAGGGATGGGTCAGCGGATGCCGAACTCGTCCCCGATGAGGCTGAGGAGTTCCGCGGTGCTGGCGCCGCTGAGGTCGTCGTCGCCGTCCGTGCCGTCGTCGCCCATGCGGTCGGCGGGCGCTTCGAGCCGGGTGAGCAGGGCGCGCAGCCGCGCCGCGAGGTTGGCGGTGCGGGCGGGGTCGTCGTCGGCGGGTGTGCTCAGGGCGTCCTCCAGGGACCGCAGGGCGAGCGCCGCCGGGTCGGGGGCCTGGGCGGAGGCCAGGTCGAGTTCCTGGAAGAGGAGGTCGGCGACGTCGCCGGGGGTCGGGTGGTCGAAGACGAGGGTGGCCGGCAGCCTGAGGCCCGCGAGCGCGGAGAGCCGGTTGCGCAGGTCGACGGACATCAAGGAGTCGAAGCCGAGGCTCTGGAACGGCTTCCCGGGCGGTACGGCGCTCCCGGCGCCGAGTCCTGCGGCGGTGGCGGTCTCGGCGCGGACCAGGTCGACGAGCGCGGTGATCCGGTCGTCGTCGGACAGCGGCAGGAGGCGTTCGCGCAGGCTGCCCGCCGGGACGGCGGACGCGCCGGCGGTGCGGGGGGCGAGGCCGCGCAGCAGGACGGGGGTGGTGGGGTCGTCGGCGTCGAGGACGGAGACGTCGAGGCGGACGGGGACGGTCGCGGGGGCGCCGGTGGCGACGGCCGCGTCCATCAGGGCCATGCCTTCGCGCGGGTCGAGCTGGCGCAGGCCGATCCTGGCGATGCGCGCGAGGTCGCTCTCGCCGACGTTCGCCGTCATCCCCTCGCCGCGCTGCCAGGGTCCCCAGGCGAGCGCGGTGGCGGGCCGTCCCTGGGCGGCGCGGCGGGTGCACAGGGCGTCCGCGAACGCGTTGGCCGCCGCGTAGTTGGCCTGTCCGGCGCCTCCCATGACGCCGGCGAGCGAGGTGAACACCACGAACCGTTCGACGTCCGGGGCGAGTTCGTCGAGGTGTGCGAGGGCGTCGGTCTTGACGGGCAGGACGGTGTCGACCTGTTCGGGGGTGAGCGCGGTGAGCGTGGCGTCGGCGACGGTCCCGGCCGTGTGGACGACGGCCCGCAGGTCGGGGACGGTGCCGAGGAGCGCGGCGAGCGCGTCCCGGTCGGCGGTGTCGCAGGCGGCGGTGCGGACGGTGGCTCCCTGGGCAGCGAGTTCGGCGATCAGGTCGTCCATGCCGGGGGCGTCGGCGCCGCGCCGGGAGACCAGCAGCAGGCCGGTGACGCCGTGCCGGGTGACGAGGTGGCGAGAGACGAGGCGGCCCAGGGTGCCGGTCGCGCCGGTGACGAGGACGGTGCCTTCGGTGGGCCACAGCGGGTCGGGGGCCGGGTCGGCCTGTGCCAGGCGGGTCAGGCGGGGGACGAGGATCTGGTCGCCGCGCAGGACGAGCTGGTCCTCGCCGAGGACAGCGGCTCGGCCGAGCGCCGTGCGCAGTGCGGTGGTGGCGCCGGGGAGCCGGTCGACGAGCAGGACGCTTCCCGGGTTCTCCAGTTGGGCGGAGCGGGCCAGCCCCCACACGGCGGCGCCCGCCGGATCGGCCACGGCCGTGTCCTCGCCGGTCGCCGCACCCGACGTGCACAGCACCAACTGCGTTCCGGCCAGCACCGGTTCACGGGACCACGTCTGGAGCAGGGACAGCGTCCGGTGGACGGCGTCCCGGGTCGCGGCGGCGGTCGGCGCGGCCCGCTCCACGGGGACGACGACGAGCGCGGGAGACGTGTCCAGCGCGCGCAACGCGTCGAGGTCCGTGACCTGTTCGACGTCCTCCCCCAGCGACTCCAGCAGCTCCGGGTCCGCCGCGCCGAGCACGGAGATCCGCCCACGCACCGCAGCCGTCCCGGACGGTGCCTGCCCGAGCGGCGTCCACTCGGTGCGCAGCAGCCACTCCGGACGCAGCCGCACGGTGTCGAGCTGGGCGCTGGAGGTGGCCCGCATGTGCAACGCGGCGACGGTGAGGACGGGCCGGCCGTCCACGTCGGCGAGGTCGACGGAGACCTTGTCCTCGGCCTCGTCGCGGACGTGGACGCGCAGCGTGGTGGCCTGCTGGTCGTAGCGGGTGACGCCGCGCCAGGCGAACGGCAGCAGCGGGCCGGAGGCGGAGGTGGCGTTCGGGCGGAAGCCGAGCGCGTGCATGGCGGCGTCCAGCAGCGCGGGGTGGACGGAGAATCCGGCACCGAGGTGTTCGGGGAGCCGCACCTCCGCGAACACCTCGGTGCCGCGTCGCCAGGCGGCTGTGAGTCCCTGGAAGGCGGGGCCGTAGGTGAAGCCGTGGTCGACGAGGTCGCCGTAGTAGGTGGACAGGTCGACGGCCTCGGCGTCGGCCGGCGGCCACGCCAAGGGGACCGGGGCGGCGCCCTCGGCTTCGGTGAGGAGGGTGCCTTCGGCGTGCGCGGTCCAGGGTCCGTCGTCCTCGGTGCGGGAGTGCACGGTGACGGTGCGCGCGCCCGCCTCCTCGGGGCCTACGGCGACCTGGAGGCGGACGGGGGTGTCGCCGGGGACGGGGAGCGGGGCGGCGAGGGTGAGTTCGTCGAGGTGGCGGCAGCCGAAGACGCCGCCCGCCCACAGCGCCAGTTCGACGAAGCCGGTGCCCGGGAAGAGCGGCGTCTCCAGGATCGCGTGGTCCGCGAGCCAGGCGTGCGTGGCCGTGGACAGCTCGCCGGTGAACAGGGTCTGTCCGTCGGCGGTGGTGACGCGCGCGCCGAGCAGCGGGTGTCCGGCGTCGTCGAGGCCGAGGGAGGCGAGGTCGCCGCCGCCCGCCGGACGGGGGTCGGGCCAGTAGCGTGCGCGCTGGAACGGGTAGGTGGGCAGGGAGACGGTCCGGCCGCCGGACCCGGCGAACAGCGCGGCGTGGTCGACGGACCGGCCCGCGAGGTGGACGCGTGCGACGGCGGTGATCAGCGTCTCGTCCTGCGGAGCGTCCCGGCGCTGCGCGGGGACGCACACGACCGTGTCCCCCCGCTCGTCGAGGCAGCTCTGTGCCATGCCGGTCAGGGCGCCGTCGGGCCCCGCCTCCAGCAGCACGCCCACCCCCTCGGCGGCGAGGTGGCGCACCCCGTCGGCGAAGCGGACGGCCTCGCGGACGTGCCGCACCCAGTACTCGGGAGAGCACGCCTGCTCGGCGGTGAGCGGGAGCCCGGTCAGGTTGGAGACGACGGGGATGCGCGGCGCGCGCAGGTCGAGTCCGGCGACGACCGCCCCGAACTCCTCCAGCATCGGCTCCATCAGCGGTGAGTGGAAGGCGTGGCTGACCGTCAGGACCCGGGTCCGCGCGCCCTCCTCGGTGAACTGCTCGCGCAGCGCGGCCAGTTCCCCGGACGGCCCGGACAGGACCACCGAGCCGGGGGCGTTGACGGCGGCGACGGTCACGTCCGTGCGGCTGGCGAGGACGCCGAGAGCGCGTTCCTCGTCGACGGAGACGGCGAGCATGCCGCCGCCTTCCGGGAGTCGCTGCATGAGCCGGCCCCGGGCCGCGATCAGCGTGCACGCGTCGGGGAGGGACAGCACTCCGGCGACGTGCGCGGCGGTGATCTCGCCGACGGAGTGCCCCAGCAGGTAGGCGGGCCTGATACCCCAGCTCTCCAGGAGCCGGTACAGGGCGGTCTCGAAGGCGAACAGCGCGGGCTGGGTGAACTCGGTGCGGTGGATGTCGTCGCCGGTCTCCGCGAACATCACCTCGGTGAGCGGGCGCGGCAGCAGCGGGTCCAGGTGGAGGCAGACCGCGTCGAGGGTCTGCGCGAACACCGGGTGGGCGGCGTACAGTTCGCGGCCCATGCCGGGGTGCTGGGCGCCCTGGCCGGTGAACAGCAGCGCGAGGTCCCCTTCGCGTGCCGTGTCCCGCAGGAGTCCGGCGGGCAGTTCGCCGTCCGCGAGCGCGGTGAGCGCCTCCCGCGCCTCGGTGAGGTCGTGGACGACGGCCGCCGCGCGCAGTTCCAGGGCGGTCCGGGTGGTGGCGAGCGAGCGGGTGAGGTCGGTGAGGGCCGGCGCGGGGTCGGCGGTGAGCCGCTCCAGGAGGCGGGACGCCTGGGCGCGCAGGGCGTTCTCGTCGTGCGCGGAGACCAGCAGCGGCCAGGAGCGGGGCGGGGTCTGCGGGTTGGGGGCCTCCACGCCGGGTTCCTGCGGGGCCTGTTCGAGCAGGACGTGCGCGTTCGTGCCGCTGATCCCGAACGAGGAGACTCCCGCGCGCCGGGGCCGACCGGTCTCCGGCCAGCTCCGGGGTTCGGTGAGCAGCTCGACGGTCCCCGCCTCCCAGTCGATCGCCGTGGATCGCTCGTCGGCGTGCAAGGTCCTGGGGAGTTCACCCCGGCCGAGCGCGAGGACGGTCTTGATGACGCCGCCGACCCCGGCCGCCGACATGGTGTGCCCGATGTTGGACTTCAGCGACCCGAGATACAGCGGCTGCCCCTCGGGGCGCTCGGCGCCGTAGGTGGCCAGCAGCGCGTTGGCCTCGATGGGGTCGCCGAGTTTCGTCCCGGTGCCGTGGGCCTCGACGGCGTCGATGTCGGCCGGTGCGAGCC
This sequence comes from Streptomyces sp. NPDC004539, assembly GCF_040610055.1. Taxonomy (NCBI): domain Bacteria; kingdom Bacillati; phylum Actinomycetota; class Actinomycetes; order Kitasatosporales; family Streptomycetaceae; genus Streptomyces; species Streptomyces sp. NPDC004539. The sequence goes on along the minus strand of NZ_JBEXLS010000050.1, from coordinate 18,679 downwards.
CCGCGTCCGCCAACGCGTCCTGGATGACCCGCTGTTGAGCGAGGCCGTTGGGCGCGGTGAGCCCGTTGGAGGCGCCGTCCTGGTTGATCGCCGACCCGCGTACGACCGCCAGCACCCGGTTTCCGTCGCGGCGCGCGTCGGAGAGCCGCTGGACGAGCAGCACGCCGACGCCCTCCCCCCAGCCGATGCCGTCGGCGGAGTCGGAGAACGCCTTGCAGCGGCCGTCGGGGGCCATGCCGCCCTGGCGGCCGAAGTCCGCGAAGAGCGCGGCGTCCGGCATGACGCAGACCCCGCCGGTCAGCGCGAGGTCGACCTCGCCCCGGCGCAGCGCCTGCACGGCGTCGTGCAGGGCGACGAGGGAGGAGGAGCAGGCGGTGTCGACGGTGACGGCCGGCCCCTCCAGGCCGAGGACGTAGGCGACACGGCCGGTGATGACGCTGGTGGCACTGCCGGTGACGGTGTATCCGGCGAGCTGCTCCGAGCCGGGCGGGAAGAGGGTGGCGTAGCCGAGTCCGGCGGCGCCGGCGTAGACGCCGGTGCGGGTGCCGCGCAGGGTGGCCGGGTCGATCCCGGCGCGTTCGACGGCCTCCCACGATGTCTCCAGGAGCAGGCGCTGCTGGGGGTCCATGGTCAGGGCCTCGCGCGGGGTGATGCCGAAGAAGGCGGCGTCGAATCCGGCGACGTCGTCGAGGAAGCCGCCGCGTGCCGCCTCCTGCGGGCGCCAGCCCCGGTCGCGCGGGAGTCCGCCGATGCCTTCGCGGCCTTCGGCGAGCATCTCCCACAGCTCCTCGGGGCTGCCGACCCCGCCGGGGAAGCGGCAGGCCATCCCGACGACGGCGATCGGCTCGTCGTCGGCGCCGGTGCGGCGGGGGCGGGCCGGTGCGGCGCCGGTCGCGGCCGTCGTCTCGGCGGCGTCCGGGAACAGCTCGGCGTACAGGGCGCGGACGAGTTGGCGGGGCGAGGGGTGGTCGAAGACGATCGAGACGGGCAGGCGCAGTCCGCTCGCGGTGGAGAGCCGGTTGCGGAAGTCGACCGAGGTCAGGGAGTCGAAGCCGAGGTCCCGGAAGGGCCGTGCGGACTGCACGCTGTCGGCGTCCTCGTGGCCGAGGGCGGTGGCGGCGGTGTCGCGGACCAGGCGCAGCAGGACGCCGGTGCGTTCGGTCTCGGTGAGCGGCAGGAGCCAGCCGCGCAGGGTTCCCGCGTCGGCGTCGTCCCCGGTCCCGGCAGCGGCTGCGGTGCGGCGGGGGCGTGGCCGGGGGGACGGTTCGACGCGGTCGAGGCGTTCGGCGGACGGGGTTGCCGTGAGGAGGCCCGCCGGGGCGACGGGGCGCAGCAGGAGGGCGTCGGCGGTGGCGACGGGGGCGCCGGTGGTGTCGGCGAGCAGGACGCGGACCGTGCCCGGTCCGGTGCGGGTGAGGCGGACGCGCAGGCGGGTCGCGCCGGTGGCGTGCAGTTGGACGCCGCTCCAGGAGAAGGGGACGGCCGGGTCGCCGTCGAGCGCCTGGAGGGCGTGCAGGGCGGCTTCGGCGAGCGCGGGGTGCAGGGCGAAGCGGGCGGCTTCGGTGCCCTGTCCTGCGGGCAGGGCGACTTCGGCGTAGGCGTCGCTCCCGGTGCGCCACAGGGCGGTGAGGAGGCGGCGTTCGGGGCCGTAGGTGAAGCCGGCCGCGCCGAGGTCGTCGTACACCTTGGTCACGTCGGCCTGTTCGGCGGGTGGTGGCCAGGACGTGAGGTCTTCGGGGGCGGTGGTCGTCTCGGGGACCAGGGTGCCGGAGGCGTGCAGGAGCCAGGGGGCGTCCTCGTCGGGCGCGGCCGAGGTGGAGTGGACGGTGAAGGTGCGGCGCTCGTCGGTGTCGGCGCCGACCCTGATCTGGAGGGCGACCGTGCCGTCCGCCGGGAGGGTGAGCGGGGTGTGCAGGGTGAGTTCCTCGACGCGCCCCCGGTCGAAGGGGTCACCGGCCGCGACGGCGAGTTCGACGAAGGCGGTGCCGGGAAGGACCGGGCGGTCGACGAGGGCGTAGCCGTCGAGCCACGGGTGGTCGGCGGCGGAGATCCGGCCGGTGAGGACGGCGCCGTCGGCGTCCGCGAGGCGGACCAGCGCGCCCAGCAGCGGGTGGTCGAGCGCGCCCACCCCGGCGGCGGTGACGTCGGCGGCACGGCGCCGCCCCTCCGGCCAGTGGCGGCGGCGCTGGAACGGGTACGTCGGCAGCTCGGGCAGCACCCCGGGGCGGGCCGGGACGCCGGCGAAGACGCGCGACCAGTCCGGGTCGGCGCCCCCGGCCCAGGCGTGCGCGAGCGCGGTCCGCAGCCGCGCGGTACCTCCCTCGCCCCGGCGCAGGGTGCCGACCACGGCGGCGTCGTGCTCCTCAGCCTCCACGCACTGCTGGACGGACGTGACGAGCACGGGGTGCGGGCTCGGCTCGACGAACAGCCGGTGCCCGTCGGCGAGCAGCGCCCGCACGGCGTCGGCGAACCGCACCGGCTCACGCATGTTGCGGCACCAGTACGCAGCGTCCAGCCGCGCGGTGTCGAGGGGGGCGCCGGTGACGGTCGAGTAGAACGGCACCTCGCCGCCGCGCGGCTGCAACCCGGCGAGATCCTTGAGGAGTTGCTCGCGCAGCACCTCGACGAACGGCGAGTGTCCGGGGCTCGCGGCCCCCGGGATACGGCGGGCCTGGACGCCGTCCGCCTCGCAGGCGGCGACGAACGCGTCACAGGCGTCGGGTACACCGGTCAGCGCGACGGACGCCGGACCGTTGACGGCGGCGATCCACAGCCGGTCCGCCCACGGCGCCAGCCGCTCACGCACCTCCGCCTCGGGCAGCAGCACGGACGCCATGCCGCCCTCGACGGTGAGCGTGCGCAGCGCACGACTGCGCAGGACGACGACACGGACGGCGTCGTCGAGGCTCAGCCCGCCGCTGAGGTGAGCGGCGGCGATCTCGCCCTGCGAGTGGCCGACGACGGCGTCGGGCCGGACTCCGTACGCCTCCCAGGTGCGGGCCAGGGAGACCATCACGGTGAACAGGACGGGCTGGATGACGTCGATCCGGTCGGCGTCGACGTCGTCCGGCTCGCCGCGCAGGACGGACAGGACGTCCCAGTCGACCAGCTCCTGCACGGCCTGTGCGCAGGCGTGCGCGTGCTCGGCGAACACCGGTTCCGCGTCGAGGAGTTCGCGGGCCATGCCGAGCCACTGGGACCCTTGTCCGGGGAGCACGAGCGCTGTGCGTCCGGTGACGGCGGTGCCTTCGGCGAGCGCGTCGTGCGGGCGGCCTTCGGCGAGCGCGGTCAGAGCGGTGAGCAGCCCGTCGCGGCTGTCGGTGAGGACGGCGGCGCGCTGGTCGAGGGGGGTACGGCCGAGCGCGAGGGGGCGGGCGACGGCCGGCAGGTCGTGCCCGGCGGTGTCGACGCCATCGGCGCCGAGGTGGTCGAGGAGCTGCCGGGCCCTGACCCGGAGGGCGGTGGTCCCCTTGGCGGAGAGCAGCGTGGGGAGCACACCGTCGTCCCCGGGGACGGCCTCGGGTGCGGCCTCTTCGCGCGGTGCCTGTTCCAGGATGATGTGCGCGTTCGTCCCGCTCACGCCGAACGAGGAGACCCCGGCCCGGCGCGGCGCGCTCTCGTCGGACCAGTCCCGTGCCTCGGACAGCAGCCGCACGGTCCCGGCGGACCAGTCGACGAACGGCGTCGGCTCGTCGGCGTGCAGGGTGCGCGGCAACTGCCCCTGCCGGATCGCCTGGACCATCTTGATGATGCCGCCGACCCCTGCGGCGGCCTGCGTGTGCCCGATGTTGGACTTCAGCGACCCCAGCCACAGCGGCCGTCCGGCGGGACGCGCGGCGCCATAGGTCGCCAGCAGCGCGTCCGCCTCGATGGGGTCCCCGAGCCGCGTCCCCGTGCCGTGCGCCTCGACGGCGTCGACCTCGGCCGGCGTGAGCCCAGCGTCGGCGAGCGCGTCCCGGATGACGCGCTGCTGCGAGGGCCCGTTGGGCGCGCTCAGCCCGTTGGAGGCACCGTCCTGATTGACCGCCGAGCCCCGCACGACCGCCAGCACCGGGTGGCCGTTGCGCAACGCGTCCGAGAGCCGCTCGACGACGAGGACACCCGCGCCCTCGGACCAGCCCGCCCCGTCGGCGGCGGCGCCGAACGCCTTGCAGCGGCCGTCGGGGGCGAGGGAACCCTGCCGGGACAGCATGACGTGCACGTCGGGCGTGGACATCACGGTGACGCCCCCGGCGAGCGCCAGATCGCACTCCCCCGCGCGCAGTGAGCGCACGGCGAGGTGGAGCGCGACCAGCGAGGACGAGCAGGCGGTGTCGATCGTGACGGCCGGCCCCTCCAGGCCGAGGACGTAGGAGATCCGCCCGGACAGCACGCTGTTGGAGACACCGGTGGAACCGTGTCCGTCGATCCCTCCCTCGGTGGCGTTCAGGAGGTTGGCGTAGTCCTGCTGGGAGACACCGGCGAACACACCGGTGCGGCTCCCCTTCAGCGCGCGGGTGTCGAGCCCGGCGCGCTCCAGGGCCTCCCAGGAGCTCTCCAGCAGCAGCCGCTGCTGGGGGTCCATGGAGTGCGCCTCGCGCGGGGAGATCCCGAAGAACGCGGCGTCGAAGGAGGCGATGTCGTCGAGGAAGCCGCCCTCGCGGACGTAGCAGGTGCCTTCCTTGTCCGGGTCGGGGTCGTAGAGGGACGCCAGGTCCCACCCCCGGTCGGTGGGGAAGCTGGCGACGGCGTCGCGGCCCTCGGCGACGAGCCGCCACAGGTCGTCCGGGCTCGCCACCCCGCCGGGGTAGCGGCAGGCCATGCCGACGACCGCGATCGGTTCCCGGGCCGCCGACTCCAGCTCTCCCAGCCGCTTGCGCGTCCGGTGCAGTTCCGCCGCGACCTGCTTGAGGTAGTCGCGGAGTTCCTTGTCCTCAGCCATGCGAACCGTTCACTCCTTGCCGAGTTCCGTGCGGATGAAATCGAGCAGCTCGTCGTCCGACGCGTCCGCGAGCCGGGTGTCGACGTCGCCGCCGTCCGGGGCGGACGGCCCCGACTCGGCCAGCGCGCGCAGCCGGGCCGCGTACCGGGGCCGTTCGGGGTCGGCCACCGCCAGCTCGGCGAACGCCGCCTCCAACTGGCCGATCAGGACGGACAGTTCGGGGCGGGCCTGCTCGGCTCCGGCACCGAGGCGCCGGTCGAGTTCCGCCGCGAGCGCGGCGGGGGTCGGATGGTCGAAGACCAGTGCGGCGGGCAGGGCCAGCCCGGTCGCGGCGGCGAGGCTGCCCCGCAGCTCCACCGCCGTCAGCGAGTCGAAGCCGGCCTCGCGGAAGGCGCGTTCCGGGTCGACGCCGTCGGCCGACGCGTGGTCGAGGACGGCGGCGGCGCGCGAGCGCACCAGGTCCAGCAGGGCGCGGGAGCGCTCGGCCGGGGGCAGCGCGCGGAGCCCGGTCTCGGGGGCGGCCTCGACGGCCGTGCGCGCCTTGCCGGTGCCGGCCGGGACGAGGTCGCGCAGGACGGCCGGGAGGGTGCCGGCCTCGGCGCGGGCCCGCAGCGCGGTCCGGTCGGTGCGCATCGGCAGCAGGACGGCGTCGTCCGCCTCCCACGCCCGGTCGAAGAGGCCGAGGCCCTGTGCGGCGTCCAGCGCCAGGACACCGGCCTTGTTCATGCGCCGGCGGTCGAGTTCCCCGATCCGCGCCCCCATGCCGCCGCCGGTCCCCCACAGCCCCCACGCCAGCGATGTCGCCGGGAGGCCGGCGGCGCGGCGGGTGCGGGCGAGGGCGTCGAGCGCCGCGTTGGCCGCCGCGTAGTTGGCCTGTCCGGCGCCGCCGAGCGTGCCGACGGCGGAGGAGAACAGCACGAACCGGTCCAGCCCCAAGTCCCGTGTGAGTTCGTGGAGATGGTGCGCCGCGTCCGCCTTGGCCCGCAGCACGGTGTCGATCCGTTCGGGGGTGAGCGAGGTGAGAACTCCGTCGTCGGTGACCCCGGCCGTGTGGACGACCCCGGTGAGCGGCCGGTCGTCCGGTATCCCGGCGATCAGCGCGGCGAGCGCGTCCCGGTCACCGGCGTCGCAGGACGCGAACACCGGCCGCGCGCCCGCCTGTTCGAGGTCGGCGGCCAGCGCGGCGGCCCCCGGCGCGTCGGCTCCGCTGCGGCTGACGAGGAGGAGGTCCCGTACCCCGTGGGCCGTCGCGAGATGCCGGGCGACGAGCGACCCCAGCTCCCCGGTGGCCCCGGTGATCAGCACGGTCCCGTCGGTGCGGGCCTCGGACACGGGGCCCGGGTCGGCCACGGCGAGCCGCAGCACGTGCAACCGGCCGTCCCGCACAGCGAGTTGGGACTCGCCCTCGGCGTGCGCGGTGGCGATGGCGTCCGCCAGCCGGGGAGCGTCGACGGCGTCGTCGGCCAGGTCGATCAGCAGCAGCCGGTCGGCGTGCTCGGCCTGCGCCGACAGCGCGAGCCCCCAGGCGGCGGCGTGCGCGGGCCCACCCGTGGTGGAGCCCTCCGTCACGGCGATCACCGGCAGCGCCGACAGCCGCTCGTCGGTCAGGACGTCCCGCAGCGACACCAGCGCGGCGTGCGCGGAGTTCCGTACGTTCTCGGGTTCGTCCGTGTCGCGTGCCGTCTCCAGGGCGATGACGACGAACTCGGCGTCGTCCGGCACCTGTCCGGGGCCGGCGTGTGCCTCGGTGTCGAGGGCGGCGGCGAGGACTCCGGCGTGTCCGTCGGCGTATCCGACGACCGCCGGGCGGGCGAGGGACGCGGTGCGCGCCGCGATCGGCCGCCACTCGGGGACGTACAGCTCGGCCGTGTCGGGGGCTTCGGCGTGCCGGGTGGTCTCCAGCCAGTAGGAGGCGTGCTGGAAGGCGTACGTCGGCAGTTCGGCGCGGCGTGCGCCGGGGAGCAGGGCCGGCCAGTCGACGGCCACCCCCCGCACGTGCAGCCGCCCGACCGCGACCGCCAGACTCCGCGTCTCCTCCCGCCCCGTCCGCAGCGCACCGAGCGCGAGCAGGCCGGGCGCGGTGTCCTCCACGAGGGAGACCAGGGAGCCGTCGGGGCCGACTTCGAGGACGGTGGTGACGTCCTGGGCCTGCACGGTCCGCACTCCGTCGGCGAAGCGGACGGCCGCGCGGACGTGCCGGAGCCAGTAGTCGGGGGTGGTGAGTTCGGGGCCCGCTATCTCACCGGTGACGTTGGAGACAACCGGGACGACCGGCTCTTCGTAGGAGACGGAGGCGAGCACCTGGGCGAACTCGTCCAGCATCGGGTCCATCAGGCCGGAGTGGAACGCGTGACTGACCTTCAGCTGCTTGACCCGGCGGCCCTGAGCCGCGAAGCCGTCGGCGACCTCCTTGACAGCGGTCTCCTCACCGGAAAGCACCACCGCCCGGGGCCCGTTGACAGCAGCCAGCCAGACTCCGGGGACGTCGATGAGTTCCGACTCCTCCGCCTCCACAGCCCACATCACCCCACCGGACGGCAACTCCTGCATCAGCCGACCCCGAGCCGCAACCACCCGGCAGGCGTCCTCCAACGACCACACCCCGGCGACATACGCGGCCACCAACTCGCCCAGGGAATGCCCGAACACGACGTCCGGACGTATCCCCCACGACTCCAGCAGCCGATACAGAGCAACCTCCGTCGCGAACAACGCCGGCTGAGCGAGACCCGTCTCCGCCAACTCCTCAGCCGTACCCCCGAACACCGCCTCCTTCAGCAACAGTTCACCGAACCCCGCACACACCTCGTCGAAGGCGGCGGCGAACACCGGGTACTTTTCGTACAACTCCCGGCCCATGCCGACCCGTTGCGACCCCTGCCCCGAGAACACCACCGCGAGCCCCCCGTCCGCCGGGGCGTCGGTGACGGTCGGGCCGTCGGTGGCGAGAGCCGCGAGCGCAGCCTGGAGGTCGTCGCGGCCGGTGGCGGTCAGGACCGTGGCGGTCGGGTGGACCGTGCGGGTCAACGCGAGTGAGAGGGCGAGGTCCGCCGGGGTCAACCCGATGTGCCGGGCGAGGTGTTCGGCGTAGCGGGCGGCCTGGGCGCGCAGGGCGGTGTCGTCGCGGCCGGACAGGACGATCGGGACGGTCGTCGCGTGCGGTGTCTCTTCGGCCGGGGGTTCGGTGTCGTCCTCGGCCTGTTCGAGGATCACGTGCGCGTTCGTCCCGCTGATCCCGAAGGACGAGACGCCCGCGCGGCGGGGCCGGTCCGTCTTGGGCCAGGGCCGGTTCTCGGTGAGGAGTTCCACGGCGCCGGTGGTCCAGTCGACCTCGGGGGTGGGCTCGTCGATGTGCAGGGTCTGCGGCAACAGCCCTTCCCGCAGGGCGAGGACGGTCTTGATGACGCCGCCGACCCCGGCCGCCGCCTGGGTGTGGCCGACGTTGGACTTCAACGAGCCGAGCAGCAGGGGCCGTTCACGGTTCTGTCCGTAGGTCTCCAGGAGGGCCTGGGCCTCGATGGGGTCGCCGAGCCTCGTGCCGGTGCCGTGGGCCTCGACGGCGTCGACCTCGGCCGGTGTGAGACCGGCGCCGGCCAACGCGTCCCGGATCACCCGCTGCTGCGAGGGGCCGTTGGGCGCGGTGAGGCCGTTGGAGGCGCCGTCCTGGTTGACGGCCGAACCTCGGACGATCGCCAGGACCGGGTGGCCGTTGCGGCGGGCGTCCGAGAGCCGTTCGACGACGAGCATGCCCGCGCCCTCCGCGAGGGCGAAGCCGTCGGCCGCCGCCGCGAACGCCTTGCTGCGGCCGTCGCGGGCGAGTGCCTGCTGACGGCTGAACCCGACGAAGGAGGCCGGTTCCGACATGACGGCCGCTCCGCCCGCGAGCGCGAGGTCGCACTCCCCCGCGCGCAGGGCCTGCGCGGCGAGGTGCAGGGCGACCAGCGACGAGGAGCAGGCGGTGTCGACGGTGACCGCCGGGCCTTCGAGGCCGAGGGTGTAGGAGATCCGGCCGGAGGCGACGCTCGCGGCGGCGCCGGTCGCGAAGTACCCCTCGACGTCACCGACGGCGTCCAACAGCCGTGCGGTGTGGCCCTGTTCGCTGATGCCGACGTAGACGCCGGTGCGGGAGCCGCGCAGGGTCGCGGGGGCGATCCCGGCGCGTTCCAGCGCCTCCCAGGACGTCTCCAGGAGCAGCCGTTGCTGGGGGTCCATGGAGAGGGCCTCGCGCGGGGAGATCCCGAAGAACCCGGCGTCGAAGAGGGCGGCGTCGTACAGGAAGCCGCCCTGGTCGACGTAGCTGGAGTCGGTGGTGGTCTCCTCGGGGTCGTGGAGCCGGTGCAGCGGCCAGCCCCGGTCGGCGGGGAAGCCGCCGACGAGGTCGGCGCCCTCGGTGACCGCGTGCCACAGGTCCTCGGGGGAGCCGATGCCGCCGGGGAAGCGGCATCCCATGGCGACGACGGCGACGGGTTCGTCCCGGTCGGCCGCGCGGACCACGACGGGTGCCGTGCGGTCCTGCGCGCCGAAGAGTTTCTCGCCGAGGTGGGTGGCGAGCGCGGTCGCGGTGGGCTGGTCGAAGACGAGCGTGGAGGGCAGCCGGATGCCGGTCGCGGCGGCGAGCCGGTTGCGCAGGTCGATGGCGGTCAGGGAGTCGAAGCCGAGGTCGCGGAAGGCGCGTTTGGGGTCGACGGCGTCGGCGCCGGTGTGGCCGAGGACGCCGGCCGCGTGTTCGCGGACCAGGTCGCGCAGGGCGCGGGTGCGGGCGCCCTGGTCGAGTCCGGCGAGGGTGCGGGCCAGTTCGGAGGCGGGCGCGGCGGCTCCGGCCGGCTGTTCGTCGTCGGTCTGCGGGCGGGTCTCGGGGAGTTCGTCGAGGAGGCGGCTGGGCCGGCCGGTCGTGAAGACCTCGGCGAAGCGCGGCCAGTCGACGTCCGCGAGGAGGACGGAGACGTCGCCGTCGGCGAGGACCGTCCGCAGTCCGGCTACGGCCGTGTCGGGTTCGATGACGGGCAGGCCGGTCAGCCTCAGGTGGTCGTAGATGGTCTCGGAGACCATGCCGCCGCCGGCCCAGGGGCCCCACGCGACGGAGAGGGTGGGGACGCCGTCGGCGCTGCGGCGTTCGGCTCGGGCGTCCAGGACGGCGTTGCCGGCGGCGTAGACGCCGTGGTCGGCGGCTCCCCACACGGCGGTGACGGAGGAGAAGTAGACGACGGCGTCCAGTTGCGCCGGGTCGAGGGCGGCTTCGATGTTGTCGATGCCGGTGACTTTGGCCGACAGGACGGCCGTGAGGTCCTCGAACGGCGCGGTCGCGACGGGTCCGCCGGCGCCGACCCCGGCCGCGTGGACGACGGCGCGGATCAGGTCGCCGTCGCTCTGGAGGGCTGCGAGGGTCTCGGCGACGGCGGTCCGGTCGGCGGTGTCGCAGGCGACGAGGGTGACCTTCGTGCCCGACGCCTCGATCTCGGCGGCGAGTTCACCGGCTCCGGGGGCCTGCGGTCCCCGGCGGCTGAGGAGGATCAGGTGGGCGGCGCCGTCTCCGGCGAGCCAGCGCGCGATGTGTGTGCCGAGCGCGCCGGTGCCGCCGGTGACCAGGACGGTGCCGTTCGCGCGCCAGCCGGGGTTGCCGTGCGCGGGGGGTCCGGTGCGGACCAGGCGGCGGCCGAGGACGCCGGTGGGGCGCAGGGCGAGCTGGTCCTCGGCGGCGAGGGCTGCGGGTCGGGCGAGGACGGTGACGAGCTGGTCCGTGGTCGCCGGGTCCGGTGCGGCCGGCAGGTCGATCAACCCGCCCCACAGGTGCGGGAGTTCGACGGCGGCGCAGCGGCCCAGCGCCCACACGGCGGCTTGCGCGGGGTCGGCGGGTCCGGCGTCGTCGGCGGTGCCCTGGGCGCCCTGGGTGACGCACCACAGGGGTGCGGTGAGTTCGGATCGTACGAGGGCCTGGAAGAGGGTCAGGGTCGTCGCGAGTCCGGTGGGGACGTCGGGGCTCGCCGGGTGCGGGGCCGTGTCGGCGCCGGTCAGCGCGAGGACGGCGGTGGGCGCGGCCTCGCGGATCGCGTGGGCGAGGGTGTCGGGGGTGTCGTGCGGGGAGACGGTCAGGACGACGGCGTGCTCGGCACGCAGGCGGACGGCCTCGGCGACCTCGGTGAGAGCGGTCGTCTCCGGTACGGCGATGAGCCAGGTTCCGGGGAGGGCGGCGGGGGCGGCGGGGGCGGTGAGGGGGCGCCAGTCGACGGCGTACCGCCAGCCGTCGATGGTGTCCCGTTCGCGCCGGGTGCGCCGCCAGGTGGAGAGCGCGGGGAGTACGGCCGTCAGCGCGTCGCCGTCCGGCAGGTCGAGGACGCCGGCCAGCGTACCGGCGTCCCCGGTCTCGACCGCCCGCCAGAAGTCGTCGTGCGCCGGGTCGGAGCCCGCCGGGTTCGGCAGGGCCGTCGGCCAGATCCGCGTGTGCTGGAAGGCGTACGTCGGCAGCGCGACCGGGGTGGCCGGGCCCTGCGGGTAGGCGGCCGTCCAGTCGACGGGGACGCCTCCGACGTGGAGTTCGGCGAGTGAGGCCAGCATGCGCGCGGGGCCGCCCTCGTCGCGCCGGAGGGTGCCGACGACCAGGGGTTCGGCCCCGGCGGACTCGGCGGTCTCGGTGAGCGGGGAGGTCAGGACGGGGTGCGGGCTGATCTCGACGAAGACGTGGTGCCCGGCGGCGAGGAGTCCGGCGACGGTGGGTTCGAGGCGGACCGTCGAGCGCAGGTTCCGGTACCAGTACTCGGCGTCGAGGCCGGCCGTGTCGAACACCCCGGCCTCGACGGTCGAGTGGAACGGCACGGCCGACGCCGTGGGCGCGATGCCGTCCAGCGCGGACACGACCGCGTCCCGGATCTCCTCGACGTGCGCGGAGTGCGACGCGTAGTCGACGTCGACCCGTCGCGCACGGCCGCCGTTCGCGGCGACCTCCGCGAGGACCTCCTCGGCGTCGGCGGGAGCCCCGGCGACGACGACCGAGGAGGGCCCGTTGACGGCGGCCACGTCAACCCGGCCGTCGGCGACGGCCTTGAGGGACCTCACCTCGTCGGCGGACATCTGGACGGAGACCATCGCGCCGCGACCCGACAGCGCGAGGATCGCCCGGGACCGCAGCGCGACGACGCGCGCGCCGTCCTCCAGCGAGAGCGCGCCCGCGACGACGGCCGCCGCGATCTCGCCCTGCGAGTGGCCCACCACGGCGGCGGGCTCGACGCCGTAGGACCGCCAGACTTCGGCGAGCGACACCATCACGGCCCACAACACCGGCTGGACGACGTCCACCCGCTCCAACTCGCCGTTCTCACGGAGGACTTCGGTCAGCGACCAGTCCACGAACTCCGAGAGTGCCGTCTCGCACTCGGCCATCCGGGCCGCGAACACCGGGGAGGAGTCGAGGAGTTCGACGGCCATGCCCGTCCACTGCGAGCCCTGGCCCGGGAACACGAACACCGGTCCGCGTCCGAGGGGCTGGGAGGAGCCGGTGGTGACGGCGGGAGCGGTGGCCGTGCCCTGCGCCAACTCCCTTACCGAATCGATGAGTTCGTCCCAGTCCCGGCCGATCGCCACAGCTCGGTGCTCGAAGAGCGTCCGGCTGGACAGGAGCGTGCGACCGACGGCGGTGACGGAGTGCGTGGCGCCTTCAGGCGTGGCGCCTTCGAGCGCGGCGTGTCCCAGGGCGGCGGCGAGGCGTGCGGCCTGTGCGCGCAGGGCGTCCGGGGTCCGGGCCGACAACACCCAGGGACGCGGCGCCGGTTCCTCCCCGGCGACCTCCGGCACGGCCATCGAAGGCGCCTGTTCCAGGACGACGTGCGCGTTGGTCCCGCTCATCCCGAACGACGACACCCCCGCACGCCGGGGCCGTCCGGTCTGCGGCCATTCCCGCTGCTCCGTGAGGAGTTCGACCGCGCCCGAGGTCCAGTCGACCTGCCGGGTGGGCTGTTCGGCGTGCAGGGTGCGCGGCAGGACGCCGGCGCGCAGGGCGAGGATGGTCTTGATGACCCCGCCGACCCCGGCCGCCGCCATGCTGTGTCCGATGTTGGACTTCAACGAGCCGAGGTACAGCGGGTGTTCGCGGTCCTGGCCGTAGGTGGCGAGGACGGCCTGGGCTTCGATGGGGTCGCCGAGCCGGGTGCCGGTGCCGTGCGCCTCGACGGCGTCGACCTCGTCGTGGCGGAGTCCGGCGTTGGCGAGCGCCTGGACGATGACGCGCTGCTGGGCCGGACCGCTCGGTGCGGTGAGGCCGTTGGAGGCGCCGTCCTGGTTGATGGCCGAGCCCCGGACGACGGCCAGGATCTCGTGTCCGGCCCGGCGCGCGTCGGAGAGCCGTTCCAGGACGAGCACCCCGACGCCTTCCGACCAGCCGGTGCCGTCGGCGCTGTCGGAGAACGCCTTGCAGCGGCCGTCGGCGGCCAGGCCGCCCTGGCGGGTGAACTCCAGGAATCCGCCCATGGTGTTCATGACGGTGACGCCGCCCGCGAGCGCGAGGTCGCACTCCCCCGCGCGCAGCGCCTGCCCGGCGAGGTGCAGGGCGACGAGCGACGACGAGCAGGCGGTGTCGACGGAGACGGCCGGCCCCTCCAGGCCGAGGAGGTAGGAGACGCGGCCGGACAGGACGCTGCCGGCGGTGCCGGTCATGACGTGTCCCTCGGTCTCCGGTGACGCGGCCAGCACGCCCGCGTAGTCGGAGCCCGCGTTCCCTGCGAAGACGCCGGTGCGGGAGCCGCGCAGCGCGGACGGGTCGAGTCCCGCGCTCTCCAGCGCCTCCCAGGACGTCTCCAGGAGCTGGCGCTGCTGGGGGTCCATGGCGAGCGCCTCACGCGGGGAGATCCCGAAGAACCCGGCGTCGAAGTCGGCGGCGTCGTGCAGGAATCCGCCCGCCGTGGGCGCGTTCGCGTCGATGCGGCGCAGTGCGGCGAGGTCCCAGCCCCGGTCGCGCGGGAAGGGGGTGATGCCGTCGCCGCCCTCGGTGAGGAGCTTCCACAGTGACGCGGGGTCGGTCACCCCGCCGGGGTAGCGGCAGGCCATGCCGACGACCGCGAGGGGTTCGTCGAGGAGCGTCGCGCGGTGTACGGCGGCCGGGCCGTCCGTGTCGCCGTTGAGGAAGGCGACGACGGCCTGCGGCGTCGGGTGGTCGAAGACCAGCGTCGCGGGCAGCGTCCGGCCGGTCTCCTCGGCGAGGAGGTCGCGGAAGCGGACGGCGGACAGCGAGTCGAAGCCCAGCTCGTCGAAGGAGCGGTCGGCGGGTACGGCGTCGGCGCTCGCGTGTCCGAGGACGGCCGCCGCCGCGCCGCGCACCAGGTCCAGGTCCGCTCCCCCGGTCCGTGCGGCGGCCGGCCGGGGTGCGGTGAGCTGCGGCGCGGGCGGCAGCAGGTTCGCGGAGCCCGGTGTCGCGGGGAGCCAGTAGCGCTCGCGCTGGAAGGGGTACGTCGGCAGCGCGGCCGTCTCGTACGGGTCGGCGGGGCCGCCCAGGACGGTGCTCCAGTCGACGGGGACGCCTTGGACGTGCAGGGTCGCGAGGGCCGTGAGCAGCGCGGCCGGTTCGGGGCGGTCGCGGGGCAGCGCGGGGACGCACACCGGTCCGCCCTCCGGCACGCAGTCCCGGGCCAGCACGCTGAGCGCGCCGCCGGGCCCGACCTCCAGGCAGGCGGTGACGCCTTCGGCGGCCAGCGTGCGGACCCCGTCGTGGAAGCGGACGGCCTCGCGGACGTGCCGCACCCAGTAGTCCGGGGTGCCCAGTTCGGCGCCGGCGATCTCGCCGGTGAGGTTGGAGACGACGGGGATCGCCGGGGCGTGGTAGGTGACGCGGGCGGCGACCTCGGCGAAGCCGGCGAGCATCGGCTCGGTCAGGGGTGAGTGGAAGGCGTGGCTGACCTTGAGGCGGCGTACGCGCAGGCCCCGTTCCGCGCACAGGGCGGCGGTCTGGTCGACGGCTTCGGCGAGGCCGGAGAGCACGGTCGCGCGCGGCCCGTTGACGGCGGCCACGGCGAGCTTCCCGCCGGTGCCGGCCGCCGTCAGGAGTTCCTCGGCGTCCGCTTCGGGGATCTCGACGGCGAGCATCGCGCCGCCCTCGGGGAGCGCCTGCATCAGGGTCGCGCGGGCGGCTACCAGCGTGCAGGCGTCGTCGAGGGAGAACACCCCGGCGACGTGCGCGGCGGCCAGCTCCCCCACGGAGTGGCCGAGCATGAGGTCGGGGGTGATGCCCCAGTGTCCGAGCAGCCGAAACAGGGCGACTTCCACGGCGAACAGCGCGGTCTGCGTGTAGGCGGTGCGTCCGAGCAGTTCGTCGGAGTCGAGGACCTCCTCCAGGGGCCGTTCCAGGAGCGGGTCCAGCCGGGTGCGGACGGCGTCGAAGGCGTCGGCGAACACCGGATGCGCGGCATACAGTTCGCGTCCCATGCGGGCACGCTGAGCTCCTTGTCCGGTGAACAGGAAGGCGAGTCTCCCGGCCGGTGCGGCGCTGCCGCGTACGGCGTGGGCGTGCGGGCGGCCCTGCGCGAGCGCGTCGAGCCCCGCGCGGATCTCGTCGGCGCCGGTGCCGGTGACGGCGGCGCGGTGCGCGAAGTGCGCGGCGGCCGGGGCGAGCGCGCGGGCCAGCACGGGGACGGGGGCGGCGTCGGGTCGCGCGGCGTGCTCGCGCAGCCGGGCGGCGCTGGCACGCAGGGCCTCGGGGGTGCGCGCGGAGAGGAGGACGGTGGTGGGGCGGTCGGCGTCGTCCGGGGCGGGGGCCGTCTCCGGGTCGGGTGCCTGTTCCAGGATGACGTGCGCGTTGGTCCCGCTGATCCCGAACGAGGAGACACCGGCGCGGCGGGGTCGTCCGGTCTGCGGCCACTCCCGTTCCTCGGTGAGGAGTTCGACGGCTCCGGAGGTCCAGTCCACCTCCCGGGTCGGCGTGTCCAGGTGGAGGGTCCTCGGCAGGATCGCGGCGCGCAGCGCCTGCACGGTCTTGATGACGCCGCCGAGTCCCGACACGGCCTGCGTGTGTCCGATGTTGGACTTCAACGAGCCGAGATACAGGGGGTGTTCGCGGTCCTGCCCGTACGTCGCGAGCAGTGCCTGCGCCTCGACGGGGTCGCCCAGCCGGGTCCCGGTGCCGTGGGCCTCGACGGCGTCGATCTGTCCGGGACTGAGCTGGGCGTCGGTGAGCGCGGACTTGATGACGCGTTCCTGGGAGGGGCCGTTGGGTGCGGTGAGGCCGTTGGAGGCGCCGTCCTGGTTGACGGCCGAGCCGCGGATCACGGCGAGCACGGGATAGCCCTCGCGGACGGCGTCGGAGAGCCGGCACAGGACGAGCACGCCCGCGCCCTCTCCCCAGCCGGTGCCGTCGGCGGTGTCGGCGAACGACTTGCAGCGGCCGTCGCCCGCGAGACCCCCTTGCAGGAGGAACTCCTCGTACAGGGAGGGCGCGGCCATCACGGTGGCGCCGCCGACCAGCGCGAGGGAGCATTCGCGGGCGCGCAGGGAGCGGGTCGCGAGGTGGAGGGCGACGAGGGAGGACGAGCAGGCGGTGTCGACGGTGAGCGCGGGCCCTTCGAGGCCGTAGTGGTAGGAGAGGCGGCCGGAGGCGACGCTGCTGGTGGTGCCGGTGAGGACATGGCCGCGGACCTCGCCGAGCGCGGTCTCGCCGTGCGGGCCGTACTTCTGGTCGGTCATGCCGACGAACACGCCCGCGTCGCTGCCCTTGAGCGCGGCGGGGTCGAGGCCGGCGCGCCGGACGGCCTCCCAGGAGGTCTCCAGGAGGAGCCGCTGCTGGGGGTCCATGGCGAGCGCCTCGCGCGGGGAGATCCCGAAGAAGGCGGCGTCGAACTCCCCGGCGCCGTACAGGAATCCGCCTTCGAGGCGGACGCCGGCGTCGGCGAGGGCTTGGGTCTGCCAGCCGCGGTCCTCGGGGAAGGGTCCGATGGCGTCGCGGCCCTCCCGTACGAGGTCCCACAGGGCCTCGGGGGTGTCGGCCTGTCCGGGGAAGCGGCAGGCCATCGCGACGATGGCCACCGGTTCCCGGCGGTCGTTCTCCAGCTCGCCGAGCCGGCTGCGGGTGCGCTGGAGGTCGGCGGTCACCCGCTTGAGGTAGTCAACAACCTTGTCGTCGTTCGCCACGGGTTCTCCGATGGGCCGCTTCGGTGGAGGGGGGAGGGTCGGCTGTTCGCCGGTCAGGTCAGGTCGCCGAACTCGCTGTCGATAAAGGCCAGTAGTTCGTCGGCGCTGGCGCCGCCGAGTCCGGTGTGCGGTGTGTCCTCGGCCGGCGCGGTGGTGGTGAGCCGGCCGAGGATGCGGCGCAGGCGTTCGGCGGTCTCGGTGTGCGCCGGGTCGCCGGGGTCGAGCGCCTCGGCGGCCGTCTCCAGCCGGTCGAGGTCGCGCCGCAGCCGCTCGGCGGGGTCCGTCTCGGCCGGCAGCAGCAGCTTCAGCAGGTGTTCGGCGAGCGCGGCCGGTGAGGGATGGTCGAAGACGAGGGTCGCGGGGACGGTGAGGCCGGTGGCCGCGGTGAGCCGGTTGCGCAGTTCGACGGCGGTCAGGGAGTCGAAGCCCTGGTCCTTGAACGCCTGTTCCGGGTCGATGTCCCCGGCGTGCGCGTGCCCGAGGACCTGTGCGGTGCGTTCGACGACGAGCGCCAGTATCCGTCCCGGCCGGTCCTCCTCCGCCAGCGTGGCCAGGGCCGCCCTGAAGTCCCCGGTGCCGGCGGACTCGTGGCGGGTGGTGGCCCTGCGCTGCGGCCGGGGTGTCCCGAGGACCCCGGCGAGCAGTGCGGGGGCCGGTTCCTCGCGGTAGCGGGCACGCAGCGCCGACAGGTCGAACGGCGCCGCGGTGACCGCCGGTTGGGTTCCGGCGAGCGCGGCGTCGAACAGGGCCAGCCCCTCGGCGGTGGCCAGCGGCCGGGTGCCGGTACGGCGCAACCGCTCCAGGTCCCGGGCGCCGAGCGCCGCCGTCATCCCGCTGGCCTCCTCCCACAGCCCCCACGCGATCGCCGTACCGGGCCTGCCCTGCCGGACGCGTTCGACGGCGAGCGCGTCCAGCGCGGCGTTGGCGGCGCAGTAGTTGCCCTGTCCGGCGGCGCCGAAGGTCGCGGACGCGGAGGAGAACAGGACGAAGAAGTCCAGGTCAAGATTGGCGGTGAGGTCGTGCAGGTGGAGGGCGCCGTACGCCTTCGGGTGGAGGACGGCGGTGGTGCGTTCGGGGGTGAGGGCGGTGAGGACGCCGTCGTCGGTGACGCCCGCGCAGTGCACGACGCCGGTCAGTCCGTCGATGCCGTCGAGGAACCGGGCCACGGCCTCCCGGTCGCCCATGTCGCAGGCCGCGACCCGGACTTCGGCGCCCAGCTTCGTCAACTCGGCCACCAGGTCCGCTCCCCCGCCGGACCGGGAGGTCAGCACCAGGCGCCGTACGCCGTGCGCCCGGACCAGGTGGCGGGCGACGTGCGCGCCGAGGGTGCCGGTGCCGCCGGTGACCAGGACCGTGTCCGTGTCTGTGAGGGCGGGGAGGGTCAGTACCGCCTTGCCGACGAGGCGTGCCTGCGCGACCGCGCGGAACGCGTCCGGGGCCCGCCGCACGTCCCAGGCGGTGACCGGCGGCGGGGTGAGCGTGCCGGCCCTGAAGAGGGGCTGGAGTTCGTCGAGGATCTCGCGTATCCGGTCGGGCCCGGCGTCCCCGAGGTCGAAGGGCAGATACGCGACACCCGGGTGTTCCGAGGCGACTTGGGCGCTGTCGCGCAGGTCCGTCTTCCCGATCTCCACGAAGTGCCCGCCGCGCGGGAGGAGC
>NZ_JBEXLS010000049.1:0-50217 GCF_040610055.1 Streptomyces sp. NPDC004539 | reverse complement strand
GTCCGCTGGACGTCGTACGCGCAGTCGCTCACCGACCGGCCGGTCAAGGGCATGCTGACCGGGCCGGTGACGATGCTCGCCTGGTCGTTCGTCCGCGACGACCAGCCTCTCGCCGACACCGCCAGGCAGGTCGCGCTCGCCCTGCGGGACGAGGTCAACGACCTCGAGGCGGCCGGGACTTCGGTGATCCAGGTCGACGAGCCCGCGCTGCGCGAGACACTCCCGCTGCGCGCCGCCGCGCACGCCGAGTACCTGGCGTGGGCGACGGAGGTGTTCCGGCTCACCACCGCCGGGGTCCGTCCGCAGACACAGATCCACACCCACATGTGCTACGCCGAGTTCGGGGACGTCGTCCAGGCGATCGACGACCTCGACGCGGACGTCATCAGCCTGGAGGCGGCCCGCTCCCACATGCAGGTGGCGCGGGAACTCGCGGCGCACGGCTACCCGCGTGAGGCCGGGCCGGGTGTCTACGACATCCACTCGCCGCGCGTCCCGAGTGCGGAGGAGGCGGCCGAACTGCTGCGCACCGGACTTGAGGCGATCCCCGCCGAACGGCTGTGGGTGAACCCCGACTGCGGGCTGAAGACCCGCGGCTGGCCGGAGACACGGGAGTCGCTGGAGAACCTGGTCACCGCTGCACGCACGGTCCGGGGTGAACTCCCCGTCTCTTGACCGGAGTTCCAGCAGGGTCCGGGGCGCCGTGCGCGCCCCGGACCCGTCCACCCGCGGCACGGACACAGAGAGGGACCCGTCGGTGCGCAACGAACCTCACCGCATCACGGTGAACGGCAGACCCATGGTGGCCCTGTCCACCAGGCAGTTCGAGACGCTGTGCGCCATGCGCAGACAACTCGGCGGCCAGAGCGCGAGGATGCGGATCATGCGGGACACGCTCACCGACCTGGGCGAGTTCCTGGACGGCCTCGCCGAGACCCTGGACGCCGCTGATCCCCGGGTCACCGAGATACGGCGCCGCGCACATCAGGCACGCTCCGGCACCGGCCGCAGCACCCCATAAGGCATGACAAACAGGCAGGTTCTCTCCCATGGCCCTCGGTATCGCCAGCACCCGGCCGGACAGCGCGGCCTCGATCCGTGATCTGCTCGCCCGGGGTGGCCGCTCCTACTCCTTCGAGTTCATGCCGCCGCGCAGCGCGGAGGCCGAGTCCGGTCTGTGGACCGCGATCCGGAGACTGGAGGCGCTCTCGCCGACGTTCGTCTCGGTGACCTACGGCGCCGGCGGCTCGACCCGCGGCCGGACCATCGACGTCACGGGACGGATCGCCCAGGAGACGACGCTCACCCCGGTCGCCCACCTCACCGCAGTCGGACACAGCGTCACCGAACTGCGCAACATCCTCGGCCACTACGCCGACCAGGGGGTACGCAACGTCCTCGCGCTGCGCGGGGACCCGCCGGGTGACCCCCTGGGCACCTGGGAGAAGCATCCGCGAGGCGTCGAGTACGCGACGGAACTGGTCAGCCTCATCAAGGAGTCCGGGACCTTCTGCGTGGGGGTCGCGGCCTTCCCCGAGACTCACCCGCGTTCCGCCGACCCGGAGAGCGACCTGCGGCATTTCGTCGACAAGTGCCGGGCCGGCGCCGACTACGCCATCACTCAGATGTTCTTCGACGTCGAGGATTACCTGCGTCTGCGGGACCGGGTCTCGGCGGCCGGGTGCGACGTACCGATCATCCCGGAGATCATGCCGGTCACCACGATCCGTTCCCTGCGGCGGATTCCCACGCTGTCCACGGCCGCCGTCCCCGCCCGACTCGCCGACCGGATGCTGGCCGTCGAGGACGATCCCAAGGCGGTCCGGGCCATCGGCATCGAGCACGCCACGCGGATGTGCCGCCGCCTGATCGCCGAGGACGCTCCGGGACTGCACTTCATGACCATGAACTTCTCGACGGTGACGACGGAGATCTACCAGAACCTCGGTCTCCACACCTGAGGCCGTCCCGCGGATTCGGCTACGTACGTCCCCCATCCCGTGGAGCCCCATGACAACGACCGATCCGCTTCCCGGCCTTCCGCGGTGGGGGCGTTGCGCCGTCATGGGCGTCGTCAACGTCACGCCGGACTCGTTCTCGGACGGCGGTCTGTGGCTCGACCCCGGCCGGGCTGTCGCGCATGGCCTGGAACTCGTGGCGGACGGGGCTGACATGGTCGACGTGGGTGGTGAGTCGACGCGTCCGGGTGCCGAACGGGTCACGTGCGAGGAGGAGTTGAGGCGCGTCCTCCCTGTGGTCCGGGGGCTGGTCGAAGGAGGTGCGGTGGTCAGCGTGGACACGATGCGCGCCGAGGTGGCGGAGGCCGCGGTGGACTTGGGAGCGCGGATCATCAACGACGTCAGCGGCGGCCGGGCCGACCCCGCGATGGCGAAGGTCGCCGCGCGGACGGGAGCGGCGTTCGTCGTCATGCACTGGCGTGGGCAGTCCGATCGCATGGCAGGTCTGGCCGAGTACGGCGATGTCGTCGCCGATGTCGTCAGGGAGGTCGAGCAGCAGGTGGACGTCGTCGTGTCCGCCGGGGTCGACCTCTCGCAGATCGTCGTCGACCCCGGGCTCGGCTTCGCCAAGACCGGCGCGCACAACTGGTCGCTGCTGGCCGGCATCGATGCCTGGACCCGGCTCGGCCGTCCGGTTCTGATCGCGGCGTCCCGCAAGCGTTTCCTCGGTTCCCTGCTGGCCGACCCGGTCACCGGTACACCTCGTCCGCCGCTCGACCGTGACCCCGCGACGGCGGCGGTGTCGGTGCTGGCCGCCTCTCAAGGTGCCTGGGCGGTCCGGGTCCACGAGGTCTCCTCGACGGCCGACGCGGTGCGCGTGGAGGCAGCGGTGCGCGGTGCGGTCGGTCGACCGACCGTGACGGAAGGGCACCGGCCCGGCTGACCGCGACGCGAGACACTTCCCGCGGGACGGACCGGTTCAGACGGCGAGGTCCCGGTGGCGGCGCAGCAGGTCCGCGAGCGCGCAGCGCAGGCAGCCGGCGTCCGTGTCGTCCTCCCCCGCCCGCTCACGACAGGCCGGCACGTCCTCGACCATCGTCTCCAGTTCCCGGACGAGTTGTTCGGTGCGCTTGGCCTGCTGGGCGAGCACGCGCACCCGCGCACTCTGCCCGCCGATCTGCCGACGGCTGGCGATCAGCCGCTCGTACTCCTCGACCGTGAGCGCGACCGCCTCACGGCCGCCGAGGGTGATACGGCGCGGCTGGGGTCGTCCGGCCACTCGGTTCCTCCCACTCCGTCGCTGTCGGCTTCGGTACCCCGATAACGCGAGAGGACCTCCGGATGGTTCCGCAGGTCCTCTCGCGTGTGACGGGACAGGTCAGTTGGCGGCGGGCACCGGCCGTCCCGCCGCCGTCGCGGTGGCGGGCCTGGGGTTGAGGGCCCGGTCGGCCAGCTCGCCGAAGACGAGCCCGAATCCGGTCCACAGGGTGACCTGGATGGCGAGCGCGGACAGCCGGAACCGCCACAGCACGGTCGCCGGGAAGTCCCCCGGCACCTCGTTGATGACCGGCAGGAACGCGTATGCCAGCCCGACGGCGAGAGCGAACGCGCCGATCGCTGCGACGGTCGCCCACCAGGTCCCCAGGCTCGGCGCGAGCCGCTTGCCGAGGAAGGTCGCGGCGATCGCGAGGAGCACGCTGAGCAGCATCATCAGGAAGTACAGGGTGGTGCGCTTGCCGATGGTGTCGGGGTTGCCGACGGCCGGCGGGTTGGCCGGGTACTTCAGGAACGGCACGACGTAGACGGCGAGCAGCGCGCAGCCGGAGAGCAGCAGCGCGGTGGCTCGCGGGGTGAAGCGTCCGACGCGCCCGAGGGCGAAGCAGTAGGCGAGCGCGGCGATGCCGCCGAAGGCGACGCCGTAGACGAGGACGCCGGTGGCGAGGCCCGCCGTGGACTGGAGGGAGCGCGAGACGATCTCCATCTCGTGCTCGTGGGAGTGGGCCGCCTCGAAGCCGATCGCCTTGTCGACGTTCGGTTCGCCGAGGAAGTAGGCGACGACGAGGGCGAGCACACCAGCGGCGAGGCCGGCGAGCATCCCCCGTACGAGCAGGTTGCGTACGGTCGTGGAGTTCATGGTGGTGCCGGTTCCCCTCGGGTCAGTGGCAGGGGAAGCCGAGGAGGTGGCGGGCGTCGTGCACCCACTCGTGGACGTCCTCGCCGGAGACGACCGAGGTGGCGCCCTGCTCGGCGCCGACGAAGTAGAGCAGGACCAGCATCAGGATGCCGAAGAAGACCGCCCACGGGAGGATCGCGGCGATCGGCAGCTTGGCGGGGAGTGCGGGGGTGGTGGCGGTCGGCGGTGCGACGTGCTGCGCCATGCGGCGGGGCCTCCTCTGGGAGTTCGCGTCCCATCTCGGTGGTGCTCCGGACGACGGCTACGGGTCTGACTCGCCGCCCTCGGTGGGGCGGCACACAGTGGCGCGACCGTGCCGGTTTCTCACCGGCTTCCGTCCTGCCGTCGTCGATGTCGCAGCGACGATACCCCTCGTCCGGTACATGACCAATACCGGACGGAGGGGCCGGAAGTCGCCTTTACCGAAGACTTACCTGTGGTGGAACCGGGGTTGCCGTTTCTCGGCGAACGCGGCCATCCCCTCCTTCTGGTCGGCGGTCGCGAACACCGCGTGGAACAGGCGCCGTTCGAAGCGGACTCCTTCGGCGAGCGTCGTCTCGAAGGCGCGGGCGACGGACTCCTTGGCCATCATCGCGACCGGCAGCGACATCTCCGCCACGGTCTCGGCGACGGACAACGCCTCGTCGAGCAGGCCGTCGGCGGGGACCACCCGGGAGACCAGTCCGGCGCGTTCGGCCTCGGCGGCGTCCATCGTGCGTCCGGTCAGGCACATCTCCATGGCCTTGGCCTTGCCCACGGCGCGGGTGAGGCGCTGGGAGCCGCCGATGCCGGGGATCACGCCGAGTTTGATCTCGGGCTGGCCGAACACGGCGGTGTCGGCGGCCAGCACGATGTCACAGAGCATCGCCAGCTCGCAGCCGCCGCCTAGCGCGTAGCCGGAGACGGCGGCGACCGTCGGGGTGCGCACCTGTCCGAGCCGGTCCCACGCGGTGAACCAATCGGCGAGGTACATGTCCATGTACCCCTGCGGCTGCATCTCCTTGATGTCGGCGCCGGCCGCGAACGCCTTCGCCGAGCCGGTGATCACGATGCAGCCGCACTCCGGGTCGCGGTCCAACTCCTCGGTGGCCGCGACGACTTCCTCCATCACCTGAAGGTTCAGCGCGTTGAGCGCCTTAGGCCGGTTCAGGGTGAGCAGCGCGGTACGGCCCTTGCGTTCGACGAGGATCGTCTCGGTCATGCGGACTTCTCCCTGATCGTGCGGACGATGCCGGAGAAGTCCTCCGTCATCCCGACGCGTTCGGCGTAGGCGGTATACACCTCCGCTGCTTTCAGACCGAGTTCGGTGTTGACGCCGCCGGCCTTTGCGGCGTTCGCGGCGAGGCCGAGGTCCTTGGCCATGAGCGCGGCGGCGAACCCGGGACGGTAGTCGCGGTTGGCGGGGCTGGCCGGAACAGGCCCGGGGACGGGGCAGTTGACGCTCAGTGCCCAGCACTGTCCGGACGCGGTGGACGCCACGTCGTACAGCGCCTGATGGGAGAGGCCGAGGCTCTCGGCGAGGACGAACGCCTCGCTGACGGCGATCATCGAGACGCCCAGGATCATGTTGTTGCACATCTTCGCGGCCTGCCCGGCACCGGGTCCCCCGCAGTGCACGGCCTTCTTCCCCATGGCCTCCAACAGGGGCCGCGCCTCGGCGAATTCGGCCTCTCCCCCGCCGGCCATGAAGGTCAGCGTGCCGGCCTCGGCGCCGACCACCCCGCCGGAGACGGGCGCGTCGAGCGCGCGCATCCCGGCCGTGGCCGCGCGTTCGTGGGCGGTGCGGGCGTCGGCGACGTCGATGGTGGAGCAGTCGACGAACAGCGTGCCGGGGGAGGCCACTTGGAGGATCTCGTCGTAGAGGCCGAGGACGTGCCGGCCTTCGGGAAGCATGGTGACGACGACGTCGGCTCCGGCCACGGCGTCCGGCGCGGAGGCCGCGGGTTCCAGTCCGGGGCCCGGGGTGACGGCGAGGTCGTACCCGCGTACCCGGTGGCCGGCCTTGTGCAGGTTGGCGGCCATCGGGCCGCCCATGTGTCCGAGTCCGATGAACGCGACGGTCCGGCTCACCAGGGCACCTCCTCGGTGATTCGAGGTCCGGCGAGCCCGAGTTCGTGCTCGCCGAGCGGGGCGAAGAAGCGTGCGACGTCGGCGTCGGTGACCTCGGCGAGGGTGGCCGGGGACCAGCGCGGGTCGCGGTCCTTGTCGATGACCTGGGCCCGGATGCCTTCCACCAGGTCGGGGGTGGTGAGGGTCCGGCAGGAGATCCGGTACTCCTGGTCGAGGACCCGTTCCAGCGGGCCGAGCGAGCGGGCCCGGCGCAGCGCGGCGAGGGTGACCTTGAGGGCGGTGGGTGACTTGGCCAGCAGCGTCCGGGCGGCCTCCGTCGCCGCCGGTTCCCCGTGCACCGTGAGCCGTTGGACGATCTCCTCGACGGAACCGGCGGCGTAACAGGCGTCGATCCACTCCCGCTGCCCCGCCAGTTCGCCGTCGGCGGTGAGCCGGTCGTGCCGACGCAAGGCGTCGTGGACCGGCAGCTCGGCCAGGTCGTCGAGGAGGCGCGGCAGCGAGGCGGACGGGACGAAGTGGTCGGCCAGCCCGCACACGAGGGCGTCCTGGGGGCCGATCCGCTCCCCGGTGAGGGCGAGGTGGGTGCCGAGTTCGCCGGGGGCGAGGGCGAGGAGGTGGGTGCCGCCGACGTCCGGGACGAAGCCGATGCCGGTCTCCGGCATGGCGATCCGCGAGCGTTCGGTGACGATCCGGACGTCGCCGTGCGCGGAGATCCCGACGCCGCCGCCCATCACGATGCCGTCCATGACGGCGACGTACGGCTTCGGATACCGGGCGATGCGGGCGTTCAGCCGGTACTCGTCCCGCCAGAACGCGGCGGTGGCGGTGCCGTCTCCGTCGCAGGCGTCGTCGTGGATGGCGCGGATGTCGCCGCCCGCGCACAGGGCGCGCTCGCCCGCGCCGGTGAGGACCACGGTCCGTACGGCGGGGTCGTGCTCCCAGGCGGTGAGGGCCTCGTCGATACGCAGGACCATGGAGTGGGTCAGGGAGTTGAGGACCTCGGGCCGGTTCAGGGTGATGTGGGCGGCTCGGCCGTCCGTGCGGAACAGGACGTCGTCGGTCATCCGAACGCCTCTGTCAAGCCGCGGGCCACGATGACGCGCATGATCTCGTTGGTTCCTTCCAGGATCTGGTGGACCCGCAGGTCCCGGACGATCTTCTCGACGCCGTACTCGCTCAAGTAGCCGTATCCGCCGTGGAGTTGGAGCGCCCGGTCGGCGACCGTGTACCCGGTGTCGGTGGCGAACCGCTTGGCCATCGCGCACAGGTACGGAGCTTGTGGATCACCCTGGTCGAGTGCCTCGGCCGCTTCGCGTACCAGGGCGCGGGCGGCGGCGAGTTCGGTGGCCATGTCGGCGAGGCGGAAGCGCAGCGCGTCGGAGTCCAGCAGCCGGGTGCCGAACGCCTCGCGGTCGGCGAGATGGGCGAGGCTGCGGTCCAGGGCGCTGCGGGCGCCGCCGAGCGAGCAGGCGGCGATGCCGAGCCGGCCGCCGTTGAGGCCGTTCATCGCGATGCGGAAGCCCTGTCCCTCGCGGCCGAGGAGCCGGTCGGCGGGGAGGCGGACCGCGTCGAGGAGGACCTGGCGGGTGGGCTGGGCGTGCCATCCCATCTTGCGTTCGTCCGGGCCGAAGCCGATCCCGGGGTCGTCCTTGTCGACGACGAACGCGGAGATCCCGTCGGCTCCTTCGCCGCCGGTGCGGGCCATGACGACGTACAGCTGGGCGGCTCCGGCGCCGGAGATGAACTGCTTGACGCCGGTGAGGAGCCAGCCGTCGCCGTCGCGGACGGCCCGCGTGGTGAGCGCCGCCGCGTCGGAGCCGGCGCCGGGTTCGGTGAGGCAGTAGCTGGCCAGGTCGTCCATCGCGCACAGGCGGGGCAGCCAGCGGTCGCGCTGGGCGGGGTCGCCGTAGTGGTCGATCATCCAGGCGACCATGTTGTGGATGGAGAGGTATCCGGCGATGGCGGAGCAGCCGGAGGCGAGCGTCTCGAAGACGAGGACGCCGTCGGCGCGGGTGAGTGCGGAACCGCCGTGCTCCTCGCGGACGTAGACGCCGCCGAGGCCGAGTCCCGCGGCCTTGCGCAGGACGTCGACGGGGAAGTGGTGGTCGCGGTCCCAGTCCAGGGCGTGGGGGGCGAGGTGGTCCTGGGTGAAGTCGAGGGTCGCCTCGACGAGGGCCCGCTGGTCCTCGGTGAGGGTCATGGCTCAGCCCATCGTCGGGATCGTGAAGCTGGCACCTTCCCGCAGGCCGGCGGGCCAGCGTGTGGTGACGGTCTTCGTGCGGGTGTAGAAGCGGATCGCGTCGGGTCCGTGCTGGTTGAGGTCGCCGAATCCGGACCGCTTCCAGCCGCCGAAGGTGTGGTAGGCGACGGGTACCGGGATGGGGACGTTGACGCCGACCATGCCGGTGTGGACGCGGCGCGTGAAGTCCCGTGCCGTGTCGCCGTCCCTGGTGAAGATCGCGACGCCGTTGCCGTACGGGTGCTCGCTCGGCAGGCGCAGCGCCTCTTCGTAGTCGGCGGCGCGGACGACGGACAGGACGGGACCGAAGATCTCCTCCTGCCAGATCCGCATGGCCGGGGTGACCCGGTCGAAGAGGGAGGCTCCGGCGAAGAAGCCGTTCTCGTGGCCGGGGAGGGTGAAGTCCCGTCCGTCGACGACGAGTTCGGCACCCTCCTCGACTCCGAGGTCGACGTAGGAGCGGACGCGGTCCACGGCGTCCCGGCTCACCAGCGGCCCGAAGTCGGCCTCGGGGTCGTCGCTGCGGCCGATCCTGAGGGTGCCGATGCGTTCCTTGAGGCGGGTGACGAGCGCGTCGGCGGTCTCCTCGCCGACCGGGACCGCCACGGAGATCGCCATGCAGCGCTCTCCGGCCGAGCCGTACCCGGCGCCGATCAGCGCGTCGACGGCCTGGTCGAGGTCGGCGTCCGGCATGACGATCATGTGGTTCTTGGCGCCGCCGAAGCACTGGGCGCGCTTGCCGTGCGCGGCGGCGGTGGCGTAGACGTGGGCGGCGACCGGGGTGGAACCGACGAAACCGAGCGCTTCGACACGAGGGTCGTCCAGGAGGGTGTCGACGGCTTCCCGGCCGCCGTTGACGACGTTGAGGACGCCCGGCGGCAGTCCCGCCTCCAGGAAGAGTTCGGCCAGCCTCAGCGGTACCGACGGGTCGCGTTCGGAGGGTTTGAGGACGAAGGCGTTGCCGCAGGCCAGCGCGGGTGCCGCCTTCCACAGGGGGATCATCGCGGGGAAGTTGAACGGGGTGATGCCGGCGACGACGCCGAGCGGCGCGCGCAGGGAGTGGACGTCGATGCCGGTGCCCGCGTTGTCGGTGAACTCCCCCTTGAGGAGGTGGGGGATGCCGGCGGCGAACTCCACGACTTCCAGGCCGCGCTGGAGGTCGCCGTGTGCGTCGGCGACGGTCTTGCCGTGCTCGGACGACAGAAGCCGCGCCAGCGACTCCCGCTCCTGCTCGACGAGTTGGAGGAACTTGAGCAGGACGCGCGCCCTGCGCTGAGGGTTCCACTGCCCCCACTCCCGCTGGGCCTCGGCGGCGTCGGTGATCGCCGCCTCGGTGTCGGCGCGGTTCGCGAGGGGGACGCGGGCCTGTACGGCGCCGGTGTTGGGGTCGTGGACGTCGCCGAAGGCACCGGAGGTGCCGGGGGTGTGGCGGCCTCCGATGAAGTGGGTCAGCTCACGTACGGGAGTGCGGTCTTGGGTGTCTTGCGCGCGGACCATGGGTGCCTGCTCTCGTCAGGGGTCCGGGATGGCGCGCGCCTGATGACCGCACGGCGACGCGGTGGCGTGCGTGCGGACGGGTGAGGCTGCGCGAGATCGCGTATGGCGGAGGGACCGTCAGACCGGTGGCGTGCTTCCGGGGTCGGGTGCGCGTGACGATGCCATGCGTGTCAGCTCCATCCTCGTGGACAACACGGAACATCCCGCGGCCGGTATCCTGACTCCCGGATCAGCGCGCGCCGTCCGCCTTCCCGACATCTCGTCAGTGGCGTACCGCTCGACGGCGAACTCCCCGGTCACAGTGGCGGGACCGCGCCGGAATCGCACCGGCTTCCCTGCACCGCGGGCCTTGTACCCCGACTATATAGTTGGACGTCCTAGTAAATCCAGCGGTCCCGAGCAGATGGCCGGATGACCGGGGTCAGAGCTGTTCGCGAGTGCGGAGCCAGTCCGTCAGGGCCTCTCCCGCCGCCAGGACGTGCTGTTCCGCCACGGTCCGCGCCCGTGCGGCGTCCCGCTGCCGCAGACAGTCGAGCAGTTCGTCGTGTTCCCGCTGGTTGTGGACGGGGATGACAGCGAGGAAGTTCGACGGGACGAGTCGCAGCGCCTGCCGCAGGAGAGGCAGCAGGTGCGGCACACCGGCCGAGGTGTTGACGATGTGATGGAAGCGCCAGTTGGCGTCGATCAGCTCGGAACCGGGGGGCGTGACCGCGAGGGTGCCCGTGATCTTCGCCAGCTCCTCCAGGGCGTCCGGCGTGATCCGCCGCGCCGACCACTCGGCGGCCTTGCCGCTGAGGGTGGCCAGGATCGCGAAGTTGTCCAGCGTCTCGCCGGGGGTCGCGCCGATGACCTTGACACCGCTGCGGGGAGCGATCTCCACGAGCCCCTGGAAGGAGAGTTCGAGCAGCGCCTCGCGCACCGGGGTGCGGCTGATGCCGAACTCCTCGCAGATCCCGTCGAGGTCGAGGCGGGCGCCGGCGGGGAGGGCGCCGGTGAGGATGCGGTCGCGCAACTCCCGTTCCGCGCGCTGCCGTACGGTTCCACCGATCGCGTCGGCCAGCTTCTGCCTCATGCCGTTACGATATCAGCGATGGGGTATTGAATCTAATATTTTAGATGTGCCATCGTCGAGACCATGAGCCGACAGTCAGGCGACCGGTTGGCACTGGTCGCGTTCATGCAGGCAGGCAACACGTCCGTCTACGCAGGGTCCTGGCGTCACCCGGCCACCGAACACCGCTACCTCGACGCGTCGTACTACGCCGATCTCGGCCGGCTCCTGGAGCGCGGCCTGTTCGACCTGATGTTCTTCGACGACCGCCTCGCGATGCCCGGCATCCACGGCGGTTCCGTCGCCGACGCGGTCCGCCACGGCGCCAGGCCGGTCAAGCTCGACCTGAGCGTCGTCCTCGGCGTCCTCAGCCAGGCGACCTCGCTCATCGGCCTGGGAGCCACCTACTCCACCACCTACTACGCGCCCTACCACGTCGCGCGGACCTTCGCGACGCTCGACCACCTCAGCGCGGGCCGCGCCGCGTGGAACGTCGTGACCTCGGTCAACGACCGCGAGGCGCAGAACTTCGGCGCCGCGAGCCATCTGAACCCGGCCGAACGCTACGACCGCGCCGACGAGTTCCTGGAGGTCGTCACCGGCCTCTGGGACACCTGGGACGACGGCGCGCTGATCCGCGACCGCGCCTCCGGCGTCTACGCCGACCCCGGCAAAGTCCGTGAACTCGGCCACCACGGCGCCCACTTCGAATCCCGGGGTCCGCTGACCGTCCCTCGCTCCCCGCAGGGACACCCGGTGATCCTCCAGGCCGGCTCCTCGGGACGGGGGCGCGACTTCGCCTCCCGCTGGGCGGAGCTGATCTTCACCGGCGACCCCGGCATCGAGATAGCCCGCGCGCACTACGCGGACCAGAAACGCCGGATCGCCGAGACCGGACGCGACCCGGCGTCGGTGCGGATCTGCCCCATGGCCTACACCGTCGTCGGGGAGTCGGCCGCGCACGCCGCCGAGCGCGAGCGGATGTTCCTCGACGACCTGGTCCACCCGACGGCGTCGCTCACCCTGCTGTCCGAGCTGATGAACTACGACTTCTCGGCGCACGACCTCGACGAACCGGTCACGGACGAACTCGTCGAGAAGTCGACCGGCATCCGCGGCCTCGTCCAGAACCTCCGGGCGCACATCGGCGGCACCGTCCGCATCCGCGACCTCGCCGGACACCGCGCGACCCTGCTCCAGGGGCCGCGTTTCGTCGGCACGGCGACGCAGGTCGCGGACCAGATGGAGGAGTGGTTCACGACCGAGGCGTGCGACGGGTTCGTCCTCGCCGCGACCCATCTCCCGGGCGCCTTCGAGGACTTCGTTCGCATAGTGGTACCCGAGCTTCAGCGCCGGGGACTGCACCGCACCCGGTACAACGGCACAACTCTGCGGGACCATCTGGGACTTGAGCGCCCTCCGGTGTCCCGGGGGTCCGTCCGTGTCTGAGCCGCCGTCCGCACTGCGCGGGATACGGGTCGTCGACGCGGCCACCCTGGTCGCCGGGCCCCTGGCCGCCACCCACCTCGGGGAACTGGGTGCCGAGGTCGTCAAGGTCGAACAGCCCGGCAGCGGCGACCCGTTGCGGACCTGGGGTGACCTCAAGGACGGCTGGGGACTTGTTTGGAAGAGCGTCAGCCGCAACAAGAAGTGCGTCACCCTCAACCTCCGCACACCGGACGGCCAAGACCTGCTGCACCAACTCCTCGACCACGCCGACGTCCTCGTCCTCGGCAGCCGCCCCAGCGCCCTGGACCGCTGGCACCTCTCCCCCACCGACGTCCTCTCCCGCCACCCCCGGCTGGTGATCCTGCACGTCACCGGGTACGGCGCCGGCGGCCCGCACAGCGACCGGCCCGGGTACGGGACCCTCGCCGAGGCCATGAGCGGCTTCGCGCACCTGGTCGGCGAACCCGGCGGTCCCCCCTCGCTGCCGCCGTTCATGCTGGCCGACGGCGTCGCCGCACAGACCGCCACGCACGCCGTCCTCGCCGCGCTCTACCACCGCGACGTGCACGGCGGCGCCGGCCAGATCGTGGACGTCAACCTGATCGAACCCCTCGCCCGCCTCATCGAGTCCGCGACCCTCTCCTACGACCAGCTCGGCATCTCGCCGGTCCGCTCCGGCAGCCGCTTCGACGCGAGCGCGCCGCGCAACTGCTACCGATGCGCCGACGGCGGCTGGCTCGCACTGTCCTCGGCCTCTCCGCGCATGGCGCAGCGCGTGTTCACCGTCGTCGGCCGCGCCGACCTGGCCGCCGATCCCGGCTACTACGAACCCGCGGGCCGTGCCGCGCGCGGCGACGAGATCGACAAGGTGGTCGCCGACTGGGTCGCCGAACGCCCCCTGGCCGAGGCGCTGGCCGCGTTCGAGGACGGCGGCTGCGCGGTGGCCCGCGTCTACGACGCCGAGGCGCTCCTGAACGACCCGCACCTCACCGCGCGCGGCACCTTCCCCGTGATCGACGACCCCGACCTCGGACCCGTCCGCGTCCAGGCACCCGCCACACGCCTGAGCTCGACCCCAGCCACCGTACGCGGCCTCGGCCGGGCGCTCGGTGCCGACAACGACCACGTGTACGGCGGCCTCCTCGGCCTCGACGCCACCCGCCTCGCCGCCCTGCGCGCCGCCGGAACCATCTAGGAGCCTCTCCATGCCCGCACGTGCTCCCCGTATCCGCCGCTCGGAGCTGGCCACGCCCGCCAGCAGCGAGAAGATGCTCGCCAAAGCGCCCGGTATCGGCGCCGACCTCGTCTTCATGGACCTCGAAGACGCCTGCGCGCCCAGCGCGAAGATCCAGGGCCGGGCGAACATCGTCAAGGCACTCAACGAGTACGACTGGGGTGACACCGTCCGTGCCGTGCGGGTCAACGGCCTCGACACGGTGTGGTGCCACGACGACGTCATCGAGATCGTCTCGGCCGCCGGGCACAACCTCGACGTGATCATCGTCCCCAAGGCGCGCACCGCCAGGGACGTGTGGTGGTTCGACACCCTGCTCGGCCAGTTGGAGGCCAAGCTCTCGCTCCCCCACCGCATCGGCCTCGAAGTCCTCATCGAGGAGGCCGAGGGGCTCGGCAACGCCTTCGAGATCGCCGCCGCCAGTCCCCGGCTGGAGGCGGTCATCCTCGGCGCCGGGGACCTGTCGGCGTCGCTGCACGCCCGCGTCGACACCAACTTCCGGCCGGTGCGCGGCTATCCCGGCGACTTCTGGCACTACGCGCGCGCGACCGTCGTCGCCGCCGCGCGCGCCGCCGGCATCGACGCCGTCGACTATCCGTTCCCCGACTTCCGGGACGAGGAGGCGTACCGGGGCGACTGCGACGCGGCGTCCCAGCTCGGCTTCGACGGCAAGTGGTGCATCCATCCGTCCCAAGTCCCGCTCGCCAACGCGGCGTTCGCGCCGACGCCGGAGGACGTCGCGTGGGCGGAGGCCACCCGGGACGCGTACCGCGCCGCCGAGGCCACGGGGGTCGGTGCGATCGCCGTCGACGGGACGCTGGTCGACGCGGCGCACATGCGGCACGTCGAGACGATCCTGCGGCGCGCGCGGCGGAGGGACCACGATGTCCACGGTCACCAGTGAGGAGTACCGCGACCTGATCGGCCGCTTCGCGAGCGGCGTCACCGTGGTCACGACCGTCAGCGACGGCGTCCCCTACGGCACCACGGCCAGTTCGGTGACGTCCGTCTCCCTGGACCCGCCGATGCTGCTGGTCTGTATGAACAGGGCCTCCGCCACGGGCCGGGCGATCTCCGCGACCGGTCACTTCGCGGTGAACATCCTCGCCGAGGACCAGTCGGCGCTCTCCCGGCACTTCGCCCGTCAGGGCTCCACGTTCGACACGTACCGCTTCCGCCCCGGCGGGCGCGGCGCCCCGGTGCTCGCCGGCGTACTGGCGAGCTTCGAGTGCCGGGTCACCGACGAGGTCGCCGCGGGGACCCATGTCGTGGTCGTCGGGGAGGTCGAGGAGGCGGTAGGACGTGCCGGGCTGCCGCTGGCGTACTTCCGGGGGCGTCTCGGCCGGCTGTCCGTGGGTGACTGAACTTCAGGTCCGCCGGGCCGGTATCCAAGCCGAGGGAGGTGGCGAGGTGGCAGTGTCACTGTTCGGTGAAGGGCAGGCCGGGGAGGTAGGCGAGGGAACTGTTCGGGTCCACGGACGGCGAGTATCAAGATCTCCCGGCGATCGGTCGCCCGGGGCAGGAACTCGGCGAGCACGCCGGGCGGGAGTCCGGCCACCGCCTCGCCCGCGCGATCTGCCACGGCGGCGCGGACGCTCTGGAGAACGACGACCGGGACGAGGAGCGGTCGGGGTGGGGCCGCCCCGCATCAGCGGAACCGTCAAAGAGCCGCGCCGAGGCCCTTCAGCCTGAAGCCGCCCGCCCGACGGACTCCAGTACCGAGGTCAGAAAGCGGCGCACTGTCTCCAACTCGCCCGCCTCGAAGCCTTCCGCGACCACCATCACCTCACCGATCACCGGCCCGAAGAAGGCCCATCCCAGCTCCCTGGCCTTCTCCTCCACCTCCAGCAGCACGCGTCGCCGGTCGGCCGTGTCCCTGCTGCGCCGGACCAGTCCGAGCCGCTCCAGGCGATCCACCAGGGCAGTGGTCCCGGCGGAGTTCAGTCGCAGCTGCCCGCCGAGCCACCCGGGCGTGGCCCGCTCACCGGAGCGTTCCGCGTCCAGCAGGTGGATCAGCGCGCGCACATCCGTGGGATGCAGCCCGTGGCGCGCGGCGAACTCGGCGCCGAGCAGGTCGAACTCCACGGTGACCGCGCGCAGCAGGTGAACCAGTCCCATCACCGGGCTCTGACCGTCCATGGACACTCCTCGAAA
This sequence comes from Streptomyces sp. NPDC004539, assembly GCF_040610055.1. Classification (NCBI taxonomy): domain Bacteria; kingdom Bacillati; phylum Actinomycetota; class Actinomycetes; order Kitasatosporales; family Streptomycetaceae; genus Streptomyces; species Streptomyces sp. NPDC004539. The sequence goes on along the minus strand of NZ_JBEXLS010000049.1, from coordinate 34,392 downwards.
TCCCGTAATATCTCGCTGAACGAGATTATCGCCTGGCGAGAGGAACGTTCGTGTCCCTGACCGCCTTCGACCTTGCCTACGACGAACTCCGCGCCCGCTGGCCCGAGTCCACAGAGGAGCGCGATGTCGCCACGCCGTACGGGAGCACCCGGGTCCATGTGTACGGCACGCCGGACGGCAGCCCGCTGGTGCTGCTGCCCGGCGGCTCCGCCACCGGCCTCGCCTGGTTCGCCAACGCGCCGGCCCTCGGTGAGCGATACCGGGTGCATGCGGTAGACCTGCTGGGCGACGCCGGCCGCACCGAACGCCGGGGCACACCCTTGAGGAATGCCGACGACCTGACGGCCTGGCTCGACGCGCTGCTGGACGGCCTCGGGCTCGCCCGCACGCACCTGTGCGGCCACTCGTACGGCGCCTGGCTGGCCGCCAGGTACGCACTGCACGCACCACGCCGTGTGGACCGCCTCGCCCTCGTGGACCCCACCCAGGTTTTCGCCGGATTCCGCCCCGGCTACCTGCTGCGCGCGCTCCCCTCCCTGATCCGTCCGAGCGAGGCCCGCGCTCGCGCGTTCCTGGCCTGGGAGACGGCAGGCACACACCCGGACGAGACCTGGCAGCGCCTCTACGCGCTGGCCACCACCGTTCCCGGCCGGAAGCTCGTCACCGGCGTCCGTCCCCGGACCGCCGACCTCCTCATGCCGGTCCTGGTCCTGCTCGCGGAACACAGCCGCGCCCACAACGTCGCCAAGGTCGCCGACCGAGCCCGCCGGATGCTCTCGCAGGGCGAGGTGACAGTGCTCCCCGGAGCCACCCATCACTCCCTGCCGCTCACCGAACCGAAGCAGCTCGACGACCGGCTGACGACCTTCCTGGACTGACCATGCCAAACGCCAGCGATCTTCGAGACCCCCAAGTCGCCAGGTTCACGAAATCGGTCATCTCTTCAGCACAATGACCTGGCTCCGGGGGCCCTCGTCCTGACCGCCCATCACGAGGCGTCTTCATCGTGATCGAGGAGGGACATCCCTGATGCCAGAACGCGGGCAGCGTCGGCGAAGTACTGCTCGTCGGCGCCAGGGGCAAGACCGAGCGGGACGCCCTGGCCGAGGCCGACGAACAGCGCCCTGAGCGCGGTGGTCAGGCGTTGCGCCTGTTGCGGCGTCACGACGGTTCCGTTGTGCGGCCTTCCGGTGAACAGCTCGATCAGATGGTTCTCCTGCGCTCGGACGGACGCGGCCAGCTGGGACCCCAGCTCCCGGTCATGCAGGGCCATGTCCAGCAAGGTCACCTGGAGCGACAGGCCGGACAACGCGTCCGGGGCGTCACAACTGCGCCGACAGTAACGGGCGAAGGCGTCGACCGCTTCCAGCAGATCAAGTCCCGCGGGAACCGCCTGCTCGATCTCCTCGTAGTACGGCCGCAGATGGTCGGCGACCAGGGCGACCACCAGGCCGTTCTTGCTCCCGAACAGTGAGTAGATGGCGCCGGTGGTCAGGTCGGCGCGTTCGGCGATCTCATCGAGCTTGGCCCGGTATCCGTCCCGGGAAACGACCTGGAACGCGGCGTCCAGCAAGGCACGGCGGTTGCGCTCCTTGGCCTCCGCTCTCGTCATTCTCATAGTTTCATTATTACCGTAATCTCGTTACGGAATCAGTTCAGGACAAGCTTCGAGGAGGACGCCCATGGTCCAGGTCGTGGCATCGCGGATCACCCGCCAGACGGTGGGGGCCGTCGCCGACGGCGCCTTCAAGGTGCTGCTCGCCGTTGCCTACATCGCCGGCGCCGCCCCACTCGCCCGGTTACTCGGCACGCCGACCTGGCTGATGGCCGTCTCAGGCGTGGCCCTGCTGATCAGCGGCGGCATCGAGATCGGATACACGCGCAGCCGGTCGATGCGCACCTACACGCAGCTCATGATCGCCTACGACAGCGGCTGGGTGCTGACAGCCCTGACCGGCCTCCTGATGGCGCGACAGGGCAGCACCACCGGGGGTGAAGTCTGGATGGGGTATCAGGCAGCCGCCCCCATCGCGTTCGCCGCACTGCTGATCGCCGCCGCCCCTGCACAGACGGCTTCCGGCACTCAGCCCGACACCTCGGTTTGAGCGAGGTCCGGCCAAGACCAAGGCGAAGAGGACGATCTCGACGCCGACGGTTCCGCCGGTGCCCGAGCACAGCCAGGGGCACCTTGACCGGGGCGTTCGGGTCCGCAGCGTCCTGCACGTGGACGACGGCTGGAGCGGAGACGAGGGCCACGGTAACGACGGCGACCTGGCCGGCTTCGACAAGCGGGCCCCCGCCGCTCTGGACCCACCCGGACCTCTACGGCCGGTTCGAGTCGGACATGAACTCAGACCTCGCTCTCGCTGCCACGGCGTCCATAGCGTCCGGCCCCCACACTGCGCCCGAGACTGAAGTCGCCAGACCAGCGGCGGGCGATAAGAAGCTGCTGTCTTCCCGGTCGTAATCGCTGAGTTTCCGCTGATCATGCATGGTGTTGTTGTTCCCGAGGGAGGGTTCGGACGTTCAGTTCGTTCTCGGTGATACGGAGGTAGCCGGTGGCGTCGGTGATGGGCTTGCTGGAGGAACAGGAGACCGCTGCGCGGGCGGCCCATTACCCCGTCAACTGGACAAGTTGACCGGTACGACGCTCATGACTATGACACCTCAGGTCCGAAGGAGGACTGGAAACGGCACATCGGTGACGTCAGAGCACAGTTGGTCCCGCTGCCCGCCGACGTGAACGAGCTGATCGCCCAACTGGAAAAGAAACTCGACAACTTGGCTTGCGAAGAACCGATGGCTGGGCTGAGGGTGGTGGCGGCGCTGGAACGCATCACCGAACAGGCCGGCCGTCTGGTCACCTTCAACGTCAAGGCAGATGATCCGTCCGACGAGGCGATCGCCAAGTCGCTCGGCATGGCGGAGCAGGAAGTCGGTACCTATCTGCTGCGCCACTACCTCAGGCGTTGACTGCCTCGGGCCGACCGACAGACACAGTTCCGGTGGCTCCGGGCGTACTGATCTACAGCACGCCCGGACGTACCAACCAGTCAACTACGTCGTTCGACCAAGCGCGAGAGGCGCCGGGCGTCGCGCCAAGCCGTCCGCAAGCTCTCGTAGGGCGAGTCGGGCTCTCGACCGGACCCGAGGTTGTAGGCGCCCGACGGCGTCCTGAACTGGAGCGGCGAGCAGCGTCGCGCGTGGGTCCCGGTACACGAACAAGGTGGTGGCTTCCGGGGTCACGGCTGAGGTGGCCAGGAGGTGGATGATGACCGTGCGACGGCGCATGGGTATCCGGTCGGTCGAGACCTGTCGGAGATCGGGAAGGTCCTCTCCGGTCAGGACCTCGCGCGCAGTTCGCATGGGTGACTGCCCGTCTCGCACGCCTCCGACCGGCAAGGTGATCCCGCCCATGGTGTCGACGACCAGGAGGTCGTCATCGCCCACGGGAACGAACAGGGACACCCCTACGAGCGGAGCACGCCAATTCCTGTACGGGGTCTTCGCGTTGGCCGGAGCGGTCACTTCCGGTCCTTGACAGCCTCGGCGATCTCCGCCAGATGCCGGGGGTCGCCGGTCCCGGGGATCGGGGCGACGTGGGGCCCCTTGTCGAGGAGCCAGGTGAGGCATTCGGTGACGCCCCGGGTCTTGGCGAGTGTGCCGGCGTCGAGGGGGCGATAGGCCACGTACGGGATGCCGAGTTCCCGGCAGGTCTCCAGCGAGGGGTCGTGGTGGTCGATGACGTTGAGGACGTTCTGGACGGCCGCGACCTCGAAGTGCTTCCCGGCGTCGCGGATGTCGTCGGGGGTGACCTTCGACAGGCCGATGTGGCCGATCTTGCCTTCGTCCTGGAGTTCGTTCATCACGCCGAACTGGTCGTCGGCGGGGATCTCGCGGTCGATGCGGTGGAGGTAGCAGAGGTCGAGACGTTCGACGCCGAGACGGCGCAGGCTCGCTTCGACGCAGGACCGGAGGTAGGCGGGGTGGCCGTGCGGTACCCATTGGTCGGGGCCGGGGCGGAGCAGGCCGACCTTGGTCGCGATGAGGACGTGAGGCGGGTAGGGGTAGAGGGCGTGGCGGACGAGGGTCTCGCAGGTGTGGGGGCCGTAGGAGTCCGCGGTGTCGATGTGGGTGAGGCCGTGGGTGTGGACGGCCTGGCGCAGGACGGTGACGGCGGTGTCGTGGTCGTCGGGGTGGCCCCAGGTGCCGGGGCCGGTCAGGCGCATGGTGCCGAAGCCGAGGCGGGAGACGGTCTTGCCGGCGATGGTGATGGTGCCGGCGGGCGGGGTGGCGGTCATGTCCGGGGCTCCTTCAGACACAGGTGGAGGGCTCGCTCGATGGCGGCCGTGCGGCTGTGGTCCTCGTCGGTGACGCGCTGGTGGAGGAGGTTCTCCTCGGCGAGGAGGGCGTGGGCGTGGCGGTCGACGAGGCGGCGGAAGAGGGCGTCGTCGCCGGTGGCGGTGTGCGGGTTCAGCACGGTGGCGAACAGCAGGTCGTACTTCGTGGCCTGGGTCGTGGCGAGTGCCAGCAGGCGCTCGGTGTCGGTCCGGTGGGCCGTGGCACCGCGGAATTCGAGGGCGGCCCGCAAGTAGGCGAGGGCGTCGTAGGAGGCGCAGTCGAGAAGGACGACGTCGGCGCCCGCGGCACTGGCGGCGATCTCGTCGGCGATGCCCTGCGTGATGATCCACTCGGTGGAGGCCGCGGTGTGGTGCTGCATCTTGGGCAGGCCCAGCGCGGCGGCGCGCTTGGCGAAGCGGCCGGTGCGGGCCACGGTCACGCCGTGACTACGCAGTTCCATCTCGATCCGCTTCAGGAGCGTGGTCTTGCCGGTGGAGTGTGTTCCCAGCACCCCGATCCGGATGGGAGGTTCGGAGGTCACCACAGAGTCGGGTCCTTTTCTGGTTCGGGGGTTCCGGGGAGGCCGGGAGGGACGGCGGCGGCGACGAGGTCGTCCCAGGTGTCGTAGTGGCCGGCCAGGGCGATGAGGATCTGCGCGGTGGCGTAGGCGTCGTACGTGGCCCGGTGGCGCTGGGCGGGGGCTTCGCGCAGGTCCGGCTGGACGGCCTTGATGAGGGCGTCGAGGCTGTATCCGGGCAGGCCGGGAAGGGTGGCGCGGGCGAGGCGCAGGGTGTCCAGCACCCCGGCGGGCTCCCATCCGGGCAGGTGCGCGGTGAGGACCCGGTGGTCAATGTGCGCGTTGTGGGCGCAGATCCACGCCGTGCCGAGGAACTTCTGGACCGTGCCGGCGATCTCCGTCCAGGCGGGCTGGTGGGCGAGGTCCTGGTTGGTCAGGCCGTGTACGCGGGTGGCGAACGCGGTGACGGGGCGCTGCGGTCGGGCCAGCCATGCCCGCGCGGTCGTCTTGTCGGGGCTCCCGTTCTCGATGGGGAGGGCGGCGACCTCGACGAGGTCGGGAGGGTTGGTGCCGTTGCCTTCGACGTCGACGACGAGCAGGCGGGGCCAGGAGGCGAAGTTCATGACGGGGCGGGTCCGTTCTGTGCCGGCCAGCCGATGGAAGCCCGGCCGTGCTGGCGGTAGTGGTGCGGTTTGCGGCGGTCGTGGCACTGGTAGCCGAACCCGTGCTGGAGGAAGTAGCGGGGCGGTTCGTCCAGTCCCTCGACGACGATGGCACGGTCGTTGACCTCGACCTCGCCGATCGCGCCGAGGGCGCGCGCCTCACGGGTGACGGCGGTCAGGTCCGGCTCGACCCAGGCGTCCCGGCACAGCGTGATCTGCTCGGGAGGGCAGATGTCGCACAACTCTCGGATGCCGTAGTGGCCGTTGTAGTCGGGCTCGCCCCAGGCGTAGGCGATACCGCAGCTCGTCTTGCGGAACAGAATTCCCGGGGTCGTGGGGAAGGCGTCGAGGATGCGCTGTTCGGTGGTCTCCGGCAGGATCTTCCGCCGGGCGGTGTCGTCGTACGGCGACGGCAGGCCGTTGGCCTTGTAGTACGCCTTGATCTCGTCGCGGAAGAACAGGCCGGTGAAGAAGGTGGCATGCGCGTGCCGGGACAGCTCGCGGGCCCTGGTGAGGTGAGCCGGGCTGTCGTTGAGGCCGGGGACGATCGGCCTCCAGTACAGGATGGTGCGGTAGTTCTCGGCGTGCGCGTACAGGGTGCGCAGGCTGTCGGCCGCGATGGCGGAGTCGACCGGTTCGATGCCGGGGTGGTCGATGCCGGAGTGGGTGACGAGCACGGTCAGGCGCAGGTTGCTGAAGGAGTTGAGGACGGCGCAGTCCTCCGGGTGGACCCGCCAGCGGGTGATGACCAGGACGTGGTTGGTCAGGCCCTGGTCGTCCAGGTTCCGCAGCACGGAGAACAGGTGCGGCTTGACGACGGGGAGCATCGGGTCGGTCGCCCGGTTGAGGAGCTGGAGGGGGGTGCGGTGGGGGCGGAAGTACGGGTGCCCGACGAGCGCGGCGACCGCCTGTTCGTCGCTCATCAGCCGTTTCGGCGTCTTCATCCCGAAGTTGTCGAACAGGTGCCGTACGCAGTAGCCGCACTCCAGCGGGCAGCCGACGATCCAGTTCAGCGACAGGCCGGACTTGCGGTACTCGATCACGTCGGACAGTTCCGGCTTCAGCGCGTTGATCTGCTCGCCGGTCAGGATCGGCAGCGGGCGGCGCAGGAGCGCGGTCGGTTCGGGGAGGTTCGTCATGGGGGCCTCCGGGTCCGGGGTCAGTGGTCGGCGGACGTGGGCCGGGCCGGTACGGGCAGGGGCGTGAGCAGAGCGCGGCGGCCGGCTCCGAACCAGGTGCCGAAGTCGCGGCGCGCGGCTTCGGGATCGTCGCTGGTGTGGACGAGGTTGCGCACGAGGCGTTTCTTCACGACGGCGGCTTCGAGGCTGTCGGCGCCGAGGTCGCCGCGGATCGTGCCCGGCGCGGCGTACATCGGGTCGAAGTGTCCGAGGAGTTGGCGCAGCCGGCCGTGGCAGCCGGGTTCCGCGTGGGCGAGAGCGACGCTGACGTGTTTGCCGGCGTACTCGGCGTCGAGGCAGGCGGGGATTTCTCGGTCGGGGAACCAGTCGGCGTCGACGAGGAGATCCCAGTAGTGGACGTGGATCTGCCAAGGCTGGACCAGGACGTCCACCGGGTCCGAGACCGTGAACCCCGCTGCCCGGACGCGGTCCAGGACCTCCGCGACCAGACCGCGCTCGACCGCGTCCGGCTTGCAGAGAACCACGGAACACCCGGCGAAGTCCGGTACCTCGTGCCCGCCGGAGAACCAGACGCCGAACTCGCGGCGCGCGGCTTCGGGATCGTCGCTCGTGTGGACGAGGTTGCGTACCAGCCTCTGTTGCGCCCGCGCCTCCGACAGGGTGTCCTCACCGAGGTCGCCCCGGATCGTGCCCGTCACCGCGGCGGCCGGGTCCGTGTGTCCGATGAGCCGGCGCAGCAGGGAGTGGGTTCCCGGGGTGCCGTACGCGAGGGCCACCGCCACGGGACGGCCGACGAACGCCTTGTCGAGAAGGGCGGGAACGTCTACGCCAAGGGCCCGGGGGCCGGTGAGGAGGTTGCGGTAGGCGACGTGCGCCTGCCACGGCTGGACCACGACGTCCCTGCGCTCGACAACCGTGAAGCCCGCTTCGGCGATCCGCGCAAGCACCAGCTCGACGAGGCCGCGCTCGACCGCGTCCGGTTTGCACAGGACGACGGCCCAGCGGTCGAAGTCCACACCCTCCACCACGGCGCCGCCCGGCGGCTTCCGGCTCACCGTGCGGCACCGTTCAGGGACGCGGCGGCGTACTGCGGCCAGCGGTGTCCGACCAGCCACCGCAGCCCCGGGATCAGCGCGGAGAGGATGTCGTCGGAAACAGCCTCGGGACGGTCGTGCTGGATCTGGCGGTAGAGCTCGAACAGCAGCAGCATCTGCTGCCAGTACACCTCCAGGTCCAGGCCGAGGATGTCGCGGGCGTTGTAGTGGACCTCATTGGTGCGCAGAGCCTCTTCGTGTTCCAGGACACGCGCGACGGCCGCCGGGGTGGTGGTGCGGGGCATCGCCGGGAACGGGAAGAACCGGGGTTCGGCGAGACCGTCCGCCTCGGCCAGGACCCGCTCGACCCGGTCGGCGTTGCGGTCGTTGACGTGCGCCGAGCCGATGAAATGGGTGTAGGTGCCCAGGTCCAGGCCCAGTCGGACGGCCGCGTACTCCTGGATCATGGTGAAGCTGAAGACGTCGCTCAGCAGGCCGCAGTCGAGGTCGTCGGTGAGGGTTGACGCAGCCGCGCAGCTTGGGCTGCGCGGCGTCGCAGCGGATCTGGCCGCTTGCGGGGCTGGACCAGAATGCGCTGGAGTCGATCGTGGTGGCGCTGGCCCGTGGGTCTGGTCGGTGGCCACGAGCATGCGGTGACTTCACCTGCGCGGTCGCGGACTTCGGGGCGAGGCAGCCGCGCAGGGGGAGGCAAGTCGTCGCGGTCGAGGTGAAGTGGGAGCACGCGGCACTTGATCGTGGAACTTCGCCAGTCCCGAGCCGGTCTCGAAGTACCGAGGTCAGGAGGTGATGCGGAGCGTCAATTCGCGAAGCCGGCGGCCGGTGTCGGTGACGTCGTATCGGCGGGCGTTGTCGAGGGCCGCCTTGATGAGGGTGTCGCGCCGCTGGAAGTCTCGCCCTATCTCGTCCAGGGCTATGGCCAGCGAGCGTGGGTCGCCGGGAGTGTAGGGAACTCCGGTGCCCCCGAGGATTTCCCTGACACCGGGAAGGTCGGAGTAGATGACCGAGAGGCCATGGGCTTGGGCCTCGATGAGGACGAGTCCGAAAGCTTCCAGAGCCCTGGTTGTGAAGACGAAGGCGTCAAAGTTCGGCAGGCGGCGCCATAGTTCGGCGCGGGGCAGGAACGGTTCGAAGTGGACCCGGTCGCGCAGTCCGAGTTCGATGGTCCTCTGTTCGAGATGCTCTCGTAGGGGTCCTTGGCCGATCACGGCCAAATGATGCGGCCGGCGGGTCAAAGAGAGCGCTTCGACGGCGGTGATGGTGGATTTGTTGTCGTCCAGGCGGCCGGCGTGTACGAGAGACAGAGGTTCTGTGGCGGTGGGCAGGCGGCTGCGCACTCGGGCGTGGTCTAGAGGGATGCCCCATGGGATGACGGTGAGCCGATCGGTGAACCGGCGTCCGGTGAGATGGTCGATGCGGTCGGCGAGGGCGGAGGTCGGGGTGACGATCGCGGCACTCGCGGCGGCAACTTCCTTCATGGTCTCGTGTTCCGATGCGCTGCGTTCGGCCGCCATCACGTCGGGGCCGTGGGCGATGGCGATGATCGGGACGTTGCCGGCAGTTCGGGTGAAAGCCAGGCTGAGAGCGAATCCGAGGTACTGGGCGTGAATGGCGTTCGGCTGGATCTCCTCGACGAACGCACCGACCTCGTTCGTCAGCTCACCGACGTACGGGGTGAAGTCGGGGCCTTGAGGGCGCTTCGTCGTGGAGAGAGTGATCAGATGATCGAACGAGGTCTTCCAAGTCTGGTCGACCGGCGCCCTGCCCAGGAAGGTCGTGTGGACGTCAGGCATCGCTCTGTAGAGATCGCCGACGAGGGTCATGCTCCCGGACGACGGTGCGGAGGGGCGGTTGATGCCGGTCAAGATTTTCAGGAGTTTGGAGGTCACGCGGAGACCTCGTCGACGGACGACCGTTGGGTGGGAATCGGGGATCGGGCTCTCAGGGCCGGCTCGACCGGCGAATCCGTGTCGGCGTTCCGCCTCCCACGCTGACGAGGCGGTGCCCACCACGACGCCAGGTGTGGTGTGAAGACGGCCGTGACTTCCTCGGCCGGATGCAGGTAGCCCCTGCTGTCCTTTTCTGCCGCCCATGCCCTGACTGACGATCTGGGGTAGACGGGATTTATCCCTATCTCTCCCTTGGGGAGGATTCCGTTGAAAGGGGTGGGTATTCCCTCACTGTTCCAGTAGTCCCATGCATCGAGAGCCTTGGCTTTCTCGAAGCAGTGGTAGAGCTGCTGATAGCGCGGCATGTACCGGATCTCGCGGAAGATCATTTGGCCGATCAGTCCGGGTGCGACGTTTCGGAGCGTGCTGAGGTCAGCCCCCAGGAATGTGACTGCCGCTGCGTCCTGGGACGGGTGCAGTGCGGTCCGGGCGAACAGGTGGGACAGGCGTCGCCGGACATACTCGGCGGCTCCCGGGCCCAGAGCCGGTTCTATGCCTTCGACGAGCTGGACGAGCCGGTGATGGCGCGGGTTGAAACGGGCCAGGTCGAACAGCCGGTCCATGCCGTCCACGGCGGCGAAGGCGAGTCGTTTGCCGAGCCAGTTGTTGAGCTCTCCGGCTTGGGCGTACGTCTTGGTCTCCGGGGTGACGGAGTGGAGCATCAGGTATTCGGACAGAACCTCGAAGTACAGGTAGCCGAGGAAGGGTACGTGGGTCACGGCGTCGGACAGCTGGTCGATGAACTCGGGGGCCGGAGTGGGATGGCCGGAGGCATTGCGCAGGGTGACGTCGAAGAACGCGGCCGTGGCGCGCAGCCCGGTCAGTACCGTGTCGTCGAGCTGGTCGTTCTCGGTGGGGGTCAGGAAGCTCCGGTAGCGCTCGTAGGTACGCAGGTGGATGGCGCCGAGATGGAGGTAGTCGATGCCCTTGGGCCGGATCGGGGCGTCCGGGACGACCTCGAAGACGATGGGTGTGGTGGAGGGCTTCGTCCGCATCAGGTAGGCGCCGAGGTTGTGGGGGCGCAGTCCTTCGTGCTGTCTGACGAGAGGCGAGCAGTACAGGGCTGCGACCAGGCATCCGGTGGAGGCGTGCAACTGGCGGCTGGTGCGGATGGCGTCGATGGCCTTGGTGGTGTGCAGCAGGTAGATCGGCTTTCCGCTGACGAGTGCTTCGGTCATCGCGTTGTGCTGTATCAACCACCCGTTGGGGGTCGAGTGTTCCAGGTAGTGGCGCCAGTCCGCCTCGCTTTCGGCGAGCGAGGCAGGAATTCGACGTCGCACGGGCCTGGTGTAGTCGGTGTGGGCGTGTTCCCATTCGTCGCGCAAGGCAACTCCCGATGATCAAGGATGGCCACAGACCGGGGATTCCGAAATCTAAAGGGTCTCGACGTTCGATCCGGAGAGTCGGTTTCGGCAGTCGAGAACATAGGATGCGTTTTTCTCGACCATCGGAAGGTCGAATCGCGGGTGGTCCATGAGAAGAACCACTGCATCAGCGGCCGTTACCTGGTCGGGTGTCGCATCGACCCGGAGCACGTTCAGCTTGATGTTGTCGCCGTCCGGAATGTTGGGTTCGGCACCGCGGACTTCGGCGCCGAGGCCGATGAGAAGTTCGGCGACACGTGCCGAGGGAGAATTGCGAAGGTCGGTGGCGTTGTACTTGTAGGTCAGGCCGAGCAGGAGAATCCGAGATCCGCTGACGGGTGTGCCACGTTTGTCGAGTGCCTCCACGAGGCGCCGGACGACGTAGTCGGGCATGTGCCGGTTCACGTCGGCGGCGAGTTCCACGAACCGGAAGGGGACGCCGAGCTCCTGCTGGGCCTTCCACGAGAGGAACATCGGGTCGACGGGCAGGCAGTGTCCTCCGACCCCCGGGCCCGGGGTGAACCGTGTGAAACCGAAGGGCTTGGTCGCGGCGGCGTCGATGGCCTCCCAGATGTTCACGCCGAGGGAGGCGGCCAGCATCGCCATCTCGTTGATCATGGAGATGTTGACGAAGCGGAAGGTGTTCTCGATCAGTTTGGCCAGCTCGGCGACCTTCGTCCCGGACACCGGTACCGTGGTCCGGAAGATGCCGTCGTAGAAGCTCTTGATCACGTCGAGTGACTTGGCGTCGATTCCCGACACCAATTTCGGCGTCCCGTCGAACGACCAGCGCTTGTTGCCGATCCGCTCGGGACTGAATCCGGCCAGGAAGTCCGTCCCGCCCTTGAGGCCAGATATCTCTTCCAGGATCGGCAGGAGCAGTTCCTCGGTGGTGCCGGGATAGGTCGTGGACTCCAGGACCACCGTCGCGCCGCGGCGAAGGTGCGCGCCCAGCGTCCGGGCGCAGGACTCGATGTGGGTCAGGTCGGGCACGCCGTCGCGCAGCGGGGTCGGTACGGTGATCACCGCGATGTCGAAGCCGGCCAGCGCGGCGGCATCGGCGGTCGCGGAGTAGGCCCCGGAATCCAGCACTTCGCGCAGCCGCGAGGAGTCCACGTCCCTCACGTAGGACTGGCCGGCGGCGAGCTGCTGGACGCGGTGCGGGTCCACGTCGTAGCCGATGACGCGGTGTCCCGTCTCGGCAGCGCGTACGGCCAGGGGAAGTCCTACGTAGCCCTGACCGGCGACGACTGTCTGCATGGCGGCTCCTGCTCGATCGCGGTGTTTGAATGGACCGTCGTTCCTGGTCTGGCAAGGAGTAGCGCTGTGCCTCTGGTGTCTGTCGTGATGCCCGTCCACAACTCGGCAGTGACGTTGGGCGCGGCGGTCCGGTCGGTGCTCACGCAGACCCACGGTGACCTGGAGCTGCTGGTCACCGACGACCATTCCTCCGACGGCTCCATGGACCTGCTGCGCGAGTTCGCCGAGCAGGACGAGCGTGTCCTGCCGGAGCGGGCGCCTGAACGGGGCGGTGCGGGCCGGGCCCGCAACCTCGCGATGGAGCGGGCCCGCGGGGACTACGTCGCTTTTCTCGACAGCGACGACATGTGGCTTCCGCAGAAGACCGAGAAGCAGCTCGCTTTCGCTGCGGAAGGCGACGCGCCTTTGACGTTCACCTCGTACTTCAAGATGGACGCCGGCCACGAGGGCGAGAGCACCGACTGGGTCCCGAACGGGCGGGTGATCCGTGCGCTGGAGCAGGTGGACTACCGCGCGATGCTGGTCCAGGACCACATCGGTGCCCTCACCGCCATGTACGACCGCAATGTCCTGGGCACGAGGCTGATGCCGGAGATGCGCAAGCGCCAGGACTACGCTCTCTGGCTGTCGATCATGCGGGACGGGGCTGACGCTCGGGGCCTGCCCGAGCCACTCGCGGTGTACCGGGCCCAGCGGGCGGGATCGCTGTCCTCCAACAAGTTGTCCCTCGTGCAGTACAACTGGGCCCTGTACCGCGAGCACGAGCAGTTGTCGGTCCCGCGGGCGACGCGGGCGCTGGCCGGCGCCGCGTGGCAGTCGCTGCGCAACTCGCGTATCTAGGGCGGAGGATGAGCCCGGGGAACCCTGTGCGCGGCCGTTTCCTGGGATGCCCGACCGGGCTCCGCCCCGCGGTGGTGGCGTGTGTTCGGGGGCGGGACTCGTGTGCGGGGCTTGGTGGGTCACCGGTGCCGTCGGCCGGTCACGTGGCGGAGCCGTCGCCGGCCGGGGCGCGCAGGAACAACTGGAGGAGCAGCCGTCGGTCGGCGACCGGGAGGGTCTCCTGGCCGGTGTGGAGTGCCTTGCGGCCGTGCAGGAAGCGGTGCTGGTTCACGATGAGGTAGTCCCCGGGCTGGAGCATGAAGGAGAGCTGGCCCCGCACGAGTTCCTCAGCGAGTTCCCTGGCGGCGTCGGCGTGCGCCTGGCCGAGCTGGGACCGCTCCAGCATCTTGGCGGTGAACCGGACGAGCCCTTCGCCTCGGTCGGCCCCGTCCAGGATCGGGAACGGCGTGTACTCCTCGCCCACGCCGAACAGGTCGAAGAAGTTCCCGTAGTGGTAGGCCGTCTCGGCCAGCAGAGTACGGCTGTCCTCCGAGAGCCGCGCCACGGCGGCGTGCGCGTCGGAAAGGATACTGAGACCGCCGCCGAGCGGGTCGTGGCGCACGCACAGGAGCGTGGTGTAGTCCGGGGGCAAGGTTGCGTTCACCAGGTCCATGTGGAACGCGTTGTACCCGATGCCGCTGGCCCTGCCGGGGTCCTTGTCGACCTTGACCCCGATGTCCTTCCACAGGGGCCACAGTGGGAAGGGCGAGAAGGGGACTGCCGCCTCGGCCGCGAAGCCCGTCACCAGACGCAGGAACCGGTCGTCGCCGGTCCCCAGTACCTTCGCGAGGCTCCCCAGGCGCAGGACGGCGTATCCGCCGCCCTCCCCGGTCAGCGCGTGACGCAGCCTCACGGCGGTCTCCTCGAACCGCGGGGCGGCCGTCAGCTCGGTCCGGTACCGCTCCATGGTGGACTCCGCCAGGAACGAGCCGTCCAGCTTCCACGCCGGAAGAGGAAGGCCGATCAGAGAGGCTTCGAGTTCGCTCGGGATGTCGATGAACACGCGGAACTTCCTTCTCTCTCGGGGCTCTCGGGATGTCGTTCAGGTGCCGCTGTCGTCCGGACGCCGAAGGCCGTCCGACAGAGGGCGCGTCTTGGGGCCTCGGGACCGTGAGGGTCACCAACGCCGGTTGGCGTCGGCGGGTGCGCGGACCGTGCGGGGCGTCATCAGATCCTGGAACGGGAACTGCCCGGCGGGGGCTTCGGACACAGCCGTCTCCTTCGCCGTAGGCGGCTGCCGCGCTCCTGTATCCAGACAACCCGCTCGGAGCGGGAGCCGGGATACTCACAAGGGGGGCTCACACATCTCAACGTCCTTACGGGCGTGGGCTGTCTGCCGTAGGGTCGGACGCCCCGTCAACAACAGGACACCGAGCGTGATCACCCGAAAGGGGGACGCACGTGGGGAAGACGCAACGCCGCCCCAGGACTCCGAACGAAGCCCTCTCGCGACTCGTGAGGGAGTCCGGCGCCACCAAGAACTCTTTGGCCCACACCTTGAACGGGATGTGCAAGCAGGCCGGCCACCCGCGCGCCTACACCAATACGAGCTGGACCAACTGGACGGACAGGGGGATGGTCCCTGACCCGCCGGTCCCCGCGCTGATCGCCAGACTCCTCACCGAACGACTGGGCCGGCGGGTGGACCTGACCGACATCCGTATGGCGGCCCCGGGTACGGCACATGCCGGTACCGGGCTCGGTTTCGCCCGGGACACCGGTGCCGCGGTGCGTTCCGCGGCCGAATACTGGGGTGTTGTGAACCGCAGAACTCTCATCTCCGGCGGCGCGACCTTCGCGATCTCTCACTTCACCACCCCGCTGACCCGCTGGCTCATCAGCCCCGGCGACCCGGTCGAGACCGTCGCAGGGGGTCGGCGCGTCGGGCAGGCCGACGTCGATGAGCTGCGCGAGGCCGCCGAGGAGGCCCGGCAGTGGGACGCGCGTTACGGCGGAGGGAGCTGGAAGCTTCTTTCGCTCGACGACTGTCTGGACCGGCGGGCCGCCCCGTTGCTCGCCGGCACCTACACCGACGCCGTGGGCCGCCGGCTCTTCGCCGTGACCGCCGAGCTGGGTCGGCTGGCCGGGTGGAGCGCCTTCGACAGAGGGCATCACGGCATCGCCCAGCGGCATTTCATCCAGGCCCTGCGCATGGCCAAGGCCGGCGGGGACGCCGAGACCGGCTGCTACGTCCTGACGACGATGGCGTTGCAGTCGCTGATCAGAGGGTTTCCCAGCGAGGGCGTCGACATGGCCCAGGGGGCTTACGCCCACGCCCGGCGCGTCGCGGCCCCCCGCGTGCTCAGTTTCGCGAAACTCGCCGAGGCCCGCGCCCATGGCAAGGCCGGTGACGCATCCTCCGCCGTGCGCGCCCTGCGCGCGGCGGAGGACCTCCTGGCCTCGGCCCGCGACGACGGGCGAGACCCCACGTGGCTCTCCTACTACCAGCACTCGCGTCTCGCGTCGGACGCGACCGAGATCTTCCGGGACCTGGGCCGTCCGAAGCCCGCGCTGGCCTGGAGCGCGCAGGCCGATCCCATGTCCCCCGGCCGCTACACCAGAGCCACCGGAATCCGGCTCGCCAACACCGCACGCGCGTATCTGCAGAACGACGACCTCGACCAGGGCCTGGCGACCGCCCGCCGCGCGCTGGGAATCCTCGCAGGCGTCGAGTCCAATCGCGCCCAGGACTATGTCAACCAGGTCGTCGCCGACCTCGCACCGCGCAGGGCCGAGCCGTCCGTGCGGGACTTCCTCGACCAGTACAGAGCGGCCGGCCGCCACGCGGCATAGCGGGCAGACACGGCCGACACCACCGACAGTCCTCCTGACCCGGCACACCCGGTCAGGAATCGAGCACGAAGGCAGGAACAGCATGACCGAACGCTGGGTAGAGACCGCGCGCACCACGGTGATCGGCGTGGAGGGACGCTCCCTGGACCGGGTGACCTTCCGTCTCCCGGACGGAAGCGTGCACGACAAGCTGGTCCGCCAGGAACCCTCGGCCGCCGCCGTGCTCGCGCTGACTCCCGACACGAAGGTCGTCATCGCCCGGCAGTACCGGCCCGGACCCGACGAGATCCTCTACGAGCTGCCGGGCGGCTTCATCGAGCCCGGCGAGGACCCGGCAACCGCCGCGGCCCGGGAACTCCTGGAAGAGACCGGCTACAAAGGCTCCGTCGAACTGGCCGGCTCCTGCTGGGACGATGCCGGCTCCACCGCCAGGCGCTACGGCTACGTGGCACGAGACTGCACGCAGGTGGCCGAACAGGCACTGGACCCCGCGGAATTCGTCACCGTCGAACTGGTCGCTCTCGACCGCTTCAAAGAGATCATGCGCGCCGGACTGATGACGGACGTCGAACTGGCCTACCGCGGCCTCGACCACCTCGGACTGCTCTGACACCGCCCGCACGCCGCCCTCGACCGCTTCACCCACGAGGACGGTCGAGGAGAAAGCAGAACACGGACGCGGCATCCCGCCGTCGGCTGTCCCGTACGTCACAACCAGAACAGATCATTCAGATCGGGTCGGCTCTTGCAAACCGTGCCGCCGTCCAGCTCGCGAATCATGAACTCGCGCCCAGCCACACGCCCAGTTGCGGCACGTGCTGGGCCTACCTCACCGGGCGGCAACGCAGCCCTTACCGTCGGCGCAGACCAAATGACCGACCATGTCTCACGACAGCCGGTCAGTGCAAGCCCAACACCCACGGCCCCGTGACCGGCGTACTCGCGCAGTCGTAGCCCGGAGATCCCAGTAGCCGTACCCACCGACCTGCACGGCGGACGATTGCGGAGCAAGCTCAAGGCCGGCCTACGCAGTTCGCCGTCCAGCACGGTGGTCGAGGACTCCGCGTCTCCTCGGCCACCTGCCAATTCACCGACTGGCTCGGGCAGTCAGCCCAGCAGGTCAGGCACGCCCAGCGAGTTCGCCCGCCCTCGCACTGTCCACGAAGGCCGTCCATGACGACCGAGGAAAGACAAGCGCGGCTCCTTCGGGGGTCTTTGAGTCGCGGATGCCGACCATGGCGAGGAAGGCGGCGGCTTCAAGGCAGTTGTTCCCGGAGCCGTTGGAGTAAGACGACTTGCGCCAGACCGCGCCGGCTTCCGTGAGCTCAGGGACCGAGCACATACGCCTACCGGTCATCGGATGCCCTCTCTGTAGTAACACCGCACCAAGAGGCAGCGGTCACAAAGGTGATGCTCCCAGTCCTGCACTGGGCGTCGTTGCTCCTGCGGGCGTCAATCCTCCGCGGGCTTGCCTCAGGGAGCACAAGCCGGACTTCGTGACTGGGTGATCCTCCGTTCCCCGGCAGAGGACCACCCAGTGACGCCCTACAGCGCCCCGGCGATGACGCCCTGCCGGAATGCGGCCCATTCGTCTGCGGAGTAGCGCAGTGGTTCCTTCAGCAGGTTCTTGGAATCCCGGATCGCGATACCTCCCTCCGGAAGGTCGGTGATCTCGACACACTGCTCGCCTCCGCTGCTGGCGGGGGACTTGCGCTATATGGCCTGAGTCAGGTCAACGGCGTACAGGTCGGCCTTGAGGTCGGGGGTGCTCACTTGTCTTTCCTCTCCTCCATGATCTTCCTCATGGTTCCTTTGATGGCCTCGCGCGAGACGTCCGGGTACCGGGTACCTGGGCATGACAAGGGGATAGCCGTACGTCACGGGACACGATGCTCATCGGTCTCGACATGGCGGAACGCGCGAAGCGGTCCGTTTCCCCTTGTGGGAGGAGACGGACCGCTTTCGGTGCCTGTCGGCCGTGGCTAGCTGAGCTCTCCCTCACTCACGGCGCTGATGAAGGAGGTCCACGGCGTGGCGGGGACGACGAACGCGGGGCCGTGGGGGAGCTTGGAGTCGCGGACGGCCATGGCGCTGGTGATCCTCGCGCCCTGGACGCACTCGCCGCCCTGGTCGTTGCTGTAGCTCGACGAGAACCAGTCGAGGGCCGTCGCGCCGGTTATCCTTCCGCCCTGGACGCACGCGCCGCCCTGGTTGTTGCTGTAGCTGGACGAGAACCAGTCGACGTTCAGGTCATCGGCTCGGATAGGCATCAAAACTCCTTGCTTGCTGCATAGATCATGCTCAGGGACTCCTTGTAGCCCGGAGCGAGGGCCTGGAGATCGCTGAACGCCTGCCTGTACTTCTTCACGTCGTCATCACGCCGCGAGACACCCGCACTGCTGAGGTTTTCGAGGTACGCGATCGGTTTGAGGGCGAGCGCTCCGAACTTCAGGACCATGAAAGGGCCGTTCATACCTGGGTGAACCCCGAGCGCGAACGGCACGACCTGGATCTTGACATTGGGGACGGAAGAGGCGAGGTCAGCCATGTGAAGGAGTTGTTCCTTCATGACCTCAGCACTGCCGACCTTCCGTCGAAGTACCGCTTCGTTGACGATTGCGGTGAACTCCAGCGCACCCATCTCCCGGTGCAGGACGTCCTGGCGCGTGATGCGGACCGCAACGAGCTTTTCGATCTGCTCGATGGGCAGCCCAGTGTGCGCCTGTTCGTGGATGGCACGGATGTACGCGTCGGTCTGGAGCAGGCCGGGGACGTATTCACTCTCGTAGTTCTCCAGTTCCTCAGCCGTGGCCTCAAGCCCGAGGAACGCTTTGAAACTAGGCGGGACGACATCGCGGATGCCCTGGACCTGCCACCAGTCCTTCTTGGTCTTGGTGACTTTCGCGTACCCGACGAGCGTGCTCTGTTCCTCCGGCGTCGCGCCGTAGATCAGGCACAGGGCGATCACGTCCGAGGGTTCGACGGTCCCGTTGTCCGCGGTCTCTAGCCGGGTCAGCTTCGACGGCGGCCACGCGAGCGCGCGGCAGACCTCGGCGCCCTTCTTCCCAGCCCTGAGCCGAAGTTGGCGCAGCTCGTTGCTGAGCTGGAGTCGGCACAGCGTAGGCGTCGCTGACTCAAGAGCCGGCATCGCGGAGTCGAACATCACTGCATCCTCCTGCATGGTCATCCACAGTCTGACGGCGAACGTTCGACTCACGCAACGCGCATTTCACTCAGCCGAGGAACGTTCGCGATATTGCTTCAACCTGTTTCCTTGAGTATGGGTTTTGCTAACAAAACAGTACATCAGAATTCTCTGTTTAAGCTTCCAGGGCGCCCTGCTCGCTGCCATCCTGATGTTCCGGCAGGCGCTCCCCGCCTCCCGAACTCGCCGTCATCCACGCTGTCTTGCCGTGGACGACGGCTGCCTCCCGCACCCTCCACGAAGCCGAGGCTCAGCGATGCGTCACAGCGCAACTCCCCACCGGAACCGGACCGGGGTGAACCGAGAGCACGTCGATGCCGTGCTCCGGACGCTCCAGAAGTCGACCCTCGCCCGGGTTGCGGCGAACGGCAGAGTTCCGCGCGTGTGCTTCTACGCTCCGGAACAGTCGCTGGCGACGGTGACGGCCTTCGCGGAGGAGCGGGGATGGCGCGCCGGGCCCCGGTACACGGACGACGAGACTTGGCGCACTTGCGTGGCCCGTCCGGGGTGGGGACTCGTGCGGCAGCAGGTCAGGTCCGGGCGGGCCGAGGGCGTCGTGGTCCTGTCCGACCTCGACGCCGGCGCGGTCCGATGCGATTTCATGGAGCAACTGGCCTGGTTCGGGACGCACTTGGCGTTCGTCGCGGTGGTCGAGGTGGGTCGGCGATGAGGGCGTCCGTGGGGCCGTCGGGGGCGACGGGTCATGTGCTGGGGAGGTCGTTGGCGCTCTGTGCTCGTCTGGTCGGTCTGTCGGAGGTGCGTCGGCGGGATGCGGAGGGGGTGTCGGCCGAGGAGTTCGAGATGGAGGTTCCGGCTGAGCGCCGGTACGTCCCGGAGGTGCGGCGCAGTGCGCGTGAGTGGGTGACGCGCGGTTGTGAGGGAGGGGGTGCGGTGGTCGATGAACTGGAGTTGGTGGTGTCGGAGTTGGTCACCAATTCGATCCTGTACGGCGAGGCCGATCCGGTGGTGCTGTGGGGGCGGTGTTCGGGCGGGTGGGTGCGGCTGGAGGTGCGTGACGGGTGTCCGTCCGCGCCGGCGCGGGGTGTCGGGGGTCTTCTGGCGGAGAGGGGGCGGGGGCTGGTTCTGGTGGACGCCGTGGTGCGGGACCTGGGCGGGCGGTGGGCCTTCTCCGAAGGGAACGGCGTCTGGGTCGAGGTCCCGCTCTCCGGCATCCGGGACACCGGGAACTCCCGTTTCGGGGAGGGGTCATGACGCGTCTCGTGTATCACCCGGCCGGTCATGACGACGAACTGCGGGTGGCCTTGGTGGAGTTGCGGGCGGGGCACTGGCGGGCGGCGCGGGATCTGCTGCGGGTGACGGGGGAGGGGTGGGCGTTACGGACGTCGCGGACGCAGGTGCTGGCGGTCGCGGCGGCGGGGTCGGACGTGGTGGGGGTGTGGCTGGGTGAGGAGCCGGGGTGTTACGACGCGTGGCTGATGTGTGCGCGGGTGGCCGTCGAGCGGGCGTTGCGGGCGCGGCGGCGGGGGCATCCGCAGGCGTTGACGCTGGAGGTGCGGGCGCGCACGGCGGTGTGGGAGGCGGTGCGTCGAGGACCAAGTGATCCGGTGGGGTGGGTGTGTCTGCTCGCGCTGGCGCAGCTCGATGCCGGGCAGGTGCGGGAGGAGCACCGGGTGGTGTCCGGTGAGGGGTTTCCGAGTGGTCCGTGGGGGCTGCTGGGGGAGGTGGAGCGGTGTGATCCGTTCAACCGGGAGGCGTATCACCGGGTGGTGCAGTTCCTGCTCGCGCGGGACTGCCCGGTCTGGTCCTCGCTGGCGGCGGTGCACGACTTCGGCCGGTACGTCACCACCCAACGGCCCGCAGCGTCCCCGCTGTTGCTGCTTCCCGCCCACGCGTATGTGGAGCGCAAGCGGCGTGGGGTCACGAACCGGGCGTGGCGGTTCTACTGGGAGGACAGGTCGATGCTCTCCTGCACGCTGGACGCTTTCCACCGCTGGTTCCGTCAAGTCCCGCCCGTGGAGCGGTCGGTGGCGGACCTGAGTCTGCTCGCGTACGCACTGTGGGCCGGGGGCCGGCTGGTGGAGGCCGCGGAGGTATTCGGGGCGCTGGAGCCGTACGCGGCCCGTGAGCCGTGGGCGTCGGTCTACACCGGTTCCTCGCAGGCCGATCCCGGTGAGGCCCTGCTGCTGCGGGCGCGCACCGAATCCTTCTCCTCCCGGCCGTCGGGGGCCGGGGTCCGTCCGTGACTTCCCGCCCGGCCCCCGTATGGCATGAACCTGTCCGTTTTCTCACTTACCTACGTTGTGGAGGCTTACCCGTGGCTCATGTGAGTCGGGACCATCGTGCGGTCCCCCGGAAACCCGACGAGGAGTACTTGCGGGAGCTGGGCTACCAGCCCGTCCTCGCGCGGCGGATGGGTCCCTTCGGGAACTTCGCGGTCAGCTTCTCCGTGATCAGCGTGCTGTCCGGGTGTATGACCCTGTACGGGTTCGGCCTGAACACCGGCGGACCCGCCGTCATGCTGTGGGGCTGGGTCGCGGTCGGCGCCATGGTGATGTTCGTCGGCGCCGGACTCGCCGAGGTCACCTCCGCGTACCCGACCTCGGGCGCCCTGTACTACCAGGCCGAGCAGCTCGGCGGCCGGAAGTGGGGCTGGTACACCGGCTGGTTGAATTTGCTGGGCCTGCTGGGCGCGATCGCCGGGATCGACTACGGCGCCGCCCTGTTCACCGGCGCCTTCCTCAACCTCCAGTGGGGGATCACACCCACCCCGGGGAAGATCATGGTGATCTTCCTGTGCATCCTCGCCCTGCACCTCACCCTGAACTGGTTCGGCGTACGCCTGGTGAGCATCCTCAACAGCATCAGCGTCTGGTGGCACGCCGCCGGCGTCCTCGTCATCGTCGGCGCCCTCGCCGTCGTCCCCTCCCACCACCAGCCGGCCGACTTCGTGTTCGGGGAGTTCGTCAACAACACAGGCTGGACCAGCCCCGTCTACGTCGCCCTCCTGGGCCTGCTGCTCGCCCAGTACACGTTCTGCGGCTACGACGCCTCCGCCCACCTCAGCGAGGAGACCACCGACGCCCAGGTCTCCGCCTCGCGCGGCATCATCCACGCGATCGGCTGGTCCTGGCTCGCCGGGTTCGTCCTCCTGGCCGGGCTGACCTTCGCGATCCAGGACTACGCGGGCACCGTCGGCACCGCGACCGGGGTTCCTCCGGCTCAGATCTTCCTCGACGCCCTCGGCCTCACGGGAGCAAAGCTGCTGCTCCTGGTCGTGATCGTCGCCCAGCTCTGCTGCGGCAACGCCGAGACCGCCGCCGCCTCCCGCATGGTGTTCGCGTTCTCCCGCGACGGCGCCCTCCCCGGCTCCGCCCAGTGGCGGCAGGTCGACACCCACACCGGAACCCCACGCAAGGCCGTCGCGCTCGCCGTGGTCTGCGCCGCGCTCCTCGCCCTGCCCAGCCTCTACAGCCCGGTCGCGTACGCGGCGATCACCAGCATCAACGTCATCGGCATCACCCCCGCCTACGCGATCCCCATCTTCCTGCGCGTCAAGAACCGTCACCGCTTCCGCCCCGGACCGTGGAACCTCGGGAGCTGGGGCCTGATCGTCGGCGTGGTCGCGGTGATCTGGGTCGTCTTCGTGACGCTCCTGTTCTGCCTCCCCCAGACCAACGCCATCTCCGTCGACACCTTCAACTACGCGCCCATCGCGCTGCTCGTCGTTCTCCTGCTGGCGTGGGCCTGGTGGCACCGGCAGGGCAGTACGTACACGGTCCCCGTTCACAAAGACGGTTCGGCTGCCGCGTTCGAGGACGAGGTGGTCTGACATGGCGACGACCACGCGTGCGGACAGGGCCGCGGCTGAGACCGGGGCCGGGTCGGGTCAGGTGTTCGGGCACGAGACGACGCAGGAGCAGCAGGCCACAGCCACGCTGAAGATCGCCGAGCTGAGTGATGAGTGGGTCGCGGGCGGGTACGTCGACACGGTGCTGCTGGCGGTTCCCGATCTCCAGGGGCGGCTGAAGGGGAAGCGGTACGACGCGGAGCATTTCTGCCGCCGGGTCGCGCAGCACTCCAGCGGGATGTGTTCCTACGTCCTGGCCACCGATGTCGCGATGAGCGCGGCGGACGGTTTCGCGCTGACCTCGTGGGAGCAGGGGTACCAGGATCTGTCGGTGAAGCCGGACCTGACGGCGATACGGATCGTGCCGTGGGAGGCGCGTACCGCGCTGGTCATGGGGGACGCGACGGCGCCCGACGGGAGACGGGTGGAGGTCGCGCCCCGGGAGATCCTGCGCCGCCAGCTGGTCCGCCTGGCGCAGCACGGCCTGTATCCCATGGTGGGCATCGAGACCGAGTTCTCCCTCTACCGGGGCACCTATACGGCACTGGAGGAGGGCGGGTTCCGGGACCTGCGTCCGGTGGCGGCGGGCAACCTCGACTACGCCCTCGACTACGACCCCGTCTCCGACCGCTTCTTCCGCCATCTGCACCGCGCGCTGAAGGGCGCGGGACTGCCGGTGGAGGCGATCAAGACGGAGGCCGGGCCCGGTCAGTCCGAGATCACCTTCCGTTACGGCGCCGCGCTCGCCGCCTGCGACCAGCACCTGATGCTCAAGCACGCCGCCCGCGCGCTCGGAGCCCGCGCCGGCCTCGCGCCGACGTTCATGGCGGCGCCCGAGACCGGCCACGCCAACGGCATGCACCTCCACCTCTCCCTGTGGTCCAGGAACACCAGCGCGCTGTCCGGATTCGACGGAGCCCTCACCGAGACCGGACGCCACGCCATCGGCGGGCTGCTCACCGCGCTCCCCCACCTCGCGCCGCTCTACGCCCCGAACACCAACTCCTACAAACGCTTCACGCCTGGTTCGTTCGCGCCGACCGCCTTCACGTGGGGGTTCGACAACCGGACCTGCGCGGTCCGGGTCGTGGGCGGGCGGCGGCTGGGCCTGCGCCGCCTGGAGGTCCGTGTCCCCGGCGCGGACGCCAACCCCTACCTCGCCCTCGCCGCCGCCCTCGCCGCGATCACCCACGGCATCGAGCACCAGCTCGATCCCGGGCCGCCGCAGAACGGCAACGCCTACCGGGCGACGGACGGCTGCCGTCCCCTTCCCCCGACCCTCACCGACGCCCTCGCGGACTTCCAGGACAGCCCGCTCGCCCACGAGGCGTTCGGCCCCGCGGTCGTCGGGCACCTCACCCGCCTCGCCGAACTCGAACTCGACCACCAGGAAAGACAGGTCACCGACGTCGAACGGCGCCGCTGGCTGACCACCGCCTGACCACCGCCCTCGCTGACCTCCCGTGCACGGCACCCCCGTGGACAACCGTCCGCCGTGCACGGCTCCCCGGGCCCCGCCGCCGGGCCGCTCACCTCCCCTGGTGCGGCGGCGGGGCCACCCCCTCCTCCTTGTCGTCCGGCACGCCGCGAGCATCCCGGCGTGCCGGTGTATCCGGACCCCTGCACAGAAACGATCTGCTGACGTGACGCAAGACGCGACGCCATTCGAGTGGCCGCCCCCGCACATCCCGCTCTCCGAGAAGGAGAGGGAGGCGTGCGGGGCGGAGCTGAAACGGAGATACGAAACGAGCAGCACGCCCTCCATACGGGCCCTGATGGACGAGTGCGGGCGCTCGTACGGGTTCGTCCAGCGTGCGCTGAAGACGGCGGGAACCCAGCTCGCGCCGCGGGGCAACCGCGCTGTCGAGGGCCTCAGCCCCAGGCCCGCGCAGGTGCTCCGGCTCATCGCCGAGGGCAGCACGACGGGGTCGATCGCGCGGGACCTCGGCGTCACGCCGGGCGTGATACGCATCCACCTCGCACAGGCTCTGCGCAAGACGACCGGTTCGGGGAAAGGCATCTGGGCGCGTCCGGCCGCCGTGGAGACCGCCTACGCGACCGGGCTCCTGCCCCGCCCCGCCCGTCTCACCGGCCGCGTCGACCTCCCCGACGGGCAGCGGGAACTGATCCCTCTGCTGGCCAGGGGCCTCACCCCCGACCAGATCGCCGCCGCGCTGCACTGCCGGCGCCAGGAAGCCGTCGGCGAGCTCAAGGCCCTGGAGAGGGCGCTCGGGGCGGCGACGCCCGCGCACGTGATCACACGGGCCCGGCAGTACGGCCTGCCGACTTCCGCCGAGATCCGCACCAGCCGGGAGGAGAGCCGGTGAACACTCCCGTGCTCACCCCGCCGGAGGAGCGGGCGCTCGCGCTGGCGGCGGAGGGGCTGCGGTGCGGGGACATCGCGGCCCGCCTGGTCCAGGAACAACTGCCGCTCCCCCACAACGGGCTGGGGCCGTTGTGGTCCGCAGCCGCACAGAAACTGGACGTCCCCGAAGGGCGGGTGAAAGGGCGGCAGCCGGAGCTGGTGTACCGCGCGTACACCCGCGGCTGCCTCGAGGCCCCCGAACCCGACGACCCCGGCTGGCTGCCCGCCGATCTCCTCGCGATGCTGCGGGCGCTGGCCGACGGCCGCACCCTCAAGGAACACGCCGCCGAGCTGCGGGTGCCGTTGTCGCAGGTGGAGAACCTGGTGAGGCACGCCCGCAGGAAACTCGGCAACGTCTCCCTGGCGGGCCTGGTCTACCGGGCGCTGCCCCTGTTGTCGGCCGGCCAGAACCCGGCGCCCCAGCCCCGGCCGGCCGAGGACACGCCGGTGGTGGAGAGTCTTCAGGCCGAACTCCCCGGCGACCTGGCCGCGGTGGGGACGAGCCGGGAATGGACGCGCGGAGTCTGTTCCTCGCTCGGCTGGAACGGCTCCGACGTGCGGGCCGGCGAGGTGGCCGCGCATCTGGCCTCCAACGCCGTCCGCCACGGCCTGCCCGGAACGGTTCCCCCGCAGCGCCACCTGCTGCTGCGGGCGGCGGTCACCGAGACCGGGGAACTCGTCCTCGACGTCACCGACCACAACCCCGCCTTCCCCCACTTCGACCAGGAGAGCAGAGCCGGGAGCGGCCGGGGCATGCGCCGGCTCGCCCGCCTCGACGTACGGCTGACCTGGTTCCCGCGCGCGGACGGGATCGGCAAGACCGTCCGCGCTGTCCTCCCCGGCGGCGAGGCAGCCGGATGAGGAACATTCCCCCCGGCCGCGCGGGACGGCGACGGGCCGGCCCCGGGCTCGAAACGGTGACCACCCTCCCGCACGAGCGGCCCACGGACGTCCGCTGCCCGGTGGGCAGCACGCTGCCCACCGTCAGGACACCGGCCGACGGCCTCGGCGTCCCGTCGTACGGGACCGTCGTGACCGCCCCCGGCCGTGTCCCCGGCCTCGTCGCCGCGGTCACCGTCGGGGGGCGTACGGCGTACTGGCCGCTGCCCGGTACCGCGTCCCGGCGGGCCGGCCAGCTCCGGCAGACCGTCCCGCGGAACCTCGCGGCCAGCACCCACACACCCGGCCCCCTCCCCCAACTGGCCTCTCTCGCGCGGGAGTTCGTGCTGACGCAGCGTGTGCTCGGCCGTGTCCTCGCCCCGCTCGAAAAAGACGATCTGCCGGTCTGGGGACCTCAGGGGCTGCACGTCCTCGACCAGGCCCGTTTGCGGGCCGCGCCCTTGCTCCCGGGCGGGCGGGAAGGGGCGGACCGTGCCGCGTGACACGACGCCGGGCATCGACTCGGCGGTCCCCTCCTCCGCGCGGACCTGGAACTACTGGGCCGGCGGCAAGGACTTCTACGAGGTCGACCGGGTGACCGGGGAGCTGTGCCGGGAGATCGCCCCGCAGCTCACGGCCATCGCCCGTGCCTCCCGGGAGTTCACACAGCGCGCCGTCACCCACCTCGCCGGGGAGTGCGGGGTGCGCCAGTTCCTCGACGTCGGCCCCGGCCTGCCGGGTGAGGTGAACACCCACGAGGTCGCGCAGCGGATCGCCCCGGACGCCCGGGTCGTGTACGCCGACCACGACCCGCACGTCGTCACCCACCTGCGCAACCTGCACCACAGCACCCCCGAGGGCGCGGTCGGCTGCTTCCTCGCCGACCTCCGCGACGGCGCCCGGCTCCTGGACCGGTCCCGACGCGTCCTCGACCAGTCCCGGCCCGTCGCCCTCGTCCTCACCAGCGTCCTGGGCCACCTCCCGGACGACGACGAGGCGTTCACCGCCGTCCGCCAGCTGACGGCCGCCCTGCCCGACGGCAGCTACCTGGTGCACTGCGACGCCACCGACACCAGCCCCGGCCTGCGTGTGGCGCAAGCCTGTTACGACGCGACCGGCGCGATCCCGTACGCCCTGCGCAGCCCCGAGCGGATCGCCGCGTTCCACGACGGACTGAGCCTGCTGGAACCCGGCATCGTCTCCTGCCCCCTGTGGCGCCCCACCCCCGCCTCTGCTCCCGCATGTCCGCTGCCGACAGACCTCTACGGAGGCGTCGCCCGCCTGGAGCCGGCCCCCTACGACAGGAGCATCCGATGATGCCACCGGCGAAGCCGCTGACCTGCGGAGCCCGTATCCGCGTCGAACCCCGCCTGATCCCCGCCCCCGGTCCGGGCACGCCCGGCGGTCTGCTCAGGTCGTCCGTCCAGTGCCGGACCGCCGCGCACGGCCACGGCCCGCACTGGGGTGTCCTGCGGGACACCGCCTGGACGGGGGGCCGGCCCGGCTGGCCGACCTGGACGTCCTGGACCGGCCGGCCCGCCGGCCTCCTGTCCGTGCACGTCCTGCCCTTCTGCCCGCACACCCCGGCGTGCTCCCTGGCCGCCGACCACCCCGGCGTCTGCTCCCCTCTCCTCGACCCCGCCCTGAGCACCGACCCCGGCCGGACCGTAGAGATCGACCAGGCGCTCAAGACCCTCACCGCCCACGCGCAAGGCTCCGGAGGCGGTACGGACGAGGCCGCGCAGGCGGCCCACGACGCGGCCCTCCTGACCTGGGACGAACTGCGTGCCCGCCCCCGCATCCTCGATGCCCTGCCCGAGGGCGACCTGGCGACCGTCCACCGCCTCATCGGCCGCTCCGGGTCGGTTCCCGTCCTCGACGAGGCAGGCGTCCGGACGTTCCTGCGGGAAGTCACGGAGGTCACCCGCCTCTGGGGACCGGGGCCCCGCGACGGCCGCAGGCTCACCCACGGGCAGGCCGCCGAATTCTGGCTCGGCGTCCTGACCGGGCTCCCGCCCGACTGGCAGGCCGCCGCGCTCAGCGGCCGTTACGAACAGATCCTGCCCCCGCCGGGAAGCCCGCAGCGGCCCTCCCTCGCGGAAGGCCCCGGGTGCGTCCCCTTCCACGGCGTGCTCCAGTACGCCCGCCGCCAGACGGCCGCCGGCCACCACCCGCCCTCCCCCGTCCCGCACCACGAACACGGCGGCTACCGCGAAGAGGACCGCACGCTCGGCGCCGACCTCGCCACCCGTCTCGCGGCCCTGCCCTACGGATGGCGGGCCGACGCCGTACGGCGGATCGCCTACGGCACCACTCCCCTCGACGCGCTCTCCGAAGCCGCCCAGGCCGTCAACGCCCTGCGCCACCACGGCATCCGCCTCGCCTGGAACCGGACATGACCATCCCCGCACCAGGGCCTCCCGACTGGCGCCGGGAACTGGAGTCCCTGCCGCGGACCTGGCCGAGATCGCTCAAGGACCAGACGGCCGACCCGGTGGCGCGCGCCGCTGTCCGCCGCGCCTACGAAGCCGGTGCGCCCGTCGCCGAGATCCGCCGCCGCACCGGCCGCTCCCTCAGAGCCGTCCGCGGGATGCTCTCACGCGAAGGCGTGCTCCACGCGTGCGGTGCCCGCGGGCGCCACACCAGGCTGCCGCCGGGCTGCCGGAGCTGGGCGGCCCACGTGAAAGGCGTGGTGCGACGGCGGCTCGCGGACGGCACCTACCGCGCCGAATGGCCCCTGCCGCCGTACCGGGTCCTGGCCCGGGAACTGGGCGTGGAGCCCGGCGTGGTCTACAAGGTGGTCCGGCAGCTCCGGGACGAGGGGCGCCTGCGCCGGGAGGGCCGCCGCCTCGTCGTGGTCGGCACGAACCCGGCCCCCGCCGAACCCCGGGACCGTTCACCCCCGCCACCCGACGCGTGCCGCCGAGTCGGCGCACGCCTGCGCACGGCGCGGCCCGGCCCCGCTTCTTCACGCACGCCCCTGCTTCTTCCCCGAACCTCGTTTCCCTTCCGAATCCACTCATCCGACAGGAATCCTGTGACCCGCTTCACCGTGCTCGACGAGACCCGCCGCCACCCCGGCCTGCGCGAGCAGTTCACCACCGTCCTGCACTCCGTGGCACCGCTCGTGCACGAGACGACCGGCCTCGCGCTCCCGGCGCAGGTCCGCTTCCGGCTGCTCACACCGAAACAGTGGCGTACGGCCGTCCGGCAGAAATTCGTCCGCGTCCTGGCCCGGGACATCGCCGATCTGGAGCTGACGCCCAAGGAAGCCGTCCAGGCGCGCAACGCCGTCAAGGCCGCCGGCTTCGTCCCGGTCCTGACCTGGCCCCTGGTGGCCGCAGTGACCATGGAGGCCGCCGACGGCCAGGTCGAGACCGTAACGGCGCCCCGCACTCTCCACCACGCGGGATTCCTCGCCGACGAGCGGTACCTGACCCGGATGACCGTCCACGAGCTGGTCCACCACGCCCAGTTCGCCGCGCGCGGCCGGCTCGTATGGGAATCCCTCTTCCTCGAACGGCGTGGACTCAGCAGCCGCACCGGGGGCATCACGGTCCTCGAAGGGCACGCCACCTGGGCCGACCACCGGATCACCACCCGCCTCTACGGCACACCGGTGGACCACACCCGCGACGCGAGACGGTCCTGGCGCTTCCGCCTCCACGCCGCCCTCCCCGGCGCCAGCCGCCTCGGCCCACGCCTCGCCTTCTACGAACAGGGCGCCCAGCTGATCACCACGACCGTCGACATGTACGGCACCGCCGCGGTCAACCGCGTCTGGACGGACACCTCCCTGCTGCCCACCGACGAGGAGATCGCCGCCCCCGACACCTGGGCCCGCCGCCTCGCCGCCTCCCCGGCCGGCCACCACTGACCGCCCCTCCACAGAACGAAGAAGAAGGGGCAGGACCACATGGAAGAGAACACCCGGGCAGGGGCCCGCACCGCCGCGGCGGCCCTACCCCCCGGCACACAACCCTCCGACTGGCGGCGGGCCCTGGACGCCCTGCCCGCCAGCTGGCCAAGGCCGCTCAAGGAGCAGGCGGCCGACCCCGTGGTCCGCGCGGCGGTCCGTCTCGCCTACCTGTCCGGCGTGAGCGTCGCCGAGATCAGCCGCCGTACCGGACGCTCACCCGAAGCCCTGCGGCTCATGCTCTCCCGCGAGGGAGTACTGGGCGCCGCCGGCGGCAACGGCCCCCGGACCGGGCTCCCCGCGGGCTATGCGACCTGGTCGGCGTACGCCACGGCGGCGATACGCCGCAGGCTCGACAACGGAACGTACCCGCCCGCCACCCCCCTGCCGCCCTACCGGGCACTGGCCGCCGAGCTCGACGTCTCCCCCACCATCGCCTGCGCGGCGGTCCGGCGGCTCAAGGACGAAGGGCGGCTGCGCCGGGAAGGACGCCGCCTCGTCGTGGCCGGACCCGCCGGGAGACCAGTGCCGCACCGGCCCGCCACCCCCGCCCCGCGCCCTGTCCCCGCAGGCATGAAGGCGAACGCGACCGCCTCCCCCGCTCCGCCCGCCCCCACACCGGCGGGCACGGCACAGCCCGCACCCGCCTCACCGCAACCGCCGTCCGGTTCACCGCCCGCAAGGCCGCCCCCTGGAGGGCCCTCACCCTCACCGCCCAGGGCAACGCCCGCCACCGCCGGGACCACGCCGACGCGGCGCGTGCCTGCCGCCGCAAGGCCGCCCACCTGAACACCGGCCGATCACCGAAGGCCCGCCGCCGGTGCAGCGCGGCGACCGGCACCGGCAGTTCCCCGACCGGCATCCGCCCCCCTCCTCAACTCCCGCCCGAGAAAGCCGACCCATCCCCATGACCGCCCTGCACATCCACAACGAGGCCAGCCGCCGCCACGACGGCCTCACCGCGCAGCTCACCGCCATCGGCGAAGAAGTCCTCCCCCTCGTCGAGACGGTCACCGGCCTGCCGCTGCCCGACCCGGTGGTGATCCGCCTCGTGTCCCTGCGTGCCTGGCGGCGGCTCAGCCGCCGCCGCGAACGCCGCCTCTACCACAGCGAGATACGCGACCTCCCCGCCGTCACCCGTGACGACATACGCGCCGCGGTCCTCACCCGGCGCACCGAGCGGCGCGCCCGCAAGCAGACCTGGTTCCTGACCGGCGGCCAGATCATCGACGTCACCCCCGGGCAGGCGGAGCTCGTCATCATGCCCGCAGCCCTGCGGGAGTCCGGCTGGCTCACCGACCAGCGGTCCCTGCACCGGATTCTGGCGCACGAAGCCACCCACCTCGCCCAGTACCGGGCCAGCGACCCACAGACGTGGCAGCACATGCGCACCCTGTTCCCACGCGCCCGGGGAATCGAGCACCTCGCCCACCGCAGCCTCATCGAAGGCCACGCCTACTGGGCCGACGGACAGATCACCCAAAGACTCCTCGGGCCCGAGGAGAACACCGGCATCACCCCGCCCTCACGTGCCTCCCTGCGCTACCGGGCGGTCGCCGAGTCCCCCGAGTACGCCGCCGCCAGGTCCTTCCTCAACAACGGGCAACAGTGCGTGACCAGCGTCATCGACGCCATCGGCACCGACAGATTCAACCAGGTCTGGGCCGACGACACCCTGATCCCCACCCGCGCCGAGATCACCAACCCGGCCACCTGGAAGGAACGCTTCCACCGCCCGGACCCCACCTGACCGAACCACCCCCGACCCCGCGCAGAGCCACCGCCCGGCCCGGCCATGTGCCGTCCCGCCGCAGCCGTCAGCGGCGGAGACCGGCACACCGCCGGGGCCCGCGCCCCTCGCCATCGCGCAGTCCCCGTCCCCGTCCCCGGACCTCCTCCAGCCGCCCCGACCGCCACGAGGCCCCGGGCGCCACCGCCCCTCCCACCACCCGCCTTCCCCTGCCGAGGAACCCCGTTGAACACCCAGCGCAATCCCGCCGAACAGCACTCCGTCCCCGAGTGGCAGAAACACCTGGAAGGAATTCCCGTACCCGAAAAGGGCCGCTGGATGAAGGGCGCCGACCGTAAAAGATTCCGTGCGGCCCTCTGCGCGTCCTACCGGTCCGGAGGGAGCATCCGCCAGATCGCCGAGCACATCGGGCGGTCGTACGGGAACGTGCGCACAACCCTCACCGAGGAGAAGGTGACGCTGCGGGGACGTGGCGGGCTCCGCAGCCCGTCATCCACCACGCGCATGGAAAGGGCGGAGAAGTTTCTCCGCGACCGCATCGCCGACGGCACCTACCCGACCCATCACCTGCTCCCGTCGATGGAACACCTCGAAGGCCAGACCGGAATCGGCAGGACGACGTTCAACAAGGCCGCCCGGAAAATCGCGGCGGACCGTCTCCTCCTCATCGTCTCCGGACGCGGCGTCGTCGTCACCGACCCCGACGACTTCCCCCAGGGCGACACGATCGAGGTGCACCTCCGCACGGGCGAGCGAGCGACATGGCCGATCGGGAACCGGACTCAGGAAACCGGCGGCCGGACGCCGTGACCACGCCGCCCGCCCACCACCCCGGTGAACTCCCGCACACGGCCTCCCGCCAGCTCGCCGACACCGGCCGCCGCGAGGAAGAAAACGCCGTGAACACCATCGGCCACAGCAGTGCGGCTCCGCAGTGGCAGAAACACCTGGAAGGCGTCCACACACCCGCGAAAGGAGCCCGGCTCACGGGAACCCGGGGCGAGAGATTCCGGACCGCGGTCCGTGCCGCCTACGCGGACGGGGCAACCCTGAGAGGAATCAGCGACCATCTCGGATGCTCCTTCGGAAGAATCCGGAAAATCGTGCGCGACGCGGGGAGTCTGCGCCCTCGCGGCGGATCGAATCCCCGTATTCCGGATTCCCTCACCGCCCAGGAATGGGCGGCGAAGATTCTCCGAAGCCTCATCACGGACGGCACATGCAAGCCGTACCACCTGATTCCGACACTCAGCCGCCTATCACGCGAGACAGGAATAAGCAGGGGCACCTTCCGGAAAGCCGCCCAGAAAGCACAGGCGGACGGCCTTCTGCTCATGGTGCCCGGCAGAGGCATCGTCGCACTAGACCCCGAAAATCCCCTCACCGGTGACACCCTCCGGGTCTGCGTCCAGCCGGGACGATGGGAAACCTGGCTGACAGCCGAACTGGAGATACCGGACTTCGAATACCTCAGGAAAGCCCTCATCACCAAAATAGCGGACGGGTCCTGGCGGGCCGGCGGAAGCATTCCCACCCAAGCGACGATACAGCGGCGGTTCGGCGTGACGCGCCACGCGGTACGCCTCGCCCTCAGCTCACTGGAGGACAGCGGACACCTCATCAGGCGCAGATCACGGTTGTACGTCCAGAGACCGGCCCGGAGGAATCCGTGACCCCGGACCACGTCCGGCATACACAGAGACGCCCGAGAAACGGCGCACCACCGTTCCGCTCTGCGGCACGGGACATAGCGAACCCGACCCATGGCTTCACGTGCCTTGAAGATCACCGCAGGAAGCGACTCCGCCGGGTAGCCCGTGATCAGACCCGCCCTTCGGGCAACTCGCCCCGGAACAGCACATGCCAGTGCATATGCTTCGACTCCTGGTAGTCGCCCTCATTCGTCACAATGCAGGCGGCCCCGTGCTCTTCCTGAACCTGTGCGGCAACTCGACGCACCACTCGCAGGATATCCAAGAGGAGATCTTCACCGCCGTCCCCGAGATTCACCACCGACGGGATGTGCCTCTTGGGAACCACCACGATGTGGACCGGATAGCTCGGGCGGGTGTGCTCGAAGGCCAGTACCGCGTCGGTTTCCTCCACCACCTTGATCGGCGCCTTCCCCGACAACGCTTCATCGCAATAGAAATCCGACACTTTCATCCATCCAATCTTTCGATGGAGCTCAAGATGTTGATTTATCGAATTATTCATCCCTGAGGGGAAATGGGGGTGCAGGTCCCTCGGTCGATCGCTTGAGGCGTCTCCAGTACCCCCATCGTCACCCTCCGCACTTCAGCGAAACCCGCGAGGGGAGATGAGTGCGGTGGGGTGTGCGGTATGCGCGCGTTTACGCATCTGCGCGTGGTCTCCGGGTACTCGCTCAGGTACGGCGCCTCGCATTCGGAGCGGCTCGCGGAGCGCGCGGCGGAGCGGGGGATGGACGCGGTCGCGCTGACCGACCGGGACGGTGTCGCGGGTGCGGTGCGGTTCGCGAAGGCGGCGGCGCG
>NZ_JBEXLS010000048.1:0-50966 GCF_040610055.1 Streptomyces sp. NPDC004539 | reverse complement strand
TCTCGGGTGACAGCCACACCCGGCACTCCTGGGTGTCCCGATCCTACGAATGACCCGGATCAACCCACGAAGAAAGGTATGGATCGGGTGACGGGAGCGATGCCCGCAACG
Source organism: Streptomyces sp. NPDC004539 (assembly GCF_040610055.1). Classification (NCBI taxonomy): domain Bacteria; kingdom Bacillati; phylum Actinomycetota; class Actinomycetes; order Kitasatosporales; family Streptomycetaceae; genus Streptomyces; species Streptomyces sp. NPDC004539. Next base: position 50,855 of record NZ_JBEXLS010000048.1, on the reverse strand, counting down.
CACGAGGCTCCCGTGCTGTTGGGGGAGGTGTTCGAAGTCTCAACCCACAGGCACAGGAGCCGCGTTGGTTCCGTATTCTGCCGCACTCGACCTGCCCCACGCCCTGGTCGAGTGGGTCACCATGCTTATCGTCACCCGCGAGGGTGACCGCCGTTGCAAGCTCCCACCGCACCAGCGTGCCCTGGTCGGCCTGGTGTACCTGCGCCGGCACGACACCCTCGCCCAACTCGCTGCCGGGTTCGGTATCTCCGTCGGTACCGCCCACGCCTACACGACAGCGGTCGTCGACCTGCTCGCCGACCGCGCACCTGGCCTGCTGCGCGTCCTGCGCGAGGCGGATCCGGACTACGTCCTGCTCGACGGCACCCTCGCGGAGTGCGACCGGGTCGGCGACAGCCGGGCCGACTTCTCCCACAAGCACCGCCGACACGGAGTGAACGTGCAGGTGGTGACTGACCCGGTCGGGCGGCTGCTGTGGATCTCGCCGACTCTTCCTGGTCGCGCGCACGATCTCACTGCGGCCCGCGCCCACCGGATCATCCGGATCTGCGAACGCCAGGGCGTGCCTATCCTTGCCGACCGCGCCTACATGGGAGCTGGCCCGTGGGTGACGACACCCCTCAGACGCCCGCCGGGCCGTGACCTCACGCCGACCCAGCAAACTGTCAACCGGGCGCTGTCCGCAGCGCGGGCGCCGGTCGAGCGTGGCGTCGCGCGACTGAAGTCGTGGCGGATCTTCCGTAGGTCCCGGTGCAGTCCGAATCGAATGTCGTCAATCGCCGCGGCCGTCCTCACTCTGGAGCGGCAGCGCTGAAAGAGCTCACTCAACCCTGTTGATATCCCGGGCTACGACGGGACGGCCTCGCGTCTAGCTGCAGATCTGGCGGTACGGGGCGTCCGGAACGTACACATCCCACTCGGTCCGTGTCAGATCGCCGCGCGCACGGGCGCAGACCAGTGTGACGGCCTTGTCAGGAGCAACGGTGTAGCGCTGGAGCGGGACATGGGCGCTGCCGGCGTACAACGTGTCGCTGCCGCTGCTGAAGGCGAGCGTCTGGATGCCTTCCCCGGGGGTGGTGATCGGGCCGCCGAGTGGCTGCTGGGTGGCGATGTCCCAGAGCTGGAGCGTGCCGGCGTCCCCGCCGACGGCCAGCGTGCGTTGGTCGGGGCTGATGGCGAGCGCGCTGACTGCTTCGGGGGTGTCGCCGAGCGGGGTGGGGAAGACGTTCCGCAGGACGCCCACGCGGTGGCGCAACGTGCCGTCCCACAGCGCGACACGGCCGGTCTGGTCGCCCACGGCCAGGCGGGTACCTTCGTGGGTGAAGGCGAGCGCGCCGACCTGTTCACCCTGGACAAGGCCCTGCCTGGCGACTGCCCCGGAGGGAAGGTGGGCGATGCGGTTGTCGCCGACGAGGAGGCGGCCGTTGGGGTGGGCGGCCAGGTGGATGCTGGCCAGGTCAGTGCCGAGGGGTGCTCTGCGGCCCGAGGTGGTGTCCCATGCTTCGTTGATCACTTCACCGATGGCCGCGATGCGCCCGACGTACAACGTGCGTCCGCCGGGCCCGGCGGCCAGGGCGACCACGCTTCCGGCGGACGGAGGCCCGGCCAGGTCCGGTGTGGCACGTCTGTGGTCGCGGGTCAGGTCCCAGACGACGAACCGGTGGGATGCCGCTTCATGGCCGGGCGGCGCCGAGACACCGTACGTGAGCGTGCCGCCGTCGGGGCTGAACGCGAGGAGCGCGACAGTGTCCTGTACGGGGATCGGATCTGCGGGATCGCGTGAGACGGGCACCGGCGGGGATGGCAGCTTGCGTATGAGATGTCCGTCGTTCGTGGCGCGGAGTTCGAAGCGGTAGCGCGTACCGGTGCGTTCTGCTGTGGCGAGAGTACGGCCGTCCGGGCTGATTCGTAGGGCGTCCAGCGGATTGCCGAGCCACTCGGGCGTGACAGCCATTCCGAGGTCAAGGCAGTGGACGGTGCCGCCTTCCAGATAGCGCAGGACGGTGTGATCGTCCGGGTCCCAGGCGAGCCCGTACAGATGCTGGTTGTTCAGGGAGTGCCGGAACACCGGAACTGCTGGGTCCGACAGCCGCCACACTCTGATCTCCTCACTGCCCGCAGTGGCAAGGAAGGTCCCGTCCGTACTGAAGGCGGCAATCTCCGCGGAGTGGTCGTCGATGTCGGCGACCTGGCGACCCGAGGTGGTATCCCAGACACGCACCCCCGAAGCGGACAGAGCCGCGAGCCGCGCACCGCCGAACACGAAGGCCGTCCGCTCCTCGGCGCACAGATTCCGGGACTGCTCCCAGATGCCGGGCACGATTTTGCGATGCTCGGTGTCCCAGATTTGCGGCGCTCCGCCTTCTGGGCAGACGGCGAGCAGTCGGCCGTCGGCGTTCACTGCCGGGGGCACCAAGCCGGGCGCCCGGGTCTCGAGCAACACCCTGCCGTCCTCGACGGACTGCAGCCGTACACGGTCGTCGTCGCTTTCGCTGAGGACGTGGCGTCCGACTTCGATGCCGGCGAAGGGCTCGATAGCGAGGGGGCGCTGGTCGCCCGTCCACCGTCCGGCGGTTCGGTCCCACAATCGGACGCCGTCGTCCTCGGAGACGGCCAGAAACCGGGCGTCGGGCCCTGCCGTGAGTACTTCTCCGGCCGGTAGCCGTCCGGAACCGGTGCGGCGGCCCTTGACTACGTCCCAGGTCCGCCAGGTGCGGCCGTCGATACTGAGCAGTGTGCGGCCGGAGTCGGCGAGGAAGCGCGTCGGCTCATCGCCGGGGGCGGGATCGGTGAATACGGCGTGCTCTGGCTGGTCGAGGGAGCCGAGCAGGGCCCGGCGCGCCTCGGGCAGCGGCGAAACTCGCCAGGCGGCCACGCCCAGCAACATCGCGGAGCGGGGGTCGGTCGTGCGCAGCGCGTCGGCGACATCCGCGATCCGCCGGGCAGCGGCATCGGTGCGCTGACGCTGGTTGTCCTGTTGCTGCTGCCACGCAGTCAGTCCCGCTACCAGCGACACCGCTAGCACGGCGGAGAGCGCGGAGAGGAGGACACGCGACCTGCGGGTGGCCCGGGAGGCAGCCCGGCGCTCCGCCTCGCGTGTGCGGAGCGCGGCAGTGAGGAACTCCTGTTCTGGCACGGTCAGTACGGAGCCTCCGCCGCTCGTTCGACCATTCCCGTTACTGTCGGCGCTGGCCTGGAAGTTGTCGGCGAAGAGTTCCTCCGCGCGGGCCAGGCGGGCGCCTCGGTAGAGCGAGCCGGGGTCGCGGTCGTGCTCGAGCCAGGCGCGTGTCGCGTCGGTCAGCTGCCGGTGGCGGCGCAGCCGCTCGCGGTCCTCCTCGATCCAACTACGCAACCGAGGCCAGCAAGTGATCAGTGCCTCATGGGCGAGCTCTACACCGTCCTCGCCGCTGGTGAGGAGCCGGGCACGGGCCAGCCGCTCCGCCACCAGGGGCACGTTGGGATCGGCGCACTCGTACAACTCGTCCCGAGAGAGCGGGCGCCGGGTGTCGGCGGTGCCCTGGCCCGGTTCGATCAGCCGCAGCAGCAAACCCCGGGCGGTGACCGCCTGCTCTCGGGACAGCTGCCCGTACACCTCTTCGGCGGTCCCCGCGATGGCGCCGTGAACCCCTCCCACCGCCTCGTACGCCGCCAAGGTCAACAGTCGGCTGCGGCGGCGCTTCCAGGTCTCCAGCAGAGCGTGCGAGAGCATCGGCAGGGCTCCGGGCTGATCCCTGACATCCTCGACGATCCGGGCCGTCAGTTCCCGCTCGACGAGGAAGCCGAGAGCCTGAGCCGGGCGTACGACGGCTTCCCGCAACTCGTCCGCCGACATCGGCCCGACCAGCAGTGCGACGCGACCCAACATTTCCGCCAAGTCCGGGTGGTCGGCGCATCGGGCGTAGAAGTCTGCACGCACGGCGATGACCACCCGCAGTCGGCTTCCCGGGTTCCGGGCGGCCAACAGCATGTCAATGAACCGAGCTCGCTCCGCCCGATCCCGGCACAGGGTGAAAACCTCCTCGAACTGATCCACCAGCACCCAGCCCTCTGGCCCGTCTTCCGCCGGAGCGAGCAGATGTCCGTGCGTGGTCGCGGGCTGAGCGCCTGGAGTGAGAACCCGAACCACCGCCGGACTCTCCTGCCGCGCGATGTGCTCCTGCAGGCAGGGGATCAGCCCGGCCCGCAGCAGCGACGACTTACCGCTGCCCGAGGCGCCGAGCAACACCGCGAAGCGATGCCCGCTGATCAGTTCCTGCACCGCCTCCACGAGCCGGTCACGCCCGAAGAACAGCCCTCGGTCGTCCGGATCGAACCGCGCGAGGCCCCGGTAGGGAGGCGAGGCGTCCTCTGTCTCCTCACGTACAGCGCCCGCATCCTCCGCTTCCGCCTCCTTCCACCGCTGTTCCCACTCCGCCCAGTCACCACCGCACACTCGTACATATCCCTGCACCACGGCGAGCGACGGGAGCCGTATTCCGGCTGCCGCGTTGGACAACGACGCGGCGGAGAAGCCCGCCGACTCGGCCATCGTCCGGTACGAGGGGTTGCCCGCAGACCTGCGCAGCTCACGGAGCTCATAGGCCAGGCGTTGTATGGGACCGGCCTCAGGGTCGACAGGCCTCTCGGGACGCCCCACAGGACCACCACCTCTCGTCCACGCCGGGGGGATGGGAACTCGCTTCGCAGAGCTGTGTTTGACACAGATGCGGCGTAAACAGGTTCCGGCCAGGCGGCGGCGTTGACGACATCATGGAACTTGACGGTGACCTGCCGGCCGTGCCGTGTGTGGACAGCCTGTGCACCAAACCGCACCAGGTCAGCTGGCTCTTGGGCTGTTCGTGCTGTCCGGACACATACCGGCGTGGCCGTCGCCGGCGGCGATCATACCCGCATGCACACCAGAATCCTCAATCGATGCATGCCGCCGCCGCGATCTTGGTCACCACCAGAACGGATTTCGCCATAAGGACATGGCCGCCGACCGAAGGTCAGGGCAGTACGACGATCTTGCGTCCCTGGCCGGCCGCGAACTGCTCCAATGCCCGCGGGTACTCGGCCAGCGGCAGCCGGTGGCTGATGAACACCTGTGGATCGAGCACCCCGGTGGCGAACAGTTCCGCGGCGCGTTCGTAGCTGTGCAGCACGGCCATGGAGCCGGTGATGGTGATCTCCTGGTTGTAGATGCGGTACGGGGAGATGGTGGCTGTCGTCGCGTAGTCGGAGACCCCGAACTGCAGGAACGTGCCGGCCTTGGCGACCCGCTCCAGGCCGTCCTGGATGGCGGCGGCGTTGCCGGTCGCGTCGACGACCACGTCCCAGCCGCCCGGCCGCCCCAGCTCGTCGGCGGAGAGGGCTGCTTGAGAGCAGCCGAGCTTCTCGGCCGTCGCCAGGCGTTCGGGGTTGATGTCGATGACATCCACTGAGGCGGCGCCGGTGCGCTTGGCCAGTTCCAGCATCATCAGGCCCATCGTGCCGCTGCCGTAGATCAGCACGTGGGAGCCGAGCCTGCTGCGCAGTACGTCGTAGCCGCGTACGGCGCAGGACAGCGGTTCGATCAGGGCGGCGTCCTGGACGTCCACGTGGTCCGGGAGACGTACGCAGTTGGCGACGGGTGCGACGGCGTACTCGGCGGCGCCACCGGCCACGGTCACGCCGATCGCCTGCCAGCGGTCGCAGAGGTTGTTGTGGCCGGTCCGGCAGTAGCGGCACTCGTTGCAGTACAGGGATGGATCGACGGCGACGCGGTCGCCGATGGCGAGTTCGGTGACGTCGCTGCCGAGGCCGACGACCTCGCCGGCGAACTCGTGGCCCGGCACGACCGGCAGGGTGGGCGCGAACTCGCCCTGGAGGATGTGCAGATCGGTCCCGCACAGTCCGCAGGCGGCCACGTCGATCACGACTTCGCGCGGCCCGGGGGTGGGGTCGGGCACCGTGGTGACGGTGACCTTGCCGGGGGCTTCGATGACGGCGGCTCTCACTTGACTGCTCCAAGGGACAGGCCCCGGACCAGTTTGTCCTGGGCGGCGAAACCGGCGATGAGGACCGGCAGGGAGACCAAGGTGGCGGCGGCGCACAGCCGGGCGAGGAAGAGGCCCTCGCTGGTGATGAAGCCGACGAGGAAGACTGGGGCCGTCGAGGCGTTGGTCGCGGTGAGGTTGACGGCGAACATGAACTCGTTCCAGCTGAAGATGAAGCAGATCAGCGAGGTGGCGGCGAGTCCCGGCATGGCGACCGGTGCGACGATCCGCAGTAGGACTGTGGGCAGGCCGGCGCCGTCGACCTCGGCGGCCTCCAGGATCTCCTTGGGCACCTCGGCGAGGAACGAGCGCATCATCCACACCGCGATCGGCAGGTTCATGGCGGTGTAGAGGATGATCAGCGTCCACACGTTGTCCAGCATCCCGGCGTCCTTGACGATCAGGTACACGGGCAGCAGCGCCGCGATGGCGGGCAGGAACTTGGTGGACAGGAAGAAGAACATCACGTCGGTCCACTTCTCGACCGGCTTGATGGACAGCGCGTAGGCCGTCGGCACCGCCAGGGCGAGCACCAGCAGCGTCGAAATGACGCTGGCCATGGCGGAGTTGAGGAGGAACGGGGTGATGTCCCGGTCGAAGAGCAGTTTGTACTGGTCGAAGGTGACCGGCGCCAGCGGGCTGGGCGGGTTGGTCGCCGCGTCCGCCTCCTGATGGAAGGAGGTGAGCACCATCCACGCCACCGGCGCGAAGAACGCAAGGGTGGCCAGCCAGGCGACGAAGGTCCACAGAGGCGACAGTCGTGGCGTACCACTGTGGTCGCGGCGGCGGATGAGTTTCTTGAGTTTCGCCCCGGGCGCGGCGACGGCTGCGTGGGTCATCGGGACACCTCCTCGCGGAACAGCGACGCGATGGTGCGCAGCGCGAAGGTCGCGATCACGATCGAGCCGAGTACGACGACCACGCCGGCGGCGGCCGCCTGGCCGTACTCGTACTTGCGGAACATGGTCAGGTAGATCTCGTACGGCAGGTTGGTCGTCTGCGAGCCCGGCCCGCCCTGGGTGATGGTGTAGACCGCGTCGAAGGTCTGCACGACGTAGATCGTGCCGAGCAGGACGCCCAGCTCGATGTACTGGCGCAGGTGCGGCAGCGTGATGAAGCGGAAGGTGGCCATCGCCGAGGCCCCGTCGACCTTCGCCGCCTCCAGGACGTCACCGGGCTGCGCCTGCAGACCGGCCAGCAGGATCAGCATCATGAACGGCGTCCACTGCCACACCAGCGACACCACGACCGCGGGCATGGGGTAGGAGGAAACCCAGTCGATCGTGGGTCCGTTCTCCGCGCCGAAGAGCCGGTAGACGGCGTTGAGAGTGCCGTTGAGCAGGCCGTAGTCGGGGTTGTAGATGGCGTGCTTCCACAGCAGCGCCGCCGCGACCGGCATGACGAGGAACGGCGCGATGAGCATCGTCCGCGCAAGCCCCCGGCCGAGGAACCGGCGGTCGAGCAGCATCGCCAGGCCGAGGCCGAGGACCACGCTGATGAGCACCACCGACGCGGTGAGTACGACGGTGTTGAGCACCGCCGTGCGCAGCCGCTCGTCGGTGAAGACGAACGTGAAGTTGGACAGGCCGACGAAGTGCCGTTCGCCCGGCCTGAGGATGTTCCACTGGAAGGTGGAGATGACGAGCGTTGCCACGAAAGGCAGTTGGGTGACGACGATGGTGAAGACCAGCGCCGGCAGCAGCGGGATACGGCGCTTCCACTTGCCGGCGCCGGTGGAGGAGCGCGGTCGGCTTCGTGGTGGCGCTGTCTTGGGGGGAACGGTGAGCGTGGTCATGGACTTTCCTCCGCCAGTGACGGCCGGATAGGGGGGAGTGACGCCCGGCCGGGGGGAGGGCCGGCCGGGCGGTTCGTGTGGGTCACTGGTAGTTCTTGGCGACGTCCTCGGCGAGCTTCTGGCCGTCGTCGAGTGCCTTGTCCACGCTGGTCTTGCCGGCGATCGCGGCGGAGATCTCCTGGGTGACCTTGGTGCCGAGGTCCTGGAACTCGGGGATGGCCACGTACTGCACGCCCACGGTCGGCCTGGGCTGCACACCGGGGTTGGCCGGGTCGGCCTGCTCGATGGACTTCAGGGTGATGTCACCGAACGAGGCGGCGGCCTTCTTGTACTCCGGGATCTCGTACGTGCTGGCCCGCTTGCCGGCCGGGACGCGCGACCAACCGAGCTTCTCGCCGACCAACTGCTCGTACTTCTTGCTCGAGGCCCACAGCATGAACTTCGAGGCGGCGTCGGCGTTCTTCGTGGTCTTGGGCATGGCCCACGCCCAACTCCACAGCCAGCCGCTGCTCTTGGTCTCGACGGTCGGCGCGTAGGTGTAGCCAACGTGACCGGCGATCTTGCTGGAGGCCGGGTCCTCCAGCGATCCGGCCGCGCTGGTCGCGTCGTACCACATCGCGACCTTCTTCTGGCTCATGGCGTTCAGGCACTCGGTGAAGCCGGCCTGCGCCGCTCCCGCCTCGCCGTGCTTACGGACCAGGTCGACGTAGAAGTTGGTCGCCTTCTTGAACTCCGGCGTGTTGACCTGGGCCTTCCAGTCCTTGGTGAACCAGGTGCCGCCGAAGGTGTTGACCACGGTCGTCAGGGACGCGCCGAGTTCGCCCCAGCCGGCCAGACCGCGCAGACAGATGCCCCGCATCCCCGGCTCGGCGCCGTCGACCTTGGCCGCGATGTCGGCTATCTGCTGCCAGGTTGGGCGTTCGGGCACCGTGATGCCCTTCGTCTTCATGACGTCCTTGTTGTACATGAGCATGGACGACTCGCCGTAGAAGGGCAGGGCGTAGAGCTTGCCGTCGGAGCCGGACAGGGACGTGACCATCGGCTTGAGCAGGTCGGCCTTGTCGAAGCTCGCGTCCTTGTCGGCGTAGGAGCTGAGTTCGTGCAGCCAGCCGTTCTTCTCCCAGATGGGGACCTCGTAGGCGCCGATGGTGGCGACGTCGTACTGGCCGGCCTGGGTGGCGACGTCCTGGGTGACCTTGTCGCGCAGCTCGTTCTCGGGAAGGATCGTGAAGTTGACCTTGATGCCGGTGTCCTTGGTGAAGGTGTCCTTCGTCAGCTTCGCGATGTCCTCCATCTGCGGATTGCCGACCATCAGCACGTTGATGCTCTCGCCCCCGCCACCGGAGCTCGAGGAGCCGCCCGCACCGCTGCAGGCGACCAGCAGCGAGCCCGCGGCCGTGGCCGTAGCGAGAACATGGACCATTCTTCGTGTGCGCATGACTGACTCCAGGGTGTGTTTCGAGGGTGTGCGGAACCAGGCCCCGGGCTCGCGGGGGTGGGATACGGGGATGAACCGCGGCTAGACCCGGATGACCTCGGGGCCCAGCAGTGAATAGCGATGTGCTTCGGAGGCGGGCAGCCCCGCGTCGGTGACGATCGCCTCGAACTGCGTGACGTCCGCGAAGCGGCAGAAGCTCACGGCGCCGAACTTCGTGTGGACTCCGGAGAAGACCCGGCGCCTGGCGGCCTTCAGGACCTGGGACTTGACCTCGCTGACCGCGGGATCGGGGGTAGTGAGTCCGAACTCGCGGGAGATGCCGTTCGCGCCGACGTACGCCAGGTCGATGACAAAGCCGGACAGCATCCGCGTCGCCCAGTGGTCGACCGTGGCCAGCGTTCCGCCGCGCACCCGGCCGCCGAGCAGCAGCACGGCGATGTTCTCGGCGGAAGCCAGGTCACCTGCCGTGGCCAGCGAGGAAGTGACCACGGTCAGTGGCCGGTCCCGGGGGAGCGCGGCGGCGATGAGCTGCGGGGTGTAGCCCTCGTCGACGAAGACGGACTCCGCGTCCCCGAGCAGCTCGGCCGCGGCGGACGCGATCCGGGACTTCTCGGGGACGTGCATGGTGGTGCGGAAGGCGAGCGTGGTCTCGAAGCTCCGGCTCTCCACGGGGTGGGCGCCGCCATGGGTACGCCGGACCAGCCCGTGCCCCTCCAGCAGGCTCAGATCCCGTCGCACGGTTTCCTTGGAAACCCCGAGGTCGGCTGCCAGCTGTCCGACGTCCACGGCCCCGGAACGGCGTGCCCTTTCCAGGATCCCGCGTCTTCGTTCCTCGGCATCCACGGCGACACCTCCGTTTCACGGCTCTGCGCGTTGTGCCCGCGCCGGCTTTTCCCTGATCCCGGTCCCGTTCGGGCTTCAGTGGCCAAATTTCTACATGGCGATTGCCAATATTGGCCAGGTTCGACGTAGGGAGTTCATGACCGAATATGACCGTTTCTCGGCAGGGGGAAGCCCAAGAAGATGCGATGGAGGGCACGCCGGTGCGACAGAGTGATGCCCGATCGGCGGCTGAAGTGTGCCCGTTTACTGGCCGTTTCGCTGGCCGGTTCGGACAGCCGACCGGGTGCGGCTCGGCCTTCGCCGCCGCACCGGGCCCTCCGTTACGGAGGGAGAAACGGGTGGGGGGTAGAAAATTCTCCCTGTCACGGGTGTTGCTGGTGATGCAAAAGTGATCGAATATCGGCCACAGCGGTCGACGTGCGCGTTCGTCGGTTTGCCGGGAGCAGTGATCCGGCCTCTTGCCGTGGCGTGGTGCAGGCTGGTCCGTCCGCGATGTGAAGACATAGGTATGTCCCTGAACCTTCTGAGCCTCATCGCTCACCCCTTATCGGATCCAAATCCTCTCGATGTCTGCACGACGTACCTTCATCGCTGGCCAGGCCGCCATCGTCGGTGCCGTGGACATGGGCGCCTTGATCGCGGAATCGACGTTCGGCGCCCCGTGAGCCGACCTGCTTGCGATGCTGGTCGTCGCGCTCACGCACTGCTCACAAAGCCAGGCTCTGGCCTGGCGCACACCTTCCGTGCGTATCCAGTCGTCCGGCAACCGGGGCGTCTACCGTTCTGTGGTCGGCGGCGCGCCCCCTGCGGTGCGTCTGAACGTCTGCCGGACACGATCAACAGCTGGCCCTTGGCCCTCCGTGCAGACGGAGCCTCCGAACCCGGACGGGCGCAGAGGGTCTCCCTCGCCCACATCTCGGCACTCAAGCAGTTCGGATCGCCGAAGAGGCCGCAGGCCCGTCCTAGTTGGCGCGGCGTGTTGCGGTAGGCCGCCTGCCCGCCTCGGGGAGTCGGCCGGGATCCGTGTCGCCAGGGGCAACACCTCTACGCAGGACGAGACTTCATACTGAGGCCGGGACGCCCCGCCCGACCGAAAGATTCATGGTTGCTCAACTTTTTTTGCATGAGAGTGTGCTAGGAATGCATTGTCAACAGGATTGCCTGATGATTGCTGCACTGTGCGGCACCCTCGGCGCCATTACCCTCTCGCAGATGTCGGTCTATGCGGGCTGCGCCCTTCCCAGTTGCCCGCGCAGATAGCGCGCAGACGGGGCGAGGTGCGTTCATGGCTGACCGAAAGGTGAGGCCCTCCAGGGGTAGTTGGGTGCAGACCTTCAGCTGCCCCGGACTTCGGCGCTACCCGACGCGGCGTCTCAACTTCTAGTGGAAAGGGTGGTGTTGACGAGCCATGCACTAGATGCCACAAGGTTATTCCACCTCGGCCATTCAGCCCCTGAGTGACTCCGCCGTTCTCGTCCAATCGGCTGGTCCCGCGTTGCGGCACCCTCCTATACGGTCACGGAGCGGACCGGTGAGGAACTCACGTACTGCTGTTGGTTGAGGAACCTCTCGCTCTCTGGAAAATGAGGATCTACAGAATGTCAATAGCGAACAAGCGTCTCGCTGCCGCTTACCTGGCGTTGACGACGACCTTTATCGGGGTTGCTGGCGCCGGCCCGGCGCTGGCGAGCACAGCACCGGTCGCTTCGGCCGCACCGGAGGCGGAGCCTCAGTTGGCCGTCGCACCTCCCGTGGACTTCGTTGACCGGCCCACCAGACCCCTTCAAACTGCGTCGTCACACACGTTCACGATCTCCTACCGCAACGACACGTCGGCGGGCCAAGTGGTTGCCCCGCAAATTTTGGTGGAGTCCCCGGACGCGGGGCCATTCCTGAGCCCTTCGGATGTCAAGATCGAGCGGAGGGCGCCAGACGGCTGCTGGGAAGTCCTACCGCTCGAGAGCCAGACGGGCACGCTGTTCACCGACCTCTCGGCGGCACAGCGCATCCTGCATCCAGCCGGCACCCTCGTGGAGCGGTTCCGCGTCACTGTGATCACCTCCAACGCCCAGGGCGTCGTGCACCCGAGACTCGCACTCTACGGCTGAAAGCGTTGACCATTCGGCCGAGTTGGGCCTGCTCTGCGGCCCAGTTCACAGCCGGATTCGAGGTCGACCTCCCTGGGTTCCTCGCAGTTGTGAGCTCGCATCGATGATTGCCGGGACCTCTGCTCTGGCGCGTGCGGTTAGGACGTCCGTCGGTGCACCAGTGCCAGGGTGCACCGACGGAGCCGAGGAAGGCACCAGTGCGATCACTGCTGCATTGAGGGAACCGGGCGCGGCAAGCATCGAGCTGCCCTTGTTGAGAAATCTGCCGCTGCTTGAAAAATTAAGCAAATAGTAAAGGATTCTTCCCTGGCAGAGAATCGTCAAGAGGAGGAAATTCTGCCCCCCAGAGCCTCAGGCCGTGATGTCAGACTGACGGCGCTGCAGCTGGCTGGGGTGCTGTCCTCCTGCACGTCGGCTGGCACAGCGACGAATGATGCAAGCGCGCATCCGGCGGTACGGCGCGGTGCGGCCAGTGCGACATCAGTGACGCTGACGCGGTCGGCCGATTCATCCAGGATGTGATCGCGGAGTTCGGCCTGCTCGACTTCGCCAAGAATGAGATGCGAGAGCCATGACCACTGTGGCATCACGGGCGGGGAATCTGCCCACGCCGTTCACCAGCTTTGTCGGCCGACGGTCTGAGGTCGCCGAAATCGGTGGCCTGCAGGGGACGGCGCGGTTGGTGACGCTCATCGGGCCTGGCGGTGTGGGTAAGACGCGGCTGGCACTGGAGGTGGCTGCCGGGTCGGCGAATGCCTTCCCGGACGGGGTGTGGCTGGTGGATCTGGCCCCGGTACAGGATCCGGCCGCAGTGGCGGGTGTGGCGGCGACCACGCTGGGGGTGTCGGACCTGGGTGCCCGGCCTGTTACGGAGCAGCTCGCGGAGCACATGGCTCAGCGGCGGGCGCTGATCGTGCTGGACAACTGCGAGCACCTGGTCGGCGCATGTGCCGAGCTCGCGAACGCTCTGCTCTCAGCCGCCCCCGAGCTGCAGATCCTGGCGACGAGCCGTCATGCGCTGGGTCTCACGGGCGAGCACCTCTACACCGTGCCCCCGTTGTCTCCGAAGGAGGCGGCGGGTCTGCTGCAGGACCGGGCCGTCGCTGTCCGCCCCGGGTTCCGGATCAGTGATGCGAACCAGACGCAGGTGTCCCGGCTGTGCGCCGACCTCGACGGGCTGCCGCTGGCGATCGAACTGGCCGCGTCCCGGCTGCGCACCCTGACAGTCGACCAGATGGTGGGCCGGCTGGAGAACCGCTTCGTATTGCTCACAGGCGGCAGTTTGACCGCACGGCCGCACCAACGCACGCTTCGCGGGATGATCGCCTGGAGCTACGAGCTGTGCACTCCAGCCGAGCGTCTGCTGTGGAACCGGCTGTCGGTCTTCGCCGGGGGCTTCGATCTGGACGCGGTCGAGAACGTCTGCGCAGGGGACGGCATCGCGGAGCACGAAGTACTGGACCTCCTGGACCGGCTGGTCGTCCAGTCCGTCGTCCTCACCGTCGAGAGCGAGGGCCTGCCGCGCTTCCGGTTGCTGCAGACCATCCGGCAGTACGGGCGGGAAGAGCTCGCCGCCTCCGGAGATGAGGAGCATCTGCTGCTGCGGCACCGCAACTTTTTCCTCGCCCTGGCCCAGCAAGTCGATCAGGGCTGGTTCGGCCCCGGCCAGGCACACGCCCTGGACCGGCTGCGTGCCGAGCACACCAATCTCCTGGCAGCCCTGGACTACGGCGCCGACCCGCAGGGCACGCTCACGCTGGCCTCAGCTCTGGGCTTCCACTGGTGTGTTGGCGGCTTCCTCGGTGAGGGGCGCCGGCAGTTCGACCGGGCGCTCGCGGCGGCGCCTGAGTGCACACCGGCGCGGGGCCGGGCGCTCCTCGGCGCGGCCTGGGTGGCGCAGACGCAGGGCGATCTCGCGACGGCCAACCGATGGCTGGACGAGGCCGAAGCGTTGGCCGAGGAACTGGGCGACCCGGCGATGCGCGCCCAGGTGGGCGGCTTCCGCGGCGTTTCAGCCCACTACCGGGGGCAGCCGGAGGAAAGCATCGCCCGGTATGAGGACGCGACGGCCGCTTTGACGGTGCTGGGTAACGAGCGTGAAGCGACCTCCTGGCATCTTGCGCTGGCCTGTGTCCAGGCGTATGCCGGGGACCCCCGTGCGGCGGAGACGGGCAGGCAGGTGATCGCCGCCTTCGAGGCGAGTGGGGAGCGGTGGGGCCGTGCGCAGGTGCTGATGGCGCTGGGCCACTATGCCTGGGAGCGTGGTGACAGAGAGGCGGCCAAGGCGCTGGCCCGGTCCGCGCTGGAGAACATGCAGGGATTCAACGACTGCGCGATGATCGCTCGGATGCTTGAACTGCTCGCCTGGGCCACCGCTTCCGGCGGCGCCCACGATAGGGCGGCCCGGCTGCTGGGCGCTGCCGATGCCCTGTGGAAAGAGGCCGGCAGCTCCATCCATGCCTTCGGACCACGAATGGCCGAACATCACACGCACTGCGAGAAAGCGGCCGCAGATGCCCTGGGACCGACGGCGTACATGCAGGCGCTCGCGGAGGGCGGCCGCCAGGACAGTCCCGTTCGGGCCCTACAGTACGTACTGGCCCCTGCCCGTGAGATGGCCTTGTCAGGCGCCGTTCCGGGCCCGCTGACCTGCCGGGAGCGTGAAGTGGCGGCGCTGGTGGCCAAGGGTCTGAGCAACCGGCAGATCGCCTCCACACTCACGCTCTCGCCGCGTACTGCCGACCGGCACGTCCAGAACATCCTCGGCAAACTCGGCTTCGGCTCCCGCGCTCAGATCGCTTCCTGGTGGTCCGCGAACCCGCTACCCACTCAGTAGTAGCCCCGATACCCACTTTCCAAGCTGCCGCCCCTTGGGTAGAAGTGCGTATCGCGCAGGCGGCGGCTGCCAGCGATGCTCCTTGCATCGATATCCGCTCCGACGGCCTCGGACGCCCGTGTCGGCGACGGCTGAATTGTGGTTCTGGATCACTTTCAGTGCCAGGGCCATGGAGGGGCACCGAAACCGCGATCATGAACGAGACCGTGGGTGATGTGCTCCTCCAGGACCTGTGGTTTCACCAGGTCGAGGGTGTCGAGGTCGAAAACGCCGTGTGCGAAGGCGAGTTGGTGATCGTCCGGGCTCGGACGGGTGCGGAGCATGCCGCGTGTCCGGCGTGCGGAACGCTATCGTCCGGGTGCACAGCCGGTACGTGCGCCGGCTCGCTGACAGCGCGGTCGGCGGCCGTCGGGTACTGATCGAGTTACAGGTGAGGCGGTTGCGCTGCGGTGAACGTGCCTGCCCGCAGGCGACCTTCGCCGAACAGGTCGACGGGCTCACCTTCCGGCACGGGCGGCGAAGTACAGGTCTGCAGACGGTGCTTGAACGCCTGGCGGTGATGCTGGCCGGTCGGGCCGGCGCCCCTTGCCCCAAACCCTGACGGCCGGGGTGAGCAGGTCGACGCTGCTGCGGCTGATCCGCCGACTGCCGGAGCCCGAAAACACCACGCCGCGGGTGCTGGGGGTGGACGAGTTCGGGCTGCGCAAGGGGCACAACTACGGCACGATCCTGATCGCGTCCCATGAAGTGGTGTAGCCGGGCCGGGTACCGGAACGCGCGGATGTCCTGCCCGGGGCGAGCATCCATTGACCGTGCATGCGCCCTGAGCAAGGGCAGGCCATCGCACAAGTCTCCCTGGTGAACTGGCCAGTTCAACCGGAGGAGCAGGCGATGACCTTGTCCCAGTCCGAGCTGATGCGGCTGCTGAAGTCACTACGTCGGGCCTACGGAGTTTGAGGCAATCAGCCGGAGCCGGTGTGAACTCCAACCGACCCCCGAGCTCGCCCCGGGCGGTGAACCATGGCGGAGCCGGGACGGCGTGATCGTCCCGGCTTCAGCCTGCTGCCACTGGCGAATGGAGGGCAGCAGCGCGCTGTCGGTGGCGGACACGAGTGGTCCTCGGCTGCCGATCGCCCAGATGCGGAGGGTGAAGCTCCTTAGAGCGGCGCCTATGAAGGCCACTGCCCGCCAGCCACCTGTAGACCGCACCAGGACGCGGCAGTGAGCCGCTGGCGCCCCCGATGATGCGGCCGGTTGGTCGCCGGCCACGACAGGCACCTCGCCGCGCGGCCGATCCAACCGCATGGCTGATGCACTCCCGCCTGACTAGGCCGCGATTACGAAGCTATGCCCGCCTCCAGCGAGGCGACGATCCAGTGGTCGATGATCACGCGAATGCGCCGACGTATGGCACAGCCACGGACCGACGACCGGCACTGAATGCTCACGTCGTCGTGGACTTCGCCTACACGACCGACCCGGCGCGGACCAGGCGCTCGAAGCAACGGACAGAACCTTGCCGATCGCAAGGTGATCAATCAGTATGGAAGCGCTTTCACGCCAGCGTGCTCGACTTCTCATGGCCCTAACCTTTGGAGCCCGAATGGCACCCGCAGAGCCGCCCACCGAGGTCAGAAGGCGAACGCTCCTCCGCGCCACCGCCGTCGGCGCGACCTTGCTCACCCCGTCAGTCGCCCCTCCGCAGCAGGCCGCAGCCGCCGCAGCCTCCGGCAGGCAGGCGTACAGCCTCAACCTGGACTGGAAGTTCATCAAGCAGAACGTCTCCGGAGCGCAGCAGCCGACGTACGACGACTCGGCCTGGACTACTGTCAGCGTGCCGCACACCTACAACGACGTCGACTCGTTCGACGACTGGATCAGCAGCTCCGGCGAATCGTCCGTGGCCATGCAGCCCACCTGGTACAGAAAGCGCTTCCAATTATCGGCCGCCCATGCGGGCCACAAGGTGCTCCTGGAACTGGAGGGAATCCGCCAGGCAGCCACCGTGTACCTCAACGGCTCCCTCATCGGCACGTACGAGCACGGCGTGACGCCCTTCGGGTTCGACCTCACCGACAAGGTCCTCTTCGGCACCGACAACGTGCTCGCCATCTGCGCGGACAACACCAAGTGGCGCCCTGAGGCGGCCACCGGTACGACGTACCAGTGGGACACCCGCGACTTCAACCCCACCTTCGGCGGGCTCACCAGGAACGTGACTCTGCACGTCCTGCCGAAGACCTACTTCACCCTGCCGCTGTACTCCAACCTCCGCACCACCGGCACCTACGTCTACCCGACAGCCGTCAACGTCTCCGGCCGCACTGCGACCATCAACGCCGAGGCGCAGATCCGCAACGAGGAAACGACCGCCCGCACCCTCACCGTCTCCGCGGAACTCCTCGACTCCTCCGGCACCGTAGTGGGCACGCTCCCTGCCGTCTCCCTCACCGTGGCCGCCGGTGCCACGCAGACGGCGAAACTCAGCAGCCGTATCAGCAAATTGGCCTTCTGGTCACCCTCACGCCCGGCTCTCTATGCGGTCCGACTGGCCCTCGCGGACGGCTCCACAACGGTGGACACCCATACCGTGGTCACCGGGTTCCGCAAGGCGGAGTTCAAGGGGGGCGCGGCTGCGGGCGGCGTCTACATCAACGACCAGTTCGTGTGGCTCACCGGGTACGCGCAGCGGGCCACCAACGAGTGGGCCGTGCTGGGCGACGCCGTACCGGAGTGGCTGCGCGCCCACGACGGCGAGTTGATCCGTGCGAGCCATGCCAATCTGATCCGCTGGATGCACATCGCCGCGCAACCGTCCAATATCCGCATGACCGACCGCTATGGCCTTGTCAGTATCCAGCCCGCCGGCGACAAGGAGTCCGACGCCAAAGGACACCAGTGGGAGCAGCGCATCGAACTGATGCGCGACGTGATGATCTACTTCCGCAATAGTCCCAGCATCCTGTTCTGGGAGTCCGGCAACAACTGGCTCACCGCCGAACACCAACAGCAGATGCGGGAGTTGAAGCAGACGTGGGACCCGTACGGGACGCGGGCCATCGGTTCTCGTGCCACCTCCGACAACGTGGCGTACGGCGGCACGGCGGCCGTCGACCAGTGTGAGTACATCGGCACGATGCTCAACCGCCACTACTCAGACTACGCCCGTGATCGGATGCCGATCATCGAGTCCGAGTACACCCGGGACGAAGCCCCTCGCCGGGTGTGGGACAGTGCCTCGCCACCCGACTTCGGGTACGTGACCGGCCCCGACGTCACCTACAACTGGACCTCGGAGGACTTCGCCGGCCCCCTGGCCGCCTCTTTGCGCCACGAGTTCTGGAGCCAGCGAGTCCAGGGCCCCGGCAACCGGCGCTACTCCGGCGCCGCCGCGCTGACCTGGGCGGACTCCAACCAGCACGGCCGTCAGTACAACTGGGAGACCTGTCGTCTGTCGGGCCGTGTGGACGCCGTCCGCATCCCCAAGGAGAGCTACCACACCTATCGCGTCATGCAGAACCCGGCACCCGACATCCATGTCATCGGCCACTGGAGCTACCCGTCCGGCACGACGAAGACGGTATACGTCATGGCGGCCCGAGTCGCCCGCGTGGACCTGCTCGTCAACGGGAGCCGGGTCGGATCGTCGAGCACGCCACAGTACGACTTCCTTTACACCTTCCCCGGCATTGCCTGGCAGTCCGGCACCATCACCGCCGTCGGCCATGACCACACCGGCGCCGAGGTGGTCCGTACGCAGAAGCAGACCGCAGGAGCCGCGGTGGCACTCAGACTCACCCCGCACACATCGCCGGACGGTCTCAAGGCCGACGGCACGGACGTCGTGATGCTCGACGTCGAGGCCGTTGACGCACAGGGCCGGCGCGTCCCCACCGACCAGGCACGCGTCGACTTCACCGTCACGGGCCCCGGCCGACTGCTCGGCGGCCACAATCCCGGCAAGCGATTCAGCGTCTTTCAGACCTATGTCGACACCGAGGCCGGCATCAACCGCATCTTCGTCCGCACGGCCCGCACCGCAGGCACGATCACCGTACGGGCCACGCGCAGTGGGCTCGCCACCGCCACGGCCACGGTGACGTCCGTGCCGGTCACCACGACGGGCGGGCTCATCCCTCTCTCGACATGAGGACCCGGTCTTCGCACTCGACATGGGCTTGCCAGATCACTTCCGCAAGTCCTCGACGAATGCCATGCCGATCACCCTCACCGCTTCGAAACTGATCACATCGACGTTGTGGAAGTTGTACACCTGCCTTCCTGACGGGATGGTCCGCGTCGCGTCTCCTAGACCAAGATTCGGGCCATCCCCGGGCCAAGTCGCCTTCCACCGCCGACACCCGGCATAGGCGGGGTTCGTCAGGAAGTCGTGCACGGCCGGATACGTTGCCTCAGCCCATGTGACCTGTTTCGATGTTGCGGCGCCGGGGCAGCTTCAGGTGGTCCTCGCGCAGGCTGATCAGCGTCTGGCGGGCGGAGCCGAGCTCGTCGAAGGGGCGGAAGACCGTCGCGATCGCCTCCCGCACGGCCTCGTCCGCGGTGATGTGGACCTTGTCGTCCTCGTCGTAGTCGAGTCCGACCGGCAGGCCCTGACGCGGTTCGCCCCTTGCCGCCTTGTGCTTGGGTCCGGCGGTCAACCGGGAGCGGATCAGGTGGAGTTCGGCCTCCGACATCGCGCCCTTGAGACCGAGGGTCCACCACCGGATTTAACGAACTGCCGGTAGTGGTCGAGCGCAGTGATGGAGCCTCGGCGTGAAAACGAAGAAGGGGTGACGGTGTCCCGTCACCCCTCTCGCATTGTCTCCCCCTGTTAGCCGACTTGCGCCGACGACGAGCCGGCACCAGCCTCGGCGGACCGAGGAGCGATCAGTTTCTCACCTACAACGGAGTCAGACTCCTGAGCGAGCCGCTCCATGCCGCTGGTGTCCTTCAGCGGCTTCTCCTTGATGAACAGCACGGCGATCAACGCAAGCAGAGCGAACGGCGTGGCCACAAGGAAAAGGTCACCCGTGGCGACTCCGTACGCCTGCTCCACGATCTCGCGCATCGGAGCGGGCAGCGTCGTCATGTCCGGTACGCCATGACCAGCGCTCCGTCCGGAACCGGCTGGGACGCCCGCCTCCTTCAGGCCCTTGGTCATCTCGGTGGCGACGCGATTGGCGAGGATCGCGCCGAGCACGCTAGTGCCGATGGTGCCGCCCAAACTGCGGAAGAATGACAGCACCGAGGTAGCAGCCCCGAGTTCGGCCGCAGGTACGTCGTTCTGCGCAGCGAGAACGAGGTTCTGCATCAGCATCCCGACGCCAATCCCCATCACCGCCATGTAGATGCTGAGCAGACCGAAGTGAGTTTCAGCGCCGATCGTGGAGAGCAGGGCGAGGCCGACGGTCATGGCGACGGCACCGAGGACGAGGTAGATCTTCCAGCGGCCGGTGGCGCTGATGATCTGCCCGGCAACGGTGGAGGAGATGAGGAGGCCGAGGATCATGGGCAGGCTCATCAGGCCCGCGATCGTCGGGGACTTGCCGAGGGAGACCTGGAAGTACTGTGAGAGGAAGACGGTGCCGCCGAACATGGCCACACCGACCAGTAGGCTGGCCAGCGTCGTCAGTGACACGGTGCGGTTGCGGAAGATACCCAGCGGGATGATCGGCTCGGCGACCCGTGACTCGACGAAGACCGCGGCCACCAGGAGCACCAGTCCCCCACCGGTCAGCGCGGCGGTCTGCCAGGACCCCCAGTCGAACTGGTTGCCCGCCAGCGAGACCCAAATCAGCAGCGCGCACACGCCTGCGACGATGAAGAAGGCGCCCAGGAAGTCGATCTTCGCCTCGCGGCGAACAGTGGGCAGCTTCAAGGTGGCCTGCAGTAGAACGATAGCTAGCAGCGCGAACGGAACTCCGATAAAGAAGCACCAGCGCCAGCCCAGCCAGGACGTGTCCACGAGGACACCTCCGATGAGCGGCCCGGCCACGGTGCCGACAGCGAAGACCGCACCGAAGATTCCCGCGTACCTGCCCAGACGGCGCGGCGGGATGATGGCGGCCATCACGACCTGGGCCAGAGCCGTGAGCCCGCCCGCGCCGACGCCCTGGGCGACACGGCTGAAGATCAGCAGTCCCACGTCGTGGGAGAAGCCTGCGAGCAGCGAGCCGACTACGAACATGCCCAGGGAGAGCTGGAGCAGCAGTTTCTGGTTGTAGAGGTCGGAGAGCTTGCCCCACAACGGCACTGTCGCCGTCATGGCCAGCAGTTCCGCCGTGACGACCCAGGTGTAGGACGACTGGCTGGCCCCGAGGTCGGCGATTATCCGCGGCAGTGCGTTGGAGACTACGGTCCCGGCCAGAATGGCGACGAACATGCCTGCCATCAGCCCGGACATGGCCTGGAGAATCTGCCGGTTAGACATGGAGGTAGGTGACGTCTCTTCCGACGCTGCTATTGAATTCACATCGTCTCTTTCAAAGTTGGACGGTGGGCGGGGCACGGCCGCACGAGCAGGGGCGCACGGCCAAGCGATGCGGCTGTACGCGAAGGGCTAAAAGGGGGGAGCGTCGGATTGTGACCAGGTCAGCTCCGGCCGGGCTGGGATGGCGGTTCTGGCAGCCCTGCGGCCAACTGTTGGAACACCTCCCGGAACACGTCCGCGAAGGCGATCTCGTCCTGCCGTACGCACCAGTGCTCTACGGCGACCCGACTGGCCGTGGCACCGGCCGCAGCCAGCAGCCTGGGGTAAAGCCCGAGCGCCCGCCGACGCTTCTCGTCCTCGGTCGATGAGCACGCCAGGTTGCCCGGCGCCGACATCACCCTCGACTGACGGGCAGCTCCGTATCGTCCGTTCCTGGTCACCCCGCAGTACGTGGCGTGGTACGCCCAGAGAACACCGCCGGGACGACCGCTCTCAGGCGGTCGTCCCGGCGGTGCGGCCTGCACGGGATGACGTGATGGTCTGGGTGCCCCAGGTCAGACCCATGTGGGCATGGCCTGGTTGGCGTAGCGGGGGCCGAAGCCGCCGTGGGGGAGGATGTCCCGGATGGTGGCGAGGTCGGCGAGAGTGAGGGTGACGTCGGCGGCGCCGGCGTTCTCCTCGATCCGGGTGGCGCTGCGGGTGCCGGGGATGGGCACGATGTGCTCGCCCTGAGCGAGCAGCCAGGCTAGGGCCAGCTGCGAGACCGTGACACCCTTCGCCTCAGCGAGTTCGCCGAGGCGGCGGACGGCCTCGGCGTTCTTCTCGAAGTTCCCGGGCTGCCAGCGCGGGTCGTGGTTACGGTAGTCGGTCGGGTCGTACTCGTCGGCGGGCTTCGCGGAGCCGGTAATGAAGCCACGCCCCAGCGGCGAGTAGGGCACGAAGCCGATACCGAGTTGCGCGAGGACAGGGAAGAGCTGCTCGACGGTGCGCTCGAAGAGGCTGTACTCGGTCTGCAGGACGGAGAGCGGCTGTACGGCGTGGGCGCGGCGGATGGTTTGAGGGCCGGCCTCACTCAAGCCGAAGTACTTCACCTTGCCCGCGTCGATCAGCTCCTTGACCGCCCCGGCGACCTCCTCGATCGGTACGTCGGGGTCGACGCGGTGCTGGTAGAACACGTCGATGCGGTCGGTGCCGAGGTAGCGCAGGCTGTTGTCGGCGACCTTGCGAATGTTCTCGGGCCGGCTGTTGAGACCGAGCCCCTGCTCCGACGGCGGAGACGAGAAGTCGAAGCCGAACTTGGTCGCGAGCACCACGTCGTCGCGGACGTCCTTGAGCGCCTTGCCGAGCAGGATCTCGTTGGAGCCGGTGCCCATGCCGTAGAGCTCGGCGGTGTCGAAGAAGGTGACGCCCAACTCGTAGGCACGGTGGATGGCGGCGACACCCGCCTGCTCGTCGGTGGGGCCGTAGGACATGGTCAGGCCCATCGAGCCGTAGCCGATCGCCGAGACCTCAAGGCCCTGGTTGCCAAGTGTCCTGAGCTGCATGTCACCCTCCCGGAGGCAAACCAAACTGTGTGGTTTGACCATAGGATTCTCACGGTCCATTGTCAAACCGAACTGTTCGGTGCGGCGATATGATCCCGTGAACCATTCCCAGATGACCCGCTTCTGGCACTGTGACCGTAGCGATCCTCGTTGATTTTGAAGTCTTGAAGAAGGTCGCCGTACGGCCCCTCGGTCTCGGCCCGGAGGCCGACGAGTTCACTGGTCCGAAAGCCGGTGGAGTCGGCGTAGACCCGTTCGGCGGTTTCTGGACACGCCGCGCGTCGGTTGGTAGGTGCAGCGGACTGCGACGGCTCCCCAACTCGACGGGGGCTGCTGGGTGTTGAAGTGGTAGACGAGTGCCATGTCGGCGCGTCGGTCGCCGAGCGCGTCCGAGGTGGTACCCCGGCACGTGGTGTAGCCGATCAAGCAAGCGGAACACCCAGGTCGCGGCCCTGATCGATTTTGCCGGACGGCCTGTTGGGGCTCGCCCCGCCGCGACCGGCGACAACTGCCTGGCACCCCATGGCGGGACATGCCTGCCGGCCCCATGACCGGAGGCCGCGGGTCGTGATCGACTACACCACGACCGGGGACGTGACCTGTGGTCAAAACGGTGGCGACGTATTAGGGGCGGCCCATCGGAAAGCGTCGACCTTGACCGAACCAAAATGTGAGGACAGGACGGAAATACCTGCCTAGATTCAGGGAGCAGCGCGACTCTTGGTTCGCACCGCTAAGAGCTCACCGGTCCTTTACAGTGATATTCAGCGCCTGACACAGGGCTGGGGCAAAATTCATCATCTGTACCGAGTTGATAATGGATCCGCCGAGCGAACTGAAACCGTCGGTGATCCCCAGCTCAACCGCTTGGCGAAGGTCCACGTCCTTCATGCGCGCCTTGGTGAACTGCACGCCCTCCAGCTTCGACCCCGGGAACGTAACGTTGGTCAAGATTGCTCCACCGAAGTCGACATTACGCAGGGTGCAGTCGACGAAGGAGACGTCCCGCAGGTTCACCGCCCGCAGGTTCACCGAGTCCAACTTGCATTCGTAGAAGGTGACCCGCCGCATCTTCGAACTGATCAGCTCCAGACCCGATAGCGATCCGGAGCGGACCTCTACGTCCGTCCACTCGGCCTCGCCGAGTTCGGTAGCCACCCAGCGCACCGTGTGCAACCACACATCATTGAGGCGAGCTCGCCTCATCCGGCCAGCGGAAAACATCACCGAGGTGAAGACGGACTCGCCAGCACGCAAATAATCGGCGTCCATGTCTTCGAAGGTGACGCCATCGACGTGGGCGCTGTCCAGAATTTCACTTCGGTTCAAATTGCCGTGGAAAGGTTCAAGATAGCGGGCGTATGGCAGATCGATCAGTTCGCGGGGTGTGGGCACCAGGGAACTCATGGGCTCTCCATGGGAATGGGAAGGGTGCGACAGAATCCGACGCAGAGGGGGTGGGAGCAATGGCTACGGTATGCCATCCGCAGGGATCTTCAAAATGACCCATCAAGGCCCCTGGATGCCCGCTGGAGGGCCTCTCTCTGTAGATTTGCACGGCGGTGCAGGCTCAACCGAGAAAGGCCGCCAGGGTCGCCCCTGGCGCTTCTACGTGTCAGTCCGATCAGTCTTCCCTGGACCGAGAAAGCCCGCCGTCCCGCACGTATTCGACTGCATCGACGTCGTAAGGTCTGCCCCGCAGCTGCCGACGACGAGCGGCGCTCAGCCGTCCTGGAGGCGAAGGAGGACGGCGGCAGTCCGACCGGCCCCGGGCGGAGGTGTTCCGCTACGCCGGCGGCATCACCGAGTTCTGCGAGTGCCTAGCACAGGACCGTCCCATCTGCGACGTGCTCCGCATCACTGGCACCATCAAGGAGACCGTCCCCGTGCTCGACGAGCGCGGCCTAATGGCGTCCACTGAGGTGACCCGCACTCTCGGCGTGGACATCGCGCTGCGCTGGGGTAGGGACTACGACACCACCGTCCGCTCCTTCGTCAACGTGGTCGCCACGCACGAGGGCGGCACCCACGTCTCCGGCTTCGAGCGGTCGCTCACCCGCACCCTCAACGAGGTGCTGCGTTCCTCCAACATGGTGCGGGTCGCCGAGGACGACGTCATCAAGGATGATGCCGCCGAGGGGCTCACCGCGGTGGTCACCGGCCGCCTCGCGGAACCCCAGTTCGAGGGGCAGACCAAGGAAGTGCTGCAGGGTCTCGTAACCGAGCTGGTAGCGGTGCTTGAGATAGAGAGGCACAGCAGCGTGTCCACCGGCACCGAGGGCCGCCCCAGCCGCTCGGCGAACACTGCCCGCCACGGGGCGATGAACCGCTCGTCGTCCAAGAATGCATCGACGCGGGCCAGCTCGGCGGGTAACTGCCGCGCGTGCTCCGGCAGCACCTCCCACCAGGCATCCTGCACTCCTGCGACACGCAACACCGCCACCACCCCCGGCCGCAACGACCGATTCAACTGTCGTGGCCAGCGACGGCTCTTACCAGCTATCCCCAAAGGGCAACCCAGTGCCATCCGCGGACTTCTTCAGGGGCAAGTAGCTAGGCGTTGGACCGGAGCAGGTGGGGCACGACGTCGCCACAGTTCAGACCAGGCCCGTACCGAGTCAAAGCGAGCATCGCTGCGGCGTACGCGGCGCACCTGGGCGAAGGGCGCGCAAAACCCCAGGATTCCCCGCTCGACACCGACCCCCGCTCCAGCCTGCACGGTCAGTGCTTCTCACTGGGGGATGTCTGCACCGCAGGGAAGACGCGCTCGACGGCGGCGACGATGGCACTGCGACGGGCGGCCAGGAAGTCGGACCGCTCTGCCGCCGGAACGGTGGCGGCAAGGTCCGGCTGCATGGCCCAGGCGCTGGCTATCTGGTTTACGAGGACGAGTACGTCGAGCGGGTTCCAGGACGGATCGAGGCGCCCATCCTGCTGCGCCTGGCGGAGCTGCTCGGTCTTTGCCATGAGGCTCTGCTGCATGGGGTTGTCCTCGGCCGGCGTGGCGTTGGGATCGAGTTCCAACTGCCCCCACATCATCAGCCGGTGGCGCTCGGGATGGGCAATAAAGTAGTCATGGATGCGGCCTGCATAACCGGGCAGGTCGGCCGGGTCCATGCGGGCGGCCTCGGTGACAGCGGCGAGTTCGCGGCCGGAGACGAAGCTGTAGAGCTTCTCCTTGCCGCGGAAGTACGCGTAGACGCGTTCCTTGCTGGTCTTCGCAGCCTTGGCGATACGATCGATGCGCGCGCCGGCGATACCGTAGCGAGCGAATTCAGTCGTTGCAGCGCTCACGATGCGTTCACGGGTGGCCTCGCTGGCGGGGTCGGGCTGAGAAGTCATGACACCAACATACCAAACCGTTCGGTTTGGTTGTGGATGAGCGCCGATCCAGCCTCCGAGGGCCCCTCTCGCACTCTTTCCCCGGTGGCCCGGGATCGGCGCACACTACGCCTGGACCTCGACCAACTCGGCCATGGGCGCGATCGCCATCGGGCCTCCGCTCGGATGGGGTCTCTGGTGCGTCAACCCGGACGCCCGTGCACCCTGTAACCCTGATCGGCATTCACGCCGAACGGTCGGCCGGACCAGCGCCTGGTTCCTGAACGGCGGCGGCACTGCATTTGTTCCATTCGCCCACCGGGGATAATAAGCAGCAAGGGCATCGGCGTGGCGCACCTGAGAGTGTCGCGACGACATGTCCCGAACTGCGAGAGCTCAGTGCGACGGAGTAGTCGACGAGAGCGAGATGAGCGGTTATGGAGCGGCGTGCTGTCGACAACAAGGACGACAAAGAAGTGCGTTCCGCCCGAGACGTCGTCGGCGAGGCGCTCACCGCACGCGCCATCATCGACGAACGCGGCATTGTGACCGGGTGGAGCGAGGGCGCTGAGCAACTGCTCGGGTATGCGTCGACACAGATCCTGGGCCATCCGGCGGCCTCGCTGCTCGCAGAGGAACCCACACTGGGCGATCTCCCGCCACTATCGGAGCTGTCGAGGTGGCATGGAACGCTGGCTCTCCGGCATGGCGACGGCCACCGCCTGGAGGCCAAGGTCATAGCGCATCATAGGACGCAGGACGACGAGACTCGCGACTGGCTCCTGGTCTCCGCTGTGAGGGCACCGCAGCCCAATCCCGATGACGAAACGCTCGTGCAGCTGGGTTTCCTTGGCTCCCCGTGCTGCGCTACCAGCGTGTATGACACGGATCTGCGTTTGCGCCGGTCCAACCGGTCCGGGCAGGGTGCAATCGGCCTGAGCGACGAGGACATGCACGGGTTGCACCTGGCGGACGTGCTTGCTGACCCTATGGCGAAGGAAGCCGAGCGACGGATGCGACGGGCGCTGGAGACTGGCGTGCCGCAGTACCTTGAGCACTATGCGCGTGCTCCCGGCGAGATCCGTGAGCACGCCTGGGCGTCCTGCTTCTACCGCTTGGAGGGCCCGGACGGCCGTGTCCTGGGCGTGGCCTCTACCGGGCACGACATGACGGAGCAGTACTGGGCCCGCAAACGCCTCCAGCTGATCGCCGAGGCCAGTACCCGCATCGGCAGCACTCTCGACGTGACCCGGACGGCGCAGGAACTGGCGGACGCTGCCGTCCCGGTACTCGCCGATTTCCTCAGCGTCGACCTCTTGGCGGCCCTCGACGATCTGCCCGACCAGCTCCCGGGAGTGGCGACAAGCGGCTCTCAGATGTTGCGGCGCATCGCCCACCGGTCAGTGCATCCGGGGGCTCCCGAAGCGGTCATCGTCCCGGGCGAGGTGGATGAGTACCCGGAAGACTCCCCACCGGCGGAAAGTCTGCGATCGGGACGGGCCGCGCTGTACCGGGTGACCGACCCGGCGATTGCCGACTGGGTCGCCAAGGACCCGCTCCGGACATCTCGGATCCACGATTTCGGCTTCCACTCGGTGATGACGGTGCCACTGTCAGCGCGTGGAACGACCTTGGGCCTCGTCGTCTTCGCCCGTCACCGGCACCCGGACCCGTTCCAGCAGGACGACTTGGTACTGGCCGAGGAGCTCACGGCCCGGGCGGCGATCTGCATCGACAACGCCCGCCGCTACACCCGCGAACGCGCCACGGCGGTCACTCTGCAGCGCAGCCTGCTGCCGCAGGGACTGCCCGAACAGGCCGCGGTGGAGGTCGCCTCTCGCTACCTTCCGGCCGGGGCTCGGGCGGGTGTGGGGGGCGACTGGTTCGACGTGATCCCTCTCTCCGGGGCCAGGGTGGCGTTGGTCGTAGGTGATGTCGTGGGCCACGGCATCCATGCCTCCGCGACCATGGGGCGGTTGCGTACGGCCGTGCGGACCCTCGCCGACATCGATTTGCCCCCCGACGAACTTCTCACCCATCTTGACGACCTTGTAGGTCGCCTGGCCACGGAATCCGACGACACGCAGCCGACCGCAAGGAGCGGTGAGTCGTCGGGAGATGTCGGGTCGACGTGCCTGTATGCCGTGTACGACCCTGTCTCCCGCCGCTGCACCTTCGCCCGGGCCGGACATCCGCCTCCTGCTGTGATGGCGCCGGACGGCACCGTGAAGATGCTCGACCTTCCGGCGGGACCGCCACTGGGCCTGGGGGGCCTGCCCTTCGAATCGGTGGAGACGGAACTGCCGGAGGGCAGCCTGCTCGTCCTCTATACCGACGGTCTGATCGAGTCCCGTGACTACGACATCGACGTCAGCGTCTCCCGGCTGTGCCAGACCCTGGGCGGTGCCGCCGGCGGCCCGGCGGTCTCGCTGGACGTGGTGTGCGACACCGTTCTCGACGCCATGCTTCCCGAGCGGCCTGCCGACGACGTGGCCCTGCTCATCGCCCGTACCCGCGCGCTCAAGGCCGACCAGGTCGCCGCCTGGGATGTGGCCCCCGATCCGGCCGCCGTCGCCGACATCCGCAAGAAGGCCGTCGGCCAGCTGAAGGCATGGGGCCTGACAAGTGCCACCTTCGTGACCGAGCTGATCGTCAGCGAAATGGTCACCAATGCCATTCGGCATGCCGCGCCGCCCATCCAACTGCGCCTCATCCACGACCGGCGCCTCATCTGCGAGGTCTCGGACGCCAGCAACACAGCCCCCCACATGCGCCGCGCCCGCACCTACGACGAGGGTGGCCGCGGCCTGCTCCTGGTCGCCCAGCTGACTCAGCGGTGGGGCACCCGCCCCACCGCAAAGGGCAAGACGATCTGGGCGGAACAGAGCGTTGAGTACGACTGACGCTCTTGGCTGCAGCGATGCGATCGTCCCCGCAGGAGCAAGAGGTCGAGGCCCGGGACCCAGCCGTTGGCGAGTGTGGGGCCCCTCCGGCGCGGGTGCAGCGGAGATCAGCGTCGCGGCCACTTCGGAGCGCCCCGATAAGGACCGTGGAGTGAGCCTGCGGAGGAAACGGCACACAGCGTCGCCGTCACCCCAGACGCCCCAGATGGTCGGGTGGCGAGGCGATGGACTGCCGACAGCTCGCGGCGCGTTCGGCCATGAACGCCCGACCGGCGCGCTGCGGCTGGGCCGGCAAGCAAGTGCGGTTGGCCAGGGCCGGTGCGGCGTCGATGTAGTTGCTGTGGGCGCGGGTACGCATGGTGGCCGTCAGCCGGCGATTTCCGACGGCGGCATGCGATGCATCGCTCACGATCACCCGCCCGAAGCGGCAGGCGTTCTATGCGGGCAGCGTCACCACCGAGCGCAGGATGTCGCCGTGGTCCATGCGCTCGAAGGCCTTCTCCACGTCGGCGAGTTGGATGGTCTCGGTGACGAACGCCTCCAGGTCCAGGCGGCCTTGCATATGCAAGTCGATCAGCATGGGGAAGTCGCGGGAGGGCAGGCAGTCGCCGTACCAGCTCGACTTGAGCGCGCCGCCGCGGCCGAACACGTCCAGGAGCGGCAGTTCGAGCTTCATCTCCGGGGTGGGCACGCCGACCAGGACGACCGTGCCGGCGAGGTCGCGGGCGTAGAACGCCTGCTTGTACGTCTCCGGACGGCCGACCGCCTCGATCACGACGTCGGCGCCGAAGCCGCCGGTCAGCTCGCGGACTGCTTCCACCGGGTCGGTCTCGCGGGAGTTGACCGTGTGCGTGGCCCCCATGGTGCGGGCTGTGGCCAGCTTGCGGTCGTCGATGTCCACGGCGATGATCCGCGCCGCCCCGGCCAGGCGTGACCCGGCGATCGCCGCGTCGCCGACGCCGCCGCAGCCGATGACCGCCACGGTGTCGCCGCGGCCGACGTTGCCGGTGTTGATGGCCGCGCCGATCCCGGCCATCACCCCGCACCCCAGCAGGCCCGCGACCTGAGGTGCCACCGACGGGTCGACCTTGGTGCACTGCCCGGCCGCCACCAGGGTCTTCTCCGCGAACGCGCCGATTCCCAGCGCGGGTGACAGCTCCTGCCCGGTCGAGGCGAGGGTCATCTTCTGCCGGGCGTTGTGGGTGTCGAAGCAGTACCAGGGCCGCCCGCGCAGACAGGCCCGGCACTGCCCGCACACCGCCCGCCAGTTCAGGACCACGAAGTCACCGGGCGCGACATCGGTGACGCCCTCGCCGACCGACTCCACCACACCCGCCGCCTCATGCCCCAGCAGGAACGGGAAGTCCTCACTGATTCCGCCCTGCTTGTAATGCAGGTCGGTGTGACAGACCCCGCAGGCCCGGATCTTCACGACGGCTTCGCCCGGACCCGGGTCCGGCACGACGAACGTCCCCACCCGCACCGGCTCACCCTTGCCCGGTGCGATCACGCCCCGTACTTCCTGCGCCATGAGGTCAGTTGCCCTTCTCGGAGTAGTCGTGGAAGCCGCGTCCGGACTTGCGGCCGAGCAGACCGGCCTCCACCATGCGCAGCAGCAGGGGAGGCGCGGCGTGCAGGGGGTCCTTGAAGTCCGCGTACATCGCCTCGGCGATGGCGGTGAGGGTGTCCAGGCCGATCAGGTCGGCCAGGCTCAGCGGGCCCATGGGGTGGGCGCAGCCGAGGACCATGCCGGTGTCGATGTCCTCGGCGGAGGCGTGACCGGACTCCAGCATGCGGATCGCCGAGAGGAGGTACGGCACGAGCAGGGCGTTGACCACGAAACCCGCCCGGTCCTGGGCGCGGATCACCTTCTTGCCCAGCAACGCCGTCACGAACTCCTCGGCACGGGACTGGGTCTGAGCGTCCGTCAACAGCGACGGCACGATCTCGACGAGTTCCAGCACCGGCACCGGGTTGAAGAAGTGCACCCCGATCACCTGGTGCGGGCGTGCGGTGGCCATGCCCAGTTTCATGATGGGCAGGGAGGAGGTGTTCGAGGCGATGATCGCGTCCTCGCGGGTGACGATCCGGTCCAGCTCGGCGAACAGCTCGACCTTGACCTTCTCGTCCTCCGTGGCAGCCTCTACCACCAGGTCCCGGTCGGCCAGTTCGGTGAGGTCGGGGGTGACCCGCACCCGGTCGAGGGCGGCGTCGCGTTCCTCGCCGCTGAGCTTTCCGCGCCGTACGCCCCGGTCGAGTGAGGCCGTGATCCGGGCTCGGCCGGCCTCCGCCGCACCCTGGCTCACCTCCTGGACCACCACGTCCAGCCCGGCCCGGGCGCAGACCTCGGCGATGCCCGCGCCCATCAGACCGCACCCGACGACACCGACCCGGCGTATGTCCTCGCCCGGGCCACCGCTCACCGGAAGGCCGCCTGCCCGGTCAGCGCCTGGCCGATCATCAGCGTGTGCATCTCCACCGTGCCCTCGTAGGTGAGGATCGACTCGAGGTTGTTGGAGTGCCGGATGACCGGGTACTCCAGCGAGATGCCGTTGGCGCCCAGGATGGTGCGCGCGGTATGGCAGATCTCCAACGCGGCGCGGGTGTTGTTGAGCTTGCCGTAGCTGACCTGCTCGGGGCGAAGGCCCCGGTCGTCCTTGGTGCGGCCCAGATGGAGGGCGAGCAGCGTGCCCTTGGCCAGCTCCAGGGCCATGTCGGTCAGCTTGGCCTGGGTCAGCTGGAAGGAGCTGATCGGGCGCCCGAACTGGACCCGGTCGCCCGCGTATGCCAGTGCAGCGCGGAACGCCGAGCGCGCGGCGCCCATCGCGCCCCAAGCGATGCCGTACCGGGCCTCGTTGAGGCAGGACAGCGGGCCTTTGAGGCCGCGTACCTCGGGCAGGACGGCCGTACCCGGCAGCCGCACGGAGTCCAGGACGAGTTCGCTGGTCACCGAGGCCCGCAGCGACATCTTGTGCTTGATGGCGGGGGAGGAGAAGCCGGGGGTGTCGGTGGGGACGACGAAGCCGCGGATGCCGTCGGCGGTGCGGGCCCAGACCACCGCGACGTCGGCGACCGAGCCGTTGGTGATCCACATCTTGCGGCCGTCGAGGATCCAGTCGTCGCCGTCGCGGCGGGCGGCGGTGCGCATGCTGCCCGGGTCGGATCCGGAGTCGGGCTCGGTGAGGCCGAAGCAGCCGATGGCAGTACCGGCCGCAAGGCGCGGCAGCCACTCCTCCTTCTGCTCCTCCGAGCCGAATGCGTGAATCGCGAACATGGCCAGCGAGCCCTGCACCGAAACCAGGGAACGCAGCCCGGAGTCGGTCGCCTCCAGTTCGAGGCAGGCCAGGCCGTAGTCGACCGCGCTCATCCCGGCACAGCCGTAGCCCTCCAGGTGCATGCCCAGCAGGCCGAGTTCCCCGAGTTCTTTGGCGAGCCCGCGGATGTCCTCGATCTCACCTTGCTCGAACCACTCGGCGATGTGCGGCTCCACGCGCCGGTCGCAGAAGGTGCGCACGGCGCCCCGGACAGCGCGCTCGTCCGACGTGAGCAGGCTGTCGAGTTCCAGGAGGTCGAGGGGGTCGGCCGGGCGGCCGGTGTGCTGAGCGTGCATCAGGGTCTCCAGAGATCAGGCGGGGAGGGTCGGGGCCGCCGGCATAGGGGAGTGGACCGGCGGCCCCTGGCTCGGGGCGGCGTCAGGAGGCTTCCGAGGCGGCCCTCGGGTTGATGATGAAGTTGCTGAAACCACCGTTGCGCCGGGCGATTCCGCCGATGGCCTCGTTGACCTGCTCCAGCGGGAACACCTGGTGCTCCAGCGGGCTGAGGTCGATGACGCCGGCTTCCACCAGGTCGGCCATCGCCTGGCCCTCGCCGGAGGTGAACCAGGCCGATCCGATCAGCCGGAGCTGCTGGTCCATCATCCGGTGGATGTCGATGGGCAGGTCACCGGCGACGGCGCCGATGTTCACCGCGATGCCGCCGCGTGCCATCGCCCGCATGCCGGCCAGGAACGTCTCGTGCGGGGCGCCCGGGCCGAGGGCGTCGATGTAGATGTCGACGCCGTAGCCGTTCGTCTCCTCGCGGATCCACTCGTCGAGCGGGCCGTTGTTGAGGGAGTGCAGGCGCAGTCGGCCACCGCCGAGCTTGCCGACCTGGTCGAGCAGGCTCTGGTCGCGGCCGGTGCCGTAGACGTGGGTGAGACCGAAGGCGGGGGCCAGGAGCGCGGCGCCGATGCCGAGGGTGCCGCTGATGCCGTTGATCAGGACCGACTTGCCGGGTGCGGCACCGGCCTTGCGGAGGGCGGAGTACATGGTGCCGAGGTAGCCGAAGCGGGCTGCGGTGTTGAAGGACAGGTTGTCGGGGAGCTTCACCAGTGAGTATGCCGGGGCCAGCATGTACTCGGCGAGGCCGCCCTGGTAGCGGTCGAGCAGGTCGAGCGCGGTGGGGGAGAAGCCGAAGTAGCCGGCGAAGGCGTAACTGGCGCAGTTGATCGAGTCGTTGTCGCGACAGGAGCGGCACGAGCCGCAGCTGCGGCCCGGGTTGACGTATACCCGGTCGCCGACCTCGAATCCGTGGACTCCTTCGCCGACCGCCTCGACCACTCCGGCCGGGTCGAGTCCGAAGACCGCCGGAAGGGTCGGCAGGGGGCTGTGCGGGAACCAAGTGGTCCACATGTTCAGGATGTTGGCGAGGTTGGGGACGATGTTGACGGCGTGGACGGCCACACGGACGTCGCCGGGACCCGGCTCGGGGACGGGGAGTTCCTCGAGCTTCATCGGTTCGCCGACGTGGTGCATCCGCGCGGCTCGCATGGTCGCACTCATGGCTTCTCCTTGCTGAAGGGTGGGGAGATGTCGCCGGTGGCGCCGGCCCCCATCTCGGTGAGCGGGAATGTGGGAGGCGGTCTGCTGGCGTGGGGGATACCGGCCGACGGTGTCGGTCACTCGTCGAGCAGGGTGTTGAGGCGCTGCCGCTGGAGCTTGCCGGTGGCTCCGCGCGGCAGCGCCGGTACGACGTGGAGGCGGCGGGGCCACTTGTGCCGTGCCAGCCGACCGTCGAGGTGGGCGCGGACGTCGTCCAGGGACGGCTCGGCGGCATCGCAGACCAGGAACGCGGTCACGATCTCGCCCCAGACCGGATCCGGTGCCCCGGACACCGCGACCTCGACGACACCCGGCAGGTCGGTCAGCGCGTTCTCGACCTCGGCTGGGTCGATGTTCTCGCCGCCGGTGATGATGGTGTCCCTCAGTCGGCCGACCACCTCCAGGCGGCCCTCGGTGTCCAGGCGTCCCCGGTCCCCGGAGTGGAACCATCCCTCGGCGTCAGTGGTTGGCACCGCTCCGGCGGCGGTCCAGTACTCGGCAGCCACCGAGGGCCCGCGCACCCAGATCTCACCGGGCGTGCCATCCGGCGTGGGTGACCCAGCCGAGTCCACGATCGTCAACTCGACCTGCGGAACGGGGGATCCGGTGGAGGTGGCCGATTCGTCGGGCGCGGAGTACGTCACGCCGGCGCTGGTCTCCGTGAGGCCGTAGGAGTTGACCACTCCGATCCCGCGAGCCCGGAACCGCTCGAGGGTGTCGGTCTGGGCCGGTGACCCGCCGGACAGGATCCAACTCAGAGTGTCCAGGTCACCACCGTAGAAGCGGGGGTGGCGGGCCAGCAGGGCGGACATGGCGGGTACGGCGAACGCGCAGGTGACCTTGTGCTGTCGGACGAGGTCGATGAACAGGCCGGGCTCGAAGCGCGGGGCGAGGATCACCGTCCCGCGCCGTGCCCAGGTGCATTGCGGGAGCCCGCCCAGCACGGCGACATGGGCCAGAGGGGTAGAGACGAGCGCGGTGGCGTCCTCACCGAAGGGCAGCCGCGCCAGTCCGCCAGTCATGCTCCAGTACAGGTTGTCGTGGGTCAGGGCGACGCCCTTGGGGCGGCCCGAGGTGCCGGACGTGAACGCGATGACAGCCACGTCGGAACCAGCAGGAGGATCGAGCGCGGGAGCTTCGGGCCCGATCTCCGCGGGGTACAGCTCCGTCCAGGTCAGCCGGAGGCCCGTACCGCCGGGGAATCCCTCGCCGGCGACCACGGCGACGGGAGCGGTCTCCTCGCAGACGACCGCGAGTTCGCCCTCGGTGACCTGCGGATGGAGCGGTACGAGCACGGCCCCCATCCGGGTCACCGCGAACAGCGTGATCAGGGCCTCGGGCCGTGCCGCCCCCTGCATCACGACCCGGTCGCCTTTGCGTACCCCGAACTTGTCCAGGCGGGCGACGGCGCGCCGGATGGCCAGATCCAATCCGGCGTAGGTCCATGACCGGTCGTTGAAGACCAGGGCGACCCGAGAGCCGGCCTCGGCCGCACTCGCCACCAGGTGGCCACCGAACCAGGTGTTCATGTCCGCACCTCCGCCTTACGCCTGGCCCGGGCGAGGGCGCCGAGTGTCGCCCCCGCGAGGTCAGCAGAGCAGACAGGTGTCTCCTGCTCCAGCAATCGTCGGGCGGCCAGGTGCTCGGCGGGCCAGTTCAGCGTCTCCACGGCGACCAGCCGGTCGTCACGGAAGGCGTAAGCGGCCAGCTTCTCCGGTGTGTCACTCGGCACTACGCGTACCTCGTCGGTGGCCGTACGCAACCCTGCGATCTGCAGTCTGATGTCGCCCTGATCGCTCCAGAACCACGGCAGGCTCCGGTACGGGGCCGGTGAGCCCGCGATACGGCGGCCGACCAGCGCCCCCTGATCGGTGGCGTTCTGCACTGACTCCAGCCGCACCAGCCCGTCCGCGTGCGGGTGGGGATGGCGGGCGCAGTCGCCGACGGCGGAGATCCGAGGGTCGGTGATGGAGCGGAGCTGCTCGTCCACGAGCACACCGTCGTCCACGGCCAGACCGGCGTCCCGGGCGAGCTCGTCGCGCGGGGCAGCGCCGATTCCGTAGACCACGAGGTCGGCGGGGAGCATGCCCCGGCCCGTGACGACCCTCTCCACCCGCCCCGCGCCCTCAATGGCCTGCACGCCCGTCCCGGTGAGGATCCGGACGCCGCTGCGCTCGTGCCGCGCCCGCAGGTGTTCCTGCAACTGCGGGGAGACGGCCCGGCTCAGCAGCCGGTCGGCCAGCTCGACCACCGTCACATCTGCTCCGCGGGCCGCAGCGACCTGGGCGAGTTCGAGGCCGATGAAACCTCCGCCCACCACGACCACGTCCCTGGCCGTGGTCAGCGCCTGGCCGATCGTCAGCGCGTCGTCGAGCGAGCGCAGGGCGTGGACGCCGTCCAACTCGGCGCCGGGTACTGGCAGTTGGTGGTTGCGTGCGCCCGTCGCCAGCACCAGATGCTCGTACGGGACACGGGTGCCCGTGCCGGTGACCACCGTGCGGGCGGCGGTGTCGAGAGCGGTCACACCATCGCCGAGCCGTAGCTCGATGTCCCGCTCGCGGTAGAAGGACTCGGGTACCAGGTCGACGCGTATGCCGTCCGGCTCGGTGTGGGCCTTCTTGGACAGCGGCGGCCGCTGGTACGGCAGATGGGGCTCGTCGGCGAGGACGATGACCGGGCCGTCGTAACCGGCACCGCGCAGGGCCGAGACGACGCTGTGTCCGGCCTGTCCGCCGCCGACGACGACCACGCCCGCCCGTGCGCTCGTCATACCTGCTCCTCGGGCACGTGGACGACCAGTCCCTCGAGGGCGTCGGAGATGTGGACCTGGCAGCTGAGGCGGCTGGTGGGCCGGCGCTCGGCCGCGGTGAAGTCCAGCATCTCGTCCTCGACGTCGTTGGGCGGTCCCACCAGGTCGGTGTGCTGGTCGTCGACGTAGACGTGGCAGGTGGCGCAGGAGGCGTTGCCCCCGCACTCAGCGACGATGCCGTCGACGCCGTGCGACACGGCCGCCCGCATGAGCACCGTCCCGGACTCGGCGGTGACCTTGCGCTGGGTGCCGTCGTGCAGCTGGAAGATGACGATAGGCATGTGGTCCTCCCATGGGGACGGCTCAGGCGGCTTGCCAGGTGACGTGCAGCGAGGTGAGTCCCCGGAACACCCAGCCCTCCATGCGGTCCTCGGCGCCGTCGTCGAGGCGGAGTCCCTTGAGGCGGCCGAAGACGAGGGGCCACGCGAGCGCGCTGACCTCATGGCGCGCGACCCACGCGCCCATGCAGAAGTGCGGGCCGGCGCCGAAGGCGAGGTGCGGGCGGTGAGGCCGGTCGATGTCGAACTCGTCGGCGCGCTCGAAGACCGACTCGTCCCGGTTGCCGGACGCGATCACCAGGGCCACCCGGCTCCCGGCGGGCAGGGTCACGCCCGCGATCTCGTAGTCCTGGGTGAGCTGGCGCGGGTACATGCCGATCGGTGAGACCCAGCGGGCGCTCTCCTCGAAGACCCGCTTCCACAGCGCCGGGTCGGCGAGGACCCGTTCCCGTACATCGGGGCGTTGCAGCAGCGCCTGGGCGCCCACGCCGAAGACGTCACGCGGCTCGTTGACGCCGCCACCGATGATGACCTTGACGTTGTTCTGGATCTCGGTGAGCTCCACCGGCTCGGCCGCGTTGACCATGGAGGAGATCACCGAGCCGTCGGGCTCGTGCCGGACCGCCTCGGCGATCTCGGCCACCGCTTCCTCGATGGCCCGGGTGGCCTGCTCGGCGCGCAGCCAGATGCCGGGGTCGTCGGCGTAGTTGCTGTTGGCGGCCATCATCGCCCGCGACCAGGCGGATATGTCGGCGGCGGTGGCGTTGCGCAGGCCGAGGACCACGGCCAGGTTGGCCGCCGCGAGCGGCTCGGCGAAGTCGGCTATGAGGTCGGCCGCGCCGTGCCCGGCGATCCGGTCGAGCAGTTCGTGCGCGGTCTTCTCGAAGGCGCCGGCCCACAGGTCGCGGACCTGGCGGGGCCGGGTGGGCGGCTCGGCGGCGGTGCGCAGCCGTCGGTGCTCGGGGTCGTCCTCGCGGAGCATGCTGGGACCGACAGTGCGCAGCAGGAGGGAGCCCTCCTCGCGGGAGCTGAACACCTCGGGCAGCTTCTCGGCATGGACGACGTCCTCGTAGCGGGTCAGCAGATGCCGGCCGACGGACGGGACCCAGGCCAGCGGGGCGGTGCGGCGCAGCTCGGCGTAGGCGGGGTACGGGTCGCTGCGCAGCTCGGCCAGGTCGAGCTTGACGACGGGCGCGTCGGATGCC
This sequence comes from Streptomyces sp. NPDC004539, assembly GCF_040610055.1. NCBI lineage: Bacteria > Bacillati > Actinomycetota > Actinomycetes > Kitasatosporales > Streptomycetaceae > Streptomyces > Streptomyces sp. NPDC004539. The sequence goes on along the minus strand of NZ_JBEXLS010000048.1, from coordinate 12,469 downwards.
GCCGTCGTCAAGGCGCTCATTTCGCGCCGCCCGCGCCGATCAGGACGAAGAACAGAGTGGCCGGCTCGGTGCCGTTGTTGCGCCAGGCGTGCCGGGTGCCGTTCTGGACGACGAGATCACCGGGCCCGAGGACCGCGGTCTCGCCGCCGTCGAGGTCGAGGAGTATCTCTCCGCTCAGGACGACGCCGTAGTCCACGGTGGGCGTGGTGTGCATGCCCGGGTTGTCGGGCTCGAAGAGCTCCGCCAGACCGGGCGTGTTCTCCAGCTGCTCGGCACCGGCGGCCACGGGGTCCCAGCCCGGGTCGGCGTAGACGCTGCCCGGCGGGAAGGTGACGGTCAGGGCGATCGTCTCGCCGGGGGCCGGGACGTAGGACTTCAGGGTCTGCGTCGGGTCGGCCGACGGGGTCGCGGGAGCCGCTGTGTTCCACACCAGCGAGCGGGCGAAGCCCGGGGTGTGGGTGTACTGACGGGTGACGGGCGGCTCTCCGTCACTGACGATCACGGGCTTGCCGCTGGCGCTGACACCGGTGACGACTCGACGGACCATGGTTCTCTCCCTTGAGAAACAATGCTGAGGAAAATCCCAAGACGTTTGAGGCGCGACAGTAAGAGTCCTGACGACTTTGGGGTTGTCGTGGCCCGCAGCGGACTGTGTCCGGGGGCGGTTCGGTATGAGTGGTTGGTGTATGGGCGGTCAGTCTGCGGCGGGGGTGTCCTGATTGACCAGGGTTCGCAGCAGGTGAACCAGCTCACTGAGCTGGTCGTCGCGCAGGACCGCCGTCCAGGCCCGCTCGCGCTTCGTCTGGGCCGCGATGGCCTTCCGTAGCGTCTCGGTGCCCTGGTCGGTGAGCTCGACGACCAGTTGGCGGCGGTCGGTCTCGTCCCGCTCGCGGGTGACCAGCCCCCGGCTCTCCAGGGTGGTCAGCGCGCTGGAGATGCTGGCACGGGTGGAGCCGGAGACCCGGCCGATGTCCTGCTGGCCGATCGGGCCGTAGACCCACAGGGCGTTCAGGATCCGGAAGCCCGCCCAGGTCAGGCCGAGCGGCCGGTGGACGTGCTTTTCGAAGTCCTTGGTGAGCCGGGCTTCGAGGCGGGTGAGGTCGGTGACCATCTCGATCGCGTCGAGATCCCGGGGCTCGGTCGTCCCCAGCTCACGATGGTGGTGGCGCAGGAGCTCCGAGAACTCCCGGGTCCGGCTCGCGCCGGCGGTCCCCGTCTCGCGCATGGTGTCGGTCACGATCTCCGCCCTTTCTGCTCCGACCGCACCGGTGTCAGCCGGCGACGATCGGGTTGACCATGGTTCCGACGCCCGTGACCTCGGTCCGCAGGACCTTACCCTCGGTCAGGTACAGCCGGGGGGTGCGGCGAACGCCGCAGCCCGCGGGAGTGCCCGTGAAGATCATGTCGCCCGGCTCGAACGTCACCCGCTTCGACAACCAGACGATCAGCTCGGGCACGCTGAAGATGAGGTCCGAGGTCCGGCCCCGCTGCACCTCCAGGTCGTCGACCCAGCCGGCCACCTCGATGTCGTCCGGGTCCTCGAACTCGTCGACCGTCACCAGGTACGGGCCGACGGGGCTGAAGGTGTCGTACGACTTCGGAAGCGTGAACTGGTTGATCGGCTTGCGCCACTGCTCCTTGCGGTCGCTGATGTCCTGACCAGCGGTGACACCCGCCACATAGGACCAGGCCTCGGCCTCGGAGATGTTCTTGCCGGCCCGGCCCATGACCACCACGAGCTCGGCCTCGTAGTCGACCTTGTCGTACTGCGGCTCGACAACGACCTGGTCGTAGGGGCCGACCACGGACGAGGCGAACTTGGCGAACACCGACGGCTCGTCCGGGACGGGCAGGTTGGACTCCTCGGCGTGCGCGCGGTAGTTCAGCGCCACGCCGATCGCCTTGTACGGCTTGGCGACCCGGCCCAGGTCACGCGGCTCGAACGGCTTCCAGTCCGCCTCCGCGGCCCGCTCGGCGAGGGCGCGCAGCTCGTCGTGCGACGACAGGTCGGACAGCACCTCCAGGCGCGGCTCGATCGCTCCCTTGCTGGCGTCCGCGATGTCCAGGGCGCGGTCGTCGCGCACGACGACGGGGCGGCCGGCGAGGTTGGCGAGCTTCATGCGGGCACTTCCTTCAGGTCTGCGGGGTCGGGGAGGGGCAGGGCGAGGCCGCCCTCGACCTGGACCCCGAGGGTGTTGATGACGGTGGCGATGGTCAGGTACTGGCCGACGGTGTAGAGCACGTCGATGACCTGCTCGGTGCTGAGGTGTTCCGTCAGCCGGCCCCACAACTCGTCGTCCACGCCCTGGCGGTCCAGGAGCGAGTCGGTGGCGGCGAGCAGCACCCGGTCGAGCTCGTCGAGCCCGTCCCGGTCGCCGGTCGCGGCAGCCAGGATCGTGTCGTCGGCGAGCCCGGCGCGGCGGGCGATCCGGACGTGCTGGTCCCACTCGTACGCCGCCTGCGCCCGGGCGGCGATCCGCAGGATCATCATCTCCCTGGAAGCCAGCGGCAGGGTGTTCTTGCCCAGCACGTGGTTGCCGAAGACGAGGAAGCGGCGCAATGCGTCCTCGTGGTGGGCCAGGGTCGCCCAGATCGTGTAGATCCGGCCGTCCTGATCGCGGTACGGCGCCAGCGACGCCAGTGTCTTCTCGTGCAGCTCGCTCTCGTCGACGGGCTGCAGGCGGGCCTTCTCAGGCACTGCTCCCGGCATCGGGTCCTCCTCGGCTCGGCGGCTCAACTTATTCGTATGAATCTTGACCGTCAAGAGTCTTACAAATATCGTCCTCGCCATGACGATCCAGAGCCTTGGGTACGTGGGCATCGGTACGCCCGACCCGGATGCATGGGCGGAATACGCCCGGACAGTGATAGGTCTCAGTGCCGAGCCAGGGACTGCGGCCGACGGCGGCTCCGCCGCGGGTGGCGACTTCGCGCGCCACCGGCTGCGCATGGACCAGCACCCGTTCCGCATGTGGCTGACCGAGGCAGAGACCGGGGGAGTGACGGTCATCGGCTGGGAGGTCCGCGACGGAGCGGCCGTCGACGAGATGATCGTGCGTCTCAAGGAGGTCGGCGTCGACGTCACCGCGGGCACGGAGGAGGAGTGCCGGGACCGCCAGGTGACCCGCATGGTCCACTTCACCGGACCGCTCGGCATCCGCACTGAGCTCTTCTGCGGCCGCCGCCTCGCCCCGAGCCAGTTCGTCTCACCGCTCGGCGTCGACTTCGTGACCGGCGAGCAGGGGCTCGGGCACGTCGTAATGAAGACGCCGCGCGTGCAGGAGGCCGTCGACTTCTACTGCGACGTGCTCGGCTTCCGGCTCAGCGACACCGCCGACTACCCCTGGGGCACCTTCTACTTCCTCGGCTGCAACCCGCGCCATCACAGCATTGCCTTCATCCGCTCGTACAAGAACGAAGGCACCCACCACATCCTGTGCGAGGTGACCAGCCCGGAGGAGGTCGGCCGCGCCCTCGACCGCACGCGCGAGCACGACGTCAAGCTGATGGCCACCCTCGGCAAGCACGCCAACGACGGGATGTTCTCCTTCTACATGAAATCGCCCGCTGGCTTCGGCATCGAGATCGGCGCGGGCGGGGTCCAGGTCGACGAGAGCACCTGGGTAAGCCGCACCTACACCGCCGACATCTGGGGCCACCACCCAGTGGACTGACACCAGGCTCTTCCCTGCCCGCCCTCGACGAAAGCAGCCGTATCCCATGCTCCAGAGCTACCTGCAGGACACCTGGGTCACCCCAACGGCCACGCGCGCTTCAGCGGCCGCCGCGCACGACGCGGTCACCGGTGAGACGGTCTGCCACGTCTCCTCCGAAGGCCTCGACATCGCGGGGGCGTTCGAGCACGCCCGGCGCGTCGGCGGTCCCACCCTGCGTGCCCTCACCTTTCACCAGCGAGCGGATCTCCTGGACGCGATCGCCGCTGCCGTCCGCGCCCGCCGCGAGGAGCTCTACGCCCTCTCGGCCCGTGCCGGTGCCACTCTGAACGACGCCCGCTACGACGTCGACGGCGGCGTCCGCGTCCTGCGCGACTACGCGGCCCGCGCCCGCACCGAACTCCCGGACGCGCCCCACCTCGTCGAAGGCCCCGCCGAACGCCTAGCCCGGGGCGAGGACTTCCTGGGCGTCCACCTCGTCACCCCCTCCCCGGGCCTGATGCTCCAGGTCAACGCCTACAACTTCCCGGTGTGGGCACCCCTGGAGAAGCTCGCCCAGGCCGTGCTGGCGGGCATGCCCAGCGTGATCAAGCCGGCCACCCCGACCGCCTACCTCACCGAGCGCTTGGTCCGGATCCTCACCGAAGCAGGCCAGTTGCTGCCCGGAGCCCTGCAGATGGTTGTCGGCTCGGTACGCCCGGCGCTCGATCTGCTGGGCGAGCAGGACGTCCTGTCCTTCACCGGCTCCGCCGCCACGGCGGAGACGCTGCGCACGCACGCGAACCTGGTGGCCCGCTCCGTCCGTTTCAACGCCGAGGCCGACTCCGTCAACGCCATCGTGCTGGCCCCGGACGTCACCCCCGGAACGCCGCTCTTCGACGCGTTCGCACGCGAGGTCGTGACCGAGATGACGGTCAAGGCGGGCCAGAAATGCACCGCCATCCGCCGAGTCCTCGTCCCCGCCGAGCACGAAGCCGCCGCACTCGACGCCCTCGCCTCCGAACTCGCCGGCGTCACGATCGGCAACCCCACCACGGAGGGCGTGCGGATGGGCGCCGTCGTCAGCCTCACCCAGCGCGACGACGTACGACGGGCGGTGCGGGCGATCGCCGAGTCCGGGCGCTTCGTGTACGGCGACCCCGAGAAGGTGCGTGTGGTGGACGCCGACCCGGAGCGGGGCGCCTTCCTGGACACGCTGCTCATCTCCGCGGACCCGGACGCCGCTGCACCCCACGAGGTTGAGCCGTTCGGACCTGCCGCGACAGTACTGGCGTACCGCGACACGGCCCATGCCACCGACCTGGTGGCCCGAGGCCGGGGCAGCCTCGCCGCCTCCGTGGTGAGCGACGACCTCGCCTGGACGACCGCCTTCGTGCGGGCGGCGGCACCCTGGCACGGGCGACTCCACCTGCTGGACTCGACGAACAGGACGCAGACCACCGGGCACGGCTCCCCGCTCCCCGCCTTGCGCCACGGCGGCCCCGGCCGGGCCGGAGGCGGTTCGGAGATGGCGGGGATCCGAGGCGTCGTCGACCTGATGCAACGAACGGCACTCCAGGCATCGCCGAGGCTGCTGAACGCCTTCGCGTCATGAGCGGACAACTCCGCTCACGGGCTCTGATCTGCACCTGGGAAGTGCTCCTTTCCTCGCAGCCAACAGGCCCCTCACAAGTCCTGTCGTTGCAGTTCAGGAGCGCTTTTCGCCTTCTTTGCCAGCCCTCGGACAGGCCACTTCGTGAACGCGCGAGGCCAAACGGGACGGATATGGTCACGCCGACCTCGGCCTCCTCCACCTGCAGATCCTCCACGCAGACTGAACATCGTGACGCCCGGTCACGGCTCCGTGGCGAGTGGATCAGAAAGCTTGGGACGACCGGCGTCATCAGACGTACGCACCGTGGAGTCACCCCACGCCCACACCGGCCTCCCGTGACCACCTCACATCCCGAACCCTGAAGCCCATCCCCAGCGCAAGAAACAAGGCGGAAGGCCGTGCCGAGGACGGCGACACGGCCTTAGGGAGTGGGTCATGCCCAGATGATCAGGCGGTTGTTCGCGGTCACGCCGACAAAAGACCGCTTCCCCACATGTCCGGATGCGCCCGATCGACACCCATTCCTTCCCGTTTGGGTGCAGCCGTAACATGCAGTTAACCCGCGGGCCGACACGCGGATGGTAGCCGTGCGCTCCCAGGCGGAAGCTGGCGTTACTCAGGTTGAACTCGCGGAGTCCGGTATCTCGACAAGGCCCGTGAGGTCCGGGCCGGTGGGTGGCAGGCGGCCGGTGATCGGGTAAGGCCGGTACTGGATCTTCTTCAGCTTCCGCTTGGTGACCCGGGTCAGGTGCGCCAGGTCGGCAGCGGCGAAGTCGGCCAGGGCCCGTTTGGGCAGGCTCCAGATCCCTTCCTGGGGGTTGATCTCCGGCGCGTACGGCGGCAGGTGGAAGATGACCAGCCAGTCCTTGTGCTCTTCCGTGAGGACGTGCAGGGGCAGACTTGTCTGGGCGGTCATCGTGCTGATCTCCTTCGAGGCTTCGAAGATCGCGCGGAGCCGGTAGGGCGCGTTGACCTCCAGCAGCCCGGTTGGCGACCTCGAGGCAGGATCCCGGGCAATATGTTACACTCAGTTTAATAATATCGGGGGCGGTGCCTCCGCCATGGAACAAGTCCCATCCTCATCCGGAGGGTGGAGGGGCGGTGCGAGCGGAGGGCGACGGTCAGTGACACAGGAGACGGCAGCGGCCAAGCGGGGACGTCCGCGGACGATCGACCCGAACGCGATCGTCGACACCGCGACGCGCCTGATGCACCGACAGGGCTACGCAGACACCACAATGATGGAGATCGCGGATGCCTGCGGCATCTCGCGCAAATCGCTTTTCCTCTACTTCCCCGCAAAGTCTGACCTCATCTGGGCGACCTTCGACGGCTACGTCGAGGGGTTGCGCAAGAACATCACCAACTCCGACGCAGCCGACCCCCTCGACAAGGTCATTGACGCCGTCATCGTCGGCTTCGATCTTTTTCCCCTTCGCCCCGACATCATGCGGCTGCAAGTCCAGATGATTGGCACCGACAGCGAGCTCCGCCAGCAGGGTGAGAGCCGTAGCCTCTCTTGGCGCGACGCCGTGGCGGACTGTCTCGTCCGGCGAACCGGCAACCGCCCTCTCGCCGACGGCCTCGCCTATGGCGTCTGGCGGTGCCTGTGGAAGGGCCTGCACCTCTGGGCCGACACCAGCCTTCCCAGCCCGCTGCCGTTGGTACAGGTTCAGCTCGATCAGTTCGCCAGAGCGGTGAACGAGCCGACCGGGATGCCCACCGAGCACGACAAGCGCAGCTGACTCCGGCTGAGGCGCCCTTGGCGCACAAGACGGGCACGTACGCGACTCGGACCACGAAAGCAGACAGGGCACGCCCGCACACCGGGAAGGAACCGCCGTGAGCAACGACATCACCGCAGTCAACGCCGTTCTGCTCGTACTGCGCATCACTGTCGGAGGCACCTTTATCGCTCACGGATATCACCACTGGCGCGGCGGCGGCCGACTCAAAGGCACCGCCAGTTGGTTCGAGAACCTTGGACTCAGACACGGGGTGTTGCAGGCCTGGGCCAGCGTGCTTACCGAGATCGGCGCCGGAGTCCTGCTCGTTGCCGGCCTGTTCACGCCGCTCGCCTCCGCCGCGGTCGTCTCGGTGATGCTCGTCGCCTTCGTGATCTGGCACCGCAGGAACGGCTTCTTCATCCTCAAGGAGGGCTGGGAGTACGTCGCCGTGCTCGCGGTCACCGGGCTGACACTCGGCACGCTCGGAGCCGGCGAGTGGTCGCTCGACCATGCGCTCGGTCTCCACCGTGAGCTGTACGGCTGGACCGGTCTATGGATCGCGCTGGGCGTGGGCTTGGCCAGCACGGCTCTGCTCCTTGCCGGGACCTACCGCCCCGCGAAGCGCGAGGACTGAGCGTTCCGGCCGGACGCCGCGATGCGCTGCTGGTTCATCCATCGCCACCGTGGCCATCGCACGCGCACCTGCGACGGCCGTTGCACGCCGCTGCTCGCCGGTCGGGGCGTGAGTCGGCCGGGCTCACACACGACGCCGTCGCCACTACCTGATCACCTCGGTGGGGCAACGGACTTTCAGGCGCTGAGGTCCCTGCCAGGCGTCACCGGCGGCGATTCGGCCGTGGCGCAGGGGCGAGCCGCACCCTCGCGGACCTGGACGCGGTGCGGGCACGTGTCGCCGTCCCGCCGCTGCCTAAGGACTTCGTCGTCGACCCCTACCAGTTGTGGGAGGCCCGCACACACACGGCCCACGAACAGGAGAGGGCGGGCCGGACGGGCGAGCCGCTGATCGGGGTTAACGCGAGGGACCTGACGACGCTGAAGGCGGATCGGAACGTCTTCCGCGATCTGGCACCGCACACTCCTGAAGACGCTGTACGCCTCGCGGAGTCGGGGGTGGGCGGGGACCGCAGGATGTCGCGAGTACCGGAGCTGGGGCGCAGACGTCGTCCTGGGCAGGGAAGCCTTCGTACGCTCGGGCGATCCGCGGCGCACGTCGGTGCGCGAGTTCATCGAGACCGCGGCGGCTTCCGCCCCCGCGCCTTGATGCTTGCCGCTGTTCCACAGACAGGTCCTGCCCCCTGCTGACATTCGTCAGCGGTGTTGAGCGAGCGGTGCTCCAAGCCGCGAGTCCCGAAGGGGTGGACGTCCGGTTCGGGCGTCCACCCCTTCATGTCATGAGGCCGTGTCGCCTACGGAGTGACCTTCTCGATCGTTACGCTGCCGTGTCCCGCCGTCGTCCCGCGCGCGGTCACCAGCCGTACCTCAGCGAAGACGTCGCGGCCGTCGGACGGCGCCGTCGCGACGCTGACGGTCGCGGACGCCGTTGTCGTGGCGCCGGTTGCGAGTTTCACCGACGGCGAGCCGTGGACCGTGACCGTCCCGAGCGTGGTGGAGGTGTAGGTGTCGCGGTAGTCGTACGCGGTCGAGCCAGAAGGTACCGAGTAGCCGAGGACCTCGACCGTGTAGGTGCCGGCCGCCGGATCGGCGAGGGATACGGACTCTTCGGAGCCGTCGGTCGCGGACCGGCCGACCACGTTGCCCTTGACGTCGTACACCGTGAGGTCGAGGTCGGCGGACGAGTCGGAGACACCGCCGACGGCGACGTCCAGCGAGGTGGTGCCCTTGGGTACCTCGACCATGGTGGTCTGGGTGGCGCCGTTCGCGATGGTCGGCCGGGCGGTCTTGGACGAGCCGAGCACGGCGCCCTTGAGAGTGCCGTCAACGGCCGCCATCTTGTTGGTCACCGTCCAGGAGGCGGCGACATTCGTACCGACCTTGGCCTCGGGCACGGTCACGGTCTCGGGGGAGAAGTCCGCTCCGTATGCGGTGGCATTCACGTGGTACGGGTTGTCGAGCACGGACACCCGCCATGCATCAACTTCGATCTCCCAGACGCCGGGCACCGGGTTCTCGTACTGGGCCAGGTGCCTTGGCTCGCTGGCGTCGCCATCGACGGGGACACCGTAGGGGTTGATGGCGGAGAACCCGGTCCAGCTGTTCTTCTTCAGCCCGCTCAGCGTGACTTCGAGTGACTTCGTGCCCTTCGGGACGGTCACGAAGTACGAGTTGACCTGGCTGCGCTGCACCGAGCCGGTGGCGGAGAAGTCGTAGCGGGCGGGGGTGGAGACGACGACGGTGGTCAGGATCTGCTTGTCGATGCCTGCCGTCTTCGGGTCGTCGACCTCCAGGATGGCGCTTTTGATGCCCGTGGACGTCGGCGTGGCCTGGATCTTGACGGTCACTGGCTTGTTCAGCGGCAGGTTTACCACCTGCGGGCCGACGATTGAGAAGGTGCGGGCCTTGTTGTTCGCCAGGCGCAGGACGTGCGCCAGTGAACCCTCGGAGCCCGACGTACGGGTGATCGTGACGTCGTACATCTTCTGCTGCCCGGCCTTCAGACCGCCCTCGCGGTCATAGATGCCGGTGCCGAAGCCCGGCGTCTTCAGCGCCTGGCCGAGCAGGGTGTCCACCGGGGCCTTGACGGTGTAGTCGTGGGCGGTGGCACCTGCCTTGATCGCATTCCAGGCGCCGACGATGTCGATGAGGCCGGCGCCCTCCTCGTATGCCTGGAGGCCCTTGACATGGCGGGCGGTCGAGGTCAGCGACGTGCGCAGCTTTTCCGGGGTGAGCTTGATGTGCTGCTGCTTGGCGGCGCTCAGCACCAGTGCGCTCGCGCCCGTCACATGTGGGGAGGCCATCGACGTGCCGTTGTACATCGCGTAGCCGGCCGGCAACTTCCAGCCCGCCTCGGGCATCGGCGAGCCGGGCATCCAGGCCGGGATCGTGCTGACCGCGGAGCCGGGGCCCACGAGGGTCGGGGTGAAGCCGCCGTCCTCACGCGGTCCGCGCGAGGAGAAGTAGAACAGCTGGTACTTCCTCGGCGCGACGGCGCCGTAGTTGGCGGCGTAGGTCTGCTTGGAGAAGCCCGCACCGACGGAGATGACCTTGTCGGCGAGGCCGGGGTCGCCGATGGTGTTGGCACCGGGACCGGAGTTGCCGGCCGAGATGACGAGCTGAACGCCGTAGGTGTCGATGAGCCGCGTGTACAGCTCGGCGCGGGCGTTGTTGCCGTCGTTGAGAGCCGGCAGGCCGCCGACGGACGCGTTGACGACGTCGACGTGACGGTTGGCGACGAGGTCGATCATCCCCTCGGTGATCGCCACGTTCGTGCAGCCGCCGTTGAAGACGCAGGCCCGCTCGGAGACTATCTTCGCGCCGGGGGCGGCACCGTTCATCTTCCCGCCGAACATGCCGTTGGCTGCGGTGATGCCGGCCACGTGGGTGCCGTGCGCGCTGGCGGTGAGGCCGATGTCGACGAAGTCGGCCTTCTTGCCGGCCCAGTCGCCGCCCATCTGGTCCATCGGCACGTCCTTGCGGATCTGCACGACGAAGTCCTGGCTCTCGGCGATGTCCGTCCCCGGGTCGTCGGTGCCGAAGCGGCCGATCTGATGGCCGTGGCCGTATGCCTTCATCGGGGTGTCGTCGGTGAAGTCGCCGTTGTCGTTGACATCGACGGTGACTGTGCCGACGGCCGGGTCGTACAGGACGCCCCACTCGTCGGTGGTGTCGCTGTCGCGGTTGACATCACCGTCCGCGTCGCCGTCCTTCACGTCACCCATCTTGGTGACCGACTCGTGGAACACACTGATTCGGTATGAGCCCGCGGAGGCCTTCCAGGTCTTGCTGTCATAGGTGAAGGCCGGCCCCGTGACGGAGGTGGTCATCGGCAGCCAGGTGCCGTCACCGTCGATGATCGGGTCCGTTGCCGTCACCCAGTCGACGATCTTGCGCGCTCCGGTCGTCGTCTTCTGCAGTGCCGGGTTCGCGAGATCGACACCGGTGTCGAGGACGCCGATGGTGACGCCGCGGCCGTCCGCCTTCGGGTGCTGCTCCACGAAGTCGACGGCACCCGTGTCGGCAGACGGGTTGTACGGATTCGCAGCGGGGGTGTTCTTGCCGGGGCCGGGATAGCCGGCAGCAGACGCGTCGGCCTGACCGATGTCGGCCTTGGGATCTTCGAGGGGTATCACCTTGCGCAGGTCGACGCCGTGCACGGAGGAGAGCTTGACGGCTCCCGCAATGGCCGAATCTGCCCTGGAGGTGGGGATGGTGGCCCGGACGTAGCCGAGCTTGTCGTAAGTGCGGCCCACGGAACCGCCCTTGACCGCGTCTAGTTCCTTGGCGACCTGATCAGTCTTGCCGGGCGCAGTCGCGATCATCATCGTGACGGTCTTGTCGCCATGGGCCTTCGCGGCGGCGAGAAGGCGGGCGTCCTCGGAACCGAGCTTGTCGTGGGCAGATTTGAAAGGGGCAGGTTTGGTCGGGGCGGTCGCCGGGGCGGCCGTCTGCGCGGCAACAGCGAGGGGCATAGGCCCGATCGAGGCAAGAGCGGCCGCCAGGGCCGCGGTCACTGCTGCGCGGGCCACGCGACTTGCGCCCGGTATGAGAGCGCGGTGGGGGGTGGTCATGGGAAGTCCCTAGTGCTGAATAACTACGGCACGGCAGCCGGAACGATCGCGTGCGACCGTTGAAGCCAGGGCTGCGAGCCTGAATGATCACTTAGTCTCGCACAAAGGGCCTGCGCTTGTTGAAAGTTCATACGGATTGCCTGTGAATCCTCTGTGTGCGGGCCGGATTTGGGTCGCGGCTACTCGGCCATTCCGAGCCGACAGTGGCACCGCTGGGCCGTTGTACCGTTCAGCTTCTGCACATCCACATCGCGCTCTGACATGCGGCTGGCGTCCGCGCCTCTTGAAAAGTGTGGTCCTTGCGTGAACACGCCGCCGTTTCGCCGCCGGTGACAACTGATTCTCCCGAGAACATGGCCAGGGCACTCGACAGCCGTCCATGCAGAACGCTCGGCGGGGGAATCCCCGTCCGAGAACCGGCTGCACGAACCGTTTCCGTGTCAGCCGACGCCCGGAAGGGGACACACTGGGCGCTGAGATCCGCGGTCTGGTGCCGGAATTGGCGCAGGAGGCTGCGGAAACCGTCGCGACCGTCGTCGCACTTGTCTGTCAGGGGGGAATCCGCCGGGCACCATCCCCGCCATGCTGTCGTCCGCCTGCGAGACACTGCTGACCGCGACGGTCAGTTGCCGTGGGCGTGGAGCGCGGTCGTCAAGTAGGTCACCAAGAAGAGGGGCTGTTCACGAGTGGGGTTGACGTGCAGTTCTGAGCCCGTTCGAAGATCTTTTCCCTTGGGCGAGGTGATCGTTCCCCGTCGGTGGGCTTCTC
>NZ_JBEXLS010000047.1:0-51927 GCF_040610055.1 Streptomyces sp. NPDC004539 | reverse complement strand
TGATTTTTGGCACGCTGTTGAGTTCTCAAGGAACGGACGCTTCCTTCGTACTCACCCTCTCGGGCTTTCCTCCGGGCAGTTTCCCTTCGGTCTTGGGTTTCCGACTCTATCAGATCCTTTTCCGATCCGATTTCCTCGGTGCTTTCCAGGTTTCCGCTTTTGTTTCGCGGTTTCCTTTCCGGCGGTTCCGACTTTATCAGGTTTCCCCGGCCCCTCTGACCACCGCTCTGCGGACATGCAGAACCAGGCCCTCAAGGAAAGGGATCTGAGCTAGTTGGATGCTGCTCAGGTCGAGGCGCGAGATCGCGTCGCTCTCCCTCAAGCAGGGGTACGACTGTACATGCGGCGCCAGACGGCATGCAAATCGGCTAGGGTCATGGTCTGGACCACTGGTCTAGACCAAAATCGGGAACTCTCGTGCGGAACCGGTACTTCATATGACATACGCTGCTGCACAGTGCGCTGCCGGAGACAGGCAGTGACGGTCCATGTACATCTCCATCTCCCCTCATCCCCTGGGAGGCACTCCATGACCACCGTGACGTCCCCGCTCGCAGGACGCGCCATCGGACTGGCCGCCGTGCCCGATCCGGTCTTCTCCGGAGCCATGGTCGGTCCCGGTACCGCGATCGACCCGGTGCGTGAGCCCTCCGAGGCCGTCGCCCCCGTGGACGGTGTCGTCGTCTCCCTGCACCCGCACGCGTTCGTGGTGGTCGACGGCGAGGGTCACGGTGTCCTCGTCCACCTCGGTATCGACACCGTGCAGCTCAACGGGCAGGGCTTCGAGCTGCTGGTGAACAAGGGCGACACCGTGACGCGCGGGCAGGCCGTCGTGCGCTGGAACCCCGCCGCGGTGGAAGAGGCCGGCAAGTCCCCCGTGTGCCCGGTCGTGGCGCTGGACGCCGGCGCCGACTCCCTCGCCGATGTGAGCGAGGATGGCGATGTGAAGTCCGGGGACGTTCTGTTCTCCTGGGAGTGACACAGAAGCAGTGACACACCGGCTGTAGGCCGACGGCCGGTGAAAAGCACGACCATCGCGGCGGCGCGTACCGCCGCACTATCGGAGACGGTGAGATGGAGACAACGCTGCGAGGCGTCGGTGTGAGCCACGGTGTGGCGATCGGCCAGGTACGGCACATGGGCACGGCGGTCCTGGAGCCGCCCGCCAAGCAGATCCCCGCGGAGGAGGCGGAGCGCGAGCAGGGCCGCGCCCGGCAGGCCGTGGACGCGGTGGCGGCCGATCTGACCGCGCGCGGCAACCTGGCCGGCGGCGAGGCCCAGGCGGTCCTCGAAGCCCAGGCCCTGATGGCCCAGGACCCCGAGCTGATGGCCGACGTGGACCGGCGGATCGCCGTCGGCAGCACGGCCGAGCGTGCCGTGTACGACGCCTTCGCCGCGTACCGCGAGCTGCTCGCCGGTGCCGGTGAGTACCTCGCCGGGCGGGTGGCCGACCTCGACGACGTGCGGAACCGTATCGTCGCGCGGCTGCTGGGCGTGCCGATGCCCGGTGTGCCGGACAGCGACGAGCCGTACGTACTGGTCGCGCGGGATCTGGCGCCGGCCGACACGGCGTTGCTGGACCCGGCGCTGGTGCTCGGGTTCGTGACCGAGGAGGGCGGGCCGACCAGTCACAGCGCGATCCTGGCGCGGGCGCTCGGGGTGCCGGCCGTGGTGGCGTTGCCGGGGGCCGGCGAGCTGGTCGAGGGCACGGTGATCGCCGTGGACGGCAGTAGTGGCGAGATCTTCGTGGACCCGGAGGAGGAGACGCGGGCCCGGCTGACGACGGCCGCCGCCGAGCGGAAGGCCGCGCTGGCCGCCTCGACGGGGCCGGGGCTGACCGCCGACGGGCACAAGGTGCCGTTGCTGGCGAACATCGGTGGTCCGGCGGACGTCCCGGCGGCCGTGGAGGCCGGCGCGGAGGGTGTCGGCCTGTTCCGTACCGAGTTCCTGTTCCTGGACGACAGCAAGCGGGCGCCGTCGGAGGAGAAGCAGGTCGAGGCGTACCGGCAGGTGCTGGAGGCGTTTCCGGAGGGCCGGGTCGTCGTGCGCGTGCTGGACGCGGGCGCGGACAAACCGCTGGACTTCCTGACGCCGTCCGACGAGCCGAACCCGGCGTTGGGTGTGCGGGGGCTGCGGTCGCTGCTGGACCACCCCGATGTGCTGCGGACGCAGCTGACGGCGTTGGCGAAGGCCGCCGAGGGGCTGCCCGTGCACCTTGAGGTGATGGCGCCGATGGTGGCGGACCGGGCGGACGCGAAGGCGTTCGCGGACGCGTGCCGTGCGGCGGGGCTGCGGGCGAAGTTCGGGGCGATGGTGGAGATCCCGTCGGCCGCGCTGCGGGCTCGGTCGATCCTTCAGGAGGTCGAGTTCCTGTCGTTGGGGACGAACGACCTGGCGCAGTACACGTTCGCGGCCGACCGGCAGGTGGGTGCGGTCTCCCGGCTCCAGGACCCGTGGCAGCCGGCGCTGCTGGATCTGGTGGCGTTGTCCGCGGAGGCGGCCAAGGCGGAGGGGAAGAGCTGTGGTGTCTGCGGTGAGGCCGCGGCGGACCCGCTGCTCGCTTGTGTGCTGACCGGTCTGGGGGTCACCTCGCTCTCGATGGGGTCGGCTTCGATTCCTTATGTGCGGGCGGCGCTGGCGAAGCACACGCTGGCGCAGTGCGAGCGGGCCGCGGCGGCGGCGCGGGCGACGGACGGTGCCGAGGAGGCGCGGGCCGCGGCTCGGGCGGTGCTGTCGGGCGAGTAGCCGGGGGCGCAGGTCCTCGGGTCGTGGTGCAGGGGCGTCCCGCTTTCGGGTGGGGCGCCCCTGTCCGCTGTCGTCGTCTCCGGTGTGGTGGTCAGTGGTGGTGGCCGGTCGGGGGGAGGGGGTCGTCTCCGAGGTCGGGTGGGGCGCAGTAGTCGACGTCGGGCTCGGGGGCGATGAGGTCGCCGGATTCGGCGTCGGTGCAGTAGGCGTCGAAGACTTCGGCGGCGGTGAGGGGTTGGAGGTCTTCGCCGCGCAGGCGCCAGCCGTGGACGCGGTCGCGGGTGTCGGGGGCGGTGACGCGCAGGACGAGGCCGCCGGGGGTCTGGGTGGCGATGCCGAGGGCGAGGACGGTGGTGAACTCCAGGGCCTCGGTCTCGTCGAGCCGGGTGGTGCCGTCGGGGACGGATTCGGCGTGGAGGACGGCGATGAGTGTCTCGGGGGCGGCGGAGACGCTGCACACGAGGTGGCGGTGGCCGGGTGGTGCGGTGTCGAGGACGCGGGTGAGGAGGGCGGAGGCGCGGGTGAAGGCGGCGCGGCCGATGTCCTCGCCGCAGGAGGCGCAGGTGCCGAGGCGGGCGAGGAGGGTCGCGGCGTACTCCCAGGTGGCGCGGCGGATCGCTTCGTCGACGAGGGTGGGGACGAGGTCGGTGAGGGGGCCGCCGTCGTACTCCACGAGGGGGCCGGTGGCGGCGAGTTCGGCGGTGTAGCGGCTGCGGGTCTGCGGGGTGTCGGGGTCGAGGTCGTGGTCGGTGCAGAAGGTGGCGTAGTCCTGCGGGTCGAAGAGGGCGAGGCTGGTGTGGGTGCCTTCGGCGGCTCGGGTCTTGAGGAGGGCCTCGACCTGGCGGAGGTAGGTGGTGTGGTCGTCGAAGGTGAAGCTGCGGTAGCGGCGCATGGCGCGGAAGTCGTGTTCGTCGGTGAGGAGGCCGATGGTGCCGGCGATCTCTCGGCGCAGGGCCCGGCGCATGGTCCGCTGGTCGGTGCTCATGGTGTTTTCCCCCTGTGTGCAGAGCGTTCGATCAATGCTCACTCACAGTAACCGTCGGCACTGACAATCGGGTTTCGGTGAGCCTGGCTCGCACGATTCGGTGCTGGATTCCGCAGGTCAGGGCGATGGCGGTGCCGAACGCGGTCCAGCCGAGGGGGCCGGTGGCGATGGCGGCGGTGACGGCGAGCGGGCCGATGGTGCGCTGGGCGGACTGGGCGAGGCCGTGGACGCCGAGGTAGGCGCCCTGGGCGGTGTCGGGGGCGAGGGCGACGGAGAGTTCCCAGGAGACGGTGGCGTGGAGGATCTCGGCGAGGGTGAAGGCGGTGGCCGCGGCGGTGAGGAGGAGGGTCGCGGCGAGGGCGCCGCCGGCGGCGGCCAGGGCCATGGCGATGCCGCCCGCCGCGAAGGCCGCGGAGAGCGGGAGGAGGAGGGCGCGGGCGGCCCGGGTGGTCGCGCCGAAGCGGGCCATGGGGACCTGGAGGGCTACGACGAGGACGTTGTTGAGGACCATGAGCAGGGGTGCGAGGCCGTGCGGTGCGCTGTCGAGGTGGACGATCCACAGCGGCAGGCCGACCTTGAAGACGGCGTCGTCGAGGAAGAGCACCGCTTCGGTGGCGACGTACGCGAGGTAGGTGCGGTCGCGCCAGGGGCCGCGTGGCCGGTCCGTGGGTGCCGGGGTGCCGGAGGCGGCGACGGTGCGGGCCGGGGAGGCGGGTTCGCCGCAGCGGAGGGTGAGCAGGGCGACGGCGGCGAAGGAGAGGGCGTCGCCGAGGAGGAGCCAGCGGTAGGCGGCGGTGCCGCCGAGGGCGAGGCCGAGTGCTGCCGCGAGGCCGCCGATGGCCCAGCCGGCGTTGGCGACGGTGCGCTGGACGGCCTGGTAGCGGACGCGGTCGGGGCCCGCGACGCGGGCGGCGTAGAGCTTGGTGAGGACGCTGCTCGCGCGGTCGCCGAAGCCGCCGAGGGCGGTGAGCGCGAGGAGGAGGGCGAACCGGTCGGTGGCGAGGAGGCCGAAGGAGGCGGCGGCGCGCAGGAGCTGGACGGCGACGAGGACGCGGGTGAGCAGGAAGCGGTCGGCGAGGAGGCCGCCGCTGGGGGCGCCGGCGATACCGAGGGCTCCGGCGACGGCGGCGAGGGTGCCGACCTCGGCGAGGGAGAGGTGGGCGACGTAGGTGAAGTACAGGACGGAGACGGTGGCCCACAGGCCGCTGCCGATGCGGTCGACGAGGGCGATGACGACCATGCGGCGGCCGTCGGGGCCGCCGGGTATGCGGGGTTCTCCGGTGGATTTTCGACGGGTGAGCGCCATGATTCCCCCTTGCGCCGATTTTTGTATTGATACATAATGTCGAATGTGGCAACACAATATGCGATCACAGGGACGACGGCCAAGGAGATTGCCGCGTCCGTCGAACGGGGCGTGTCCGACGGCTCCTTGGGACCGGGGGCCGCGCTGCCTCCCGTGCGGCGGCTCGCGGACGGTCTGGGGGTGAGCCCCGGGACGGTCGCCACCGCCTACAAGGAGCTGCGCGCGCGGGGCATCGTGGTGACCCGGGGCCGCGGCGGAACGGTCGTGGCGGAGGTGCCCTCGGTGGCGCCGCGGCGTCCGCCCAGGGTCCCGGAGGGCCTGCGGGATCTGGCGGGCGGCCATCCCGACCCCGCCCTGCTGCCCGCGCTCGTACCTCCCTCGGGCCTCTCCCCCGGCGCCCGCTCCCACCGCTCGATGCCGAGGCTGGCGCGTCTGGAGGAGGCCGTACGGGAGCGGCTCGCACCGGAGGGCGTCCCCGTGGACCACGTGACGTTCGCGCACGGCGCGCTCGATCTGGTCGCCCGCCTGCTCTCCGTGGAACTGCGTCCCGGGGACGCCGTCGCGATGGAGGACCCCGGGTACCACCACCTCCTCGACCTGGTCGCCGCCCTGGGCCTGCGGGCCGTACCCGTCGCCGTGGACGACGAGGGGGTGCGGCCCGAGGCGCTGGAGGTGGCGCTGCGCGCGGGTGTGCGCGCGGTGGTGTGCAGTCCGCGCGCGCAGAACCCGTACGGCGGAGCCTTCACGCGCGCGCGGCGGGACGCGCTCGTCGGGGTGCTGCGGACGGCACCGGACGTGCTGGTCGTGGAGAACGACCACGCCTCGGAGGTGGCCGGCGCCCCCCTGTGGACGCTGACCGCCGACGGGCCCGCTCGCTGGGTGCACGTGCGGACGGTCAGCAAGTTCCTCGGCACCGACCTCCGGTGGGCGGCGGCGGCCTGCGACGCGACGACGCTCGCCCGGCACGACGGACGGCTGCTGCTGACCTCGGGGTGGGTGAGTCACCTGCTCCAGGAGACGGTCCACGGGCTGATGACCGACGACGGCACGCGCGCGCTCGTCATGCGCGCGCGTGAGGCGTACGCGCTGCGCCGGACGGCGCTGCTGGACGAGCTCTCCGCGCGCGGGATCACCGCTCACGGCGTGAGCGGGATGAACCTCTGGGTGCCCGTGCGCGACGAGTCGGCGGTCGTCAACGGGCTGCGGTCCCGGGGCTGGTGGGTCGCGGCCGGGGCGCGGTTCCGGCTGGCGTCGGCGCCGGGCGTCCGGATCTCGGTCGCCGACCTCGAACCGGCCGACGGGGCACGGCTGGCCGCGGACTTCGCCGCCGTGCTGGGCGAGTCCGAGGCCACGTACGGGGGCTGACCGCCCTCCCGGAGGGCCGGTGACCGGAGGGCCGGTATCCGGACGGCAGGTACCGGTCAGGCGCGTTTGCGGGCGAGGTCCTCGTAGAAGTCCAGGAGGCTCAGATCGTCGATGGACCCGGGGTTGACGGCCTTCTCCAGCGGGGTGCCCTGGAGGAGTCGTTTGACGGGGACCTCGATGCGCTTGCCGGTGAGGGTGTGCGGGATGCCGGGGACCTCGATGACCTCGTCCGGGACGTGGCGCGGGGAGAGCTGTTCGCGGATCGTGCGCCTGATGCGGTCCAGGAGGGCGTCGTCGAGGACGGAGCCGGGTGTCAGGTGCACGAAGAGCGGCATCCAGTAGCCGCCGTCGGCCTGTTCGACGCCGATGACCAGGGATTCCTTGATCTCGGGGAGGCGCTCGACGACCTCGTAGATGTCGGCGGAGCCCATCCGTACGCCCTGCCGGTTGAGCGTGGAGTCGGAGCGGCCGTGGATGATCACCGACCCGCGCGCGGTGACGGTGATCCAGTCTCCGTGCCGCCAGACGCCGGGATAGGTGTCGAAGTAGCTGTCGTGGTAGCGGCTGCCGTCGGGGTCGTTCCAGAAGCGGATCGGCATGGACGGCATCGGGTTGGTGACGACGAGCTCGCCGACCTCGTCGATCACCGGGCGGCCCTGCGGGTCCCACGCCTGGAGGTCGGTGCCCAGGCCGGGTGCCTGGAGTTCGCCGGTGTACACCGGGAGCGTGGGGACGGCGCCCGCGAAGCAGGAGCAGACGTCGGTGCCGCCGCTGACGGAGGCGATCCAGGTGTCGGCGCCGACCTCGTCGTGCAGCCAGCGGAAGCCGTCCGGGGGCAGCGGGGAACCGGTGGTGGCGACGCACCGGACGCGCGAGAGGTCGTGGTCCCGCGCGGGGTGCACGCCGGCCTTGCGGCAGGCCATCACGTACGCCGCCGAGGTGCCGTAGAGGGTGGCGCCCGTGCGTTCGGCGACACGCCACTGGGCGCCCGTGTCGGGGTACCCCGGGCTGCCGTCGTACAGGACGACCGTCGTGCCCGTGAGGAGGCCGGAGACGAGGAAGTTCCACATCATCCAGCCGGTGGAGGTGAACCAGAAGAAGCGGTCCTCCAGGCCGAGGTCGCAGTGCAGGCCGAGCTGTTTGAGGTGCTCGACGAGGATGCCGCCCTGGGACTGGACGATCGCCTTGGGCAGACCGGTGGTGCCGGAGGAGTACAGGACCCACAGGGGGTGGTCGAACGGGACCTGTTCGAAGACGGGTTCCTCGTCGCCGTCCGTGAGGGAGGCCCAGTCGAGGGCTCCCTCGGGGGTGTCCGTGCCCAGGAGGGGGATGTGGACGACCGCGCGGAGGGTGGGCAGTTCGCGGCGGAGTTCGGCGACGGTCTCGCGACGGTCGTGCTCCTTGCCGCCGTAGCGGTAGCCGTCGACGGCGAACAGGACGACCGGTTCGACCTGCTGGAACCGGTCGAGGACGCTGCGCGCGCCGAAGTCGGGGGCGCAGGAGGTCCATACGGCGCCGACGGCGGCCGTGGCGAGCAGGGCGACCGCCGCCTGCGGAACGTTCGGGAGATAGCCGCTCACGCGGTCTCCCGGGCGTACTCCGAGGCGTCGCAGGGCGGCGGCCAGGGAGCCGACCTGGCGGCGCAGCTCGGTCCAGCTCACCGGGCGGGGTTCGTGGGTCTCGTCGACGTGCAGGAGGGCCGGTTCGTCCGCGCGGGTGGCGGCGGCGCGCAGGGCGTGCTCGGCGTAGTTGAGGGTGGCGCCGGGGAACCACTGGGCGCCGGGCATCGAGCGGTGGCCGAGCACGCGCGCGTAGGGCGTCGAGAAGCGGACGTCGAACCACTCGACGACGGCCGTCCAGAACGCCTCGGGTTCGGCGACGGACCAGGCGTGCAGGGCCGGATAGCCGCCGTCGGCCGGGGCGCCGTGCCGCTCGGCCGCCCATGCCTGGAACCGGGTGACCTTGGCGCCGGCGATACGCTCGGCGTCCGGCTGCCAGAGCGGCCGAGGGTTCAGGGTCGACATGGGGCGGCTCCCGGGCTGTTCGCGTGAGGGCGGCGGCTGACACGGACGATGCCATGTGATCGACTTCTGCACCAGGGTGCGCTCCGCCGCGCCGCTGCCGTGAACGGTGATCCCGTCATGGGTGAACGGAAGTTGAACGGTACGCGCGCGGGGAGCGGTCAATGGCAGGGTGAGCAGCATGAACGGTCGTGACCTGGTGCGTTCGATGAAAGTGGTCGGCTCCGTGGGGGCGGCCCAGAGGTTGCGTACCGTGCGCGCGGCGTGGCGCAGGAGGCGGGCGGACGCCTCCGGGCTGCCCTCCCGGGGCGCCGAGCGGGCGCGGGTGCCGGGACAGGTACGGGGCGCCGAGCCGGGGCCCGGCGGGGGCGTCGTCCGGTTCGACCGGTCGGAGCTGCGGATTCTGGTGGCGACGGGCGGCGCGGTGTTCTGGGGGTGGGACGGCGCGGAGCCGGAGCCGTCGTATGCGCTGGCCGGTGGTCCCGAGCCCGATCCGCGCGCGGTGCTGGAGCCGGACAAGGACGGCGGCTGGCGGGTGGTGGCCGAGCGGGCGACGGTGTCGGTGTCCCGGCACGGCGCGATCGAGGTGTGCACGCCCGGCGGGGTGCTGCTGCGGCGTGATCTGCCGCCGCGCTGGTGGGAGCCGGTGGACGGGGGTCCCGCGCGGTGGATGCAGCGGTCCGAGGTGGCGGCCGACGCGCGGTTCTTCGGGCTCGGCGGGCGGGCGGAGGGGCCCCGGCTGCGCGGGGGGACGTACCGGCTGTGGAACACGGACCCGGGGGGCTCGTTCGGGCCTGGCGACGATCCGTTGTATCTGACGATGCCGGTGCAGACGGTCGTCGCGGACGCGGGGACGCACCTGGTGTTCCACGACACGTCCTGGGACGGCACGGTGACGCTCCGGGAGGGCGAGGAGGGGGCCGGTTCGGGGCACGACCGGGGTGGTTCGAGCGAGGTGCGGATGGAGGGCGGCCCGCTGCGCTGCTGGGTCGTCGTCGGCACTCCCGCGCGCGTGCTGCTCGGCTGGGCGTCGCTGACGGGCGCTCCCGCGCTGCCGCCGTCCTGGGCGCTCGGGTACCACCACGCGCGGTGGGGCTTCGGCAGCGAACAGGAGGTCCGCCGGATCGTCGCGGGCTACCGGGAACACGGGCTGCCGCTGGACGCCGTCCATCTGGACATCGACCACTACGACGGCCATCAGGTGTTCACCGTCGACCAGGAGCGGTTCCCGAAGCTGCCGCAGTTCGCGCAGGAGCTGCGTCGGGACGGGGTGCGGCTGGTGTCGATCGTCGACCCCGCGGTGCGCGCGGAGCCCGGGAACGAGGTGTACGACGCGGGGTCGGCGCTGGACGCGTTCGTGCGGGACGCCTCCGGGCGGGTCGTGCGCGGGGTGGTGTGGCCCGGGGAGTCGGTGTTCCCGGACTTCACGCACGCGCGGGTGCGCGCCTGGTGGGGCGAGCTGTACGCGGAGCGGCTGGCGCAGGGGTTCTCGGGGTTCTGGCACGACATGAACGAGCCGACGTCGTTCGCGGCCTTCGGGGACACGACGCTGCCCCGGTCCGCGCGCCACGACCTGGAGGGGCGCGGCGGGGACCATCGCGAGGCGCACAACGTGTACGCGCTGTGCATGGCCAGGGCGGGCTGGGAGGGCCTGCGGGCGCTGGTGCCCGAGGAGCGGCCGTTCCTGTTCTCCCGGTCCGGCTGGGCGGGCCTCCAGCGGTACGGGGGGACGTGGTCGGGGGACGTCTCGACGAGCTGGCCGGGGCTGCGGGCGTCGCTGGCGCTGGTGCTGGGGCTCGGGCTGTGCGGGATTCCGTACTCGGGGCCCGACGTCGGCGGGTTCGACGGGAGTCCGTCGCCGGAGCTGTACCTGCGCTGGTTCCAGCTCGGCGCGTATCTGCCGCTGTTCCGGACGCACGCGGCGATCAGGGCGGGGCGCCGGGAGCCGTGGGAGTTCGGTCCCGAGGTGCTGGCGCACGCGCGCGAGGCGCTGCTGGAGCGGCGGCGGCTGGCGCCGTACTTCGTGACGCTGGCGCATCTGGCGCGGCGCACCGGGGCGCCGTACGCGCGGCCCCTGTGGTGGGGGGAGCCGGAGGACCGGGCGCTGCGGGACTGCGAGGACGCGTTCCTGCTGGGCGACTGTCTGCTGGTGGCCCCGGTGCTGGCGCCGGACGTGGACCGGCGCGCGGTGCAGCTGCCCCGGGGGCGCTGGTACGACACGGCGACGGAGCGGTCGTACCAGGGGCCGGGGCAGGTGCTGGTGGACGCTCCGGCGGGGCGGATTCCGGTGCTCGCGCGCGCGGGTGCGGTGGTTCCGGTGCGGGCGGCGGACGGCGGGATCGAGCTGGAGGTGTGGGCGCCCGCCCGGGGGCGGACGGGCGGCGGCCTGGTGGTGCGGGACGCGGGCGACGGCTGGGACGAGCCGGAGGTCGAGCGGTACGTCACCCGTTGGGAGGGACCGCGGGTCGTCGTCGAGCGGGAGGGCGAGGACGGGGTGCTCGAACCGTCCCACCCGGTGCGGCTGCGGGGTCTCGGCGAGCCGCGGGCTCAGATGTAGCGGCCCTCGAAGAAGGCGCGTACGGCGATGGTGTGCAGCGGGAAGGCGAGTTCCTCGGGGCGCCGCAGGAGCTGCCAGCCGTCCGTCTCGTCGGTGGCGGCGGGCGCCGGCAGCCGGTCGGCGGGGCGCTCCGGGAGCAGGCCGAACAGGAGGAGGTGGCCGTCGGGGGAGCTCATGGCGTCGGCGAGGCGGACGTCGCGGCTCGCCGCGTCGATGCCCGTCTCCTCCTTGAGCTCGCGGACGACGGCGTGCTTCCAGTCCTCACGGTCGTCGACGAACCCGCCGGGCAGGGCGATGCCCCCGCGCGCGGGTTCGACGGTCCGCTTGATGACGACGAGGGCGGTGCCCTGGGTGTCGTACACGGGCTGGAGGGCGATGCCGACCGGCAGGGGGTTGCGGTAGTGCACGGTGGAGCAGGCCGGGCAGATGCGGGGCCAGCCGGTGACGCCCTCCCCGAAGGGGGCTCCGCAGCTCGAACAGTGGCTGTCCCGTGCGGAGTTCGAAGTGGTGTGCTGAGTTTGTGACACGCGGCGGACTGTATCCGATCGGGGGGAGGGCGTCTCGTCGACCGGTTTCAATCCCCCCTGGTGAGGGACTTGTCCGCCACCGGGAAGTCGAAGTAGGTGTCCGGGTAGGGCTCCGGCTTGAAGGTGTAGTGCCACCATTCCTCGGCGAGGTTCACGAAACCGAGGCTCTCCAGAGTGTTCTTCAGCAACAGGCGATGGGAGCGTTGCACTCCCTGCACACGTGGGTCGAGGGTGTGGGAGAGCGTGTCGAAACAGTCGTAACCGGTCCCCATGTCGACGGAGTTGTCCGGAAAGCGCTCCCTTCTGGGGGCGTGACAGGACACCAGGGGTTCGCCGGGGACGTAGGGGCGGGTCGGGAGGGCGGGGAGCCGGACGAGGGTGACGTCCAGGGTGGAGCCCCGGCTGTGGCCGGACTTCTCGGCGATGTAGCCGTCCGTGAAGAGGCGGGACTTGTCGACGTCCGGGTAGAACTCGCCCTTCATCGCCTGGTCGCCGAGGTCCTGGGCCCAGCGCACGAAGTGGTCGACCGCGCGCTGCGGGCGGTAGCAGTCGTAGACCTTGAGGGTGTAGCCCTCGCGCAGCAGGCGCGCCTGCGCGCGGTGGAGGGCCTCGGCGGCGGGGCGGGTGAGGATGCACAGGGGTTCGCGGTAGCCGTCGACGCGCTCGCCGACGAAGTTGTGGACGGTGGTGTAGCGCATCTCCTGGCGGATCGTGGGGTCCACCGCGCGCAGGGCGACGAAGTCGGCGGGGGCCTTCGGTCCGGTCGCGGCCGTGGCCGTCGTGGGGGCGAGGACCGTGGCCAGGAGGGCGGAGAGGGCGGTGAGGGCACCGCGCAGGGGTCGCTTCATGCCGTGCACACTTCCCCGGCCGCGCCCTGCCCATTTGCGGGCGGCCGTGACACACTCCTGACGTTCCGTCAGATCTCGGTGCGGGGAGGCCTCGTGGCACGCGTGCGCAGGCCCGCGGTGGACGGCTGGTTCACCGGGGACGGGGACGACTTCAGGCTGCTCGGGACGCGCTGCGCGGCCTGCGCGTCGGTGTACTTCCCCCGGGAGGACGTCCACTGCCGCAACCCCGGCTGCGGGGGCGGTGAACCGGCGGTACTGGTCGAGGTGGCGCTGTCGCGGCGCGGGCGGGTGTGGTCGTACACCGACTGCCGCTACCGGCCGCCGTCACCCTATGTGAGCGACCGGGAACTTCCGTGGGAGCCATACGCGTTGGTCGCGGTAGAGCTGGCGGCGGAGCGGATGGTGGTGCTGGGGCAGGCGGCGCCCGGGGTGGGGGCCGGGGAGCTGGCGGTGGGCATGGAGGTCGAGGTGGTGCCCGGGGTGCTGGGCGAGGACCCGGAAGACCCCGGGACGGTGTGGACGACGTGGAACTGGCGGCCGGTGGAGGTGACCGGATGACGGCGGAGGTGGCGGTGCTCGGCGTGGGGATGCACCCCTGGGGCAAGTGGGGGCGCGGCTTCACCGAGTACGGCGTGACGGCCGCGCGGGCGGCGCTCGCGGACGCGGGCCTCGACTGGCGGGACGTGGACGCGGTGGTCGGCGCGGACACCGTGCGGGGCGGCTACCCGGGGTTCGTCGCGGGGGCGACGTTCGCGCGGGCGCTGGGCCGCCAGGGCGCGCGCGTGACGAGCGTGTACGCGGCGTGCGCGTCCGGGGCGCAGGCGATCGACGTGGCGCGCGCGAGGATTCTCGCCGGGCTCTCCCGGGTGGTCCTGGTGGTGGGCGCGGACGCCGCCCCCAAGGGGTTCTTCCGCCCCGCCGGGGGTGACCGGCCCGACGACCCGGACTGGCTGCGCTTCCGGCTCCTCGGGGCGACGAACCCGGCGTACTTCGGCCTGTACGCGCGCAGGCGCATGGCGGTGTACGGCGACACCCTGGCGGACTTCGCCCGGGTCAAGGTGAAGAACGCGGCCCTGGGCGCGCTGAACCCGAACGCCCGCTACCGCGCGCGGGTGACGCCCGAGGAGGTCGCCGCCTCCCCCGTGGTCGCCGATCCGCTGCGTCTGCTGGACATCTGCGCCACCTCGGACGGCGGGGCGGCCGTCGTGCTGGCCGGCGTCGAGTTCGCGCGCGGGCGCGGGACGCCCGAGCCGGTCCGTATCCGCGCGGTGTCGACGGTGACGCCCCGCTACCCCGTCCAGGTCCTCGACCTCCCGGACATCGCCACCGACTCCGCCGCCGGCGCCGAGCCCTCCGGAGAGCCCCTGCGGGCGGCCATCGCGCACGCCGCGTACGAGGAGGCCGGCATCGGACCGGAGGACCTGTCGCTGGCGGAGGTGTACGACCTGTCGACGGCTCTGGAGATCCAGTGGTACGAGGACCTCGGGCTGTGCGGCGAGGGCGAGGGAGCCAAACTGCTGCGGGACGGGGCGACGGCGCTCGGCGGCCGTACGCCGGTGAACGTCAGCGGTGGGCTGGCGTCCTTCGGGGAGGCGGTGCCGGCCCAGGCGATCGCCCAGGTGTGCGAGCTGACCTGGCAGTTGAGGGGCGAGGCGGGCGGGCGGCAGGTGGCGGGCGCGCGCGTGGGGATCACCGCGAACCAGGGGCTGTTCGGGCACGGGTCGGCGGTGGTCGTGGTGCGGTGAGGGTGTGCGCGGGGCGGGACGGGCCCCCGGTGCCCTGGAGGGGGCGCGAAATGGCCGGAAACCCGCGTGAACGTCTCATGAACTGCGCGCGGGCGCGCGCCGGGCACGTCATCATGCTGCCGTGAGCCTCTGGACGGATACTCTCCGGTTCGCCTTCCAGCCGGTGGTCAACCTCACCACCGGGTCCGTGGCCGCATTGGAGGTGCTCGCCCGCCCCGAGGGCGGCGACGTCCTCGCCGAGGCCAGGCGCGACCCCGAACTCGACGTCCGGCTCGCCGTGTCCGCGGTCCGGGCCGCCGCGCACCGGGAGACGCTGCTGCCCCTGCACGTCAACGTGTTCGCGGGCACCCTCGCCGACCTCGGCGGACTCACCCCGGTACACGACGCCGTACGGCAGGCCGGGCGGCTGCCCTGGGAGGTCACCCTGGACATCGTCCCGCCGCACACGCACGTGCCGCGCGCGGCGCTGCTGGAGGCCGTGGGCGCGCTGCGCGAACTGGGGTTCCGGGTCGCGGTGGACGGGGTCGGGGACGGCGACGTACCGCTGCGGCTGCTCGTGGACCTCGCGCCGGACCTGCTGAAACTGGACGCGTCGCTGCTGGCGCGCCCGGCCGCCGTCCGCGCGATGCGGACCCTGTGCGACGAACTGAAGGCGCTGCTGGCGGTGGAGGGCGTGGAGACCGAGCGGCAGTACGAGACGGCGCTCACGGCGGGCGCGCAGTGGGCGCAGGGCGAG
Source organism: Streptomyces sp. NPDC004539 (assembly GCF_040610055.1). NCBI lineage: Bacteria > Bacillati > Actinomycetota > Actinomycetes > Kitasatosporales > Streptomycetaceae > Streptomyces > Streptomyces sp. NPDC004539. The sequence goes on along the minus strand of NZ_JBEXLS010000047.1, from coordinate 37,092 downwards.
CTGTTCGCACCGCCCTCACGGCTGCCCGTCGCGGACGTGTACCTGCCGCCGCGCCCCCTCGGCGAGGCGTCCGCGCCCCGGTCGGGGCCGTCGGTGCGGGAGTTCGTGCGGCCCGCCGCGCTGCTGCCGGCGACCGCGTCGGCCGGGCAGGTGCGGGCGCTGCTGACCGGGTCGCCGGAGGTGTCCGGGGTGCTGCTCGTGGACCGCGCGGGGACGCCGGTGCGCTCGGTGCACCGGTCGCGGTTCCTGCTGAGCATGTCCGGCCGGTACGGGCACGCCCTGTACGCGGACCGGCCCGCCGCGAAGCTGGGCGACCCGCCGCGCGTCGTGGGTGTCGACGCGACCGCCTGGGAGGTGCTCGACGTCGTCGCCGTCGGCGGGACGGACCGGGCCTCGGACGACGTCGCTGTCGTCGACCGCGCGGGGCGCTGTGTGGGCGTCGTACGGCTCGCGGATCTGTTGCGGGCGCTCGCCGAGACGCGGGTGGAGGAGGCCGCCGGGCTCAATCCGCTGACCCGGCTGCCGGGTTCGGACGCGATCACCGGGGAGGTGGACCGGCGGATCGCCGCCGGGCGCGGGTTCGCGCTGAGCTGGCTGGACATCGACCACTTCAAACAGGTCAACGACGGGGCGGGGTTCGCGGCCGGCGACGAGCTGATCCGGTCGGTCGGGCGGGCCCTCCAGCGGGCGGCGACGGGCTCCACGCGCGTGGGGCACATCGGCGGCGACGACTTCCTCGTCCTCACCGAACCCGAACTCCTCGACGCGCTCGCCCTGTCCGTCCTGGACGCCCCCTGGTCGGCGGGCGGCCGTCCGGTCACCCTGTCGCTCTCCACGGTCCTGTGCGCCCCCGGCAGCGTCGCCGACCACCGGGACACCGCCGCTCACCTCGCGCCCCTCAAGAAGGCCGCCAAGAGCCTCCACGGGGCCAGCTGGGTCGTCGGGCGGGCGGGGTTCGCGGGGTACGCGGTGCGGCGGGGGTCGGCGCCGGTGGGGGTGGAGCACGGGGTGGGGTGAGGGGGGCGGGGCCGGGCGCGAGCGGGGCGGGTAGGGGGCGGGCGGGTACGGGGCCGAGGCGGCCCGCTTCCCCCGGCGCCTCGCGCGAAACGTCCACGCCGGCGTCGTACCCGTCCGTTTTCACGGTCGGTGTCGCGGGGTGAACTCGGGTCGGTGTTCGGGGGGTTGGCGGACGAGGGGTCGCCGTATCCGGCGGTGCCGGCCTTCTTGACGGTCCCTCAGGGGCGGTGAAAACTTCCCGGTGTCGGCCGACAACGCCGCACATTCTCGGCGTATCCCGGCATGCCGTACCGGGGGCACCCCTCCGTGGCGGCGGCGACGGCACGCTCGTCACGGGCGTCGGGCGGGGAGCGGGAGCCCTGTCGCGGCGCGGCCAGGCACGGAGCACCGGGACCGGTCGTCCCGGACAGGCCCGGGAGATGCCATGAGCAGCGGAGAGACGGTCGGCGGCGAGGTCGTCGGCAGGGTGGTGCCGGAGGAATTTCCGGCCGTCCGGAACATTCGTGACTCGGCGTCACGTCTGATCATCACACCGCACTCCGCCCCTCTCTCAAGGAGGCGGCCATGACCGACACCGCCCCCCGGTACGTCGCCGCCATCGACCAGGGCACCACCTCCACCCGCTGCATCCTCTTCGACCACGACGGCGGGATCGTGGCCGTCGAGCAGCGGGAGCACCGGCAGATCTTCCCGAAGCCCGGCTGGGTGGAGCACGACGCGGCGGAGATCTGGGCGAAGACTCAGGCGGTGGTCGCCGGGGCGCTCGCCAGGGCGGGGCTCGGGGCCGACCGGATCGCGGCCCTGGGGATCACCAACCAGCGCGAGACGACCGTCCTGTGGGACCGTCTCACGGGCCGCCCCGTGCACAACGCGATCGTCTGGCAGGACACCCGCACCGCCGGCCTGTGCGCCGAACTCGGCGGCACGGACGGCCAGGACCGCTTCCGCGACCGCACCGGACTGCCGCTCGCGAGCTACTTCTCGGGCCCCAAGGTCGCCTGGCTGCTGGAGCACGTCCCGGGGCTGCGCGCCCGCGCGGAACGCGGCGAGATCGCGTTCGGGACGATCGACTCCTGGCTGATCTGGAACCTCACCGGAGGCGTCGACGGCGGCCGGCACGTCACCGACGTCACCAACGCCGGCCGGACCATGCTGATGAACCTGGAGACCCTCCGGTGGGACCCCGCGGTCCTGGCCGCGATGGACGTCCCCGAAGCCGTCCTCCCGGAGATCCGCTCCTCGGCCGAGGTGTACGGGACCGCGGTGGGCCCCCTCGCGGGCGTCCCGGTCGCCGCCGCGCTGGGCGACCAGCACGCGGCCGTCTTCGGGCAGGCGTGCTACGACCCGGGCGACGCGAAGAACACCTACGGCACCGGGAGCTTCCTGCTGCTCAACACCGGGGGCCGCCCGGTGCCGTCGAAGCACGGGCTGCTGACGACACTCGGTTACAAAATCGGCGACGAAGCACCCGTCTACTGTCTGGAGGGCTCGATCGCGATCACGGGCGCGCTAGTCCAGTGGTTCCGCGACCAGCTCGGCATCGTCGGCGGCGCGGACGAGATCGAGCCCCTCGCGGCGAGCGTCGAGGACAACGGGGGCGCCTACATCGTCCCCGCCTTCTCGGGGCTGTTCGCGCCGTACTGGCGTTCCGACGCGCGCGGGGTCGTCACCGGCCTCACCCGGTACGTCACGAAGGCACATCTCGCGCGCGCGGTGCTGGAGGCGACGAGCTGGCAGACGCGCGAGGTCGTGGACGCCATGCACCAGGACTCCGGGGTGCGGCTCACGTCCCTGAAGGTGGACGGCGGGATGACCCGCAACGGGCTGCTGATGCAGCACCAGGCGGACGTCCTGGACGTCCCGGTGATCCGGCCCCGCGTCTCCGAGACGACGTGCCTGGGGGCGGCGTACGCGGCCGGACTCGCCACCGGTGTCTGGAGCGGCCTCGACGAGCTGCGGGCGCACTGGCGCGAGGACGCGCGGTGGACTCCGGCCATGGAGGCGTCCATCCGGGACCGCGAGCACGCCAACTGGCTGCGCGCGGTGGACCGGAGCCTGGGCTGGCCGGCGGGCTGACGCCCGCTCACGAGCCGCGGCCCGTACCCCGGTCGGCGGGGGTACGGGCCGCACCCCCCGGGACACACCCCGGAATGCTCCCCCCGGGACGCGCCCCCCTGGTCTCGCCCCCGCGCCGCGACGCTCAGGTACCTACTGTGTGCCGGCGGCGCGTCCCGAAGTCCATCGCGTGCTGGACGACCCCGACGAGGATGTCCTTGACCGAGCGCCGGTCGCGCGCGTCGCACAGCAGCACCGGGATGCCGTCGTCCAGGTCGAGCGCCTGGCGGACCGCCTCGACCGGGTAACGGGCCGCCCCCTCGAAGCAGTTGACGCCGATGATGAACGGTATGGAGCGCCGCTCGAAGTAGTCGACGGCGGCGAAGCAGTCCTCCAGGCGGCGGGTGTCCGCGAGGACCACCGCGCCGAGGGCGCCCTCGGTCAGCTCGTCCCACATGAACCAGAACCGCTCCTGGCCGGGCGTCCCGAACAGGTACAGGGTGAGGTCCTCGCGCAGGGTGATGCGCCCGAAGTCCATGGCGACGGTGGTGGTGTTCTTGCTCTCCACCCCGGTGGTGTCGTCGACCGGGCGGCCCGCCTCGGTGAGGATCTCCTCGGTGCGCAGCGGTCTGATCTCGCTGACCGAGCCCACGAGGGTGGTCTTGCCGACGCCGAAGCCGCCGGCGACCAGGATCTTGAGCGTGACGGGCTCGACCGGCGGCTTCCCGCGCTCAGAACGCCCGAAGATCATCGTTCACTTCTCCTGCTTGCTGGGATTGGGGGGAGGCGGTCGGCCCTGGTCCGCGCCGCCGGGTCTCTCGCCGCCGCCGGGTCCGACGACGGTGCGGAAGGGGGGTGCGGACGGGCCGAGGGCCGTCGCGGGGTTCCGGGGGCGGCTGCGCCGGACGGTCTGCGCCGCGTCTGTACGACGCACGCGCGCGGGAGGGCGGTTCCGGAACCGTACAGGAGTTGTGGAGAAGTGTGGACCGGTAAGCCGAGCGGGGCCGGGGAGGGGGTGTGGCGCCCGCGCGCGGGGGCCGTGCCGGAGGACCTCGGGGGGTTCTCCGACAGCGGCTCGCGGGGTGGCGGGGCGTGCGGGCGGCGCGGCGCGGGGCGGGCGGACCCGGTGGTCCCCCGGTCCTTCCACGGCTGCCTGCTCACACGCTCACCCCGTTGTTCCCGCACTGTTCACAGCGCACGGAGGCCGTTGATCACGTCGCGCAGAATACTCTCGTCCGGAAGCTCGGCGGGGGGCACCGGACGATTCACGTGGACGAACTTCTTGTCCACGAGGTCCCCGACGAGCACCCGCACCACGCCGACGGGCAGGTCGAGTTCGGCCGCGAGTTCCGCGACCGACTGGGGAGCCGTGCGGCACAGTCCGACGATGTCCACGTGCTCCGGGGAGAGCGTGTGGTCGTCCTCAGGGTCGCCCGCGTCGGGTTCGGCGACGACCACGGCGATGAGGTCGAGGCGGTGCTGCCCGGGGCTGGTGGTGCGTCCGCGCGTCATGGCGTACGGACGGACGACCGGGCCCGCCTCGTCGTCGAACCAGTGGTGAGTTCCCTGACCGTCTGTGCTCATGTCATCCCACTGGCCCGCCGGACGGCAGGTCGGTGCGCGGCGCGGTCCCGAGGTGCACGCCGACACGCTTGACCAGCAGGGTCATCTCGTAGGCGACCTGGCCGACGTCGGAGTCGGCGTCCGCGAGGACCGCGAGGCAGCTGCCGTCGCCGGCGGCGGTGACGAACAGGAAGGCGTCGTCCAGCTCGACGAGGGTCTGGCGGACACTGCCCGCGTCGAAGTGCCGGCCGACACCCTTGGCGAGGCTGTGGAAGCCGGAGGCGACGGCGGCGAGGTGCTCGCTGTCCTCCCGGGTGAGGTCCTGGGAGACCCCGGTGGGCAGGCCGTCCCCGGAGAGCACGACGGCCTTGCGGATGCTGGCGACGCGGCCGACGAGCTCGTCGAGGAGCCAGTTCAGCTCGCGCTGCTCGGTCGTGTGGCCGGGCGTCTTCGGTGCGGTCATCGACCGTCCCCCTTAGTCGTTCCTCGTGGTGCTGTGCCGTAGGCGTCGTCGCCCTCGGCGTTCTCCTCGCGCCCGCGCTGCCAGCCGCGCTGGAGCGAGGCCATGCGGTTGCGTACCTGGTCGGCGTCGCGGTCGGCGAGGTCGGTCCGCTCCTCTGCGCGCGGCGACGGTCCCTGGCGGAGCTGTGGGGCCAGGTTGGCCTGGCGGACGCGGCGCGGGAGCGGGCCCGTGCCGGGGACGGCCTCGGGGCGGCGCTGCCCGGGGGCCTCGCCGAAGCCCTGGAGACGACCCTGGGCGGCCTCAGGGGCACGGCCCGGGGCGGACGGCGCGGGCTCCTCCCCCGCGCGCGGCACATGGCTGGAGGCGCCCCTGCGGCGCGAGGGCAGCGGGGTGAGGGAGTCGGCGGCGCCCTGGTCCCAGGGGGACGCGAGGGACGCCGGGCGGCCGTTGTCGTCGTCCCGCGCGCGCGGGTCGTCGCCCACGGGGCGGCCGTGCGAGCTGACCAGCTTCGGCGTACGGCGCGAGGGCAGCTCGGTGACGGGCTCGATCCCGGGGCGGCGGCGGTGGAAGAGGGCGTCGTCGTCCTCGGCGAGCGGGAAGCCCAGGGGGTCGAGGCCCACCGGGGCCTCCAGTTCGACCGGGCCGTCCAGGACGGGCGCCGGCATCCCGGGGAGCTGGACCGGGAGCTGCTTCTTGTCCCTGGGGGTGCGCGGCCGGTCGAGGCGGAAGCCGATGCCGTTGGTGTCCGGGACGTCGTCGGTGAGGAGGGCGTCCGGGATGAACACGACGGCTGTCGTGCCGCCGTAGGGCGAGGTCTGGAGGGAGACGCGGACGTTCTGCCGCTGGGCGAGCCGGCTGACGACGAACAGGCCGAGCCGGTCGGTGTCGGAGAGTTCGAACTCGGGGGTCTCGGCGAGCCTCAGGTTGGCGTCCAGGAGCGCCTCCGGGGCCATGCCGAGGCCCCGGTCGTGGATCTCCAGGGTGAAGCCGTTGGCGACGCGCTCGCCGAGCACCTGGACCGCGGTGTGCGGCGGGGAGAACACCGTGGCGTTCTCCAGGAGTTCGGCGACGAGGTGGGTGAGGTCGGCGACGGCCGGGCCGGTGACGGCGATCCGGGGCAGCCGGCGGACCTCGATGCGCTCGTAGTCCTCGACCTCGGCGACGGCCGCGCGGACGATGTCCATCAGCTGGATGGGTTTGCGCCACTGCCGGGAGGGCGCGGCGCCCGAGAGGATGACGAGGCCCTCGGCGTGCCGGCGCATGCGGGTGGTGAGGTGGTCGAGGCGGAACAGGTCCGCGAGCTCTTCCGTGTCCTCGGTACGGCGTTCCATGGTGTCGAGGAGGGTGAGCTGCTTGTGCAGGAGGACCTGGCTGCGGCGGGCGAGGTTGACGAAGACCTCGGAGACGCCGGAGCGCAGTTCGGCCTGTTTGACGGCGGCCTCGACGGCGGCCCGCTGGAGGGTGTTGAGGGCCTGGCCGACCTCGCCGATCTCGTTCCTGTCGTACTCCAGGTGGGGGACCTCGGTCTCCACGTCCACCTGTTCGCCGACGGAGAGGCGGCGCATCACGCTGGGCAGCCGTACGGCGGACGCCTCGTGGGCGTCCAGGCGCAGCTGGCGCAGGTCGCGGATGAGGGCGCGGCCGATGCGCACCGACAGGAAGAGCGAGAGCAGGAGCGCGATCAGGCCGAACACCCCGGCGACGACGGCCTGGACGATGACCCCGACGGCGACCGGGCGGACCCGGTCCTGGTAGCGGTCGTTGGCCTGTTCGTCGAGGGTGCCGAGCTGTTCGAGGACGCCGCCGGCCGCGGTGTCCCAGCTGCGGGCGGTGACGCCCTTGGGGGTGCCGCCGTTCTCCATCGCGTCGATCGCGGCGTCCTCGGCGGTGCGCAGGGACGCGGTGCCGGCGCCCGTCCAGAAGCTCTCGTAGCGCTCCTGCTCGGCGTCGGGCAGCTGCGGGAGGCTGATCTCGTAGATGACCTGCCGCTGGGCCTGGAGGTCGGAGACGGTCCGGCTCTCCTCGTGGCCGAGCTTGCCGGTGACGAGGGCGGAGCCGAGCAGGGCGTCCTCGCGGGAGAGGAGTTCGCGCGCGCGGGCGACGGAGACGAGGGCGCGGTACTGCTTGTCCATCTCGACGCTGTCGACGACGTCCAGTTTGGCCAGAAGTGTGTAGCAGGGGTCGACCAGCCGGTTGTAGAGGTCGAGTGCCTGGCTGCGGGTGACGGTGCCGTCCTCGACGCCGCGGCGCAGGTTGGCGATGCCGTCGAAGGCGTCCAGGACGGTGGTGAGTCCGTCGCCGTCGTCCTTGTCGAGGCCGTCGCGCAGGTCGGGGTCCTCGGTGTTGCCGCGGATCTCGGCGAACGCCTCGTCCGTGGCCGAACGTGTACGGCGCAGGGCCGCGAGGGCGTTCTCGGCGTCGGGGTCGGCGAGGTAGACGAGGGTCTGGCGGCGTTCCTGCTGGATGACCCGGACGGTGTCCTCCAGGGGGTAACCGACCTTCTCCATCAGGGAGGAGACGGTGTAGAGCCGGCCCGCCTCACGTCCGGTGAGGACGGTGGCGAACCCCCAGACGGCGGTCAGCGACACCAGCGGCACGAGGAGAAGCGCCACGATCTTCCTGCGGATCGACTTCCCGCGAAAGCGCATGGCCTCCCCCAGCTCGGACCCCGTCTGACCGGGGTACGGATGTGCGTCAACAAACGCCGCGAGCCTACTACCGACCCACAGGCAACTCGAAGACCGGTCCGGAACCCGAACTTCCGCTCCAGGTCCGGGGCATGGGGAGTTGTCAGGGCATTGCGGGAGATTGCCGCCATGAATCGGGCGTCGGCGGCGTGACCGTGGCCAAACTGTTTCCTGCCGGGGTTGGCGAGAATTTGTCGTCGCTTGGGAATCTTCGGGGCGTCTTCTTCGTCCTACTCATTGGGAATTGGGAGCGGAACCGGCCACATGGGCCGCATGCCGCACCTCGGCGGCGTAAATGAGCGCAAGCCGGGCAGCCACTGGGGAACCCGGTCTTCGGACCGGGCAAGGGGTCGGCCGGCGGTGGGGAGTGTGACACGTGATGGGCACGGCGGAGAAGAGTCAGACCCGGGCACAGGGACAGCGGGCGCGCCGGCTGTGGGTGGAGGAGCCCGCGAAGCGGCCCCGGATGCCCGACCCGGTGCGGACGGCCGCGGTCAGGGCGTTCCTGATCATCGCGGTGACGCTGCTCCAGGCGATGGTGGCGTTCTTCTGCACCATGGCCGAGTCCTGGCTGGCGTTCCCGATGGTCATCAGCAGCGTGGTGAGCACGGTCGTGGCCACCTGGTCCGCCCTGGACGTCTGGGTGACCCGCCAGGTCTGGAAGCAGCGCTACGGCGTCGTCTCGGCCCCGAGCAGCACGGCCCGCGCGCTGCGCCGCGAGCGCCGCCTGGCCCGCCGTCAGGTCCGCGCGGCGGAGCGCGCGCAGGAGCGAATAGCCCGCAAGGGCGGCGCGGGTCAGCTGTCCCACTCCTGACACGGGGACGGCCCGAGCCGTCCGGGACCCGGGAGCGCCACGGGAGACGGGGCACGACGGCCCCGCCTCCCGACCGGCGGCGTCCTCCCGAGCGGCGGCGTCCTACGACGCGCTGGGCACCGGCCGCTTGTACATCCGCGTCGCCGTGATCTCCGTGTGCACGGCCTCCCCGGCGGAGATCTCCCGGGGCAGTCCGGGCCGCAGATGCTCCTCGACGGTGATGTACTTCAGCCCGGCCCGCAGGTCGGCGTCGTTGCGGAGCCGGATGACCAGCGGGAACTCCGCGAGGGCGGTCGTGTCGAACAGGCCGGTGGTGTACAGGAGCTGGACACCCAGCGCGTCCGAGACGGCCCGCTGGAGCTCCAGGAGGTACGTCGCGTTGGCCCGGCCGATCGGGTTGTCGAGGAACAGCGTCCCGGCGTGCCGGTGCTTGTCGCGGCCCCGGTCGTTGGAGCGCAGGGCGGCCATCGTGCAGTACAGGGCGATGGCGGCGGTGAGGAGCTGCCCGCCGGAGAAGACGTCGCCCATCTGCCCGACGGGCACCCGCTCGGCGCGCAGCACAGCGTCCGGCTTGAGGATCTCGACGGCGATGCCCTTGGGCTGGAGAGCGGCGGCGACCCCGCGCAGCAGCAGGGACATGCCGTCCCGCCGCAGATCGGAGTTCTTCTTCACGGCGGCGCGCGTCGCCTCGTCGACGACCTCCCCGAGCCGTTCGGCGAGCGTCGCCTGGTCGGGCTCCTCGAAGCGGATGCGCAGGAACTCCTGCCCGGACCACTCCCCCAGCCCCTCCGGCAGCCGGGACAGCCGCTGCGCGGACCTGAGGGTCGCCAGCGCCGACTCCACGAGCCCGCGCAGCCGGTCGACGATCGAGTCGCGGTTGCGCTCCAGTTGGGCCAGTTCGTCGGTGAGCACCCGCAGCCGGGGCGCGAACGCCTCGGCCCACTTCTGCGCGTGCTCCGGCAGCGCGGACGCGGGCAGCTCCCGGATCTGCTGGCGCGCGGGCGTGCGTACCTGTTCGTAGCGCGTGGAGTTGGCGTGCCGGACGAGGACGTCGCTCGCCTCTCGGACGGCGGCCTCGGCGGCGGACAGGTCGCCCGCGCAGCCGCGCAGGGAGCGCCGGGTCTCGGCGGCGGAGGTCCGGGCGTCCTCCAGGGAGCCGGGGTAGGGCTCGGGCGTCTCCTGGTCGTCGTCCGAGGCGTGTTCGCGCAGCAGGTCCCGCAGGAGTGCGGCGACCTCGTCGAAGCCGCTCGCGCCGTCCTCGGCGGAGCGGTGGGCGTCGAGGAGCTCGGCGTGTGCCTCCCGGGCCTGCGCGAGCGCCTCGCTGCGGGCGGCGAGTTCGGTGGTGGCCGTGCGCAGCAGCGCCTGGGCGTGCTCGGCGTCGCGCGGGAGGAGTTCCTCGGAGAGTTCGGTGTGCGCCTCGCCGTCCTCGGGGGCGAGGCGTTCGTGCTCGCCGCGCAGGCGGCCGAGCTGCTCGCTGGCGGTGGACATGCGGGTCTCCAGGAGCTGCACCAGCTCCTCCGCGCGGGCGGCGGCGGCCTGCCGGGAGGGTCCGTCGGAGCCGTCGGGCGACTGGAGGAGCTGTTCGGCGCGCGTGCGGACCTTGTTGCTGAGCCGGTCCAGTTCGGCGCGGGCGGCGCTCTCGTCGCTCTCCGCGCGCGCCTGCTCGGCTCTCAGATCGGCGCCGACGCCGACCTTCTCGTACACCTGCGAGGCGGCGCGGTACGCCTCCCTGAGGGCGGGCAGGGACGTCTCGGGGGTCTTGGCGTCGGCCACGGGGACGTCGTCGGGGGCGCCGGCGATCTCGGAGCGTTCGGCGCGCAGGGCGCGGGCGGTGCGGCGGGCGTCGTCGGCGGCGCGCTGGGCGCCTCGGCGGTCCTCGTCGGCCGCGCGGGCGCGCTCCAGGCACGCCTGGGCTCGGGCCTCGGACTCGGTGGCCTCGTCGGCGAGTTCCCGCAGCCGCACCTGCCAGCCGGCGCGTTCGCGCAGCCGGAAGGCGAGTCCGGCGAGGGCGTCGGCGGCTCGGCGGGCCTTCTGGGCGGCCTCCTGCTTCTCGTCGCGGATCTGGGCGGCCTCGGCGGCGCTCTCCTCGGCCTCCGCGCGGGCGACGCGCGCCTCGGTCAGTTCGGCCTCGGCCTCCTCGGCGAAGGCGCGGGCCTCCTCGGCGGCGCGCTCCATCTCGACGAGCCGTCCGGCGGGGCAGCCGGTGCGCCAGGAGGCGAGCCGCGCGGACAGCTCCCGGTCCTTGCCGAGCCGGGCGGCGAGCGCGCGGATCTCCTCGTCGCGGGCGGTGGCGCGGGCGCGCAGGGCCTGCCGTTCCTCGTCGGCGGCGTGTTCGTCGTGCATGGCGGGGTTCGGGGGGACGAGGAAGACGCTGTCGTCCTGGACCGAGGGGGTGGGTGCCAGCAGGGCGGCGGCGGTGCCGACGGCGACGGTCGAGCGGGGCAGCAGGGCGGCCTCGGAGAGCGCCTCCCGCGCGCGGGCGTGCGATCCGGGGTCGGTGATGATGACGCCGTCGACGAGTTCGGGGCGGGCGCCCAGCACGCGCGCGTGGTCGGCGGGGTCGACGGACTGGGCGAGGTAGCGCCAGCCGGGCAGCGCGGGGATGCCGTGCTCGCCGAGGAACTCGACGGTGGCCAGGACGTCGGGGCTGGGCGGCAGCAGGCCGCCGTCGCCGAGGGCGCCGAGGATGCGGGAGTCGTCCGCGGCGGCCGTCCGCAGTTCGAAGAGCTGGCGTTCGGCGGCGGAGACCGCGTCGTCGAGGAGGCCGCGGAGTTCGTCGGCGTAGCGGTCGAGGTCGGCCGCGGACAGCGGTTCGGCGCTGAGGAGTTCGGCGAGCCGCTCCTCGGCGGCGAGTGCCTCGGCGATCCGCTGCTCGGCTTCGTACGACCGGCCGGCGGCCGTCGAGGCGTCGGCGGCGCGGGCCGCGGTCAGTTCGGCGCGGGATTCGGCGGCGGCGGTCTCGCGGGCGGTCTCGGCGGTGCGGCGGGCGGCCTCGCGGACGGTGTCCCAGGCGGCGACGGCGCTCTTCTCGGCGTCGCTGGCGGCGAGGGCGGCGCGCGCCGGGTCGGCGTCGGGGGAGCTGTCGTCGAGCCAGCCCGCGCGGACGGCCTCGGTGATCTCCTGTTCGACCTCGGTGAGCCGCTGGCGCAGGTGCTGGGTCTCGCTGCGGGCGCGCTGGGCCTCGGTCGCGGCGGTGGTGTTGTCCCGGTAGGCGGTCTCGCTGACCTCCTGGAGGGCGGCGGAGCGTTCCTCGCCCTCGTTGGCGAGGGCCTCGGCGCTCTCGGCTGCGGCGTGCAGGGCGCGGACGAGGTCGACGGCGGCCTTGGCGCGGGCGGCGAGCGCCGGGGCGGCGTCCCGTTCGGCTTCCTGGATCGCGGCGGACACGCGGGCGGCGCGGTCGGCGGCGGCGCGGTGGCGCAGGGCGGTCTCGGCGGCCTGCCAGGCGGAGTGGAGGGTGCGCGCGTCGGCGAGTTCGCGTTTCTGCGCGGCGGCGGACCTCTCGGCGGCGGTGAGGGCCAGGGAGGCGTGCTGGAAGGCGAGTTCGGCGGCGATGAGGGCGCTGCGCTCGCGGGCGCCCTCGGAGTGGGTGACGGCGTAGGCGGCGGCGGTGACCCGCTGGGCGAGGTCGGCGGCGCGGGCCCGCTCCTGGACGCCGCGTGCGGACAGCCGGCGTGCGAGCGCGCGGGTGCGGCGCTCGGCTCCGGCGTGGACGTCACGGGCGCGGGCGCGGGTGTCGGTGGCGTCGACGATCCTGTTGAGGAGGTCCACCGAGCCGGCGGTGAAGTCGCGTTCGGCGATCAGTTCGGCGCGCCGGCCGAGCTTGTTGCCGAAGCCGCCGACGAGGTCGGCGAGGCCGTCGGTGTCCCGGGTGTCGGTGACGGCGCGCAGCAGGAGGTCGGTGAAGTCGGCGTCCTTCTTGACCGCGAAGAGGCCGGCGGCCTCGCCCTCGTCGGCGTTCATCTCGCGCTGGTAGCGGAAGAGTTCGGGGTCGAGGCCGAGTTCGGTGAGGTGCTCGACCCAGCGGTCGTGGATCTCCTCCCAGTGCACCTCCAGGTGCGGGTACGCCTTGTCGGCGTCGGTGACGGCGTCCCGGAAGCCCTTCATGGTCCGGCGCCGGCCCTGGGCGCCGGAGGCGCCTTCGACGGGGGCGCGGACGGCGGTGGACTCGGCGACCGGGAGGCTGTCGAGGGAGAGGCCGGGGCCGGGGCGGAAGGAGTACCACGCCTCGGCGAACTTGCGGGGGTCGTTGGAGACCTGCCGGCCGCGCCATTCGCTGACCTTGCCGACGACGACGCACTCGCCGGTCAGGACGTGCTGCCACTCCAGGGCGACGTGGCCGCAGTCGTCGGCGAGGAGGAACTTGCGCAGGACGCCGGAGGAGGCGCCGCCGAGGGTGTTGCGGTGGCCGGGCAGCATCACCGAGAAGATCAGCTTGAGCAGGACGGACTTGCCGCCGCCGTTCTCCAGGAAGAGCACCCCGGCGGGCGCGGGGCGGCGGGGCGGGCCGATGGGCTCGTCCTGGAAGAACTCCGCCTGCATGGGCGCGGGGTCGGGCACCACGTCGCCCACTCCTCGCAGGTCGAGCACGGTGTCGGCATAGCGCGCACCGGCTGGGCCGATGGAGTAGAGGCGGACCCGGGACAGCTCGTACATGGCGGCTCTCGTCGTTGAATCTCGGTGGTGGATCGTCGGCAGGGTTTGTGAGTGGATCGTTTTGGGAGGCGTGATCGGTTCACGCGTGGAACGGCAGCCCCGCGTCGGCCACGAGATCCAGGTCCTCGGTCTCCTCGGCGGGCATCAGCGTGGGTGTCCCGTCGGTGACCGGGACGATGCCCAGTTCCAGCAGTTCGGCGAGCGCGGCGCTGCCGGCCAGGTCCCGGACCTGGAGCTGGTAGCGGGCGGTGGTGCGGTACGTGCCGCCGTTGTCGTCGCCGGTGCGCTGGAGGAAGCCGGAGTCGGTGAGGAAGGCGACGGCCTTGCCGACGATGCCGGTGGTGGACCCGGCGAGTCTGCGGGCGTCCTTGGTCGCGCCGGTGGCGCTGCGGCGGGTCCAGACGCGCCACGCGGACTCCAGGCCGGGGGCGTCGGTCGCCGGGTCGGTGTTCTCGCCGTCCTCGGCGGCCCGCTCCTCCAGGCGCCGGCACGCCTGCCGGACGAACGCGTCGACGCCGTGGACGCTGACGCGGCCGATGTAGCCGTCGTCGGCGAGGTCCTCGGGCCGGGGGAACGCCATGGCGGCGACGGCGAGATGCGCGAGGCCGTGCAGGAAGCGGTCGCTGCCGTCGGCGGACGTCCGGCGCGCGTAGTCGCCCATGCGGACGGCGAACACGGAGTCCTCGCCTGCGGTCACAGCCATCCCCGCGCGCGGGGAGACCTCCAGGACGACGAGCCCGAGTCCGGCGGCGACGGCGTCGGCGAGCCGGGCGAACGCCGGGTCCTCGCGGTGGCGGCGCAGCAGGTCGGCGTACTCCTGGTCGCGCGCGGGCTGGAGCTTCGGCTGAAGCCCGAACGCGACGAGCCGGGCGGCGTCGGCGGCGTCGGCGGGGGTGATCGGGGCGGGGGCCGAGGGCGCGGGGGTCTCCGGCTCACTCCACTCGACGTGCTCAGTCATCGGCGTGCTCACTCACAACAAGAACTCCAGAACATCAGGCGGCCTCGGTCCGGTCCGCGGCCATCCCCGCGGCATCCAGCAGTGCGGTCCCGACGATCAGGTCGGCCCCGCCGAACTCGGGGTCGTCCAGCTCTGTCCCGTCGTCCACGGCGAACAGGAGTTTCTCCTCGCCCTGGCGGTAGGCGGTGCCCACGGCGGGGCTGGCGGCGTGGACCGCGAGGAGGGCGACCAGGTAGGGCAGTTCGGGGTCGGCGCGGCGGGCCTCGGCGAGCAGCCCGGAGAGCCTGCGGGGGGCGTCGGCCGGGAGGTCCAGCAGGACCTTGGCGGAGGCGAGCTGTTCCTCGCTGAAGCGGCTGTCGTCGGGGGTGGCGATGAGGTCGGGCTCGGGCATCTCCGCGCCGAGGTGCTCGCGCTCGACGGGGGGCGTGAGGAGGATCTCGACGAGGTCGGCGACGCGGACGGAGACGGGTGTGCGCATGCCGGTGCCGCGCGCGAAGAACGCGCCGGTGACCCGGCTCGCCTGCTCCAGGGGGAGGGGCAGCACGGGGGCGACGAGGTGGCCGTAGAGGTCTATCCCGGAGGACGTCATGGGGGTCGAGAACGCCTGGCGGTCCTGTTCGGCACGGAACAGGGGGCCGGCCTCCAGGAGGCGGGACTGGAGCTGGGTGTGGCGGCGGATGCAGTCCTTGACGATGTCGACGAGTTCGGCGGCGCGGCGCTTGTTCTCGGGGTCCTCGATCTCGTCGCGGGCCTTGCGGATGTTGGTGAGGATCGCGTTCTCGTGGCGGTAGCGGTCCGCGACGTGGTCCAGGGCCTCGGCGATCATGTCGGGCACGCTGTTGAGCCAGTCGACCGCGCGGACGTTGCGCCGGGTGGCCTCCAGGGCGCGGCGGAGCGTCTCGGAGTACTGGACGGTGCGGTAGCGGGCCTGTTCGGCGGCGAGCTGGGCGTCGGCGAGCCGACCGCGCCGGATGAGGACCTCCAGCTTGACCTCGGCGGCGATCTGCGCGCTGGTGACGTCCGTGTCGAGGGCGCCCACGAGGACGTTGACCGCCTCGTCGGTCGTGCGGAGGTAGACCGCGCCGTCGAAGCCGGGGACCTCCTCGACGAGCTTGAAGTCGTAGTCCCGGCGGACGTAGCTGCCGTCGGCCGCGAACGTGCCGTACACGGCGCGGAAGCCGCGGTCGACGCTGCCGACGTTGATCAGGTTCTCCAGGACCCAGCGGGCCACGCGTTCGTGCTCGGCGGCGGGGCGCTGGGGGGCCTGGGCGGCGATGCGGGGGAGGAGGCGGGCGACGACGTGGTCGTGGTCGGCGCCGGTGTCGAAGTCCATGTTCAGGGTGACCAGGTCGATCGCGGAGAGGGCGATCTCCGCCATGCCGTAGACCGAGTACTCGCCGGCGAGATTGGCCTTGCGGGCGTCCAGGTCGTGCAGCGGGGCCGTGCAGGCGAGGGCGCGCAGCCGACGCGCCAGGCCCTCGTCGGCGGCCGGCCCCGGTGCGGGGCGCGGCGCCGCGCTGAGCTGGGGCGGAACGCGGTCCGTCGATGCAGGCGAAGTCACGGTGCACAGCCTAGGTCCTCGGTCTGACAACGACCCAAACGCCGGGGTGCGCCGGTGGATGACGGGGCGTTCTAGGGCATGTCAGACACCCGGCGCTCGTACGCCTCCGCCACTCGTTCGAGTGAATCGCGGAGGTACTCGGCGAGCAGCCGTTCCGCCTCGGCGCGCTCCCCCGCCCGGAGCGCCTGGTGGATCTGGTGGTTTCGCGCCAGGTACGGCTCGTGCAGCGCGCGCGGGTCGTCGACCAGGTGGAAGGCGAGGCGGAGTTCGGCGAAGACGCTGCGCATGAGCTCGTCGGTGCGGGCGCTGCCCGCGAGGGCGACGAGGGCGCGGTGGAAGTGGATGTTGGCGGTGCCCAGCGATTTCCAGTCACTTTCGCGCAGCGCCGCCTGCCCCTCGGCGACCGCCCCGGCGAGCGCGTCGAGCGCGAACGGCGGCTCCCCGAGGCCCCGGACGACGGCGCACTCGACCAGCGCGCGCGTGCGGTAGATGTCCTCGACGTCCTCGACCGTCAGGACGCGCACGAAGACGCCCCGGTTGAGTTCGTGGACGAGCAGCCGTTCGTGGGTGAGCAGCCGGAACGCCTCGCGCAGGGTGTTGCGGGAGACGCCGAGGGCGCCGCCGATGCTGTCCTCGGAGAGCCGGGTCCCGGGCGGGAAGTACCCCTCGGCGATCCGGCTGCGGAGGATGTCCGCGACCCGTTCGGCCGTGCTGGTGCGCCCCAGGAGCGCACGATCGTCCGCCAGTCCCGCCTGCTGCCCCGACCGCTCCGTCATGCCCGGAATTCAACCGCAGACATCTCAACGAAACAACATGGGTATTGAAGGATCGTTCAACGATCCTCTACCTTGCTACGCATCCTGGCCAGGTACCGCACGGCTCATCCCCACGCACTCTCCGTCCCCTCTGCGAGGTGCCCCATGAGCACGACCGACACCCACTCCCCCACGACCGGCTCCGCCGACGGCCCCCTGGGCTGGCTGCGCGCCCTCGGCCCGCGCGGACGACGCGCCTTCGCGGGCGCCTTCGGCGGCTACGCCCTCGATTCGTACGACTACTTCACGCTGCCCCTGAGCATGGTCGCGCTGGCCGCGTACTTCGGCCTCGACAGCGGCCAGACCGGCCTGTTCACCACCGTCACCCTCGTCGTCTCCGCGATCGGCGGCGCCGTCGCGGGCGTCCTCGCGGACCGCATCGGACGCGTCCGCGCGCTGATGATCACCGTGATCACGTACGCCGTCTTCACCGTCGCCTGCGGCTTCGCGCCCACCTACGAGACGCTGCTGGTCTTCCGCGCCCTCCAGGGCCTCGGTTTCGGCGGCGAGTGGGCGGTCGGGGCGATCCTGGTCGCCGAGTACGCGAGCGACCGGCACCGGGGGCGCACCCTCGGCGCGATCCAGTCGTCCTGGGCCGTCGGCTGGGGTCTCGCCGCGCTGGTCTACACGCTGGTGTTCACGGTCGCCGACGACGACCTCGCGTGGCGCGTGATGTTCTGGACCGGCGCGCTGCCGGCCGTCCTCGTGCTGTGGATGCGCCGCCGCGTCCAGGACGCCCCGAAGGCGATCGCCGTCCGCGAACAGAGCGCCGGGAGGGGCTCGTTCACGGCGATCTTCAGGGGGCCGCTGCTGCGGACGACGCTGTTCGCCGGTCTGCTCTCGACGGGCGTCCAGGGCGGCTACTACACGCTGGCGACCTGGGTGCCGACCTACCTGAAGAGCGACCGGGGCCTGTCGGTCGTCGGCACGGGCGGCTATCTGACGTTCCTGATCTCGGGCGCCTTCCTCGGCTATCTGACGGGCGGTTACCTGACCGACCGGCTGGGCAGGCGGCGCAACATCTGGCTGTTCGCGCTGCTGTCGGCGGTCTGCGTCCTCGCCTACACGAACATCCCGCACGGCGCGAACACGCTCCTGCTGGTGCTCGGTTTCCCGCTCGGGTTCTGCATGTCGGCGATCTTCAGCGGCTTCGGCTCCTACCTGGCCGAGCTGTACCCGACGGCCGTCCGCGGCACCGGGCAGGGCTTCACCTACAACACCGGCCGCGCGGTCGGCGCCGTCTTCCCGACCACCGTCGGCTTCCTCGCCGACAGCTGGGGCGTCGGGGGCGCCCTGGTCTTCGGCGCGATCGGCTACGGCATCGCGGCACTGGCCCTCCTGGGTCTGCCGGAGACCAAGGGAAGGACCCTGGCGTGAACACGACCTCCTCGTACGACCGTCCCCTGACCGCCGTCGACCCGCACGCGCACGCGTGGAGCCCGAGGAAGGCCCGCGCGCGCTTCCGGGAGGGCCTCTCGGGGCCCACGGCCGGCGTGTCGCCGGGCCACACCCAGGCGAACCTGATCGCCGTCCCCGCTGACTGGGCCTACGACATGCTGCTGTTCTGCCAGCGCAACCCGAAGCCCTGCCCGGTGCTCGACGTGACCGACGCGGGCTCCTGGACGACACCGCTGGCCGAGGGCGCCGACCTGCGGACCGATCTGCCACGCTATCGGGTGTGGCGGGACGGGGAGCTGGTGGACGAACCGACGGACGCGCGCGCGTACTGGCGCGACGACCTGGTGGCGTTCCTCATCGGATGCAGCTTCACGTTCGAGTCGGCGCTGTCCCGGGCGGGCGTCCCGATCCGCCATCTCGAACAGGGCCGCAACGTCCCGATGTACGTCACCGACCGGCTCTGCCGGCCCGCCGGGCGGCTGTCGGGGCCCATGGTGGTGTCCATGCGCCCGGTGCCCGCCCGGCACCTGGAGACGGCCGTCCGCGAGACCGGGCTGCTGCCCGCCGTGCACGGCGACCCCGTCCACCTCGGCGATCCGGCGGGCCTCGGCATCGCCGACCTCGGGCGGCCCGACTTCGGCGAACCGGTGGACGCCGGGCCGGACGACATCCCGGTGTTCTGGGCCTGCGGCGTCACCCCGCAGGCGGCGGTCATGGCCTCCCGGCCGCCGTTCGCCCTCACGCACGCGCCGGGGCAGATGTTCCTGACCGACGCCCGCGACGAGCAGTACCGCGTGGGCGCCTCGGCCTTCCGACAGGAGACAGCATGATCGATCTGAACGCCGACCTCGGCGAGGGCTTCGGCCGCTGGCGGCTCACCGACGACGAACAGCTCCTCACCGTCGTCACCAGCGCCAACGTGGCCTGCGGCTTCCACGCGGGGGACCCGGTCACCATGCGGCGCGTGTGCGCGCTGGCGGCCGAGAGGGGCGTGACGATCGGCGCGCAGGTCTCCTACCGGGACCTCGCCGGGTTCGGGCGGCGCGCGATGGACGTGCCGCCCGGGGAGCTGGCCGCCGAGGTCGCCTACCAGATCGGCGCCCTGGACGTCTTCGCGCGGGCGGCGGGCGCGCGCGTGGCGTACGTCAAGCCGCACGGCGCGCTCTACAACCGGATCGTCCACGACGAGGAGCAGGCCCGCGCGGTCGTCGACGGGGTCCTCCTCGCGGGCCCCCTCCCGGTGCTCGGCCTCCCGGGCTCCCGCTTCCTGGAGCTGGCCGGGGAGGCGGGGCTGACCGCCGTCCCGGAGGCGTTCGCGGACCGCGCCTACACCGAGCGCGGGACGCTCGTCCCGCGCGGGCAGGAGGGCGCGGTCGTCGACGACCCCGAGGCGGTCGTCGAACGCTCCCTGGTCCTGGCCGGGTCCGGCCGGGTCGTCTCCCACACCGGCGTCCCCGTCGCCGTCCGCGCCCGCTCCCTGTGCCTGCACGGGGACACGCCGGGCGCGGTGGACCTCGCGCGCCGGGTGCGGCGGCGTCTTGAGGAGGCCGGGGTGCGGGTGGAGGCGTTCGCGTGAGGAGGGCTACGGTCGAGGTGAGAGGCGCGCGCGGGCGCGGTGGCGCCGGGGCGGGCTCCGTACGGGGCGCGGCCTGGGAGCGCGCCGTACAAGGCGGCGACCGGGAACGCGACCACGGCACGCGGCCGTCGCAGGCCCCGGGGACCGCACGAACACAGGTGCCGGCGCAGGCGCCCGCACCGGGACAGGCACCAGGGCATGTACGGGCCGGTCGGGAGACGCACCCATGAGCACGAACCTCCGCATCCTCCCCGTCGGCGACGACGCGCTCCTCGTCGAGGTGGCCACCGGCGCCGAGGCCGAGGCGCTGCACGCCGAGCTGAGCCGTCGCCGCTCCGCCGGGGCGCTCACGGTCCGTGAGCTGGTCCCCGCGGCCCGTACGGTCCTCCTGGACGGCCTCACGGACCCCGCCAGGACCGCCGCCGAGCTGACGGCCGCCGAGATCCCGCCGGTCACCGCCCGGACGGAGGCGGCCGTCGAGATCCCGGTGCGCTATGACGGCCCGGACCTCGCCGAGGTCGCCGCGCACTGGGGCGTCACCCCGCGTGAGGTGGCCCGCGTCCACGCGTCCACCGAGTTCCGCGTCGCCTTCTGCGGCTTCGCCCCCGGCTTCGGCTACCTCACCGGTCTGCCCGCGCGCTACGACGTCCCCCGCCGGGCCACCCCCCGGACGGCCGTCCCGGCGGGCTCGGTCGCCCTCGCGGGCCCGTACACCGGCGTGTACCCGCGCTCCTCGCCGGGCGGCTGGCAGCTGATCGGCACGACGGACGCGGTGCTGTGGGACCACGCGCGCGTGCCCGCCGCGCTGCTGTCGCCGGGCACGCGCGTGCGGTTCGTCCCGGTGGACCCGGAGGCCCGTACGTGACCGACCGTGCCCTCGCCGTCGTCCGCGCCGGCGCCCTCACGACCCTCCAGGACCAGGGCCGCCCCGGCCACGCCCACCTGGGCGTGCCGCACTCCGGCGCCCTGGACCCCGGTACGGCGGCCCTGGTCAACCGGCTCGTCGGCAACCCGGCCTCGGCGGCCGTCCTGGAGACCACCCTCGACGGCTGTGCCCTGCGCCCCCGCTGCCCGGTCACCGCGGCCGTCTCGGGCGCCCCCTGCCCGGTGACCGTGAACGGCCGTCCGGCACCTTGGGGCGCTCCGGTGCACGTCCCGGCCGGCGCCCTCCTGGAGATCGGCGCGGCCACCGCGGGCGTCCGCTCGTACGTCGCCGTCTCGGGCGGGTTCCTGGCCGAACCGGTGCTCGGCAGCCGCTCCACGGACCTCCTGTCGGGCCTGGGCCCGGCCCCCCTGGCGAACGGGACCGTCCTCCCCCTCGGCCGCCCGTCGGCCCCCGCCGCGCGCGTGGACTCGGCACCCCGCCCGGCGCCGCCCGCCGAACTGGTCCTCCACGTCACCCCGGGGCCCCGCGCCGACTGGTTCACCCCCGAGGCGCTGCACACGTTCACCACGCGCGCGTACCGCGTCTCCCCCGCCAGCAACCGCATCGGCCTGCGCACCGAAGGGCCCGTCCTGGAGCGGGCGCGGACCGGTGAACTCGCCAGCGAGGGCATGGTCCTGGGCGCCGTCCAGGTCCCGCCCGACGGGCATCCCGTCGTGTTCCTCGCCGATCACCCGACCACCGGGGGGTATCCGGTCGTCGCGGTCGCCCGCGCGGGCGATCTCGCGGCGGCGGCGCAGGCGGTGCCGGGGATCGCGGTGCGGTTCGTGGGGGTGCGGTGAGGGTGAGGGGCCGGGAGAACGGCTCCGGATCGTCCTCCGGGGGCCGGGAGAACGGCTCCGGATCGTCCTCCGGCGTCTCGCGTGCACGCCTCAGGGCCACTCGACGCCGGTGACACGCCGGGCGGCCCCTCACGTCGTCCCGTCCTCACCCCGCTCAGGCCACCTCCCCGCGCCGCTCCCGCACGGACACGGCCCCCACCGACACCGCCCCCAACGCCGCCGACACCGCGGCGGCGGCCCGCAGGTCGAGCCGGGCGCTGGTCCCGCGCGCGTGGTGGCGCAGTTCGTCGGCGGCGAGGGTGAGCAGCTGGGGCAGCAGGTCGGTGCACCGCCGGGCGACCCAGGCGCTGCCCTGGGTGGCCAGCCACCACAGGCTCGCGGAGCGGGTGGGCACCGGGTACTCCGGTTCCGGGGAGGGGGCGGGCCCGGTGGCCATCCCGGACTCGGCCAGCAGCGCGTGGAAGCGGGTCGCGAGCTGCCGGTGCCCGCGTTCGCCGGGGTGCAGCCGGTCGGCGCTCCACATCGTCCGGTCGCTGATCCAGGCCCCTTCGGCGGCGTGCAGGTGGACGGCGCCGTGCCGCTCGGACAGGGCGTGGACGACCGTGTTGACGGCCCGCCCGCGCCGGGCCAGGGGCCGGGCGAGCGCCGCCGGGAGGCCGAGCATCTCCCCCGGGTCGGGCAGACACGCGGTCAGCAGGGTCACCCCCCGGCGCGCGAAGGCGCCGTACACCGTGTCCAGGCGGGTGGCCACGGCGTGGATGTCGAACGTGCAGCGCAGGGTGTCGTTCACGCCGACGACGACGGAGACGACGTCCGGCCGCAGCGCCAGGGCCGTCGGGAGCTGGCGTTCCACCACGTCCCGGGTCTGCGCCCCGCTCACCGCGAGGTTGGTGAACGTCACCTGTTCCCCGCTGAGCCCGCCCGCCAGCAGCGCCGCCCAGCCCCGCCAGCCCTCGCCCACGGGGTCGCCCACCCCTTCGGTCAGCGAGTCCCCGAGGGCGACGAAACGGACGGGGTTCACGCGAGGCTCCGGGAGACGCCGGGACGGGACGGTATCGTCGCCGCGCCATCGGTGACGTCGGAACGGTCCGGTGGCGTCGCACCGCCGACGTCAGGACGAGACGGTACCGTCCCGACCTCCCCGCCGGCGTCAGAACGGAACGACACCGTCCCGGCCTCCCCACCGACGTCGGAACGGCCCCGTACCGTCCCCACCTCCCCGGAGCCGCCAGAACGCAACGGCACCGTCGCCTCGTGCGCGACCAGAAACGCGTCCACCGCCGCCCCCCACCCGAAACACTCCGCCCGCGCACGCGCCTCCCCCCGCCGCTCCCCCTCACCCCGGGCGAGCACGGACTCGACGGCGTCCGCGAACGCCTCCCCCCGGTCGGCGGCGACAGCCCCCGCGCCCCCGATCACCTCGGGCAGCGCGGACGAGGCGCTGACCACGACCGGTGTCCCGCAGGCCATGGCCTCCAGGGCGGCGAGCCCGAAGGTCTCGGCGGGCCCCGGGGCGAGGCACACGTCGGCGGACGCCTGGAGCGCCCCGAGGACACCCCGGTCCCCGACGTGCCCGAGGAACGTCACCGGCAGCCCCTGCGCCCGCTGTTCGAGCCGCGCCCGCAGGGGCCCGTCCCCGGCGACGACGAGCCGGGCCCGGACGCCCCGGGAGAGCAGCGCCTCCAGGGCGTCGAGGGCGGTGCCGGGCCGTTTCTCGACGGACAGCCGGGTGCAGGTGACGAGGAGGACCTCGTCGGCGCGCGCGTACCGCTCCCGCAGGCCGGCGTCCCGCAGGGCGGGGTGCCGCTGTTCTAGGTCGACGCCGAGCGGGGCGCGGACGACGTTGCGGGCGCCGATGCGGACGAACTCCCGCTCGGCGAACTCGGTGGTGCACACCACGCGCGCGTAGGTGTGCGCCGTACGGACGTTGAGGGCGTCGGCGGCGCGCCGGGCGGCGCCCTCGGGCAGGCCCCAGGTGCGCAGGACGCCGTCGGCGGTCTCGTGGGAGACCATCACGGCGGGGACCCGGGCGCGGCGTGCCCAGCGGCCGGTCCATCTGAGGGTCGTCCGGTCGGAGACCTCCAGCCGGTCGGGGCCGAGTTCCTCCAGGAGGCGGGCGACGCGGTTCCTGTCGGTGAGGACGCGGTAGCCGCCGGTGCCGGGGACGACCGGTCCGGGCAGGGTGACGACACGGCCCTGCTCGGTGTCCTGGTCGGTGTACCGGGGCCCCGGGACGATCAGCACCGGATCGTGCCCGGCCTCCCGGAACCCCTTCCCGAGCTCGCGCAGAGCGGTACGCAGCCCCCCGGAGGCGGGGGCGACGAAGTTGGCGAGGCGGACGATCCGCAGCCCTTCGCCGTTGCGGACGGTCCTGAGGGCCCCGCCGCCGAGAGCGACCGGCGGCCTCCTGCGCGTCGCCTGTTCCCCGTTCACGCCGCCACCGCCTGCCGGCGACGCGCGGCGAGGACGTCCGCGTAGTGCCCGATGAGCTGGTCCCCGACGGCGGCCCAGGTGCGTCCCTCGACCATCGTGCGCGCGGCGGCGCCGTAGGACGCCCGGCGCGCGGGATCGGCGGCGAGGGCGGCGACGGCGTCCCGTACGGCGTCGCGGTCGCCCGCCGGGAAGAGCAGCCCGGTGCGCCCGTCGGCGACCAGGTCGAGCGGGCCGCCGGCGGCGGGCGCGACGACCGGGACGCCGCTGGCCATGGCTTCCTGGACGGTCTGGCAGAACGTCTCGAACGGCCCGGTGTGTGCGAAGACGTCCAGGGAGGCGAAGATCCGGGCGAGTTCGTCGCCGGTGCGGCGGCCGAGGAAGACGGCTCCGGGGAGCTGTTCGGCGAGCGCGGGGCGGCTGGGTCCGTCGCCCACGACGACGACCTTGACACCGGGGAGCGCGCACACGCCGGAGAGCAGTTCGATGTGCTTCTCGGGGGCGAGCCGTCCGACGTACCCGACGATCGTCTCGCCGTTCGGGGCGATCTCGCGGCGGATCGCGTCGTCGCGGAGGTCGGGATGGAACCGTACCGTGTCGACGCCGCGCGGCCAGAGCTTCACGCGGGGGACGCCGTGGGCGGCGAGGTCGTGCAGGGAGGCGCTGGAGGGCGCGAGGGTGAGGTCGGCGGCGGAGTGGACGGAGCGGATGCGGCGCCAGGCGGCGGCCTCTCCGGCGCCCATGTAGGTGCGGGCGTATCCGGCGAGGTCGGTCTGGTAGACGGCGACGGCGGGGACACCGAAGCGGGCGGCGGCGGCCATGCCGCGCACACCGAGGACGAAGGGGCTGGCCAGGTGGACGACGTCGGGGCGGTGCTCGACGATCGTCGCGGCGAGGCGCCGGCTGGGGAGGGCGACGCGGACCTGGGGGTAGCCGGGGAGCGGGAGGGAGGGGATGTGGACGACGGGGCAGGGCGCCGAGGCGTCCGGCCGGTGTCCCGGCGCGGGGGCCGGGGCGACGACGACGGGGGCGTGACCGCGATCTACGAGGTGCCGGGCGGTCTGGAGCGCGCAGTGGGCCACGCCGTTCACGTCGGGGGGAAAGGATTCGGTCACGATGACGACACGCATACGGGTGTTGTCTCCGCGCCGGACGTGAACGCGTCAAAGTGGATCTTTCCGAACGACGAACGCCGCATGAGCGTTGAACTGCACACCCGAGCAGGTCAGACGGTGTCCATGTCCGTCTGACCCGAGGGTCGTCGGGTGTTCACCCGGCGGGCGGAAGGGAGCCCGTTTCGATCACGGGAGGAGGCCCGTTCCGGTCAGAAACGATCACTCGAAGGCGCAGGGTCGCTCACATGGCAGCCGTGTCCGGCCCGATCCGGCTCCGTACGGCCGTCTGGACCTCCGCCTCCTCGGCGGGGTCGGCGGCGAGCCGGCGCAATCGTTCGACCACGCGCGCGTCACCGGTCTCGGCGTGCCGGGCGGCGACCTCTCTGGTGGTCTCCTCGCAGTCCCAGAGGCATTCGACGGCGAAGCCGGTGGCGAAGGAGGGGTCGGTGGCGGCGAGGGCCTGGGCGCAGTGGCCGCGCAGATGGGAGGAGGCCGTCTCGCGGTAGATGTGGCGCAGGACGGGGGCGGCGCAGACGATGCCGAGGCGTCCGGCGCCGTCGACCAGGGGCCACAGGGCGGGGGCGTCGCAGCCCTCGCCGCGCACGGCCTCCCGCAGGGCGCCGAGGACGAGGTCGCTGTCGCGGGAGGCGCCCCGGCAGGCGAGGACGCGGCCGGCGGCGGCGCCGAGCGCGTCGGGCCGGTGGACCCAGCCGCGCGCGCGGTCGACGGCGGCGACGCTGCGCATCCGTTCGAAGGCGTCCACGGCGGCCTCGACGACCGGGGTCGTACCGGTGGCGACGGCCTGTTCGACGAGGTCGAGGACGTCGGGGTCGTGGCTGTCGGCGAGATAGCGCAGCGCGGTGCAGCGGGCGCCCTCGGTGCCGTCCTGGGCGGCCCGGACGATCTCCGGGCGGTCCTCGGGACCCGCGACGGCCGCGAGACAGCGGGCGGCGGGCACATGGAGCGCGGCGCCCCGCTCGACGCCCTGCTGGGCCCACTCGAAGACGGCGGCGACGCTCCAGCCGGGGCGTGGCCCGCTGGGGCTCATCTGGCGCTGCCAGCGGTCGAAACAGCCGGTCTCCTGGGCGGCCCGCACCCGTGCCGAGACGTACTCGCGGGGGTCCTCGGCCCACAGCCGCCAGGGCCGGGGCTCGAAGGCGTCGCGGACGGTCGCGGCGAGTTCGGCCTCGCCCTCGGCGTCGGTGGCGAACCGGGCGAGCACGGGCATGGCGAGGGCGCGCAGGCCGGTGTCGTCGTCGCGCAGGGCGAGTTCGTCGAGGGCCCAGGCCCAGTTGGCGCCCGAGGTGGCGTACCGGCGCAGCAGCCACAGGGCGTCGCGCCTGCCGTAGGAGGCGAGGTGGCCGAGGACGGCGAGGGCGAGTCCCGTGCGGGACTCCTCGGTGTCGAAGGCGTCCTCGGCGTCGAAGAGATGCGCCTCGATGTCGTCCAGCTCGCCGTTCAGGTCGAGGTAGAGACGGGCGTAGTACAGGGAGCGGTTCTCCACCTGCCAGTCGTGGCGTGGATCGCGCAGCACACAGTGGTTCAGGGCCGCGAGCGCCTCGGCTCGCGGTGCGGTGAGCGCGTGCAGCGTGCCGTCGCCGCGGCCCCTCTGGAGGAGGCCGAGCAGGGTTCCGCTGGGCGCTATGACCGGATCGAACATGGGAAACAGCCTCACATCAAGCGTCGACGCAACCGGGGATCGTGCACTACCTGGCCGCGTGACAACACGTCGGGGCGCCCGCCGTCTCTTGCTTGCTGTAGACCATCTTCCTCTGCCTCTCGTCGGTGGCCCATGCGGGCCGCATCACGGCCCACGCGGTGCGGCAACACCTGCCCAGCCATCATGTCCGTGAATCACGACGTCATGATGACCCGGGCGTTCTGCCTGCCGCGACCGAAATTTCCGGCGGCCTTGTACCGCCTCCCCCGTTGTGGTCGATTTACCTGCTGAAAATCTGTTTATCACCTGGTGAGCGCCGCCCCGAGGGCCGCCGTTCACCTCACACCGAACAGCTCCAGGAGCTCACTGCGGCCGAACATCCGGGCGGTGTCGACGGCCGACGGGGTGCCCTCGGCGGGGTCGGCGCCGGCTGCCAGGAGGACCCGGACGACCTCCGTCTCCCCCTTGAACGCGGCCCCCGCGAGCGGGGTCTGGCCTCGGTCGTTGACGTCCCCCGCGGGCGCGCCCCGGTCCAGGAGCGCCCGGACGGCACCGGCGTGGCCGTGGTAGGCGGCGAGCATCACGAGGGAGTCGCCGCGGTCGTTGGTGAGGTTGGCCGGAACGCCCGCGTCCACGTACGCCACGAGCGCCTCGGTCCGACCCTGCCGGGCCAGATCGAAGATCTTGGTCGCCAGCTCCACGACCTCGGGGTCGGGGGCTTCAGCCATCGGTTCGGACCGCCTCTCGGACGCCGGCGCTGTGCCGTACGGGTGAATCGACAGGGTACTGGCTCGTCGCGCACATGGGTGGCACCCCCTGTGGCAAAGATCACGAACAGTCCCGTTCGAGACGATCCTCCCCTCGGGGCAGCGCAAGCGGGGTTCCGCCGAACGAGGGAAAATCGCCGAAATTCACCCTTTCACACCTTTTATCGTATAGATACATCCTGTGAGGCTGGAAGTACTCATGGTGACTGTCCCCTCTAGCCAGGAGAACTCAAATGATCCTGTCCATGTCAGGCGTGGTCCTGCTCGGCATCATCGTCTTCCTCTTCTTCAAGAAGGACGGGCTGAAGGCGTCCCACGCGCTGGTGGCCGCTCTCTTCGGGTTCTACATGGCCAGCACGGCCATCGCCCCGAGCATCAAGGCCGGCGGCGAGAGCCTGGCGAGCCTGCTCGGCGGCATCAAGTTCTGACCCCACGTCCGGCACGCACCTCCAGGAGACACGAGTGGCACGGCGCCCTCTCCCCCGCATTCTGAAGCCAGGCAGCGCGCAGCTCGCCCGGAGCCGGGAGCTGGCCCGGACGGCGGCCGACAGCGCCACGGACGTCCTCCACCCGCTGATCACGATCTCCCGCGGGCTGCGCCGACTGGCCTCGGCCGGGCGGCGCAGATGGGCCGAGACCCCCAAGGACAAGCGCGGGCCGCTGCTGTTCCTGGTGGCCTCGGTGGTCCTGGTGGTGGCACTCGTGCCGTACGGGCCGCTGCTCGCCGTCGTCGCGCTGATGGCGGCGGCGGCCTGGCAGGGCCGGGACCGCACCCCACCGGCCCCGGAAGGCCCCGACGAGGCCCAGACGACCCGGCTGGGCTCGCTGTACGAGGCCCTCGTCCCGTACTTCTCGACCACCGAGGACCCCACCCCCCTGTACGCCCACGGCGGCGACTGGGAGAAGGCGTTCCCGGCGTACGAGTTCGACGACGCGGGCCGCGTCGCCCGGCTGAGGGTCCGCTACCCGGCGTACTTCCCGGACGGCGAACCGGAGGCACGCGCGCGCGTGGAGCAACTGCTCGCCGCCAAGGCCGGCCGGGGCCGCGAGTACCTCTTCGCCTGGGACGAGGAGGGCAACGAGCTCACCGTCGACGTCCTCGCCCCGCTCCCCACCGACATCTCCGCCCAGCGTTTCGTCACCGCCCCCGGCGAGACGGTCCTGGGCTTCACCGACCCCACCCACACCCAGCGCACGCTCCCCCTCACCCACGGCGAGGAGCCGCGCGACGTCCCGCCGGTCGTCTGGCGCACCGGCATCCGCTCCACGGAGCCCCACCTCCTGGCCGTCGGCCAGCCCGGCACCGGCACCTCCACGCTCCTGCGCTCCATCGCCCTCCAAGCCCTCCAGTACGGCGACGTCCTCGTCGTCGACGGCGGCGCCACCGGCGAGTACGCCTGCCTGACCGGCCGGGACGGCGTCCTGGGCGTCGAGGTCGGGCTCGCGGGCGCGCAGACGGCTCTGGAGTGGGCGGCGCAGGAGACGGAACGGCGGCTGATCACCGCCAACCACGCCCGGCAGGCGGGGCACCCCCCGCCCGAGGACACCAAGCGCCCCCTGTGGATTCTCCTGGACCGTCCGACCGCCTTCACCCACCTGGCGGCGGCCGACGGCCAGAAGGACCCCCAGCCCCACCTCCAGGCCCCCCTCAGGCACGGCCGCGCCGCCCAGGTGACGGTCGTCGTGACGGAACAGTTCGACGCGCTGGACGCCCTCGGGGACGCCGTACGGCAGCACACCCGCGCGCGCGTGGTGCTCGGCCCGGCCACCCCCCACCAGCTGGCGGCCGTCCTCGGCACTCCCCCGCACACCACCCCCGTCGACCACATGCCCCCGGGCCGCGGCTACGCCCGCCTCGGCACCGGCCCGGTCCACCGCCTCCAGGTCCCGGCGACCCCGGACCCGTACGACGACGCCACCAGCGACGCCGACCGGCAGGCCGTCCTCGACCTCCTGCCACCACGCAGCGCCCCGGTGGACGCGGACACGGTGTCGGTGAAGACGGTCTCCATGGAGAAAGCGGTGTCCATGGAGAAGGCGTGACCCTCCAGATCCCGCCGAGCCCTACCGGTAAGGGGCGTCCTCTACAGAGGGCGCCCCTTACAACGTCACGGCAGCGCCAGCACGCACCAACGCCCCGCCACACCCCTCACGCCACGAACGTCCGAGGCGTCTCCCCACCCCCCGACCGCCCGCTCTCCACCAGCCCCGCAGCCGCCGCGAGCCGCGAAGCCGCCTCCTCGGCCACCGCGCCCCCCACCGTGAACGGCAGCCGCACATACCCCTCGAAGGCCCCGTCCACCCCGAACCGCGGCCCGGACGGCACCCGCACCCCCACCCGCTCCCCCGCCTCCGCGAGCCGCGAGCCGGACAGCCCCCCGGCCCGCACCCAGAGCGTGAGCCCTCCCCGGGGCACCGAGAACTCCCAGGCGGGCAACCGCTCGCGCAGCGCGGCCACCAGCGCGTCCCGGTTCCCCCGGGCCTGCGCACGCCGCTCCTCCACCGCCTTCTCCCAGCCCCCGGTCGAGAACAGCCAGTTCACGGCGAGCTGCTCCAGCACCGGCGTCCCCAGGTCGGCGTACGCGCGGGCGGCGACGAGGCTGCGGATGACGTCCGGCGCGGCCCGCACCCAGCCGATGCGCATCCCCGCCCAGAACGCCTTGCTGGCCGACCCGACGGTGATCACGGTCGACCCGGCGGGGTCGAACCCGCACACGGGGCGCGGCATCGAGACGTCCTCGTCGAGCCAGAGTTCGATCATCGTCTCGTCGGCCACCAGCACCGTCCCGGCGGACCGGGCCGCCTCCACGAGCCGGCGCCGCTGGTCGTCGTCGGCGAGCGCGCCGGTCGGGTTGTGGAAGTCGGCGACGACGTAGGCGATGCGCGGCGCGGCCTCCCTGAGGACCTGCCGCCAGCGGTCCATGTCCCACCCGGCGAGCCCCTCGGCCATCGCGACGGGCACCAGCCGCGCGCCCGCCTCCCGCATGAGCTGGAGGATGTTGGCGTACGACGGCGACTCCACGGCGATCCGCTCGCCGCGCCCGCCGAACAGGTGGCAGATCGCGTCGATGGCGCCCATCGCGCCCGTGGTCACCATGATCTGCTCGGGCATCGTGGGAATCCCGCGCGCGGTGTACCGCTCGGCGATCATCGCTCGCAGGGTCGGCAGCCCGGCGGGATAGTCGCCGTGGGTGTGCGCGTACGGCGGCAGCTCCTCCAGGGCGCCCCGGACGGCCCGGGTGAGCCATGGCTCGGGGGCGGGGAGGGCCGCGCAGCCCAGGTCGATCATGGAGCCCAGGGACTCGGGGGGCAGCGGTTCGAGCCCGCGCGCGGGCAGCGGGTTCCCGGCGGGCACGACGGTCCAGCTGCCGGCCCCGCGCCGCGACTCCAGGAACCCCTCCGCGCGCAGCGCCTCGTAGGCCGCCGCGACGGTCGTCCGGCTCACGGACAGCGCGAGGGCCAGTTCGCGTTCGGCGGGCAGCCGGGCGGCCACCGGGACCCGGCCCTCCAGCACCAGCAGCCGTACGCCGTCGGCGAGCGCCCGGTAGGCGGGCGGGCGGCGGGTTCCGGGGCCGGCGGGGCGCTCCTGCTGGGACGTCAGCAGGCGTGCGAGTTGCGCCGGCCCCACCGCCGAGGTCCACTGCGCCATTGAGATCAGTCCACCTTCCCCGAATTGGCCATGGAAGCACTGTCCTTCCCACCCACAGAGTGACACGCACCAGTCCACTTCCACCATCAGGGGGTCCCCCTTGTTCGCCTCGGCCACCCGCCACCGCCTCGGACGCCGCCTCGTCCAGCTCTACGTCGGCCTCGCGCTGTACGGCGCCAGCGCGGCCCTTCTGGTGCGGGCCGGGCTCGGTCTGGAGCCGTGGGGCGTGCTGCACCAGGGGCTCGCCGAGCTGACCGGGCTGACGATCGGCGAGGTCGCGATCGTCGTCGGCGCGCTCGTGCTGCTGCTGTGGATTCCGCTGCGCCAGCGCCCGGGGCTCGGGACGGTCTCCAACGTGTTCGCCGTCGGCCTCGCGATGGACGCCACGCTCGCTCTGGTCCCCGACGCGCACGGGCTGGCCCTGCGCGTGCCGCTGATGGTCACGGGGATCGTGCTGAACGGCGTGGCCACCGGGCTGTACATCGCGGCGGCGTTCGGGCCGGGGCCGCGGGACGGGCTGATGACGGGGCTGCACCGGCGTACGGGCCGGTCCATCCGGCTGATGCGGACGGCGATCGAGGTGGCCGTGGTGGCGACCGGGTTCGCGCTGGGCGGGACGCTCGGGGTCGGGACGGTGCTGTACGCGCTTTCGATCGGACCGCTGGCGCAGCTCTTCCTGAAGGTGTTCGCCGTCGGGGCGGCACCACGCGGCAGCGCGGCCGTTGCCACCGGGACACCGGAGGACGCCATACTGCGGCGGTGACCACGCTGATACGCCACCCGTACCTCGACCACCCGGGCCCCATCCCGTTCGCGCACCGAGGCGGGGCGGCGGACGGCCTGGAGAACACCGTGGCGCAGTTCCGGCGCGCGGTGGAGCTCGGCTACCGGTACATCGAGACCGACGTGCACGCCACCCGCGACGGCAAACTGGTCGCCTTCCACGACCCGACGCTGGACCGGGTCACCGACGGCGCAGGCCGGATCGCGGACCTGCCGTGGGCGGACGTCGCCCACGCGCGCGTGCGGGGCGACGAACCCGTACCGCTCTTCGAGGAGCTGTTGGAGACGTTCCCCGAGGTGCGCTGGAACGTCGACATGAAGGCCGAGCCGGCGATGCACCCGCTGCTCAACCTGATCGCCCGCACGAACTCCTGGGACCGCGTCTGCGTGGGCTCCTTCTCGGAGGCCCGGGTGATCCGCGCCCAGCGTCTGGCCGGTCCGCGCCTGGCGACGTCGTACGGCACCCGGGGGGTGCTGAACCTGCGGCTGCGGTCCTGGGGCGTGCCCGCGACGGTGCGGCGCTCGGCGGTCGCCGCGCAGGTCCCGGAGGCCCAGTCGGGCATCCAGGTGGTGGACCGGCGCTTCGTGCGCGCGGCCCACGCGCGCGGGCTCCAGGTGCACGTGTGGACGGTGAACGAGCCCGAGCGGATGCACCGGCTCCTGGAGCTCGGTGTGGATGGCATCATGACCGATCACATCGACACGCTGCGCGAGGTCATGGAGGAGCGGGGCGCCTGGGCCTGAGGGTCTCGCGCGGCGGCGCAACGGGGAAGCGAGGCACGGGTGGGCAGCTCGGACACCCTGGTGGCGGACGCCACGGACCGGCGGCGCGAACAGCGCGGCTGGTACTTCTACGACTGGGCGTGCTCGGTCTACTCGACGAGCGTCCTGACCGTGTTCCTCGGCCCCTATCTGACGTCGGTCGCCGAGAACGCGGCGGACGCCGACGGGTACGTCCATCCGCTGGGGATTCCCGTGCGCGCGGGGTCGTTCTTCGCGTACTCGGTGTCCCTGTCGGTGATCGTGGCCGTCGTCCTGATGCCGCTCGTGGGCGCCGCCGCCGACCGGTCGGGCCGTAAGAAGCCGCTGCTGGGGATCACGGCGTACACGGGCGCGGCGGCGACGCTGGGGATGTTCCTGCTGGACGGCGACCGCTATCTGCTGGGCGGGGTGCTGCTGGTCGTCGCGAACGCCTCCCAGGCCGTGTCGATGATGCTGTACAACTCCTACCTGCCGCAGATCGCCGGCCCGGAGGAGCGCGACGCGGTCTCCTCGCGCGGGTGGGCGTTCGGGTACGCGGCCGGGTCGATCGTCCTGGTCGTCGATCTGGTGCTGTATCTGGCGCACGACTCGTTCGGGGTGTCCGAGTCGACGGCCGTGCGGATCTGTCTGGCGTCGGCGGGCCTGTGGTGGGGCGGGTTCACGCTGATCCCCCTGCTGCGGCTGCGCGACCGGCCGACGGCCCCGCGCGCGGAGGGCACCTCCCCGGGCCTCAGGCAGTTCGTGGCGACGATCCGGGACATGCGCCGCCACCGGCTGACCCTCGCCTTCCTGCTGGCCTACCTGATCTACAACGACGGCATCCAGACGGTGATCTCCCAGGCGTCCGTCTACGGCTCCGAGGAGCTGGGCCTGAGCCAGTCCACGCTCATCGCGGCCGTCCTGCTGGTGCAGGTGCTGGCGGTGGCGGGCGCCCTCGGCATGGGCCGCCTCGCCCGGACGTACGGCGCCAAGCGGACGATCCTCGGCTCCCTGGTCGCCTGGACGCTCACCCTGGGCGCGGGCTACTTCCTGCCCGCCGGGAATCCGGTCGGTTTCTTCCTGCTGGCCTCGGCCATCGGGATGGTTCTCGGCGGCAGTCAGGCCCTCTCCCGCTCCCTCTTCTCGCACCTGGTGCCGCCCGGCAAGGAGGCCGAGTACTTCTCCGCGTACGAGATGAGCGACCGGGGCATGAGCTGGCTGGGCCCGCTGCTCTTCGGCATCACCTACCAACTGACCGGTAGTTACCGGGACGCGATCATCTCCCTGGTGGCCTTCTTCGTCATCGGGTTCGTGCTGCTCGCGAGGGTTTCGGTGAAGGAGGCGATCAGCGACGCGGGGAATCCCGTACCCGAGAAGATTTAGCGCTCAAGGCGAAAGGGCGGTAGTGTACGCGTTTGGCCTGCCAGGCGTACCGTTACTGCGCGTCAAAGATGCCGAAACGCTGTGTCACATCTCCGATCAGATGTGACAAAGCGGGCGCCTGTGGGTACTGCACTGGTTGACAAGGCTGCGGCTACGACGGCGACGCACGACCCGGAACGGGACTCGGGACGGGAATCTTTACCGCCGACCGGACGTTGACCGGATGACGACGACAGCGACACCTGTCCTGTGGGCGACAAGCCCGGGAGGCACGATTCATGAGTGAGCGAGCTCTTCGCGGCACGCGCCTCGTGGTGACCAGCTACGAGACGGACCGCGGCATCGACCTGGCCCCGCGCCAGGCCGTGGAGTACGCATGCGAGAAGGGGCACCGCTTCGAGATGCCCTTCTCGGTCGAGGCGGAGATTCCGCCGGAGTGGGAGTGCAAGGTCTGCGGAGCGCAGGCACTCCTCGTGGACGGCGACGGCCCTGAGGAGAAGAAGGCCAAGCCCGCGCGTACGCATTGGGACATGCTGATGGAGCGGCGCACCCGCGAGGAACTCGAAGAGGTTCTTGAGGAGCGCCTGGCTGTACTGCGGTCCGGGGCGATGAACCTTGCGGTGCATCCCCGGGACAGCCGTAAGTCCGCTTAGCTCCTCGGAGCTTCGGCCGCACTTCAGCACTGAATGACCGCGGGCGCCGTACGCGAAGGTTGCGTACGGCGCCCGCGGTCTTTCGGCTGCCCGGAAGGGCCCGGAGGGCTCAGTACGTCAGCGGCGGGCGCTGGTCCTGCGGGCCGTCCGCCCGGCTGCCGTCCTCGCGGATGACCTCGCCCTGGACGACTTTGCCGTCGGGGCGGTGGATACGGGCCTGCTGGAAGGCGTCCCCGAGGGTGCCGGGGCCGGCCGCGCGGAGCCTGCGCTCCACCGCGCGCTCCGCGTAGGCGGAGAGGGCCTTCTGGACCGGGGGGATCAGCAGGAGCAGGCCGAAGGCGTCGGAGATCAGGCCCGGGAGCATCAGGAAGAGGCCGCCGAGCATCATGAAGCCGTTGCCGCCGCTCGCCGCCGGGGAGCCGCCGCGTTGCAGCGCCTCGTTCAGCGCGCGGAAGGCGCGGCGGCCCGCGCGCTTGATGACCACGGAGCCGAGGACGATCCCGGCGATCAGCAGGAGGAAGACGACGAAACCGCTCGCCGCCTTCGCAACCACGGTCAGCAGCCAGATCTCCAGCACCAGCCAGGCCGCGATCCCGAGCGGCAGGAACGTCCGCACGCGGGAGCGCGGGGGCCGGACGGAGGACGTGGGGGTCGATGCGCCAGTCATGCCTCCAGTGTGCCTGGAAGCGGCTCAGAGCGGCATAAGGGCATGATCGGCCCGAGCTGTACGGGTATCGGGCCGAGCTGTGCGGGTACCGCCGCGCCTCCCGGGCCCCCGCCCCCACCTCCGCGTTACGGCTGCTGCCCCTCCACCCGGCGCGCGGGCGCCGACTTGGACGTCTTGCCGGTGATCTTGCCGACCCGCTCCGAGGCGCCCCACGCGGTGACCCGCCACAGCGCCTCGACCATGATGTCCCGGCTCATCTTGGAGTCACCGAGCTCCCGCTCGACAAACGTGATGGGCACCTCGACGACGTGGAACCCGGCCTTCACGGCGCGGCGGGCCAGGTCGACCTGGAAGCAGTAGCCCTGGGAGGCGACCTCGTCGAGGCCGAGCCCTTCGAGGGTCTCGCGACGGAAGGCTCGGTAGCCGCCGGTGATGTCGCGCAACGAGAGGTCGAGCGCGAGGCGGGAGTAGAGGCTGCCGCCCCGGGAGATGAACTCGCGGGTCTTGGGCCAGTTGACGACCCGGCCGCCGGGGACCCAGCGGGAGCCGAGGACCAGGTCGGCGCTCTTCAGGGCGGTCAGCAGCCGGGGCAGTTCCTCGGGCTGGTGGGAGCCGTCGGCGTCCATCTCGACGAGGACGCCGTAGCCGTTGTCCATGCCCCAGCGGAAGCCCGCGAGGTAGGCGGCGCCGAGGCCCTCCTTGCCCTTGCGGTGCATCACGTGGACGTGGTCGTCGCCCGCCGCCAGCTCGTCGGCCAGCTTGCCGGTGCCGTCGGGGCTGTTGTCGTCCGCCACGAGGATGTGGGCCTCCGGGACCGCCTCGCGCACCCGGCCGACGATGCGCTTGATGTTCTCCGCCTCGTTGTAGGTCGGAATGATCACCAAGGCATCGCCCAGGGGGCCGAACCGCCGCCCGCGATCCTGTGCCGCGAGGGTCCCGTCGCCGTCGTTCACCGCTACCCCTTCAAGTCGTACGCAGGGGACCACCATAGTGGTCGCCGTCTGCGGCGACATGCCGGATCGTGCCTACAGTGGTGTCGAATCCCCAAGAGTGGGGTAAGACTGCACGTTCGCCGGCCCCGCTCCCCCACGACGGGGTGTACGCGGAGGGTGTGCGAGGTGAACTCTGCGGGTGGAGGCCCGGCGCCCTTCGGGCCGACCAGGGGCCCGCTGGCTGCGGGTCGACCGAAAGCCGTTGTCTACTGAACGCCGGGCCCCACCCGGGTCGCACCTCCCCGTTCGGCGGAACGTTCCGTCGCCGCTGTGCGAGCGCTGGGCCTGGCTGCCAGTGGCGGTGCCCGGGGCGGTGCACCGTCCCTGACCCAGCGGCGCCGCGGCGGCCGTGGAGGTTCCCCGGCGGGGCGTCCGGCAGTGGACTCGCCGAACCTACCTGTCCCCCGCCGCTCGCTGTCAACACCCGTTCGACCTGCACTTCTCTCCTCAACGCCCTGGTCAGAAGCAAGACAACCGAAACCGGGCGAGCCCGCGCAGACGGGTGATCTTGGGACGGCCGGGGGGTGGGGGTCACTCGGGCGGGCGTAGGGGGTGGGTGGGTGAGGTGGCGGGGCCGGGGTGGCGGGGTTCTTGGGCGGGCGTCGGGTGCGGGAGGTGGGGGCGTGCGTGGGGTTTTGGGTGCGCGGGGCGTGGCGGTGTGCGGGGTCCGTTCGGCGGGCGCCGTGCACGGGTCGGCGTCCGGGACCGGCGCGCTCCGTCCGGCAGGCAGCAGACACCGGGCGCGAGGCGCCGTCCGGCGGACGCCGTGCGCAGGTCGGCATCCAGAACCGGCGGTAGCCGTTCGGCGGGCGCCGGGCACGAGGCACCGTCCGGCGGACGCCGTGCGCAGGTCGGCATCCAGAACTGGCGTTCGGCGGGCAGCGGGCAGCGGGCAGCGGGCAGCGGGCAGCGGGCAGCGGGCAGCGGGCAGCGGGCAGCGGGCAGCGGGCAGCGGGCAGCGGGCAGC
>NZ_JBEXLS010000046.1:0-52189 GCF_040610055.1 Streptomyces sp. NPDC004539 | reverse complement strand
CATTCCGAACCCGGAAGCTAAGCCTCACAGCGCCGATGGTACTGCAGGGGGGACCCTGTGGGAGAGTAGGACGCCGCCGAACAATCATTCCGGGAGACCCCCGCACCGTATGGTGCGGGGGTTTTCTGCGTTTAGGGTCTATAGGATCGATTCGTATGGACGACTTTTCGGTACGTGCGATACGGGCTGACGAATGGGCCGCGGTACGAGAACTCCGGCTCTCCGCGCTGCGTGATCCGGCCGCCCCGCTCGCCTTTTTCGAGACGTACGACGACGCGGTGCAGCTGCCGGACTCCTTCTGGCAGGAGCGGGCCGCCGGTGGGGCTGAAGGGGCCGTCGGGGCTCAGCAGTTCGTTGCAGTCGCCGCTGACGGGGAGTGGGTCGGGGGGCTCACCGTGCTGGTCGAGGAGGCCGGCGGGGTCGACTGGGCCGGGCTGCCTGTCGAGCGGCGGCAGGGGCAGGTCGTAGGTGTCTATGTGCGGCCCGCTGTGCGTGGAGGTGGGGTCGTCGTCGGGGCGTTGTTCCGGGCCGGCCTGGAGTGGGCGTGGGGGATCGGGCTGGAGCGGGTGCGGTTGTTGGTGCACCGGGAGAATCTGCGGGCGCGCACGGCGTACGAGCGGATCGGGTTCGTACCCAGCGGGGTCGTCGTGCCTGTCGAGGGGACCGACGGGAGTGAGCTGGAGTTCGTGTGCGCGCGGCCCTCGGGGTGGGGCTCAGAACGGTAGGGCGGTGTCCGGCCAGCGGGACTTCGCCTGTTCCTCCGAGCGGACCAGGGCCAGGGTCGGGAGGCCCTCGGAGGGGCCGGTGCGCAGGAGTTCCGGGAGCGTGGGGATGGGGGCCACCGCCGCGACGTCGTCCAGGATCAGGGTCATTGGTGGGTCGAGGCGACCGGAGGATGACCGTTCGGCCATGCGCCGGCCGCGCTCGACCACGCTTGCGACGAGAGCCGTGAGCAGGGGCATCGCGCCGGGGTTCGTGCGGGGGTCCTCGATGGAGTCGCCCACTACATAGAGGGTGCCCCCCTCGTGGATGAAGGAATCCAGGGTGAGGGCGTCGGTTCGGTTGGGGGTGCAGGCTTCTCTGATGTTGACGGTGGAGAGGGCGGCCAGGGTGCGGGTCGTCAGCTCCTGGGCGATGTCCCTGCGCTCCGGGTGGGCCGTCAGGGCCGCCTCCAGCTCGCCTGCCGCGCCGGGGGCCGCCTTCGGGTGCGTACGGAGTGTCTTGACGGCTTCCTGGACGTGCGTGCCCTGGCTCCAGCGGTGGACGTGTCTGATGGTCCGGCCGTCCAGGGCCGCGGCGTGGAGGTAGCTGCGGAGGAGGGTGTGGGCCGTGTCAGCGATGGCCTGGTCGATCTTGGCGGTGGGGCGGGTGGGGGCGAGGAGGGCTGTTGCTCTCGCGATCGCCGTGTCCTTGTCCTCGCAGCCGGTTGCCGGGGGCCAGTGGAGGCGGGACGGGGTGTCGCAGAGGTGCGTGGGGTCGTACAGGAGCGTGGGGCCCAGCTTTGCCCTCGCGTCCTTGGTGGTGTGCCAGAGGGCGGGGTTCGAGGTGACGACGAGGGCGGGGCCGGGGGCGTCCTGGAGGGCCTGGGTGGCGGTCAGGAGGCGGTCGTCGCGGGGGGCTGCGAGGAGGGTGGGTGCGGGTTGGGTGGGGGCTGGGGGCATGTCGCTCACCCGCGTGTGCGGGGTGCCTCCCCCAAGCTCTTCGAGCAGGGGGGACCCCCAGCCCACCCGTGCTCCGGCGGCACGACTGCCCGCAGCTGGGTGAGGGAGGGATAGCGGGTGCGGATGGGCGGGGGAGGGGGGAACGGGTGTGGTGCTGCCGTCCGCAGTTGGATCGGGCGTGTGGCCGTCTGCGCCCTCCGCCGGTGGCGGAGATGCCCAAATGGCTTTGTCCTGTGCCGAGTCACTCTTGGTGCCCGGCGACGGACCCGCTCCCCTCCCCCGTGCCGCCAGCCGTTCCTCTCGGCGTCCCGCGCGGACGAGTCGCCAGCGGGCCCAGGTGCCGAGGGCGAAGAACGTGAGGGTGAGGAGGATCATCAGCTGGCCGATGAAGAGGCCCCAGAAGAGGCCGTACCCGGAGAGGTCGGCCGGTGGGGTGTCGGGCCAGGCGCCGGGGAGGTCGTCGGGGTGGGAGACGAGGTGGCGCAGGGCCAGCGGGGTGCGCGTGAAGGAGAGGCCCGACGGCCAGGCCGCGTGGGCGAACAGCGCCGACAGGCCGGTGGACGTCCAGGTGAGGACGGTCACCAGCAGGAGCAGCGCGAGCAGCCCGAGGAGCAGGCCGTCGGGGATGCCCCCCTGCTGGCGTTCAC
The DNA here is from genome assembly GCF_040610055.1 of Streptomyces sp. NPDC004539. Lineage (NCBI taxonomy): Bacteria > Bacillati > Actinomycetota > Actinomycetes > Kitasatosporales > Streptomycetaceae > Streptomyces > Streptomyces sp. NPDC004539. The sequence goes on along the minus strand of NZ_JBEXLS010000046.1, from coordinate 49,881 downwards.
GCGCGCGAGCGTCCGGCATGGTCACGCCACCGTGGATTCCGTGCCGTCGAGGTCGGCCATGTGCTGCTCCATGAACGCCGCGGCCCGCTGCTCCGCCTCCAACTCGGCCGCCCGCAACGCGTCGTCGGCCGCGTCGGACGAGGACTCCGTCATCGCGCGGTCGGTGAAGACCAGGGGCCGTTCCGTCTCCGTGACCAGGTGTTTGACCACCTGCACGTTGCCGTTGACGTCCCACACGGCGATACCCGGCGTCAAGGTCGGGATGATCTCGACCGCCCAGCGGGGAAGCCCCAGCACCCGTCCCGTGGCCCGCGCCTCGTCCGCCTTCTGGGCGTAGATCGTCCGGGTGGACGCCATCTTGAGGATCGCCGCGGCCTCCTTCGCCGCGGCTCCGTCGACGACGTCGGAGAGGTGGTGGACGACGGCGACGAACGACAGACCGAGCCGTCGGCCGAACTTCAGCAGGCGCTGGAAGAGCTGGGCGACGAACGGGCTGTTGATGATGTGCCACGCCTCTTCGACGAGGAAGATGCGCTTCTTGCGGTCGGGCCTGATCCAGGTGTGCTCCAGCCACACACCGACGATCGCCATCAGGATCGGCATCGCGATCGAGTTGCGGTCGATGTGGGAGAGGTCGAAGACGATCAGGGGGGCGTCCAGGTCGATCCCGACCGTCGTCGGACCGTCGAACATGCCCCTCAAGTCGCCGTCCACCAGCCGGTCGAGGACGAGAGCGACGTCGAGTCCCCAGGCCCGTACGTCGTCTATGGCGACGTTCATCGCCTCCGCCGACTCCGGTTCGGGGTGGCGGAGTTGCTCGACGATGTCGGACAGCACCGGCTGGCGTTCCACGATCGTCTCGTTGACGTACGCGTGGGCGACCTTCAGCGCGAAGCCGGAGCGTTCGTCGAGGCCGTGCCCCATCGCGACCTCGATGATCGTGCGGAGCAGGGCCAGCTGGCCTGTCGTCGTGATCGCGGGGTCGAGGGGGTTGAGGCGGATGCCGTCGTCGAGGGCGGCCATCGCGTCGAGGCGGATGGGGGTTATCCCCAACTCGCGGGCGATGAGGTTCCATTCGCCGGCGCCGTCCTCGCCCTGGGCGTCCAGGACGACGACTTGGCGGTCCTTGAAGCGCAACTGGCGTAGGACGTAGGTCTTTTCGAGGGCGGACTTGCCGTTGCCGGATTCGCCGAGGACGAGCCAGTGGGGGGCCGGGAGCTGCTGGCCGTAGAGCTGGAAGGGGTCGTAGATGTAGCCCTTGCCGGAGTACACCTCGCGGCCGATGATGACGCCCGAGTCGCCCAACCCCGGTGCCGCGGTGGGGAGATAGACCGCCTGGGCCTGGCCGGTGGAGGTGCGGACCGGGAGACGGGTGGTCTCGACCTTGCCGAAGAGGAAGGCCGTGAAGGCGTCGGTGAGGACGGAGAGCGGGTCCCGCATCTGTCCTACCTCCGGATGCCGGTGGCGAAGGGGAGTGTGTTGACGAACGCCCGGTGGTGCTCGCGGTCGCACCACTCAAGCTTGAGGTACGACTTTCCGGCCGACGCCCTTATCGTCCGCTTGTCGCGGTTGAGGGCTTCGGGAGAGCGGGAGGAGACCGTGATGTAGCCGACCAGGTTGACGCCCGCGGCGCCGCTCGCGAGGTCCTCACCGCGCTGGTCCAGGCGGGAGTTGGCGGCGACGTCGCGCGGGTCGAGGGTGCGGTTCATCTTGGCCTGGCGGGAGGCTTCGGCCTCGTCGTTGGTCTTCTCCGTCAGCATGCGCTCGATGGCGACCTCGGTGGGTTCGAGGTCCATCGTCACGGCGACCGTGCGGATCACGTCCGGGGTGTGGACGAGCAGCGGGGCGAGGAAGTTGACGCCGACCGGGGTCATCGGCCACTCCTTGACCCACGCCGTGGAGTGGCACCAGGGGGCGCGGGTCGAGGACTCGCGGGTCTTCGCCTGGAGGAACGTCGGTTCCATGGCGTCGAGTTCGGCCGGCCAGGCGTTGCGCTTGGTCATCGCCTGGATGTGGTCGATGGGGTGGTCGGGGTCGTACATGGAGTGGATGAGCGACGACAGGCGGCCCTGGCCGAGGGGCTGGCGGACGCGGATGTCGGCCTCCTGGAGGCGCGAGCAGATGTCGGTGAGCTCGCGGGCCATGACGACCGCGAGCCCGGCGTCCCGGTCGACCTTGCGGCCCGCCTGGGGGCGTGCGGCGCGGGCCATCGCGTGGGCCTCGGCGGCGAGTTCACGGCTGTACTGCATGCAGGCGACGAGGTAGGCGCGGTGCTGTTCGCTGCTCGTGGAGACCATCGACTGGAGCTGGTCGTACGAGGACTGGAGCCAGGGGAGGGCCTTGTCGTCGCCGCGCTGGGTGACGTCCTTGGCGTGCGCGTCGGGGTCGGCGGGGAGGGTGCGGGCGAGCATCTGGATGCGGGTGACGAAGCCGTCGCCGTTGGCCACGTGCTTGAGCAGCGTGCCGAAACGGTCCACCAGGGCTTCCTGGTCCTCGCTGTCGCGCAGGCCGACGCCGGGGCCCTCGATCTCGATCGCGGCCGTCACCGTACGCCGGTCGGCGTGCAGGAGGACGGCGATCTCGTCGGGGCCGAAGGGCGCGGACAGCCAGGTGATGCGGCCGATGCCGGGGGGCGGGCCGATCTCGACCTCGCGGCCGTCGAGCGCGATGCCGGCCTCCATGGCGGAGCTGCGGTACGTCGTGCCCTTGCGCAGGCTGCGCTTGTAACTGCGGTTGATCTCGAACCACTTGTAGAACGTGCGGTGCTTGTACGGCACGTAGACCGCCATCAGGGCGATCAGCGGGAAGCCGGTGAGCAGCACGATCCGCAGGGCGAGCACGGGGACGAGCAGACCGCACATCATGCCGAGGAAGGCGCCCACGATGATGAGGGCGATCTCTCCGGTCTCGCGGTTCTTGCCGACGATCGCGTTCGGCCGGGCGCGGCCGATCAGATACGTACGGCGGGGCGCGATCGCGTGCGACACGTGGGACTCGGTCGTCAACGCCCTTCACCTCCCGTGCGGTTGTTGCTGGCGTGCGGGGTGTTGAGCGGGCTGCCCGTGCGGGGGGCGGGTGCGGCGGAGGGGACAGATCCGCCGCCGCCGTTCGAGGGGCGTGAGCCGTGCGCGGCGATGCCGCCGGAGCCGGGGTTCGCGGGGCGCGGGGCGCTGGACGAACTGCCGCCCCCGCCACCGTCGTTGGCCCGGGTGCTGTGCGTCTTGATGCCCTGGGCGACGAGGGTCGCCGGGGAGGAGATGACCGCCGCCGCCTTGCTCTCCGCGCCCTGCATGATGCGGTTGTTGCGGGAGGCGGCGATCTCGTCGCCGAAGCCGGGGACGAAGCGGTAGATCATCGCGCTGGCGAAGATGGCCAGCAGGATGATCGCGAGCCCCGAGACGACCGCCGAGAACGCGTCCGGTCCGCCGTCCCCGGAGAGGGCTCCGGCGAGGCCGAGGACGATCACGATCACCGGTTTCACCATGATCACGGCGATCATGACCCCGGCCCAGCGGCGGACGTGCCCCCACAGGTTCTTGTCGACGAGACCGGCGTACACGACCGTGCCGAGCAGCGCGCCGACGTACAACAGGGCTGTGCGGATGACCAGTTCGAGCCAGAGGATGCCGGCGGCGAGGACCGACACGAGGGAGACCACGATCAGCATGATCGGGCCGCCGCCGATGTTCTCGCCCTTCGCGAGGGCCGTCGAGAACGTCCCGAAGAACGTGTCCGTCTGGTCGCCGGTCGCCTTCGCGAGGACGTCGGTGATGCCGTCGGTCGCCGAGACGACCGTGTAGAGGATCAGCGGGGTGAACGCGGATGCCAGGACCGTCAGCCACAGGAAGCCGACGGCCTCCGAGAGGGCGGTGCCGAGGGGGACGCCCCGGACCGCGCGCTTGGCCACGGCCAGCACCCACAGGACGAGCGTGAGGACCGTCGAGGCGGCGAAGACGACCGCGTACTGCTGGAGGAACTTCTCGTTCGTGAAGTCGACGTTCGCCGTCTCCTGCACGGCCTCGCTGAGCTTCTTGACCGTCCAGGAGGCGGCGTCGGCGCAGCCTTTGGCGAGGGAGGAGAGGGGGTCGAGGGTGTCGGAGACGCCGGGGTTGGTGTTGGTGGTGCCGCTGGTGCCGCGCTCGCAGTACTCCTTGGCGTCGCCGACGATGAGCCGGCACTGGTCGTTGGAGGGCGACGGCGAGGGGGACGGGGCGGCGCTGCCCGAGGGGCTCGGGTCGGGGGTGGGCGCGGCGAAGGCTCTGGCCGAGAGGAGGACGGCGGTCGTCTGTACGGCGGCGAGGACTCCGGCGAACCGGAGCGAGCGCTTACCGGGCATACGTGAACCCTCCGTACTCCTCGATGGCTTTGCTGATCTCGTCGGAGCTGGCGGCCTTGTTGTCGCCGGGGACCGGGGCGGGTCCCGAGGTCTGGCTCTGGGAGGCGACCTTCCAGTCGCCGTCCGTCCACTGGAGCTGGAACGTCCAGGTGCTCCAGGAGGAGCTGACGGGGTCCGTCGAGTTCGTGCCGGACATTCCGATGAGGCCCATGTACCAGACGGCGACCGTGGCCGTGGTGTCGGCGTAGGCGCTGACGGTCGTACCGATGGGGACGGTGCGGGAGACGAACGTGCTGCCCTGGGGGGCGTCGCCGTTCGCGTCGAGACCGGCTCTCGCGAGGAAGTCGGTGGAGTACGCCTTGTCGAGTTCCGGTACGAGTCTGGCGGCCTCGGCGGGGGTGTAGAGGGCGTTCACGAGCGCGTCGCGGCCGGCCTTCTTGAACATCGCCGTGGAGCCGAGGGCGACCGCGTAGTTCGCCGCCGCGGATTGAACGCCCTGCCTGCTCTGCGCGTATCCCGTAGGGATGCCTGACGTCTTGCCGTCCACCGGCTTCGTCCCGGTCGCCGCCGTCGACTCCGCCTGCGGCTTCGTGCCGGAGGCGCCCGAGCCGTTGCCCGCTGTCGTGTTCGAGCCGTCGCCGTTGCCGCGGTTCGCGAATGCGATCGCCGCGATGAGTACGACGACGACGGCGACGACGGTGACGAGGCTGCGGGAGGAGGAGCGGGCCGGGCGGCGGGGGGTGCCGGTCTCGGGGAGGTGGGTGCGGGTGCTCGTGTAGCCACCCGCTGAGGTGTCGTGGCCGGGCTCGTCGGCGGGACTCATGCGGCGTGCGCCCCCTCTGCGTCGTATGCGGCATGCGCGTCGTGGAAGAACGCGGCGCAGTACGACGGTAGCCGTGCTGGTTCCCGCGCGGGCGCGGTGTGGTGACTCGACATCAGGGGGACGCAACCTCAGCCGGGAGGGGAGGGAAGGGGGAGGGGCTAGACGGCCATGCCGTACACGATGGTGAACAGCGTGCCGAGGGAGCCGATGATGAAGACTCCGGTGAGGCCCGCGATGATGAGGCCCTTGCCTTGTTCCGCGCTGAAGGTGTCCCGGAGGGCGGTCGCGCCGATACGTTGCTTCGCAGCACCCCAGACGGCGATTCCGAGGCAGATGAGGATCGCGAACGCCATCACGACCTGGATCATCGTCTTGGCCTCGGTACCCAGGCTGCCGAAGGGGCCCCAGTCCGGAGCGATCCCGCCGATGATGGTGTTGATGTCTCCCTTGTCGGCTGCGAAGAGCATGTAAGTCACCGCCCCTGGTGGGTAGTTCTGATCTTGGCCCGCTGCCGTGCGCAGGGGTCGGGAGTCATTGTCACCGACAATGCCGCTGTCGTATGTCGACTTGGCGGCATTGACGGGTGGGATTCGTATGAATGGTTCGTATCGTCACTCTGTGTATCACGGCAGGTCACGCCGGGCAATGAGGTGAGCGCGGAACCTGAGGTGTGGTTCTGCGGAACCTGTCGGCGCCTCTGTCGTTGAGACACTTTCCCGATGGTCTCACGCTCGTAACGCGAACGGGCCGCGGCTTGTCGCCGCGGCCCGCTGCTGTGTTGATGTGGGGTCAGCTGGTGAAGGCGTCCAGACCCTCGGGGGTGCCCCAGCCGGTCGGGCCGTCGTAGCCGGACGTCGCGGTGCACAGGTAGCTCGCGCTGGAGGAGCAGGAGCCGTTCGAGCCGCTGGTGACGTCGTTCAGCGCGGAGGTGCCGGCCGCGTTGTAGATGTACGACGCCGGGTAGTCGCTGCTGCCGGGGGTGCCGGCGAGGGCGTAGACCGCGGCGATGATCGGCGAGGAGGCGGAGGTGCCGCCGAAGGTGTACCAGCCGGCGGTGACGCCGTAGGAGTCGTACACCGCGACGCCGGTGGCCGGGTCGGCGACGGCCGAGGTGTCGGCGATCGTCCGCTTCGAGCAGCCGGTGTCGGTCTGCCAGGTGGGCTTGGCGTCGTACGAGGAGCAGCCGGAGCCGGTGCCCTCGGTGGACGACGTGTTCCACACGGACTCGGTCCAGCCGCGGCTGTTGGACGAGGTCTTGAGCGCGGTGCCGCCGACGGCCGTCACGTACTTCGACGCGGCCGGGTACTCGGCGCCGTAGCCCTCGTCACCGGCGGAGACGGTGATGGCCACGCCGGGGTGCTTGAAGTAGGAGGTGTCGTACGTGGTGTCGCTGGACGACTCGGAGCCGCCGTAGCTGTTGGAGACGAACTTGGCGCCGAGGGCGACGGCCTCGTTCACGGCCTTGCCGAGGTTGGCCATGCTGGAGGAACTGGCCTCGACCAGGAGGATGTTGGCGTTCGGGGCGATCGCGGAGGCCATGTCGAGGTCGAGGGAGATCTCCTCGGCCCAGCCGCTGTCGGCGGTCGGCAGCGAGGAGGTCGAGCCGGTCTGGGAGACCTTCTTGAAGCAGCCGTTGCTCGTCGTGCAGGCGCTGAGGCCGTAGTTCGAGCGGTACTTGGCGAGGTCGGCCTCGGCGTTGGGGTCGTCGTAGGCGTCGACGATCGCGATGGTCTCGCCGGAGCCGTTGCTCGCCGCCGCGCTGGTGAGGCCGTAGGCGTCCTGGAGGTCGCTCGGGCCGAAGCCGGTGGGGGAGGCGCTGGCGGCCTTCGGGGTGACCGCGGCGTTCTTGTGGGACTTGGCCGCCTTCTCCTTCGAGAACGCGGTGACGCCGCCCGTCACGCGGAAGGAGTTGCAGGTGAGGTCGCCGGCGTGCTTGGGGGTGGAACAGGGGGTCGCCGTCCAGGTGACGGGGGTGTTCGCGGTCGCCGCGTCGGCGTGGGCCGCCGTGCCGAGGCCGGCGAGGACGAGGGCCGCGGTGCCGAAGGCCGCGCCGCCCATGCGGCGCCATCTGCCGGATATGGCGGGGGTGTTGTCGGTCGTACGCAAGGTACTGCCTCCTGGAAGTGGGGTGTTCAGGGGCGGTGCGGGTGAAGCTGTGGGGGGTGTGGGCGGCGGCCCGGCGACGACTGTGGCTTGTTGGGTACGCGACAAACAAGACGGGCGGCGGAATCCTGACTTCCGCGTTACTGAACGGGGTTCGGGGATTGCCCGGGCATGGTGCGGGAATGGCCGTGCGATGGTGGGGGCTTGACCGGGGAAACGTGGGTGTTACGGGAGGGGCGGCGGGATGAGTGGGGCCGGTGACGTGCAGGAAGCGTTTCTGAGGGACTTTCACGCCGGGCGGCCCGGGGTGACGGGGGAGGCGTTCTCGCACGGCCGTTCTCCCGACGGGCGCTCCAGCTACGAGCTGCTGCGGGACCGGGTCTCCGGGTGCGCCCGCGTCCTCGATCTGGGCTGCGGGGACGGGGTGCTCCTGACCCACCTCGCGCGCCCCGGGCGCCGGCTCGCCGGGATCGATCTGTCACCGGAGGCGGTGGCTGTGGCGCGGGGGCGGGGGTTCGACGCGGAGGTGGGGCGGGCGCAGGAACTGCCGTATGCCGACGGGGCGTTCGACGCAGTCGTGTCCCATATGGCGTTCATGCTCATGGCCGATGCGGACAGGGTCGTCGCGGAGGTGGGGCGGGTGCTGGTGCCCGGTGGGGTGTTCGCGTGTGTGATCGGGGGTGGGGCCGTGGGGGGTGAGGCTTACGAGCGGTTCGTCGAGGTGCTGCGGGGGGAGTTCTTCGAGGCCGTGGGGGATTTGGTGGGGGACGGGTGCATTGTGGGTTCGTGGTTCGGGTGGGGGTTCGGGGGAGGGGGTGCAGGGAGGGGGGCGGGTGCGGGTGGTGGGGGCTGGTCGCGCAGTTCCCCGCGCCCCTAAAAGACTGGGTTGCGGTCGGGGAATCCCTGCGGGTTCGGTGGTCGTGGTCGTGGTCGTGGTCGTGGCCGTGTGGCGGGGCCGTGGATCAGGTGCAGTCCCGCGCCCCTGAAGGGCGTGGTGCGGGTTCCGTGTGGGTGGTCGCGCTGGTGCGGCGGAGCCGTGGATCAGGTGCAGCCCTGCGCCCCTGAAGGACGTGGTGCGGGTCGGGGAGAGGGGTGAGGGCTTGGTGTGGGTGGTTGGGTTCGGCTGGTTTTCCTGTTCCTCGTTCCTCTTTCCGTCCCCTACCTCGGTCTCAAGCCGTCCAGTAGCAGGTGGACGTGGGTGTCCAGGGTGGTGAGGACTTCGTCGGCGGGGTAGGCGCCTGCTGCTACTAGGGCTGCGAGGCCGTGGAGGGAGGCGGCGGTGAGGAGCATGATGCTGTCGAGGTCGGTGTTGATCAGTTCGCCTTGGGACTTCGCGTCGGTGATGAGGCGGAGGAAGGTGGAGAGGGAGCGGTCGACCTCGTCGGAGAGCTGGGCGGCGGAGGCGGGGTCGTGTTTGCGGGAGTACATGAGCTCCAGGAGCTCGGGGTGCTGGATGGCGAAGGTGAGGTACGCGCGGGCCAGAGAGGTCAGGCGGGGTTCCAGGGGGAGCGTGGCGTCGTCCGCGGATTCCATCGCCTCGTTCAGGCGCGCGTAGCCGTTCAGCGCGAGCGCGTCGAGGAGCGCCTGTTTGTCCTTGAAGTGGCGGCCGGGAGCGGCGTGGCTCACGCCGGCCGAGCGGGCCAGCTCGCGCAGGGAGAGCGCGGCGGCCCCCTTCTCGCGGAGCGTGCGCTCGGCGCTGGCGAGGAGCGTGGAGCGGAGGTCTCCGTGGTGATAGGGGCGGCTCGCGGACATGCCGGAATCGTAGCGCGACACCCCCCTCATGTTGTCGTTGCCATCATTGTTGTCGGCGTCTACATTGGGGACATGGCTGACTCCAAGCAGAGCAAGTGGAACGTGGACCGGTTGCCGGCGCTGACCGGCCGTACCGTCGTCATCACCGGCGCCAACAGCGGCATCGGCCTCACCGCGGCCCGCGCGCTGGCCGGCGCCGGCGCGGGCGTCGTCTTCGCCGTACGCGACGTACAGCGCGGCCAGGCCGCCGCCGCGCAGGTCAACGGCGACGTCGAGGTACGCCGCCTCGACCTCGCCGACCTCGGGTCGGTCCGCGAGTTCGCGCGGGCCTGGGAGGAACGCCCGCTGCACGTCCTCATCAACAACGCCGGCGTCATGATGGTCCCGCAGGGCCGTACGGCGGACGGGTTCGAGACGCAGTTCGGTACGAACCACCTGGGCCACTTCGCGCTGACCAACCTCCTCCTGCCGTACGTCGAGGACCGCGTCGTCACCCTCTCCTCCGGTGCGCACCGGGGCGGCCGTATCCACTTCGACGACGTCGACCTGGCCTCCCGCTACACCCCCGTCCGCGCCTACGCCCAGTCCAAGCTGGCGAACCTCCTCTTCACGCTGGAGCTCCAGCGCCGGCTCACCGCGTCCGGCTCCTCCGTCCGCGCCCTCGCCGCGCACCCCGGGTGGTCCGCGACGAACCTCCAGAGCCACCACGACAAGGCCGCCGTCCGCTGGTTCATGGCCGTCGGCAACCGGCTCTTCGCCCAGTCCGACCGGGCGGGCGCACTTCCCACGCTCTACGCCGCCACCCAGGACCTCCCCGGCGCGAGCTACGTCGGACCCGACGGGTTCGGGGAGATGCGGGGGGCGCCGACTCTGGTGGGGCGGACGGAGGCGGCGAGCGATGTCGAGGCGGCTCGGCGGCTGTGGACGCTGTCCGAGGAGCTGACCGGGGTGGGGTTTCCTGCGGGGGTGGGGGTGCGGTGAGGCGATGGTGGGTGTCGCCTCCGCCCGGTGTGCGTCGACCGATCGGGTGACGATGTTCGAGTGTGTCCGGCGTCACAGCCATCCCGAGTGTCAGCCGTTCCACAGGCCGGGTTGATGTTTTTCTCACCTTGATGGTCCAGAGTGGGCCCCGATGAACCGCACCCGCCCCCAGGGCAACCGAAGGTTCGCGCTGTTGGGCGCGACGGTGTTGATGGCAGGGAGTTGTGTCCTGGCGTCGGCGGCTGTCGCTGATGACGGAGCGGGGCCGCTGGGGGTGACGGTGGTGGCGTCGGGGGCGGCGGCTGCCGCGCGGGTGGGGGCGCTGTTCGACGCCGATGACGCGGGGAAGCTGGCCGGGGCGCACTTCTGCACGGCGTCCGTGGTGCAGAGCGAGGGGCGGAACCTGATCGTGACCGCCGCGCACTGTCTCGGGGGTGATGACGGGTCCGGGGTGGTGTTCGTGCCCGGGTACCGGGACGGGAAAGCGCCGTACGGGGTGTGGAAGGTGCAGAAGAACTTCCTGCCCGACGGGTGGTCCAAGGAGCAGAGCGAGGACAGCGACCTCGCGTTCGCCACGCTCGCCCCCAACGCCGCGCACAAGAACATCCAGGACGTCGTCGGCGCCAACCTGTTCGCCACGGGGACGACCACCGGGGCCTCGCCGGTGACCGTCACGGGGTACCCGGACACCTCCGACCGGTCGATCACCTGCACCAACCGGCCGTCCGTCCACAGCGGCACACAGCAGCGGATCGACTGCCCCAGCTTCAGCGCGGGAACCAGCGGCAGCCCCTGGGTGAACGGCCACCACGAGGTCGTCGGCGTCCTCGGCGGGCACGAGCAGGGCGGGGACACGGACGACGTGTCGTACAGCGTCGTCCTCGGCAAGGAGGCCGCCGAGCTGTACCGGGACGCCGGCGGCTGAGGACGGCCGAGGGACGCCGACGGCTGGGGGAGGGCGCGGCGTACGATCGTCTGTCGTATCGCGTGTTCTGAACGCTGGATAGAGAAGGTCGTGTCCCCCACCCCCCACCTTCGTACGACCACCCCCCGCATCCCTCTTCCCCGCCGCGTACCCGGCAGTTCCTGGAGCAAGGCCGGCCCGGCCGGACCCGAAGGCGCCCCACCCGTCACCGACGTCCGCTGCCGCCGCTGCGGCACCCCGCACGAAGCCGACGACCCCTGCGGCGCCGGGGATTAGAACGCCCTCGCGATGGACAGTGTCCGACCGGGGCGAACTTACCCGTACGCGGCGAGGTCGGGCCGTAGACTGACGCGCGGTGACTCCCGGCCGGCGAGGGGCGGTTGACGGTGCGTAAGGCGTGGATCTGGGTGACCGTGGTCGCCGGGGCCGGTCTCGCGTTCGTCATGGTGCTCGTCGTCGGTGTCTACCTGGTCGCCGGGAACATGGCCAACGGGGTCGGCGGCGGCAGCAAGGCGCTCGCCAAGGGGTCCGTGCCGGCGGCGTACTCCGCGCTCGTGCAGAAGTGGGGGAACATGTGTTCCGCCATCAACCCCGCGCTGCTCGCCGCACAGCTCTACCAGGAGAGCGGATTCAACCCCCGGGCGCAGAGCGCCGCCGCCGCGCAGGGAATAGCGCAATTCATCCCCGGCACCTGGGCGACCCACGGGGTCGACGGGAACGGTGACGGCAGGAAGGACGTCTGGGACCCCGCCGACGCCATTCCGTCCGCCGCCGCGTACGACTGCGAACTCGCGAAGTACGTGAAGGACGTTCCGGGCGATCCCACGCACAACATGCTCGCCGCCTACAACGCCGGCGCGTACGCGGTCATCAAGTACGGGGGAGTGCCGCCGTACAAAGAGACCCAGAATTACGTGAAGACCATCACGACTCTCGAAGAGAGTTTCGCGGCGCCGGTCGGGCGGGTCTCTCCGTCGGAACAGGCCGCGGGGGCGATCTATTACGCGCAGAAGAAACTCGGCACGCCTTATCTGTGGGGCGGGAACGGCACCGCCGCGGACGGCGGGCGGTTCGACTGCTCGGGGCTGACGAAGGCGGCGTACGAAAGCGTCGGCATCGAGCTGCCGCGGGTCGCGAACGACCAGTACAACGCGGGACCGCACCCCACGCGGGCCGAACTCCTCCCCGGTGACCTGGTGTTCTTCTCCGACGACCTCACGAACTCGCGGGCCATCCGGCACGTCGGGATCTACGTCGGCGGCGGGTACATGATCGACGCGCCGCGCACCGGCGCGGTGATCCGGTTCGACCCGATCGACACCCCCGACTACTTCGGAGCGACCCGGGTGACGGCGGATGGCGCGAAAGCGCTGCCGACCACTGTCTGAAAACGGGCGATAATTCCTTGAAGCGGCCCTGAATCGACCCTGAATCGACCCTGGGCCGAGATGACGCGTCTCCCTTGGATAACGTCTCGGTGATCATTCAGTGGAGACAGGAACGCTCGTGGCGGGGCCGTGCGTTCCTGTTCGAGAACGCCCACGACGAAGGAGCCGCAGCACCATGGCTGGACTCGCCGATTCCGGATCGAACCTCGATGTCGACCTGCTCTACGACATCAATGGCCTCGCCAAGGACGCGCCGCACTGGTTCGACCGGATCGTCGGATTCGTCGGTGAATACGGGCTGTTGTTCGGGATGATCCTGCTCATCGTGTGGTGCTGGTGGACGGTACGGCGCCGGGCCGCGTCCGCGGAGGAGGCGGCGTCGTCCGTCGCCGCGCTCGTCTGGGCGCCGCTCGCGGCCGGGGTCGCCGAGCTGATCAACGTGCCGATCCGGGGGTTCGTGGAGCGGCCCCGGCCGTTCAACGACCATCAGGGGCTTGAGGTCCTCGTCTCCGGCAAGACGGACTACTCCTTCGTGAGCGACCACGCGACCATCATGATGGCGATGGGTGTCGCGCTGTTCGTCGCCGATCGCCGGTTCGGGGTGTGGGGGCTGGTGCTGGGGTTCCTCGGCGGGGTCTGCCGGATCTACATGGGCGTCCACTACCCGACGGACGTCATCGGCGGCTTCGCCCTCGGCACGGCCGTCGCCCTCCTCCTCTCCCCGTTGGCCTCCGCCCTCCTGACCCCCGTCCTGAAGTCCGTCGAGCGCTCGCCCCGCGTGGGGTGGCTGGTCCGGAGCCGGGCGGCCCGGGTCGCGTTCGTACCGGGGGCGCGGAGCGGGGCCGTCGGCGCGGGGGAGCGGGATCTGGCGGCGTGAGGATGCCGAGGGCGGTGTGAGGGGCGGGCCGGGGTGTTGAGGGCGGGGTGCGGGCTGGGCGTGCCTCTGTCGGCGGGGTGCGGGCGGGGCGTGTCTCTTCGGGCGGGGTACGGGTGGGGCGTGCCTCTTCGGGCGGCGGCCCGAAAGTCGTACGCCTGTACGGCGATCCGCGCTTAGGATCGCTCCGCCCCGGCGTCCGCTGCGGCCACCCACGCCGCTCGGACAGTCCGGAGACGATGACGATGACGACCGCCGCCGCCCACAGAGCCCCCCGCACCCTCGCTCGTTTCGCGCAGGCCGCGATACTCGTGGCCGCCGTCGCGGACGTGTTCCGCGAGGTGGCCGTCCGGAATCGCCATCTCCACCCCACGGACGCGTCCCGGCACGACTCGGGGTTCGCCTCCATAGTCTTCGTCTACCTCATGACCCTCGCGGTCGTGCTGTTCCTCGTGTGGCTCGCCCGGTCCCGGCACAACGCCCAAGCTCTGTCACCCGGCGCCTCCCTCCCCGGCCGGGTCTGGACGATCGGTGCCTGGTTCGTACCGGGGGTCCACTTCTTCGTGCCGCGCGGGTTCGTCCTCGGTATCGGGCGGGCGAGTTCCCCGGCGTGGGGGCAGCGGCGGGAGACGGCGCTGGTGAACCTGTGGTGGGGCGCCTGGGTCGGGCATGCGGCGGTGCTGACGGTCGGCGGCCGGGTGGCTCCGGGGTCGATGACGGTCCTCGTGGCGGCCTCGGGGCTCATGTGTGTGGCGGCTGTGCTGTTGGGGGTCGTCATCGAACGCGTCACGGCGTTGCAGAGCACGGCACTCGGCGCCGCCGTCCCGGTCGAGCCCCTTGGTGAAACGGTCTAGGCAGCAGCCTTCTGCCGAGCCGACTCCCGTGCCCGTTGGTTCAGTTCGCGCGCTCGCGTGTTGCCGAGGACAGTGTGGCGTAGTCGTCGAGGAAGGCGTCCCAGGTGGCGCAGGCGGCTTCGAGATGACCTACTTCAAGTTGTCGCTGGGCCAGCAGGCCGTTCGCGTGGGCGTTGCCCTGCTTCTCCAACGGGAGGCGGGCACGGTTGGACGCCTTCATGGCCTCGATGCAACCGGGTACGTCTCCCAGGGCGTAGAGAACGCTCGATACGTGGAACTCGTACGCCGCCCGGTCGTACCCGCCGATCGCGTCCCGCCTGTTGTCCGCCCTCGACAGGGCCTCTTCGGTCTCGCGGAGACGCGTGAAGGCGAGCCGCCCGTCCTTCACCAGGGCGGCTCCGTGAGCCTGTTGGTCATGCAGGAAGGCTTGCAGCCGAGGAGCTGCCGAAGGCGCCGCCTCCGCCGCAGAGTCGGCGCCAACGGCTTCGAGGTCGACTCGGAACTGTGGGAGGTCGACGCAGCCGCCTGCGGTCCGTGCGATGACAAGGTGCCCGACAGTCACTGATCCCACGTGACAGCGTGCGCCGCTCCTCCGCAGGGGCGGCGCACTACCGTTCAACTCATGCTCGAGGGAACCCCGTTGCCTGCCGCCGAACACAACTACGACGACGAACGCGCCGTCTGGAACGCATACGCCGAGTCGACGAAGAAGGACGTCTTCGAGTCGGACCCCGTGTTCCGGTGGACGCAGTACCAGGGACACGGCCCGGGACCGGAGCTCCTCGGTGAACCGGAGAGCGTGCTGGAGATCGGCTGCGGTACGGGACGGGCGCTGGCGTTCCTCGCGCAGCGGGGGGTGAAGGCGCGTGGGGTGGACATGTCCCCGGTCATGGTCGCCCGCACCACCGAACGCTGGGGCCCCCTCGGGGTCGAGTTCGTCTGCGCCGAGGTCCTCGACTTCCTCGCCGAAGACACCCGTACCTACGACGCCGTGTACTCGATCTTCGGTGCCGCCTGGTTCAGTGATCCGCGGCGACTGTTCCCGTTGGTGAAGCAGCGGCTCGCCCCCGGAGGCCGGTTCGTGTTCTCGCAGCCGCCCGCCATTCCTGGGGCGTACGGCCCGCAGGGCATGTACAAGGGGGGGTTCGCGGGACCGGCGACCTACACCTACCGATACAGCCACACCCCGGCCGTGTGGCGAAGTCTCCTGCGGGAGGCAGGTTTTGACGAGGTGTCGGTGCGTGTTCACGACGCTCCCCAGGCGGGCCACATCGGCACGTTGATCGGTCTCGCCGTCGCGCCTCGCTAGGTTTCCCGCCCGAATACCCGACAACTCCTGTCGGGATACAGGGAGTTTGCTGCAACTCGGTGCGTCGGCGCCGATGTTGGTGCTAGCGTGCCCGCAACACAACAAAAAAGTGGCCCCACCAGGACTCGGAGTGCGCGAACACTCCGCTGATGGGGCCGTGACGACATACTCCCTGGAAGGACCTGTCGCCGTGCGCCACTCTATCGCGCGCGCCATTTCGGCGTGCCTCCGCACCCTGCTCTCCCTCGCCCTCCCCGCCACCGGCAGGCGCCGCAAGCACCCCGCCGCAGCGCTCCCGGTCCCGCCGGAGCCGTACGTCAGCCCGTGGTCACGTCCCTGGACCGGGCCCACGAAGGAGGAGGCCGCCGAGATCTTCCGTCGCCAGGCGGAGGAGGACGCCTTGCGGGAACTCCAGGGGGAACGCAGGAGGGCGGCGGCCTACGCGACGCTCGGCGTCGACTATCCGTACACCTACGACGGCGCCCCCTTCGGCGCGGCCGACTTCAGGGCCAGCGCGTGAACCGGGAGGCCCTGATCTCCGACCCGCCGGGCTCGCTCTGGGCCGTCTGCTGTCGCTGCGGACGATGGAGCCGCGCGGCCGTGGAGCTCCGGGGGTTCGGTCCGGGGCCCGTCCGCCACGCCTGCCCCGACTGCGTGCTCATCGTCGCCACCGGCCACTGAGGCCACCCCGCCCGGTCGGCGTCCGGTCCCGTCCGGACGTCGGCCCCGGGACCGTCGTCCCCCTGTTACACCGCTGTGTGCCCACCGACCACTCCACCCCGTACGTTCCCCGCGACCCCGTAGTCCGGACCCGGCCCCCACACGGGTCCGTACTACAGGAACGCCAGTCTCACGATCCAGTACACGACCGCGGCGACCGCCGCCGCGGCCGGCATGGTGATGAACCAGCCGAGGATGATGTTCTTGGCGACCCCCCACCGCACGGCGTTGATCCGCTTGGTCGCGCCGACGCCCATGATGGCGGAGGTGATGACGTGGGTGGTGGAGATGGGCGCCTTGAAGAGAAACGCGGTCGTGAACATGATCGACGCGCCGGTGGTCTCGGCGGCGAACCCCTGCGGCGGGTCGAGTTCGATGATCTTGCGGCCGAGCGTGCGCATGATGCGCCAGCCGCCCGCGTACGTCCCGAGCGACAGCATGACCGCGCAGACGATCTTGACCCAGACGGGGATCGGGTCGCCGTAGTCCTCGACGTCGGCGATGACGAGCGCCATCACGACGATGCCCATCGTCTTCTGCGCGTCCTGGAGGCCGTGGCCGAGGGCCATCCCGGCGGCCGAGACGGTCTGGGCGATGCGGAAACCGCGCTTGGCCTTGTGCGGGTTGGCCCGCCGGAAGAGCCACATGATCGCGGTCATGACGAGATAGCCGACGACGAGCCCGACGACCGGCGACACGAACATCGGGATGACGATCTTCTCCAGCACGCCGTGCCAGTAGACGGTCGTCCCGCCCGCCAGCGCGGCCCCGACCATCCCGCCGAACAACGCGTGCGAGGACGACGACGGCAGCCCGAAGTACCAGGTGACGAGGTTCCAGGTGATCGCGCCGACGAGCGCGGCGAAGAGGATGCCCATCCCCTTCGAGCCCTCGGGCGTCTGGATCAGCCCCTCGCTGACGGTCTTGGCGACCCCGGACCCGAGAAAGGCCCCCGCGAGGTTCATCACGGCGGCCATGGCGAGCGCGGCACGAGGGGTGAGCGCCCGGGTGGAGACGGAGGTGGCGATCGCGTTGGCGGAGTCGTGGAAGCCGTTGGTGTACGTGAAGAAGAGCGCGACCAGGATGGTCACGACCAGGGCGAAGGTGTCCATGAGGGGGTTCAGGACTCCTTGACGGCGATGGTCTCCACCGTGTTCGCCACGTGCTCGAACGCGTCGGCGGCCTCTTCGAGGACGTCGACGATCTGCTTCAGCTTGAGCACCTCGATCGCGTCGTACTTCCCGTTGAAGAGGTGCGCGAGGAGCTTGCGGTGGATCTGGTCGGCCTGGTTCTCCAGCCGGTTGACCTCGATCCAGTACTCCGTGAGGTTCTCCATCGTCCGCAGGTTCGGCATCGCCTCGGCGGTGAGCTCCGCCGCTCTCGCCAGCACCTCGATCTGCTGCTCGACGCCCTTGGGGAGTTCCTCGACGTTGTAGAGGACGACGAGGTCGACGGCCTCCTCCATGAAGTCCATGATGTCGTCGAGGGAGGACGCGAGGGCGTAGATGTCCTCGCGGTCGAAGGGCGTGATGAACGAGGAGTTCAGCTGGTGGAAGATCGCGTGTGTCGCATCGTCACCGGCGTGTTCCGCGGCCCGCATGCGCTCTGCGATCTCGGCCCGGCCGGCGGTGTCCGCCCCGAGCAGTTCCATCAGGAGTTTCGAGCCCGTGACAATGTTGTCCGCGGACGCGGCGAACATGTCGTAGAAGCTCGTCTCCCTGGGGGTCAGACGAAAGCGCACGTGGGGTCCTCTAGATGCATCGGTTTCGGTCAGGCTGATGCTAAGCGCATCATCCGGTCAGGGCTAAGGGGCCGTCCCCCAGTGTCGCCCATCAGGCAGAGTGACCAGCACGGGGTGGGACCAAGGGCCCTATACCCAGCAAACTTGGTTACGATATACCCACTAGGGGTATACGAGACGAACCGGAGGACGCGATGACGACCACAGAGGCCGAGAAAACACCGGCGCCCTCCGAGAAGCCGTCGCCGGAAGCCGCCGAACACGCGACGCACGGGTACCACAAGCAGAAGGACGAGCACCTCAAGCGGCTGCGCCGGATCGAGGGCCAGATCCGCGGCCTCCAGCGCATGGTCGACGAGGACGTCTACTGCATCGACATACTCACCCAGGTCTCCGCCTCCACCAAGGCCCTCCAGTCCTTCGCCCTCCAGCTCCTCGAAGAACACCTCCGCCACTGCGTCGCCGACGCGGCCCTCAAGGGGGGCGACGAGATCAACGCGAAGGTGGAGGAGGCGACGAAGGCGATCGGGAGGATGCTGCGCACGTGAGGGAGGGGCGGCGGGGCGGGGACGCCGGGTGCGGTACGACCGTCAGCGCCCCGCGCCCCCGTCCCGCTGCTCCACCACGCGTACGACCCTCAGCACCTCGTCGATGAAGTCCAGGCTGAGCCGCTCCCCGTCCGCCGCGGACGCCGCGATCATCAGCTCGCCGCACAGCTCGATCTCGGCCAGGGCCACGTGGTCCTGCACCGCCGTCCCACCGCCCGAAGCCACGCGCATCACCCCATCCCTACGACCGGCTTCCTAGAGTAGGCAGCCCCCCACACACGGCGCATGGCACGGAAGGGCTAGTTCTCCCCCACCCGCCCCACCCACCGGCACCGCCCTCCTCGCCCCCCTCACTCCGCGATCCGCCCCGCGTAGATGTCCCGGGACTCCGGCAGCCGTACGACGACCGGTGCGCCGAAGTCGTACAGCAGGACCGTCGACGCCACGGCCACCACGCCCGCCCGTCCGCTGTTGACGAAGCTGAAGCGGTGGCGGAGTTTGCGGATGCGGGCCTGGTCGTCGAGGTAGACGTCGAAGGGGACCCGCGCGGTGGCGAAGCCCTCGGCCGCGGCGGCGAGGGAGGCGCGGTTCCCGGCGGTGGCCCCGCGGGCGGCGAGCGCGAGATCGGCGATGCCCCGGTAGTGGTGCACGGCCACCCCGGCGACCTCCTCCCGCCCGACGTACGACGCCTCCTGCACCCCCCGCAACAGCTCCGCCGCGGCGAACGGATCGGTGGCACCGCCGGTGACGAGATTCCCGTCCGCCAGCGTCGCCGTGTCCACCCGCACCCATTTGTCCGCAGGCACCCCGGCCCCCCGGTTCTTCATGAACAACGCCCCGGGCGCGAGCAGTTCGGTGATCGGACGGTGCTCGCTGACCCCCGTCGGGTCCTGCGGCAGCACCACCCGCAACTCCCCGAGCTGCCGCCGGTAGTCGTACACCCCCTCCCCCCGGATCGTCACCCGCGTCCCGCCCGTCGCCATCTCCATCGACGTCTGCGCCCGCGAACTCCCCGCCGCGAACAGCGTGTCCGCGGCCCGGTGCAGCCTCCCCACCACATCCCCCGAGGCCGCGTCCTCCGCCGCCGCCCCGCTGCTCACACACCCGGAGGCCCCGGCCACCACCCCGGCCACCAGCCCCGCGACGGCCACCGCACCGCCCCGCCTGTACTGCATCCTGCCAACCCCCAGCTCGCGGGCCCCCTCGTCCCCCGGTTCAACGACCGGCAAGTACCACCGTCACGCCCACCCGCCCCTGACCCGCCCCTGAAGAACCCTTTACCGGCCCTGAGTACCGTGGAGTACGTGACGCATCCGGACGGCACCCCCACCCCCTCCGGCGAACATCTCGCCACCACCGTCGAGCAGGGCCGCTTCTGCTTCGCCCGCTGCACCTGCGGCTGGCGCGGCCCGGCGAGACGCGCGAGAAGCCTGGCCCGTACGGATGCGGAGAACCACGCGAAGGGCTGAGACACCAGGGCCCCGCCCCCGTCCCCGCCCCGTCCGCGCCGCGCCGCGCGGGAACCCTCTGTTCCGGAAACTCGTCTCGTTCGGCAGACAGACACGGCGAAGAGCCGCGACGGAGGGCGGAAAGACCATGGAACGGCGCATGTTCATCGGCGGCGCGGCGGCACTCACCGCGACGGCCGCGACCGCCGGCTGCAAGTCGACCCTGACCGGCGGCAGCCCCACCCCCGCCGGCTCCGGCGGCTTCGCCGCCACCTCCCTCGCCTCCGCCCCCACCGACTGGAAGGCCCTCGCCGCCGGCCTCGACGGCCTCCTCGTCCGCCCCGGCGAAGCCGAGTGGGCAGCCGCCCGCCAGCTCTACAACACCCGCTTCGACAATCTGAAGCCGACGGCCGTGGCGTACGTCGCGAACACCGACGACATCCGTACGACGCTGGCGTTCGCCCGCGCCCAGAAGCTCAAGGTCGCCATCCGCAACGGCGGCCACTCCTACGCGGGCTGGTCCTCGGGCGACGGCCGCCTCGTCGTCGACGTCTCCAAGCTGAAGACCATCAGGGTCGGCGGCGGCACGGCCGTGGTCGGCGCCGGCGCCAAGCTGATCGACGTCTACCGCACGCTCACCGCGAAGGGCGTGACGATCCCGGCGGGCTCCTGCCCCTCCGTCGGCGTCTCCGGCCTCGTTCTCGGCGGCGGGCACGGCGTCGTCTCCCGCGCGTACGGCCTGACCTGCGACAGTCTCACGCAGGCGACGGTCATGACCGCCGACGGCAAGCTGCTCACGGCGAACGCGAAGCAGAACCCCGACCTGTTCTGGGCGCTGCGCGGCGCGGGCAACGGCAACTTCGGCGTCGTCACGGAACTCCAGTTCAAGACGCACGCCGCTCCCCAGGCCGTCTCCGGCTACCTGACCTGGCCGTGGGCGAAGGCGGCGGCCGTGCTGCGGGCCTGGCAGGAGTGGGGTCCGTCGCAGCCCGACGAGATCTGGTCGGCGCTGAGCTTCTCGAACTCCCCGGGCGGCACCCCGACCCTCTCGATGGCCGCGTTCTCCCTGGGCACGTACAACGAGCTCCAGAACGCGGTGGACCGCCTCGCCGCGAAGGCGGGCGCCCCCAGGTCCGTCTCCCTGCGCCGCCGTTCCTACGCGGAGGCGATGGAGGTGTACGCGGGCTGCTCCTCCTACGCCAAGGCCGCGAGCTGCCACCTCCCCGGCACCCTCCCCAACCGCACCCCCGGCGGCAAGCTGAGCCGCGAGACGTACACGGCCCGCTCCGACTTCTACGACAGGTCCCTCTCCGAGGCCGGCATCCAGGCACTCCTGAAGCAGATGCGTACGGTCCAGGGCGGCGCCGGCAGCATCGCCCTCACCGCCCTCGGCGGCGCCGTCAACCGCGTCTCCCCCACGGCCACGGCCTTCGTCCACCGCCGCTCCCGCTTCCTCGCCCAGTACATCGCCTCCTGGAAGTCCGGCACCCCGGGCACCGCCGCCCAGTCCTGGCTGAACACCGCCCACAAGGCCATGCAGCCCTACGCCTCCGGCGCCGCCTACCAGAACTACACCGACCCCACCCTCACGAACTGGCGCAAGGCGTACTACGGCGACGCGGCCCCGAAACTGGCGAAGGTGAAGCAGCAGTACGACCCGACGAGGTTCTTCTCGTATCCGCAGGGGATCTAAGGACTGGCCCCGGACGCGCGTGGGCCCGCCTCCTGGGAGCAGGAGGCGGGCCCTTTTACGGCCTCGCGGTGGCACCGCCATGCAGCACCGCGAGGGGATCGGGGGGGCTTAGCCGAAGCGGCCGGAGATGTAGTCCTCGGTGGCCTGGACGGACGGGTTGGAGAAGATGCGCTCCGTGTCGTCGATCTCGATCAGCTTGCCGGGCTGGCCGACGGCGGCGAGGTTGAAGAAGGCCGTGCGGTCGGAGACGCGGGCGGCCTGCTGCATGTTGTGCGTCACGATGACGATCGTGAACTGTTCCTTCAGCTCGCCGATCAGGTCCTCGATGGCGAGGGTGGAGATGGGGTCCAGGGCCGAGCAGGGCTCGTCCATCAGGAGGACCTTCGGCTCGACCGCGATCGCGCGGGCGATGCACAGGCGCTGCTGCTGACCACCCGAGAGGCCGGAACCCGGCTTGTTCAGGCGGTCCTTGACCTCGTTCCAGAGGTTCGCGCCCTTGAGGGACTTCTCGACGACGTCCGCGAGCTCGCTCTTCTTGAAGCTGCCGTTCAGGCGCAGGCCCGCGGCGACGTTGTCGAAGATGGACATCGTGGGGAACGGGTTGGGGCGCTGGAACACCATGCCGACCTCACGGCGCACCGACACCGGGTCGATGCCGGGGCCGTACAGGTCCTCGGAGTCCAGGAGGACCTTGCCCTCGACCCGGCCGCCGGACGTCACCTCGTGCATCCGGTTCAGGGTGCGCAGGAACGTCGACTTGCCGCAGCCGGAGGGGCCGATGAACGCGGTCACCGTGCGGGGCTCCACGGTCATCGAGATGTCCTCGATGGCCTTGTGGGAGCCGTAGTAGGCGGTCAGTCCGCTTACGTCGATTCGCTTGGACATATCTACTTCACTTCCAGACAGTCGCTGACTAGGAGGCCGCGTCAGCGACCGGACTTCGGCGCCTTCCAGCGGGCGATGCCGCGCGCCACCAGGTTGAGGATCATCACGAACGCGATCAGCGTCAGAGAGGCGGCCCAGGCACGGTCGTACGCCGCCTCGGAACCGGCGCTCTGGGAGTACTGCTTGTAGATGTACAGCGGCAGCGACTCCTGCGCACCCTCGAAGGGGTTGTTGTTGATGAACGGGTTGCCGAACACCAGCAGCAGGACGGGTGCGGTCTCACCGGCGATACGCGCGATGGAGAGCATGACGCCGGTCGTGATGCCGCCGATCGCGGTGGGGAGGACGACCTTCAGGATCGTCCGCCACTTCGGGATGCCGAGCGCCAACGACGCCTCGCGCAGCTCGTTCGGGACGAGCTTGAGCATCTCCTCCGTGGAGCGGACCACCACCGGCATCATGAGGATCGCGAGGGCCAGCGAGCCGGCGAAGCCGAACGGCTGCATGTCGAAGATCAGCATGAGGCTGAGGATGAACAGGCCCGCGACGATCGACGGGATGCCCGTCATGACGTCGACGAAGAAGGTGACGGTCTTGGCGAGCGCGCCGCGGCCGTACTCCACCAGGTAGATCGCGGTGAGCACCCCGACCGGGGCGCCGATCGCGGTCGCGAGGCCGACCTGTTCGAGGCTCCCGATGATCGCGTGGTAGATGCCGCCGCCGACCTCGGAGTCGGCGACGATCCCCATGGAGTGGGAGAGGAAGTAGAAGTCGAGGACCTTGACGCCGCGCTGGACGGTCGCCCACACCAGGGAGGCGAGCGGGATCAGCGCGAGCAGGAAGGCGACCCAGACGAAGCTGGTCGCGACCCGGTCCTTGGCCTGCCGGGGTCCCTCGATCTTCGCGGCGATGCCGTAGGTTCCGACGACGAAGAAGACGCCCGCCATCAGGGCCCACTGGATGCTGCTGTCGAGTCCGGCGACGGTGCTGACCAGCAGACCGAGCGCGACGGAGCCGGCGGCGATCGCCCAGGGGGTCCACTTCGGCAGGCTGGCCCCGCGCAGGGTGCTCTTGACGGTCGCGGTGCTCATGCGTTGGCCCCCGAGTACTCCTTGCGGCGGGCGATGATCAGCCGGGCCGCGCCGTTGACCAGCAGCGTGATGACGAACAGCACGAGACCGGAGGCGATCAGGGCGTCGCGGCCGAAGTCGTTCGCCTCGCTGAACTTGCTGGCGATGTTCTGGGCGAAGGTGCCGCCGCCGGGGTTGAGGAGGCTGGCGTGGATGTCGAAGTCGGGGGAGAGGACCGTCGCGACGGCCATCGTCTCGCCGAGCGCGCGGCCGAGGCCGAGCATCGACGCGGAGATCACACCGGAGCGGCCGAACGGCAGGACGGCCATGCGGATGACCTCCCAGCGCGTCGCGCCGAGGGCGAGCGCCGCCTCCTCGTGCATCTGCGGGACCTGGCGGAAGACCTCACGGCTGACGTTCGTGATGATCGGCAGGATCATGATCGCCAGCAGGATCGAGACGGTGAGCAGCGAGCGGGCCGGACCCTCGTCCCACGCGAAGAGGCCGGTCCAGCTGAAGTAGTCGTTCAGCCAGCCGAACAGGCCGTTCATGTGCGGTACGAGGACCAGGGCGCCCCACAGGCCGTACACGATGGACGGCACCGCGGCGAGCAGGTCGATCACGTAGGCGATCGGGCCGCGCAGCCGGCGGGGGGCGTAGTGGGTGAGGAACAGCGCGATCGAGACGGCGATCGGGACGGCGATGAGCATCGCGATCAGCGACGAGACGATCGTGCCGAACGCGAGGACGGCGATGCCGAACTTCGGCGGGACGAGGCTCGTGTTCCACTCGAAGGTGGTGAGGAAGTTGCCGTCGTCCTTGCTGATCGCGAGGACCGCGCGGTACGTCAGGAAGACCGCGATCGCGGCCATGATGACCAGCAGGAAGATGCCGGAGCCGCGCGAGAGGCCGAGGAAGACCTTGTCGCCGAGGCGGCCCGTGCTCTTCTTCTTGATCACGGGCGCGGGTGCCGTGGGGGGAGGTGCGTCGGTTATCTGTGTCGTGTCCATGTCTGGGTTCTCCGGTCTGCGGGAGCCGGTGGGCCCCGGGCGGCGGTGCACCGGATGGCACGGCCCGGGGAGCGTCGCGCTCCCCGGGCCGTGCCGTCAGATCAGCTCAGGCCCTCGATGGTGGAGCGGACCTTCGTGATGATCGCGTCGGGGATCGGCGCGTAGTCGATGCCCGACAGGACACCCTGGCCGTCGGTGGAGGCGATGTAGCGCAGGAACGCCTTCGTGGCGGGCAGGCTGTCGGCCTTGTTGCCCTTGTCGCAGACGATCTCGTACGTCACCAGGGTGATCGGGTACGCGCCCTCGGCCTTGGTGGTGTAGTCGAGCTTCAGCGACAGGTCGGAGCCGGTGCCGACGACCTGGGCCGCGGCGACGGCCTTCGTCGCGCCGTCCGAGGACGCCTTGACCGGGGTGGCCGCGCCGGTGTTGATGGCGACCGCGTTCAGGCCGTCCTTGGCGTACGACAGCTCCATGTAGCCGATGGCGCCGTTGGTCTGCTTGACGCCCTGCGCGACACCGGAGGAACCCTGGGCGGACTGGCCGCCCTTCGCCTGCCACGCCTTGCCGCCGGAGAACGTCCAGTCGGTCGGGGCGGCGGCCTTGAGGTACTTGGTGAAGTTGTCCGTCGTACCCGACTCGTCCGAGCGGTGGTACGCCTGGATCTTCAGGTCGGGGAGCTTGGCGCTCGGGTTCAGCTTGGCGATCGCCGCGTCGTTCCAGTTGGAGATGTCGCCCTTGAAGATCTTCGCGATCGTGGGAGCGTCGAGCACCAGGTCGGAGACGCCGGAGAGGTTGTAGGCGACGGCGATCGGGCCGGCCACCATCGGGAGGTCGATGCCCTGGCCGCCGGAGCAGATCTTCTTGGAGGCGGTGACCTCGTCGGGCTTCAGCGCGGAGTCCGAGCCGGCGAAGGCGACCGTGCCCTGGTTGAACGCGGTGATGCCCGCGCCGGAGCCGGAGCCCTTGTAGTTGACCTGAACACCGGAGCACGCCTGCGTGAAGTTCTTCACCCACGCGTCGATCGCGTTCTTCTGCGCGGAGGAGCCGTCGGCGAGGAGCTGGCCCTTGGCGTCGTCACACTTGACCGAGCTGTTCGACGTGGCGGCCGAGGAGCTGCTGTTGTCGCTGGCCTTGTCGCCCGTGTCGTCGGAACCGCACGCCGTGAGGGCCAGGGCGCCGGAGACGGCGAGGGCGCCGAGAGCGAGAACTCGCCGGTTCTTGCGCTGAAGCTTCACTTGAGGGAGATCCTTCCAGGAGCCGCCGTCCTGAATCCGGCGGCGTGCGGGGCGAAGACTTGTGGCCCGAGAACGTCCGTCGTGCCGCGTTCCGTGCCGTGTAAGGCCGAAATTAAGCAGATCAGGTGAAGGCGCCGATGGGCTCATATGAACGGCGGGTGAACCCCTGAAGGCGGTGTGGTTAGGTCACGGAACGCTTACGTCTGAGACACGGTGGAGCGTCCGGTCGCGGTCAGCAGCGCGTCCACGAGGTCGCGGTCCCTCGGATGGGTGAGGCGGTTCCTGGCCGCGGTCGGGGAGAGCCACAGAATGCGGTCCACCTCGTCGTTGGGAGCGAACGCGCCGGACGCCGCCCGCGCCGCCCAGTAGCGGACCTCCTTGGGGCGGCCGTTCACCTCGTACGCGAGGGTGAGGAGACGGGCCCCCGGGGTCGCCGTGTACCCCGTCTCCTCCTCGACCTCGCGCAGTGCGCCGTCCAGGGGGTGTTCGTCGCGCTTCAGCTTGCCCTTGGGGTGCGACCAGTCGTCGTACTTCGGGCGATGGACGAGGCACACCTCCAGCGCCTCGTCGATCGGCGAGATACGCCACAGGACGCAGCCGGCCGCCTGGATGGTGTCCTCGTTGTTCATACGATCCGCCTTTGCCTCTGCGCGCGCCTCTGCGCCTGCCTCTACGACGACGGTGTCAGCATCCGCGTCTGCCAGCTCTGCTGGAACGCGTACCGGGCGGCCTCGACCTCGTGCCGCTGGTCCGCGTGCAGGACGCCCAGCGCGTACGCCGTCGCCGGGGCGATCCTCGGGGTGCGGGCCGCCTGGGCCGCCGCCGCGGCGGCCTCCGAGGCGTCCCGGTGCCGGTCCAGCGCCTCGCCCGCGGGGCTCTGCGGGAACTCGCCGCCGTTCAGCACCTCCAGGGCGTACCGGTGCAGGCGCAGCAGCAGGCGGACCTGGTGCCAGGGGGTGTCCTGGGGGTGCGGGGCCGGGTCCGGGGAGAGGCCGTGGATCAGGGCCTCCGCGTTGTAGGGGTGGCCGGCCGTGAGCAGCGGGAGGCCCGCGATCGCCGCTGTCAGGCGCTCCTCCGCCGCGCCTGCCAGGGGGGCCAGGGGGGTGGCCGGGGCCGCCGGGGTCAGCGGGACCTCGCTGGCCAGTAAAGCGATCTTGTCGGCGACCGCGTGGAAGCGGCTCGACCCGAGGGCCTGGAGGGCGGTGCTGTGCGCGCGGGTGCGGGCGAGGGTGAGCTGGCGGTCCAGGAGGGCGCCGGCCTTGGCGGCGCCCACGGTGAGGGTGCCGCGTTCGGGGGCGGTGGCGGGGGTGGCCGCGGTGGCGGCCGTGGGGGCGGTTCGGCCGGGCGCGGCGGCCGGGAGGGTGTCGGCCGGGCCCGGGTGACCGGTGCCGGACGTCTCGGCGGCGCCCGGGGGCGTCGTACCCGTCCGGGCGCGTGCCGGCTGTTCCGGGAGGGCGGGGGCGCCCGAGAGGCGGTGGAGGGCGAGGAGGAGGCGTTCCAGGCGGGCCTCGCAGGAGTGTTCCAGGGCGAGGGTGCCGGAGAGCCAGGCCAGTTCGGGGCGGATCTGTTCCGCCCAGTCGGGGTCCAGGAGGGGGCGGAACGTGTGGAGGCTGCCGCTGATCCGCCGCGCGGAGCGGCGCAGGGCGCGGGCGGCGTCCGGTGAGTCGTCCACCGGGGCGGCGCCCGCACCGGTCTCGCGGTGCAGGCGCAGCGCCCGGAGGAACTCGGTGGCCTGGGAGCGGAGGTACGCGGCGAGGAGGTCGCCGGTCGTGGTGGCGCGCGCGCCCGCGCCTGCGAGCGCCGGGGCGGTGGGGGCTGCCGGGTCCGCGAGTGCCGGGCCGGTGAGTGCGGGGCCGGTGGGTGCAGGGCCGGTGGGTGCCTGGCTTGTGAGCGGCGGGCTTGTGAGCGGCGGGCGCTCCCCCCTGCCGTCGGACGGTCCCCCGGTCACCACGTCACTCCTCCCCCGGTCACCCCGGGCCACGGCACTGTCGGTGCCCTGGGCGAGGGCGTCGTACGTGTTCCCGGTGGTGGCGTTCCGGACCGCGGCCGAGGCCCCGGCGGGGGCCCGGCCGGTCAGGTCGTCATGGTGTCGCTGTGCCACGCCGGCGCCTCCGGGCGTCTATGAACATCTCCTGGATGTTGCGCAGGGGCTGGCCGTCGGCGTCGGTGGCGTGCCGGGTCCACTCGCCGTCGGGGCCGAGGTGCCAGGAGGCGGTCGTGTCGGACATGCCGGTCTCCAGCATGCGGTTCAGGGCGGCGCGGTGACCGGGGTCGGTGACCCGGACGAGGGCCTCGATACGGCGGTCCAGGTTGCGGTGCATCATGTCGGCGCTGCCGAACCACACCTCGGGCTCGCCGCCGTTGCCGAAGGCGAAGACCCGGGAGTGCTCCAGGAACCGGCCGAGGATCGAGCGGACCCGGACGTTCTCCGAGAGACCGGGTACGCCGGGACGGATCGCGCAGATGCCCCGGACCCACACGTCGACCGGGACGCCCGCCTGCGACGCCCGGTACAGCGCGTCGATGATCGCCTCGTCGACCATCGAGTTGACCTTGATCTTGACGTGCGCCGGACGCCCCGCGCGGTGGTGCTGCGTCTCCTTGTCTATGCGGGAGACCAGCCCGTCCCGCAGCGACTTCGGGGCCGTCAGCAGCCGGCGGTACGTCTCGCGGCGGGAGTACCCGGAGAGCCGGTTGAACAGGTCGGAGAGGTCCGCGCCGACCTGCGGATCGGCCGTCAGCAGCCCGAGGTCCTCGTACAGCCGGGCCGTCTTCGGGTGGTAGTTGCCGGTGCCGACGTGGCTGTAGCGGCGCAGCGTGTCGCCCTCCTGGCGGACGACCAGCGACAGCTTGCAGTGCGTCTTCAGCCCGACGAGGCCGTAGACGACGTGGCAGCCGGCCTCCTCCAGCTTCTTCGCCCACTTGATGTTCGCGTGCTCGTCGAACCGGGCCTTGATCTCGACGAGGACCAGCACCTGCTTGCCGGACTCGGCGGCGTCGATCAGCGCGTTGACGATCGGCGAGTCACCGGACGTCCGGTACAGCGTCTGCTTGATCGCGAGGACGTCCGGGTCCTCCGCGGCCTGCTCGACGAACGCCTGCACCGACGTCGAGAAGCTGTCGTACGGGTGGTGCAGCAGGACGTCCCGCTCGCGCAGCGCCGCGAAGATGTCCGGCGCGGACGACGACTCGACCTCGGCGAGGTCGCGGTGCGTGCCCGCGATGAACTTGCGGTACTTCAGCTCGGGCCGGTCCAGGCCGTGGATGCGGAACAGGCCGGTCAGGTCGAGCGGGCCCGGCAGCGGATAGACCTCCGCCTCGGAGATCTTCAGCTCGCGCACCAGCAGGTCCAGGACCTCCCGGTCGATGGACTCCTCGACCTCCAGGCGCACCGGGGGGCCGAAGCGGCGCCGCATGAGCTCCTTCTCCAGCGCCTGGAGGAGGTTCTCCGCGTCGTCCTCCTCGACCTCCAGGTCCTCGTTGCGGGTGAGGCGGAAGGCGTGGTGCTCCAGCACCTCCATCCCCGGGAACAGCTCCTCCAGGTGCGCGCCGATGACGTCCTCGATCGGGACGTACCGGCCGGGCGCGCTCTCCAGGAACCGCGACAGCAGCGGGGGCACCTTCACGCGCGCGAAGTGCTTGTGCCCGCTGACCGGGTTGCGCACGACGACCGCGAGGTTCAGGGAGAGGCCGGAGATGTACGGGAAAGGATGTGCCGGGTCGACCGCCAATGGGGTGAGGACCGGGAAGATCTGGTGCCGGAACAGGGTGAACAGGCGGGCCTGTTCCTTCTCCGTCAGCTCCGCCCAGCGGACCAGGTGGATGCCCTCCTCCGCGAGCGCGGGGGCGACGTCCTCGTGGTACGCGGCGGCGTGCCGGGCCATCAGTTCGCGCGAGCGCGCCCAGATCATCTCCAGCACCTCGCGGGGCTGGAGGCCGGAGGCGGAGCGGGTCGCGACGCCGGTCGCGATGCGCCGCTTCAGGCCGGCCACCCGGACCATGAAGAACTCGTCCAGGTTGCTGGCGAAGATGGCCAGGAAGTTGGCCCGCTCCAGGAGCGGGGTGTTCGGGTCCTCCGCCAGCTCCAGGACCCGTTCGTTGAACGCGAGCCAGCTGCGTTCCCGGTCGAGGAACCTGCCCTGCGGCAGTTCGGCGCCGTTCTCGTCGTACGCGTCGAGGTCGGCGTCGATGTCGGGTTCCAGGTCGGACACCGTCGAGGGGGAGACCGTGTGCGGCCGGTGCGCCGCTATGGACCCCACCGAGGGCTGTGCGTGCTGGGCTTCTGCCTGGGCATTGGACTGGCTCATAAACCCATTCTTCCGCGCATGGGGCAGGACGGGCGCGTCGGAACGTGCGGGGACGAGGGGGGCGACACCCGCGGACGACCGATCCGTGGGCAGATCCGTGTGATGCGTGCTGTTCGTGGGGGGCAGACCCTCGGGCGGCGGCGAAGGCTCGGGCACGGCCTGGTTCATTTCCCGAGCGTCGCAAGCCCGTCTGAATCACTGGTTACGGAGACATGACGTGCGGGATAGCGGGGGGTGTTCGGGCGGGGACGCCTTCCCGGCGGGGCCGGGCGGGGGGCTCGTACAGGATGGGGGACGGACATGTACGAGGGACAGGGGGCCGGGATGGCTGAGGGCGGCGGGGGACTTCCCGACGAGACCGTGATCGTTTTCGACCGGGACGGGGTGCTGTACGCGTACGAATCGTTCACGCAGGTCACGGATGATCTGGAGGCGATCGACGTCGACGAGGGGGAGTATCCGGCGGTGTACTCGCCGGACGGCGGCGTCCTCGAACTGACCGCTCCCCAGGCGTGGAAGGGGCCGGTGGTGCTGCGGCGGACCGGGGCGAGCGATCCGGGTGGGCTGGAGGCGTGGGTCGGGCGGTACTGGGCCCGGTACCGGGTCGGGGAGGTGCCGCTCGGGGTCGAGGAGACGGTGCGGGCCGTGCTGGCAGAGGAGGCGGATCGGGGTGGGGCGTTCGGTGCGTTGTGGGGTGCGTTGACGGGGGCGTTGCGGAGGGGGGTGTCGCGGCGGTTCTGATGGGCGGGGGCGGTTCGGGGGCGGGAACGTGCAGGTCAGTGGTGGTTTCGGGTGGGGTGGGAAAAAAGTTGGGCGGATCGTGAACCGATTCGTGGGGTCGGAGCGATGAGGGGGTGTGAGCGAAACGAGAAGTGACGGGGAGCTGCTGCGGGCCGTCGCGGCGGACGGGGACCGTCACGCCTTCGAGGAGCTGTACCGGCGGTACGCGCCGTGGCTGGCGGCGAGGCTGCGCAGCCGGTGCGCGGACGCGGGGGTGGTGGACGACGTCGTGCAGGAGACGTTCCTCGCGGTGTGGCGCGGCAAGGCGCGGTACCACGAGGAGGGGGACGTCGCGGGCTGGCTGTGGCGCATCGGGGCGAGACGGCTCGTGGACGCGCTGCGCCGCGACGGCGCCCGGGGCCGCCTGCGCCAGGCCCTCTCCCGCCTGCGCCACCGCGACGAGGCGTCGGCGGAGGAACGCGTCCTCGCGGGCGTGGAGCACGGCGATCTCGCGGGCGCCCTGTCCCGCCTCTCACCGGAGCTGCGCGCGGTCATGCAGGCCACCGTCATCGACGGCCTGAGCACCCGCGAGGCGGCGGCCCTCCTCGGCATCCCGGCCGGGACGGTCAAGACGCGGGCGCTACGGGCCCGCAAACAGCTGAGGGAGGCCCTGACGTGAGGGCGCGGACACGCGAAGACGCCCACATCGGCGTGACGACGGAATCGGCCCGGACCGACGGAAGGAGCACGGCATGAGCTGGCATGTCGGCGATGAGGAACTGCGTGCCTACGCGCGGGGCGAGCTCTCGGCCCCCCTGCTCTGGTCGACGGACACCCACCTCGCGTCCTGCGCCCGCTGCCGGGCCGTCCTCGCCGAGGCCGCCGACCCGGTCGCGCTGGACGCCGGCTGGGAGCGCCTCGACGCGGAGCTGGACGCCCCGAGCCGCACCCTCTCCGAGCGCCTCCTCGTCCGCGTCGGCGTCTCCGACTCCACCGCCCGGCTCCTGACGGCGACGCCGATACTGCGCCGCTCCTGGCTCCTCGCGGTGCTGTCGGTCCTGGTGATGACGGTCCTGATGGTCCGTACGGCCGACGACCCGGGCCTCTTCCTGGGCCTCGCCCCCCTGCTGCCCCTGGCAGGCGTCGCCCTGTCCTTCGGCCGCGCCCTGGACCCGACGTACGAGATGACGCTGGTCGCCCCCCTGCACGGCTTCCGCCTGCTGATGATCCGCACTGTCGCGGTCCTCGCCGCGAGCCTCGTCCTCAACGGCCTCACGGCCCTGGCCCTCCCGGGCTACGGCCTGCTGGCCCTGGCCTGGCTCCTGCCGGCCCTGGCGCTGACGGCGACGGGCCTCGCCCTGACCGCCCGCCTCGGCGCGGTGATCGCCCCCGTCCTGACCGGCGCCGTCTGGATCGCGATCCTCCTGTTCGCCCGCTCCCGCACCACCGAGACCCTGGCCCCCTTCACCGAGCCGGGCCAGCTCGCCGCCGCCGCGGTGGCGCTCGTCGCCGGCCTCGCCCTCTACCGCTCACGGGACCGCTTCGACATCCGCCCGATGGGCGGCTTCCAGGAAGGAGGGGCGATGTGACCCCGCCCAGGACACCCCGCCCCACCGACCACGACACCACCCGGAGGACCCCATGACCGGCCCCCTCGACCCGACCCTGACCGCCACCGGCCTCACCCTGCGCTACGGCGGCACCCGCGCCCTGGACGGCGTCTCCCTGGCCCTCGGCAGGGGAGTCACCGGCCTGCTCGGCCCGAACGGCGCGGGCAAGACGACCCTGCTGCGGGTCCTCGCGACGGCGGTCCCGCCGGACGGCGGCGAGTTCCGGGCCCTGGGCCACGACCCGAGCACCGGCGCCGGCCGCCTCGCCCTGCGCCGCTCCCTCGGCTACCTGCCGCAGAACCCCGGCTTCCACCCGGACTTCACGGCGTTCGAGTTCGTCGACTACGTCGCGATCCTCAAGGAGCTCACCGACCGCAGCGCCCGTATCCGCGAGGTGCGGCGCGTCCTGGAGGCCGTCGACCTCGGCGACCACCGCAAGACGCGGCTCAAGCGCCTGTCCGGCGGGATGCGCCAGCGCGTCGCGCTCGCGGCGGCGCTCGTCGGCTCCCCGGGCCTCCTCGTGCTGGACGAGCCGACGGTCGGCCTCGACCCCGAGCAGCGCATGCGCTTCCGGGAGCTGATCGCCCAGGCGGGCGAGGGCCGCACGGTCCTGCTGTCGACGCACCAGACGGAGGACGTCGCGATGCTGTGCCACCGCGTGATCGTCCTGACCCAGGGCCGCGTCCGCTTCGAGGGCACCCCCGCCGAACTGACCGCGCGGGCCGCCGGCCGGGTCTGGACCAGCGTCGAGCGGGACCCGGCGGCGCGGGCCGGCTGGCGCACCGGAACCGGCGGCTTCCGCAACATCGGCGACCCGCCCGAGGGCGCCGAACTCCTCGAACCCACCCTGGAGGACGGCTACTTGCTCACCCTGGACGGCGAGAGCGCGGAGGTCTCCGCATGAGCACCCTGACCGCCCCGCCCGCCACGGCGGCCCAGCCCCGGGCCGCGGGCCCCCGCCGGTTCGCCTCGGTGGTCGCGCTGGCCCGCTTCGAGGCCCGCGAACTCGCCCTCCAGATCCCGGTGGCGGCCGTCACGGTCCTGTGGATCGTCCTCACGGTCCTCCGGCTGACCAGGGAGGAGGGCATGGACGACTTCCCGGTCCTGTTCATGGCGGACCGGGACACGCAGGACTTCCCGCAGCTCCTCGCCCTGGCCGTACTGATCTCGGTGAACACGGGAGTGCTGCGCGGGCACCGGGACAAGACGGTCGAGCAGTTCTCCATGCTCCCGCTGGAGCCCTGGCGCCGGACGCTGGGGCACGTCCTGTCGATCGTCCCGTTCGCCCTGTTCACGGCGGTGGCCGTCGGCGTCGACTTCGCCTTCTCGGCGCTGAAGCCGGGCGCGGTCGGCTCGGGCTCGGTCGGTGAACTCCTGGTGGGCCCGCTGACGGTGATGTTCGCGGGGATCATCGGGATACTGCTGGCCGGCCTGTGGCCGCTGACGCTGGTGCCGGTGATGCTGGCGGTCGTCGCGTACCTCACGCTCGTCGGATCGGTGGCGCTGACGGGTGACTGGTCGCAGTGGTTCTCCCCGGTCGTCGGCGACACCGGGGGCGGCATCCCGAACCCCTCGAACCTCCTGGGCCGCCCGGCCGGCTGGCACGCGCTGTACCTCGCGGCCCTGTGCGTCCTGCTCGCCTGCGTGGCGCTGCTCGTCAAGGGCGGCCGTACGACGGCCCTCAAGGCGGCGGCGGTCCTGGCGCTCGCGGTCACCGTGGCCGCCGCGTTCGGCCAGCGGCCCGTGGACGGCACGGCGCTCGCGGAGGCGCGGCGGACGGTCTCCGAGCACCCGGAGAAGGTCCAGTCGTGCGAGGAGCGCGGCGGTTCGACGTACTGCTCGTTCCCGGAGTGGAACGGCCAGCGGGCGCGCTGGGCACAGGTCGTGGACCGGGTCCGGGCCGCCTCCGGCAGCACGGCCCCCCTGACCGTGCGACAGCGGATCGACGTCACGGGCGGGATCGAGCGGGACGCCGCGCTGGAGCCGCAGACCGGCGCCGGTCAGGTCACGATCGGCACCCGCTGGGGCGGCAACCACGTCCCCGAGTTCGCGGTCGGCGTCGCGTCGGTGCTGGTCGCGGGTACGGAAGGGGCGGCCTCGGAGAACCTGTGCGGCGCGCGCGGGGTGACCGTCATGTGGCTGACCCTGGCGGGCGATCCGACCCCCGAGGACACGTTCAAGGCACTCCGCATCGACGACAGCAACGTCGGCTCCGGCATCGTCCGCGCCCCCACCGACTCGTTCGGCCTGACGGCCCGGCAGACCGACGTCGTCAACAGCGTCCTGGACCGTCCCGCCGCCGAGGTCACGGCCGCGGTCAAGGCCCACTGGAGCGAATTGACCTCACCGCGGACGACGACGGCGGACGCGGCGCGCCTGCTGGGCGTCGAGGTCCCGAAGGGAGCGGACACGTGCAACGAGCACTGACCCCGGCAACGGCGCCGACGCCGACCCCCACCCCCGCGACCTGGCCCGCCCTCGCCCGGGCCCTCGCCCTCCCCACCTGGCGCGCGACCCCCCGCCTGGCCCCCGCCCTCGCGGCCGGCACCGGCCTCCTGCTCGCCGCGTCGACGCGCCTGGCGGACATCGCCGCCGACCCGGTCTCGGGTCTGGCGCTCCTCAGGTGCACCGCTCTCCTGGGCGCCCTGGCCCTGGCGTTCCTGCTGGACGACCGCTCCCGCAACAGCACGGAGACGACCCCGGCCCCCCGCCCCCTGCGGGTGGCCCTGCGCCTCACCGCCGCGCTCCCCCTGGCCGCGCTGTGGTGGACGGCCGCCGTCCTCCTCGTCCCCGCCGGCGCCCGCCCGCCGCTGCTCCCGTCGACCCTGGAGGCCGCCGCGCTGGCGGCGACCGCGACAGCCCTGGCGACGGCCCGTATCCGCTTCACGGCGAGCGCCGAACCGGGCGGCGCGGCGGCGATCTGGACGCTGACGGCCTTCGCCGTGGCCGCCCTGGTCCCTGCCCGCTGGGGCCTGTTCGCCCTGCCGGACGAACCGCACTGGCCGGGGGCGCACTGGAGGTGGGCGCTGGTGCTGGCGGCGGCGCTCCTCGCGAGCGCGGCGTGGACCCCGCAGCCCCTGGAGCGCGGGGTCCTGCGGACCCTCGGGAGGCTGCCGGAGCTCAGCTCTCGGCGCGGTACATCAGGTCCGTCTCATGTGTGAGGAACCCGAGCCGCTCGTACACCGAGACCGCCGCCTTGTTGTCCGCGTCGACGTACAGCATGGCGGTGGGCAGGCCCTGGGCGGCGAGGTGGCGCAGCCCGATCGTGGTGAGGGACTTGCCGAGCCCCCCGCCCTGGACGCCGGGCTTCACGCCGAGGACGTACACCTCGCCGAGCCCCTCGGCGGCGTGCACCTTCGTCCAGTGGAAGCCGATCAGCTCCTCGCCGCGGAAGGCGAGGAAGAAGCCTGCCGGGTCGAACCAGGGCTCGGCGGCGCGCGCGTCGAGGTCGCGCTGGGTGAGGGAGCCCTGCTCCGGGTGGTGGGAGAAGGCGGCGGCGTTGAGATCGAGCCACCCGGCGTCGTCCTTGCCGGGGACGAAGGCGCGGACGGTGACGCCCTCGGGCAGCACCGGGTCCGGGAGGCTCAGGTCCGTCAGCGGGCGGCGCATCTGCCGCAGTTCGCGGAACAGCGTCAGGCCGAGGACCTGGGCGAGATGCCGGGCGGCGGGGTGCCCGCCATGCGCCCACACGCGCAGCCGCTTGCCGGTCGCGCTCAGCAGCGCCGTACCGAGCACGCGCCCGTGCCCGTGCCCCCGGTGCGCCGGGTGGACGACGAGTTCGGCGGCCGGTGCCTCGACCGGGTCGGTGTCCTCCAGCTGGGCGTAGCCGACGAGTTCGGGGCCGGTGGACAGGAGCAGGTGGGAGATGCCCTCGCGGGCACCGCCGCGCAGGTTCAGCCGGCCCTGCTCGGACACCGCCTGCTGACCGTCGGTACGAGCGGCGTCCGCGAGCAGGGCGAGGACGGCGTCGACCTGCCCGGGGTCGAGAGCGGGGAGGGTTTCCAGGGAACGGGGCCGTGCGGTGTCGTCGCTGGTCATGCGTACGAGGGTACGGGGAGGGGCGGCGCGACACCGTCAGCAAAGGGAAGGGCAAAGGGAAACCAGGATGTAACCATGAACCCCCTGTCGTGCTACGCGCGTTGAATCTAGGCTGCGCCGGACGGGGCCACACGTTCACTGCCATCTCCAGGGGGGCTCATGCCAGCCAGTTCCCAGCCACTTCCCAGCCGCAGACGGACGACGCGGATTCTCGCGGTCGCCGCCGGGCTCGCCACCGTGGGCGCGTTGGCCGCCGCACTGCCCGCGGACGCGCACGACAACAAGCACCACCACGGCAAGCCGCAGCCGAGCCGCTACCAGGACGTGCAACTGCTGTCGTTCAACGACCTGCACGGCAACCTGGAGCCGCCGTCGGGCTCCTCCGGCCGGGTCACCGAGCTCCAGGCGGACGGCACGACGAAGACGATCGACGCGGGGGGCGTCGAATATCTCGCCACGCACCTGCGCAATGCCCGCAAGAGCAACCCGTACTCGATCACCGCGGCCGGTGGGGACATGGTCGGCGCGTCGCCGCTGATCTCGGGCCTCTTCCACGACGAGCCGACCATCGAGGCGCTCAACAAGCTGGACCTGGACGTCACGAGCGTCGGCAACCACGAGTTCGACGAGGGCGCGAAGGAACTCGCCCGCCTCCAGAACGGCGGCTGTCACCCGACGGACGGCTGCTACACGGACAAGAAGTTCAAGGGCGCCGACTTCCCCTACCTCGCGGCGAACGTCCTCGACGAGAAGACGAACAAGCCGATCCTCAAGCCCTACTGGGTGTGGCGGAAGAACGGCGTCAAGGTCGGCTTCATCGGCGTCACCCTGGAGAACACCCCCGGCGTCGTCTCGGCGGAGGGCGTCAAGGGCCTCAAGTTCAAGGACGAGGTCGACACGATCAACAAGTACGCCCGCGAACTCCAGCGCCAGGGCGTCCAGTCGATCGTCGCGCTGATCCACGAGGGCGGCGCGCCCGCCTCCGCGTCGTACAACTACGACTGCGACGCCCCGGGCGCGGGCGACGGCATCTCCGGGCCGATCGTCGACATCGCGAAGAACGTCACCCCGGCCGTCGACGCCCTGGTCACCGGCCACACGCACGCCGCGTACGTGTGCACGATCAACGACCCGTCGGGCAAGCCCCGCATGGTCACCTCGGCCGCGTCCTTCGGCCGCCTCTACACGGACACGACGCTGACGTACGACCGCTGGACGGGTGACATCGCCCGGACGGCCGTCAAGTCCGCGAACCGCGTCGTCACCCGGGACGTCCCCAAGGCGCCCGACATGACGCAGCTCATCGACAAGTGGAACACCCTCGCGGCGCCCATCGGCAACCGCGCCATCGGCTACATCTCGGCCGACGTCCCGAACACGGGCACGGAGTCCCCGGCGGGCGACCTCATCGCGGACGCCCAGCTCGCGTACGGCCGTCAGCTCGACCCCGAGACCGACCTCGCGCTGATGAACCCCGGCGGCGTGCGGGCCGGCTTCACCTTCGCGGCCAAGGGCGCCGAGGGCGACGGCGTCGTGACGTACGCCGAGGGCTTCACGGTCCAGCCGTTCGCCAACACCGTCAACCTCCAGGACTTCACCGGCGCACAGGTGATCCAGGTCCTGAAGGAGCAGGTCACGGGTACGAACGCGGCCTCCCCGAAGATCCTCCAGCCGTCCGCGAACCTCACGTACACCCTCGACCTGACGAAGTCGGGCGCGGACCGCGTGGTCACGGACAGCATCCGCCTCGGCGGCGCGCCGATCGACCCGGCCGCCACCTACCGCGTCGCGACGAACAGCTTCCTCGCGGGCGGCGGCGACGGCTTCACCACGCTCGGCCTCGGCACGAACGACCTCGTCGGCACCGACGACCTGGCGGCCCTCGCGCAGTACCTCACGGCGAACTCGTCGGCGTCCGCGCCGCTGGCGCCGCCGGTCGCGAACCGGATCACGATCGTGAAGTGAATTCTGTGTAAGGCCACATAAAGTTCCGAGAGCCCCCTGAAAAATAGTTTCAGGGGGCTCTCACTTTTTCCTCAGAGAGCTGCCCTAGGTTTTTCCTTGTCGAAAGCGAACGGCGCTTACGACAGAAAAAGGAGACCGGAAATGAGCTTCCGCAAGATCGCCCCCATCGCCAAGAACCACCGCAAGAACGAGGCTCCCAAGCCGGTCGCGAAGAAGCCGGCGGCGCCGAAGAAGGCCGCGCCGAAGCGCCGTCCGGTCGCGCACCAGGGCTGATCGGCGGACCGGTCGATCCGGAGGCGGGGCCTTCTCTCGGGGGCCCCGCCTCGGGTGCGTGCGGAGGAAGGTGTGGAGTGCGGGAGGCGTTTCGGCGGTTCTGGCCGCTGACCAAGGGAGATCGGCGCTGGATGGCGGCGGTCGTCGGGTGCGTGGTACTGGCCGCGCTCGCCGAGACCGTCGCCGTCCTGCTGTTCGGCGAGCTGACCGACACGGCGCTCGCGGCCGGGTCGATCGAGGCGTTCTGGGGACCGGCAGGGGCATGGCTCGCGGTGGCGGCGGCCGGTGCCGTCGTCGGTTATCTGGGTAATTCACTGGCTAATTGGATCGCCGAGAGATTCGTTCTCCGGCTGCGCGCGAAAGTATTCCGGCACGTTCAGTCTTTGCCACCGCACTTCTTCCAGAAATACCGGCGCGGTGATCTCGTCGAGCGGCTGACCGGGGACGTCGAGTCGATCGAGGCGCTCGTCGTCTCGGGGGTCGTCGGGGCCGCCTCCGCCCTGGTCTCCGTCCTCTTCTACTCCGCCGCCGCCCTCTGGCTGCGCTGGGACCTCGCCCTCGTGACCTTCCTCCTCGCGCCGCTGTTCCTGCTCGCCGCCCGCCGCTTCGCCGGGCGCATCCGGTCGGCCGCGCGGGACGAGCGGGCCGCCGACGGGGCGATCACCTCCGTCGTGCAGGAGTCGCTGGCGAACGTCGCCCTCACCCAGGCGTACGGTCTGGGCGCCGCCGAGGAGGCACGGCTGGAGAAGGAGGCGCGGGCCTGGATGCGGGCCTCGCTGCGGGGCGCTCGGCTGGGGGAGGCGTACGAGCAGTTCGTCGAGGTCGTCGAGACGGTGTGCGTGCTCGCGGTGATCGGGCTCGGGGTGTGGGAGATCGCCGCCGGGCGGATGACGCTCGGGACGCTGCTGTCGTTCGCCGCGTTCGTCGGGTACCTGTATCCGCCGGTCCGCTCTCTGGGGCAGCTGGGGCTCACGGCCACGGCCGCCGGGGCGGGAGCGGAGCGGATCGCGGAGGTGCTGGACGCGCGCCCGGCCGTGCGGGACCCGGCAACTCCGGTTGCTGCCTGGCCTGTTCGGGGGGTGGTGCGGTTCGAGGGGGTGTCGTTCCGGTATCCCGGTGCGGCCAAGGGGGCTCTGAGCGGCGTCGACCTCACGGTCCGGCCGGGGGAACTGGTGCTGGTGACGGGGGCGAGCGGGGCGGGGAAGTCGACGCTGTCGAAACTCCTCACACGGTTCTACGACCCCGACGCCGGCGTCGTGTCCCTGGACGGGGTGCCGCTGGACGCCGTACCGCTCGCCTTCCTCCGGGACAACGTCACCCTGCTTCCGCAGGAGACGTACGTGGTGAGCGGGACGATCCGGGAGAACATCGCCTGCGGGCGGCCCGGGGCGACGCAGGAGGAGATCGTCGAGGCGGCTCGTTCGGCCGCCGCGCACGAGTTCATCGCCGAACTGCCGCAGGGATACGACACGTTGCTCGCGCCCGGGACGCCGGTGCTCTCCGGTGGGCAGCTTCAGCGGGTGGCGATCGCGCGGGCGATGCTGCGGGGGGCGCCGGTGCTGGTGCTGGACGAGCCGACGGCGGGGCTGGACACCGTCGCCGCGCGTCAAGTGGTCGAGCCGCTGCGGGAGTTGATGGCGGGGCGGACGACCGTGATGATCACGCATGAGCTGGGGTTCGCGGAGTATGCGGATCGGGTGCTGGTGGTGGATGGGGGGCGGGTGGTGGAGGTGCGGGAAGGGGCTGGGGTGCGGGGGTAGGGGGGTAGGGGGGGTAGGGGGGCAACTCGGTTTGGGCTGAAGGGCGTTGGCCGTCAGACCTTGGCTGTTGTTCGCCGGCCGCGGGCTCAGCCCTCCGCCAGCCACCCCTCCAG
Source organism: Streptomyces sp. NPDC004539 (assembly GCF_040610055.1). Lineage (NCBI taxonomy): Bacteria > Bacillati > Actinomycetota > Actinomycetes > Kitasatosporales > Streptomycetaceae > Streptomyces > Streptomyces sp. NPDC004539. The sequence goes on along the minus strand of NZ_JBEXLS010000046.1, from coordinate 9,400 downwards.
CACACCCTCCCGATCCCGTGAACTCAGCACCTTCTCCGGCCGGTTGGCCCGCCACCACTCCGTCATGACCGTGGGCGAGAACTCCCCACGGGTCATCCGTGCCAGCAGCCCCAGGGAGAGGTCGACCTCCCGCTGGGTGTAGGCGACCGACGCCCCGGAGTAGACCGGCGTCTCCAACTCCCCGTCCCCCGTGGCGATTACCACCGTCATCTCCGGTGGGTCGTCGGGAGTCCACGCGTCGACGGCCGCCGCCGCGACCGTGACGGCACGGATCGCCCACCGGGCGGCGGTGGACCGCACCGGCGCGTCCGGCACCCGCACCTCCAGCACCTCGGCCCACGCCCACGCCTGGGGTTCGAGCCCCTCGACCCGGGGCCCCGCCGCCGTCAGCGCGACACCTGGCGCCGGTTCGACGGGCGGCGTCCCCACGTACGCCGTCTCCTCGCCGATCCAGAAGAGGCCGACCATGCTGCCCCGGCTCCGGGACGCCGTCGATCCGGGTTCCGGCGACCGGGGTTCTGTCGATTCGGGTTCCACTGTCAGCTCCTGCTTCCTTCCCTGCGCGGCCACTGCGAGGCACTGCGAGGCACCGCGAGGCCACTTGTGAGGACAGCCTGTGACGGCGCCCGGTTCCGCCGCGCCGTCACCCGCCCGCCGAGACATCCCCCTACGGGGTTGATTCCCCCGGATCGGTCACCCTTCGTGGTGATCCGGTGATGTGCCCGGACCGGCGACGCCGGTAGGAAGGAGGCCCGCTTCTCGCGAAGCCGCACAGGAGACACCCCCATGAACGAGCCCCTCCCGCCCCACCTCCGCGCCGAGGGCGTGGGCAAGACCTACACCCTGCGCGAGGCGAGCTTCGACATCCTGGACGGCGTCACGTTCACCGCCGAGGCCGGTCAAGTCACCGCGCTCGTAGGCGACTCGGGCTCCGGAAAGACCGCGCTGCTCCACATCCTGGCACTCCTCGACCGCCCCGACCGAGGACGCGTGTTCCTCTGCGGCGACGACGTCACGGCCCTCGACGACCCCGCCCGAGCCGACGTACGACGCCGTCGGCTCGGCCTCGCCCTCCACCCGCACGACCTCCTCCCCGGACAGCCCGTCTCCCGCAACGTCCTGCTCCCGCACACCGGCCCCCGCGACACCGCCGACCACCGGGCCCGCCAACTCCTCGACCGCGTAGGTCTGTTGCCCCGAGCCTCCCACCTCTGCGGCGACCTCTCGCCCGGCGAACGCCAACGCGTCACCCTCGCCCGCGCGTTGATCAACGACCCGCCCGTCGTCCTCACCGACCACCTCACGGGCACCCTCGACCCCGACAGCCGACGGCAGTTGCTCGGGTTCTTCCGCGAACTCGCCGACGAGGGACGGGCGGTGGTGCTCGTCACCGACGACCCGACCGTCTCCGCCGCCGCGGACACCGTCCACCGGCTGGCGCGGGGCGCACTGGTCACGGACGCCGAGGACGACGTGCCGGTCACCGTGTGAACGGTCAGGACGCCTGGGCCGCGCGGGACTCGCCGAGCCGGTCGAAGAGGAGGAAGAGGACGAACAGGGCGGCCAGTGGCACCGGGACGATCAGACCGGTGGCGAAGGAGGGCCCGTCGAGGAGCAGTGCGAGGACGACGCCGGCGATCGTCACGGCGAGGGCGACGACCGCGCCCCGGCTCGCCCGGTTCCAGGCGGCCCGGCGGCGTTCACCGCGCGCCACCAGCGGGGTCACCGCACCGGGTGACCAGAGCCCGAGCTCGCCGGCCGTGGCGAGCAGCTCTGCCAACTCGGCCTGCGGACGGTCGAGTTCACGCTCGTCGAAGTGGGGGAGGCGTAGGCTGCGGCCCGCCGTGTCGTAGAGGTGGACCGGGAACCGGGCCTGCCAGCGGGTGCGGGCGGAGTCGTCCGCGAGGCGCAGGGCGTAGACCTCCGACCAGGGGACGTGCCGGGCGCGCAGCGGCCCCTGGACGGTGAAGCCGGACGCGTCGACGGTCGTGTACGCCCGGTAGCGGTCCAGGAGGATGACGGCGCCGGCCGCCAACCCCAGCACGATGTACGGGAGTTCGTGCCACTCCGGGGTGTCGTTCGCGGGGGCGACGAGGAAGGCGATCACGAGCAGGAGCAGTACCTCGGGCAGCGGGAGGGTACGGCTGCCCCGGTACGTGCGCTCGATCTGTGGCCCGCTGCTCATGTCGCCTCCCGGGGATCGTCTTTCCGGCGCGTGGTGTCGACGCGCCGTCTCGGGGCGATCATACGACCGCGTTCGCGCCCCTGGTAGGAGGGGTTTGTGGCGCTTCGGGACGGCGCTTCAGGACCGCCCTTTCAGGGCCGCCCTTTCAGGGCCGCCCTTTCAGGGCCGCCCTTTCAGGGCCGCCCTTTCAGGGCCGCCCTTTCAGGACGCCGACGGCGTCCAGTCCCCCAGCCAGTCCGCGACCTCCTGCCCGCTCGCCTGGGAGTCGGTCAGCTGGGGACGTTCCGAGGACGCCGCCCCCGAACCGGCCCCCGTGTTGCGGTACTCGGCGAACCGGTCGTCCTTCCAGGAGAAGCCGCCCATGTCGGACCACGGGGTGGACTTGACGGCCGCGCTGAGACTGGTCTCGCGGACGGTGGTCTGCGGGTCGACGGTCGTGTCGCCGCCGGGGTGCCAGTTGCGGCCGAGGTAGAAACTCCCGCCGGAGACATCGCCGTTGACGGTGGACTTGTTGATGAGGATGCCCTTGCGGCCGGCCGCGGTGCTGGGCGCGGTGATGTACCCGGCGGAGGTGCCGTTCCAGCGCTTCTTCAGCGTGATGACCGACTTGTCCACGACGGCGGTCGCGCGGCCGAAGATGAAGTCGACGTTCCCGGTGATGTACGAGTTGGTGACGTAGACCCGGCCGAGCCCGCCCTTCGCCGCGGTCTCCAACTCCAGTGTGTCCTGGTCCCCGTTGACGATCGCCCCGTCGATGACGATCCGGTCGGCCTGCGTCAGCAGCGCGACCGCCTGGTTCGCGATGTCCTGGTGCGCGGCCTCGTCGAAGTCGTTGGTGACGGTCAGGTTGCGGATCTGGGAGTCGTCCGAGAGGACGGAGAGGGTGGCGCTGCCCGGCGTGCCGTAGGTGCCCGAGCCGTCGGGCTTCGTCATCCCGGCCGCGTTCCCGTAGACGATGACCGTGTCCTTGCGGCTGGCCCCGGCACCCTGGATCGTGACGTGCGGCTTGTTCGCGGGCACCTTCACGACCTCGCGGTACGTCCCCGGCTTCACCGAAATCACCACGCGGGACGGGTTGTTGACGGGGACGGCGTTCACGGCGGCCTGAACGGTGCGGTACTGGCCGGTGCCGTCCTGGGCGACGGTCAGCGTCGTTGCCTTGAGCGCGGCCGTCTCTTTCGCTGCCGTACCGATTGAACTCCTCGGCCCAGTACCGGACTTGAGCAGCGCCGGGACGTTGGCCGCCGCGTCCAGCGTGTACGGGTAATAGCTCTTCGGGTCCCACTTGGCGCCGTTGCCGCCGCTCTCGTTACGGCCGCTGGTCCCCGAGAACACGTTCCCGCGCTGCACGAGCGTCGCCGAACTGTCCCTGATCACCGGGTTCTTCATGCCCTGGAAGTACGAGTTCTCCAGCACCATGTTCGTGTTGCCGCGCGCGTAGTTCCCGTACGACGAGTTGATCGCCGTGTTCGCCTCGTCCTCAAGGTAGTTGTTGTAGAGGTGGGCGTGCGCGACGTTGTCCGTCGAAGGGTTGCGCTGCTCCGTCTCCCTGATCCAGTTGTGGTGGATCGTGATGTCAGCGGTCGTGTTCTCCGTCCAGCCGATGCCGAACGCCTTGTTCTCCTGGCTGAGCCTGTTCCAGGAGACCGTCAGGTACGTCGTGTCCTTCCGGCTGTCGATCAGCCCGTCCGCCATGTGCCGCAGATCGTTGTGATCGATCCAGACATGATGCGCCCCATCCATCTGGATGGCGTCGAAGTCGTGTTCCTTGTCGTTCCAAGTCCCTTGGTACGCATCCCTGATGGTCAGATTCCGGATGACGACGTTGTGCACGCCCTGCCCCAGAAAAAATCCGCCGCCGACGATGTGCCCGGACGTCCCGGACCCCACGATCGTCTTGTCCGAGGCGACCTTGATCTCCTTGCCGACCGGATTCATGTCGATCGCCGCGGCCACCACGATCACGTACGGCTCACTCGCCGTCGCGTACTTCTCCAACTCGGCGAGCGTCCTGACGGTGACGGTCTTCCCGTCCCGCCCGCCATAAGTCCCGTCCTGCCCCAGCGCGTTGACCGAAGCGAACCCGTCCGCCGCCGCCGTGGCCCACCCCGGCGCCGCCGCCGACGCCTCCTCACCCGACCCGTACCCATAGACGAACACACCACTCACCACCAACGCGAGCGGCAACCCCACCGCCAGCGTCCTGTTGCGCCGCCGATGCCTGGAGAGTGCCTTCCGGCTCATGTGGGGGCCCTTCTTTCCATTCGGGGGAGAGTCGCCGCTCAGTCGCCACCCCGGGGGGAAAGGTTGCCGCCCTCCAGAGCTGCCGGGCAGGGGAGTTGGGGTCGCGCACGGTTCGGGGTGCAGGCGATGAGCGCGAGGTGGAGGTAGGCGGGGCGTTCGAGGTAGAGCCCGAGGGCGACGTCGTTGCCGGCTCGGAGCCGTACGAGGGCGGCGGCGGCCAGTGCGGTGAGGTGGGCCAGGGCGCGGTCTCTGACGGCGGCGAACCGAGGTGCGTACGTGCGGAGTTGGCTGCCGAGCCACGCGGCGGCTTGGTCCGGGTCGGTCCAGGTGCCTCGGATCAGGGATTCGGGTTTGACGAGCCAGTAGGCGGGTTCGATGGGCGGAAGGTCGGAAGCGGGGAACTCGGCGGAGACCTCCCGGTAGCGCTGGAGCAGGCGTTCCCCGGCCGGGTCGGTGGGGGTGGGGGGTGGTTGCGGGTGCGGGGGCCGTCGTAGGGCCTCGTTGTCGAAGCGGTCTTTCGGGCCGGTCCACAAGTAGGCGTGGTGGTGTACGAGTTGGTCCCGTCGACGGGGTCCGGACTCTCCTTGTGGGGAGGTCCGGACTCTGTACAGGTCAGACGCCGATTCCGAAGCGGGCCGGGTCGATGCCGGCGGCGTCGAGTTCGGCGGTGGTGAAGCGGAGGGGCTGCGCGTCGGGGCGCTTGCTGTCGGCCAGTGCCCAGGCGGACACGGCCGCTTTATGGAGCCGCCGCCGTCCGAATGCCATGCAGTGGACGGGAGTTGAGGGGAGCGAGAGGTGACGGGGACGTCGGTCTCGTGGACCTCAGTGCGCTTCGGCGAGGTGCCTGCGCAGCAGGACGTTCGCGTCGGTCACGGCGCTGTGGTCGTACGTCGGGCGGGCGTTGCGTCTTGCCGTCACGTGGGACAGGCGCTGGCCGCAGCCGGGTACCGGGGAGGGTTCGGGCAGGGGGTAGGGCTGGGGTTCCATGGAGGGCCTCCCGGTCGGGTCAACCTCCCTGGTCAGGGGGGGTGATCAGGGGGTTCGTAGAAGTTCGTGCAAGTTTCTGGCTACGGAGGGTTGTTGGGGGCAAGACTGTGAGTCATCCCCGATAGCGGAGGAGGTTGGCCGTGGCGTTGGTCAAGCTGGGTCAGGACCCGGAGAGTGACGACGGCAGGTCGCCGACCGTCCACCTGGACGAGGAGACGGGCAACTACGTGCTTCAGGGTTGGCGGGTGAGTCCCGAGAAGCGGAAGCAGATGGACATCCCGGAGCATGAGACGGCGATCGAGTTTCCTCGCCGCATGATGCAATTCTTCCCGGAGGTCATCGGGCGAGATGGGTCTGGAACCAACGCTTGAGGATCGGCTGCGAGCGTGTAAGCGCTCGGCCCTTCATCTGGAGATGCGGGACGGCTACATGCAGTCGGACCCCGCGTTCGTCGCCTGGCAGAACGGTGTGCGTGGTGATCCGGCGAGGGACGATCCTGATATGCGTCCCTGGCTGCGGTTGATCTCCGACGTCACGGCGAAGGGGGTCGAGGTGCGACGAGCCCGCATTGTCTCCGAACCGGTCTCGGACTACATCAGGTTCGAGCACGAGTCGACCGCCGCGAACGTGTCGGCGGGTGAACAGGTCAGGTGGCTGCCGCGGCGCCGCGCGTCCGCGCTGACGCTCCCCGGCAACGACTTCTGGCTCTTCGACGACAGTTCGGTGCTGTTCTACTTCTTCACCGGCGACGGGGAAGTGCCGGACGCTCCTGACGACGAGGAGTTCACGCAGGACCCGGAGATCGTGAAGCTCTGCCTCAGCGCGTTCGAAGCGGTCTGGGATCTGGGAGCCGACCACTCGGAGTACGTCCTGCGTTGAGCAGTCCGTCCTCCAGCGTCACCGAAGCCCGCAAGGCTCTCGACCGGCGCCTGCGCGAGATCCGGAGGGAATCCGGCCTCACAGGGCGGGCGTTGGCCGAGCGCGCGGGCTGGCACGAGTCCAAGTGCAGCCGTATCGAGCACGGCCGGACGCCTCCGGCGGACGCGGACATCCGTGCGTATACGTTCCACTGTGGCGCGCAGGGTCAGACGGCCGACCTGATTGCCGCCGCCCGCGCTGTCGAGGGTATGTACATCGACTGGCGTCGCATCGAACGAGCCGGTCTCAAGCACCTTCAGCAGATCTCGACACCTCTGTACGAACGGACGCGCCACTTCCGTGACTACCAGTCGGGGGTGATCCCGGGGTTGCTTCAGTCGGCGGCCTACACGCGTGCCGTGCTGAGAACCGTCGTTCACCTCCGACAGGCGCCCGGTGACATCGAGGAGGCGGTGAGCCTCCGCATGGACCGCCAACGCGTCCTGCACTCCGGCGGACGCCGCTTCGTCTTCCTCGTCGAGGAATGGGTCCTGCGTACGGTCATCGGCGACGCGGGGACGATGGCGGGTGCGCTCGGCCACCTGATCTCCGTCGCGTCGCTCCCCTCGGTGTCTCTGGGGATCATCCCCATGGGCGTGCCACGGGGTGGGGATTGGCCGACGGAGTCCTTCCTGATCTTTGACGACAGCCTGGTCAAGGTCGAACTGGTCTCGGCGAGGCTGTCGGTGACTCAGCCGAGCGAAATCGCCGAGTACACAAGGACGTTCGCGGAGTTGTCGGCGATCGCGGTGCGGGGAGTTGACGCAAGGAGGTTGATCACGGCGGCTATTGACGTACTTGGGTGAGGAAGTGGGTCCAGGTGGAGTGGAGGAAGGTGAGGTGAGGAGTGGCGGGGGTTTTGGAGTCGCGGATGTGGAGGGTGGTGGGGGAAGGGGCTATCTCTACGCAGTTGGAGCCGTCGCCGCTGTAGGAGGACTTCAGCCAGTTGAGGGTCTGCACGGTGGATGCCTTTCAGAGGTCCCGGTCGAGACGGCGGATGAAGTCCCGGGTGCGGGTGGGGTCGAGGGCGCAGGTGTCCATGCGGTCCAGTACAGCCCGGTACTTGTCCAACTGGGTTTCGGCGTCGAGGAATTCACAGGCACCGTGGTGCGAGTCGAGCTGAACCGTGTCGAGTTGAGGGACAGGTCCCTCCACGTAGTCGAAGGACTGACCCGTGCTCGGGAAGTCCTCCGCACCGAACGGGACTATCCGGATGGTGACATGAGGGAGTTCGCTCATGTCGAGCAGGTGCTTGAACTGCCCGCGGGCGACGGAAGGGCCGCCGAAGTTCATCCGCAGCGCGGCCTCGTGGATGATCGCGGTGTATGGGGGTGGGACGGCGCGGTGCAGTACACCCTGCCGCTTGACGCGGTGCGAGAGCCGGTGCTCCGCCTCGTACTGGCGCATGGGCGGCACGACCGACCGGAAGAGCGCACGGGCGTGGTCGGTGGTCTGGAGCAGCGCCGGGATGTGGACGACGAGGGCGACGCGCAGTGCCGTGGCGTGGTGTTCGAGTTCCGCCAGATCCACGAGGGCGACGGGTACGTGGTCCCGGCTCTCCTCCCACCAGCCGCGACCCCGTCGCCCGGTCATCGTCCCCAGCGCCTCGACCAACGCCTCGTCCGTGCAGTCGTACGCCGAAGCCATCCCCCGGACCCGGTCGGCACTCAACGCGCTGCGCCCCGTCTCGATCATGCTGACGCGCCCCTGGTTGACGCCCAGATGCGCGCCCGCCTGCGTGACCGTCAATCCGGCCCGCTCCCGGAGTTTGCGCAGTTCCACACCGAGGCGCCGTTGACGGTAACTGGGGTTGTTCGTGGGCGGCACGGCACCTCCTGTCAGGCCGCAGCGCGGCGCTCTCGTCACCCACACGAGGGAAACGAAGGTACATCTCCGGGAACTGGAAGATAAATCTCCCGAGCGGCTCTACGGTAGTTCACGCACCGCCCAACTCCGTACCCCGCACGGCAGTTGGCCCGCGACGTCCCCTTCCTCCCGGAGTTCACCCATGAGCACCGTACCCAACCCCGACACCTGGACCTACTCCCTCCGCCTCCCCCACGACCCCCGAGCCGCCCGCATCGCACGCATGACCGTACGTGCCGCCCTCACCGCCTACTCCATGCACGAACTCCTGTACTCGGTCGAACTGTTGACCTCCGAACTCGTCGCCAACACGTACCGCCACACCACCGGCCCCGCCTCCGTCCGCCTGACCGCCCCGGGCAACGGCGGGCTCCGTGTGGGTATTTGGGACACCCACCCGCACATCCCGGAACCCTTCGCGCACCCCACGGCCGGCCGCACCCCGATGCCCCCGGCGTACAAGGAGGGCGGCCGGGGCCTGTGCCTCGTGCAGCGGTACGCGTGCGCCTGGGGCGGCTGGCCCCTTCAGGACGACCCCGGCAGCCCCGTCACCGGCAAACTCCTCTGGTTCGAGGTCCGCCCCACTACCCTCGCCCCATGATCCTCACCCCCCTCCCCCTCACCCCCGACCACGACATCCCGGCCCCCCTCCTCACCGAGCTCACCGCGCTCTACGCGGCGAACGAGACGTTCTTCGCGCTGAGCGGGGACTTCCCGGACCCGGCGGACATCCGGCCGGAGCAGATCGCGAGGGAGCTGGCCGACGAGCTGGCGAACCCGGAGGTGGAGGTGCTGCTGGCGCGGAGTGAGGGTCAACTCGCGGGGATCACGGTGACGTTGGGTCGGCACCCGGACCCGGCGGACCCGGACCCGTGGATCGGGTTCCTGATGGTGGGGGAGCGGCGGCGGGGCCACGGCCGGCGGATCGCGGAGGCCGTGGAGGACAGGTTCAGGGAGGCGGGCCGGGAGGCCGTACGGCTCGCCGTGCTCGACAACAACCCGATGGGCATGGCCTTTTGGACGGCTCTCGGGTACGAGGTCATCGACCACCGGAAGGACCGCCGACTCGGGCGCCCCTGCGCGGTGTTGCGCAAGCCGCTGGCCGACTAAGGATCTTCAGCGTGGCCACTGATTCCCAATCAGGTTGTCAAGTGGCTGTGGTGACATGCGGTGAAGGCGTCATGTCGCTGCGGCACCGGC